>JAFODS010000028.1 GCA_017380575.1 Clostridia bacterium | reverse complement strand
TGATATGCACCCCAAAAGTTAGACACTTTTGGAGGTGCATATTTTTTATGGGTAAAACAGGAAGGAAAAATAAAGTATATAGTGCAGAATTTAAAATAGGTGTTATAATGGATATGCGAGAACACCATTTGAGTTATCACGAAACAGTAAGAAAATATGAGTTAGGAAATGATAAAACTGGCGGAGCCAGAAATATGTTACAACGGTGGGAACGCATATACTTGGAAGAAGGAGCCGAAGGTCTTATGAAGGAAAGACGAGGCAGAGCTTGTGCCGCCAGTGGCACAAGGAAAGGCAGACCACCTAAATTGGATAAAAAGGTTGAGGAAGATTTAATTGCCGAAAATCAACGACTTCGCATGGAGATAGAATACTTAAAAAAACTCGATGCCTTAGTTCAGAAAAGGTTGCAAGAGGAAAGGAAAAAGCAGCAATAGTCAATGAATTAAGGCGAGAATATCCATTAAATGACTTGCTGCAACTATCCGGTTTGGCTCGTAGCACATTCTACTATTATCTGAAACATTTAGATCAGGATAAGTACGAGTGCGAAAAACAAGAAATATTAGAAATTTACAACACTAACAAAGGTAGATACGGATACCGTAGAATCACAATTGCCATGCGTAATAAAGGTTATGTAATTAACCACAAAACCGTACAAAAACTAATGAATCAACTTGGATTGAAAGGTAAACAACGCAAAAACGATAAATACCATTCATACAAAGGTACTGTTGGTAAAGTTACTGACAATTTACTTAAAAGAGATTTCAAAGCTGATAAGCCATTTGAAAAGATAACAACTGATGTTACGCAGTTTAAGATTGGTGATGAGAAAGTATATCTTTCACCTGTTTTAGATTTATTCAACAATGAAATTGTATCCTATTCCATTTCAACAAGTCCTAATTTAGAACAGGTTAGAGAAATGCTTAATGGTTTGTTTGAACAACTTCCTGCTGACGCAACACCAATATTCCATTCTGACCAAGGTTGGCAATACCAACACGCTGAATATCAACGCTTATTAGCAGAGCATAACATTACTCAAAGTATGTCTAGAAAAGGTAACTGTATGGATAATGGCGCTATGGAAAATTTCTTTGGCAGATTAAAGGTTGAGATGTTCTACGGAGAAAAATTTGAAAGCGTTAACGCTTTTGTTGATGAATTAAAGAAATATATTCATTACTACAACAACGAAAGAATTTCCCTGAAACTAAAAGGAATGAGTCCGGTACAATACCGAACTCATTCGCAAACAATATAATATTTATTTTTGTCTAATCTTTGGGGTTCACTTCAGGAAAAGCAGCTTTTCTTTTTTATTGACAAAGGTTTTGGGGTATAGTAAAATTATTATGCAATCTTTCTTAAAGGAGAGTCTTTATGGCAATTTTCAAACCGTTCAGGGCAATAAGACCCGTGCCTGATAAGGCAGAGGCTGTTGCTGCATTACCTTATGACGTTATGAACAGCGATGAGGCGAGGGAAATGGTTAAGGGAAAGCCTTATTCATTTCTTCACGTTGACAAAGCGGAAGTTGATCTTGATAAAAGTATCGATATTTATGACAAATCAGTTTATCTCAAAGCAAGAGAAAATCTTGATAAACTTGTAACTGACGGTATCTGTAAGGAGGACGCAGTTCCCTGTATTTATATCTACCGCCAGATTATGAACGGCAGAAGCCAGACAGGTCTTGTCGGTTGCACCGCAATTGATGACTACATCAATAACGTTATTAAAAAGCACGAGCTTACACGTGCCGATAAAGAAGCTGATAGAATCAATCATGTTGATTACTGTGATGCCAATACAGGTCCGATTTTCCTTACCTACCGTGAGGATGATTTCATCAACAACCTTGTTGAAAAGTGGAAGACAGAGCACGACCCTGTCTATGATTTTGTATCCGACGGTGTGAGCAATACAGTATGGGTAATTGACTGCCCCGAAACCTTGGCAGTGCTTACCGAAAAGTTTGCAGCTATCGATTATCTTTACATTGCGGACGGTCACCACAGAGCAGCTTCTGCAGTTAAGGTTGGCAAAATGCGCCGTGAGCAGAATCCTGACTATACAGGTGAAGAGGAGTTCAATTTCTTCCTTGCAGTTCTTTTCCCGAGAAACGAGCTTGAGATTATGGACTATAACCGTGTAATGAAGGATCTCAACGGTTATACTAACGAAGAGTTCATGGCAAAAATTGCTGAAGTGTTCGATGTTGAAGCTGTCGGTACAGAAGCTTATAAGCCCGAAGCAAAGCACACATTCGGTATGCTTCTTGACGGAACATGGTACAAGCTCACAGCGAAGGACGGTACATTCGATCCGAAAGATCCTGTTGATCAGCTTGATGTTTCAATTCTTCAGAAAAATGTTATCGCTCCGATTTTCGGAATTGAAGATCCGAGAACAGACAAGCGCATTGACTTCATCGGCGGTATCCGCGGACTCGGCGAGCTTGAAAGAAGGGTAAATACCGATATGAAGATTGCATTCTCAATGTATCCGACAACGCTTGATGACCTTATGGATATTGCAGATGCAGGGGAGCTTATGCCTCCTAAATCAACCTGGTTCGAGCCTAAGCTTATGAGCGGTTTGTTCATTCACAAGCTTTCATAAAATACAGCAAAAAATTACAGCGTATCTATGATTTTTTCATAAATACGCTGTTTTTTGTTTATTGTTTATTCTTTTTTAATTCTGCCAAAGATTGCTCAACAGAAATGCTGTGTCTTTCCTGCATGGAGATCGTCCAGTCATCAAGCAGTTTTGAATATTTTTCGATATCATTCACATAAACGGTTGATGCACCGTTAAGAAGCGGTTCACAGAAGTTTTCAACCGAATCAATTCCCGAAACAATGAACGGAATTCCGAAATCATTTAAAGTGTTGATTGTTTCGCTTGTTGCATCCTTTGCACTGATTTCAAGTCCGCTTGCACCGTATTCTGCAATGCATTCCGGTGCCGAAAAGCTTCCGTCTGTGATAGCATCATTATCTTCTTCGGTCAGTTCATATTTCAGCAGGAAAGGAATAATTGTGCTGTCCGAAGTAATCATTCCGTAATGTGCTTTATCAATACCTGCAATGAAGGTACGGCTGACCATATTGTGCTTGATTGTGATTGTATTGAGCTTGTTCATCTCGGAAAGCTGAACGATGTTAAGATAGATTATGATGTCTTTGAAACCGTCAGCGTTCATTGCAACAAAAAGCTCTTCAAGAGTGGTGGCTGATTCGCTGTTTTCGTAGTTGTCGGTGATGACGGGCGTTCCGTCGTTCCTGAAGCAAAGGTCAACAACAACGGCATCCGCACCAAGACGTACAGCCTCTTTAACACCTGCAACGGAGTTTGTCATGCCGTCAATTTCCGCACAATGTGAAAGCAGAACAACGTTATCTACATTCCTGAGATTCTGCGAAGTGTATTTGCGGATGACACCGTTTTCGGATGCATTCCTGACAAGCGGTGCACAAATAACAGTGACAATGGCAATAACAACAACGAGTACACAGGCGATAAGAATACCGAGTTTCTTATTTTTCAAGCATAGCCCTCCTGTAAAGCTCGGCTGTTGTTTTGTACATTTCGTCGTAGTGTGCTTCAATTTCTCTTACGAGCTTGAACTGTGTACGGCATCTTACAAGGTTGTGCTCTGGGTAATCGGTCTTAAAGTAAACGTCACCGTTGAGGAAGTCTGTAAGGAAACGTACACCGCATTCAAGTGTCATAAGCTTTGCAGAGAAAACAAGGTTGTCAACCTCGTTCTGTGTAAGTGACTCAGCAGCCTCGGCAAGGAAGCCTTCAGCATATGCGTTGTAAAGATCAAGGTCAAGATTGAACTTGTCAAGATCCTTTTCGTCTTCGTCGGATGTAACTGCACCTGAACGGATGCTGTCACCGAAGTCGTAGAGTGAAAGTCCGGGCATAACCGTGTCAAGGTCGATAACGCAGAAAGCCTCGTTTGTGATTTTGTCAAAAAGAACGTTGTTGATCTTCGTATCGTTGTGAGTAACACGGATGGGAAGATCACCCGTTTTGATCATATCTGTAAGCTTTGAAGCATCAGCTTCTCTTGAAAGTGCAAATTCAATTTCTTCCTTTGCTTCATCAAGTCTGCCTGAAAGATTATTTTCAATAGCTTCCCTGAAAGCTTCATAGCGTGACGGTGTATTGTGGAAATTAGGAATAGTTTCGAAAAGATTGTCAATAGGGTAGTCAGCGAGTCTTTTCTGGAAAACACCGAAAGCTTTTGCTGAACGGAACATTTTTATCGGCTCGTCAACCTTGTCAAAAGTTGTGCAGCTGCCGATGTAATTGTAAGCTCTCCAACAAGCGTCATTTTCATCCTTGTAGTAAGGTGAGTTGTCTTTAGTATAAAGGAAAGTGAGAGTTTCTCTTTCGGGATTACCGCCGTCAAGTATAATCTTGTTTCTCAGGAAGCTTGTAACGTTCATAACGTTGGACATAAGCTCGTCCGGCTTCTTGAAAACATTGGGGTTGATAAGCTGAAGAATATACTGATAATTCATATTTGAATCTGAGCAGGTAACAAGGAATGTGCTGTTGATGTGACCTGAACCTGTGGGCTTGATTTCAACAAGTTCGCCTTTGAAAGGAAAACTGTCAACAATCTTAAGGAGCTTCTCATCATTTGTGTAATTCATATAAACACCTCATATTATAATACATACAAAAATATTATATATTTCTTTCCAAATTTAGTCAATATATTTATTTGTCAGTTTGTGTTGAAATTTGATTATAGTTGTGATATAATTTATCCAAATGACTTGGAGGTAACAGATATGTTCAATAAGAATGGTATCTTAAGAGCAGTTGCCGTAATCGGCATCATCACAATGATGGCTCTTACCGTATTACCGGGATGCAGCTTCGTAGGTAAGGCTGATATTCCCGAAGAAACAACAAACGATCCCTTTGCACTTGACGACACATTGAACACACAGGGCTGTCCTGTATGTCAGTCAACTAACTTCACAGGCCCCGACGATAAGGGCTTCTTCACTTGCGGTGATTGTGGCACAAAGTGGGGAACAAACGACGGTAACTACGAAGTTTATGACAAGGACGGAAACCTTGTTCAGCTTCCCGGTGTGTCAGGTGGTTCAAACGGTGGTAGCTCAAACGGTGGTTCAAACGGTGGCAGCTCGGGCGGTTCAAATAACAGACCGAACGGTGGCTCAAACGGCGGTTCAAACAACAAACCGAACGGTAATACAAACACCAACATACCGAGCACCGACAAAGAACAGGTAGATAACACAAAGCCGGCACCCACTATGAAGGAAGTAATTGAAGCTGTTCAGTCTGTAGTAAGGGACAATGTTACAATTGACGCAAACGGAAACCTTACTATCAAAAACGATGAAGGTAAGGATACAGGTCTTTTAGGTTTCAAATATTCAACAACAGAGAAATGCTTCATCACAGCTGAGGATGCATGGCAGAGACAGTACGGTTATAATGAAATCTATGATGCATCAGCTCCTGTTATTGCAATTTCATACGATACAATGCGCGTATACTTCGATTATGACGGACTTCAGTGGATGATCCAGTATTGGAAGGGTCAGTACGGTCTTGTTTTCGTAGGTGCTGAAATCGGTATCTACAACAGACCTGAAACTTCATCTCCGAGTTCTCACTATAACTGCGCAGACGATGAAACAAAGCTTCTTCAGAGCATGAATGTTTACCAGTGCGGAACAGAAAACTCAAATGAATACAAGCTTATTCTTTCAAGAAATCCGACAAATACATGGTGGTGTACAGGCTTCGTTCCGGGCACACTTGCGTTTGCAAAGTATAACGTAAACGCTGACTATACAAACCGTCTTCGTGTTGACTCAAAGCTTACCCTCAAGACTCCTGAAATGGCTCAGGCGTTTATTGAAGGTCTTCGAAAGGTTGACACAATTTACAATAACACAGCAGGCGGATCAAAACGTAAAATCTCATTTATTGAAATGACTTCAGCAGAAGAGTACGAAACAAGAGCAGCAAAAGCTAAGTTCTTCCTCGAAGAGGACGGCGTAACAGTAAGAGTTTGCTGGAGATAAGAGGTTTGCTTATGAAAAAGATAGCAGCTTTGGCACTTGCGGTTCTTATGCTTTTTGCCTGTGTTGCATGTGGCTCAGATAAGAATGAAGAGGTTGCAACGATTCAGGCTACATACAGTCTTAAAAGCCTTGAAGGTGAATTTATCATTGAGGTTCAGGACCTTGGCGGTGTATATTCCGAGCTTTATGACAAAAACGGAATTTACATCAAATTCAAGGACGGAGAGAAAATTTACGATAAGGACGGCAAAGAGATTTCACGTGACGACCTTGTTGTAGGCGACACTCTTGAAATCCACTATAACGGAAAGCTTTCCAAGAAAAATCCCAAAACAATTACAGCTTATAAGGTTGTTAAAATGTTTTAAAAAATAAAAAGTCCGGGAGACCGGACTTTTATTTTTATATGAAATTATATGAAATCGGGAGTAGAAAGATACCTTGAACCGCCGTCAGGGAAGATTACGACAATTTTCTTGCCTTTCATTTCCTCTCTTTTTGCGATTTCAGTTGCTGCAAAAAGTGCCGCACCCGAAGAAATTCCGACGAACACACCCTCGCTTTCAGTCACCTGACGTGCAAAATCATATGCATCATCGTTGCTGACGGTAATAATTTCGTCAATCAGCTCGGTTCTGAGAATTTCGGGGATAAAGTTAGCTCCGATTCCCTGAATTTTGTGAGCTGCGGCTTTTCCCTGAGTTATAAGAGGTGAGGAGGCTGGCTCAACACCGATAACCCTGATTGAAGGATTCTTTTCTTTAAGAAATTCAGCGTTTCCGCTGATTGTACCTCCTGTGCCGATTCCTGCAACAAAAACATCAACCTCACCCTCAAGGTCGTTCCATATTTCAGGTGCCGTTGTTTTCAGGTGGGCCGCAGGATTGGCAGGGTTTGTGAACTGACCCGCAATAATGCTGTCCGGTAAAGTTGCTTTAAGCTCTTCTGCTTTTTCAACACAGCCTGCCATACCTTTTGCACCTTCAATCAGTATAAGCTCGGCACTGTATGCACTGATAAGCTTTCTTCTCTCTTCGCTCGCTGTGTCAGGCATTATGATTATTGCACGGTATCCTCTTGCCGCAGCAATTGCCGCAAGTCCGATACCCGTATTTCCGCTTGTCGGCTCAATAATAACCGAACCTTCTTTAAGGGTGCCGTCAGCTTCAGCGGCATTAATCATTTCAAGAGCTACTCTGTCCTTAATGCTTCCTGCAGGGTTAAAATATTCGAGCTTGGCATAAATCTCTGCCTCAAGCTTGTTTTTCTTACAGAAATTATTAAGCTTCATAAGCGGTGTGTTGCCCACAAGCTCCGAAAAGTTATTAAAAACCTTCATAGTAATCCTTCTTTTAATAAAATTTAATAAAATTGTAACACCTTGACCCGATTTGTCAAGTATAGTATTATATGTAACAGTGCAAATAATTTAAACGGGAAGTAATTCTATGCAGAAATTTATTGAAAAAATCAGAATTTTTATGTACGGCAGAAACGGCATTGACAAACTCGGTATGTTTACTGTCTTTATGTACCTTCTTTTCAACGGAATAAAGATGTTTTTTACGTTCAACAGGCTTGTTTATTTTTCTTTGTGGGCGGTTGCACTTTTATTCCTTGCAGTGTCCGTAATGCGATTCCTTTCAAAGAATCTTGAAAAGAGAGGATATGAAGCACAGCAGTTTGAAAACTTTCTTGTACGTGTCCGCTTTCAGGATTTTGTACGTGTTGTGAACAAAAAAATGAAAAGACTCGGAATAAGAATTTCACAGATAAGGACACACCGTTTCCGTACCTGTCCGCAGTGCGACAAGCATCTTCGTCTTAGTAAAAAACGCGGTGTAAGGCATATAACCTGTCCCGGTTGCGGCAGGAAAATCAAAACCTTTGTTTTATTTTAAATCTTATTGTAAGGGGTGAATGAAGTGTTAGGCTACATAAGAGCACACAAGCCTGAAATGAAGTTTAAGGACTACGAGCTTTATAAAGGTGTATACTGTACTCTTTGCAAGGCACTCGGTAAGCGTTACGGCTTCATTCCGCGATTCATTCTCTCTTATGATTTTACTTTTTTTGCTATGGTAAGGATGGCTGTGCGAAACCAATGTCCGGGATTTAAACAGTCGCACTGTTCCTTTAATCCTGCAAAAAAGTGTCTTGACTGTAACTGCGATAACGAGGATATCGCATACACTGCGGATGTCACGATCCTTATGATGTACCATAAGCTGTGCGATAATATTCAGGACAGCGGATTTTTCAAAAGATTCCTTTGCAAGCTTATTATGCCCTACGCAAAGCATCTTTATAAAAAAGCCTGCAAAAGAACGGGTGATATCTGTAAAGTTCTTGAAGCACAGATGGCACGTCAGCAGGAAATTGAAAAACGCAACGGTAACCTTGACGAAGCCGCTGACCCGAGTGCTGTAATGCTTTCGGAGCTTCTTGTACATAATATTGAATGTGAGGAGAAAGAATCACTCAGAAAGTTCGGCTATATGGTCGGCAGGTGGGTTTATATTACCGATGCCGTCAACGACTGTGAAGAAGATATTAAAGACGGAAGCTTCAATCCGCTGAAAAAACGGGCTGATGATGAAAACTTCACAGAATATTGCGAAGAAATGATGAATCTGACGATCGGCGAAGCTATTATTTCTTATAAAAGATTGAAAATTTTCCGATTTGATGATATATTAACCAATATACTCTACGACGGAGTTTATTCCGTTACGCAGAAAGTGCTGAAAAAAGGAGGCACAGAAAATGAGAAATCCGTATGAGGTTCTTGGCCTTGAACAGGGTGCAAGTCTTGATGACGTAAAAAAAGCATACAGAGAGCTTGCACGTATTCACAACAACGACTATCAGAAAATGGATGAGCTCAATGCGGCTTATGATACAATTGTGATGAACTTCGGCAACAAAAACCGAAGCAACACATATGCAAATACAAATGCACAGTACACTTATGAGGCTAATACAACCGAAGGTACTTCAGAATTCGGTGATATAAGAGCAAAGCTTAACTCAGGAAGAATTGATGATGCGGAAATGCTTCTTGACGGAATTCCTCACCAGCGCCGAAATGCCGAGTGGTTTTACCTTAAAGGTGCAATTCAGCACCGTCGCGGTTGGCTTGAAAGTGCGGCCGAAAGCTTTGAACGTGCTCATAATATGGATCCGCAGAATCCTGAATACACTGCGGCATTTAAACAGCTCAACAGAGAAAAAAAGGGTCATTACCGTCAGGAAAGAAACACAAACAACAATAACGGTTGCTGTGACCCCTGTGGTTGCGACGGATGCGATATCTGTACGGGACTCTGCTGTGCAGACTGTTGCTGTGAATGTATGGGCGGCGACCTTATCCGTTGCTGTTAAGTGAAGGAATGTGTTTATGAATAATACCTTGAAAACCGCCTTGGGCGGAATGTGTATTGCTCTTTCAACAGCTGTTATGCTTGCTTCCTCAATCCTGCCGTATTTCACATATGCTTTGCCTGCAATGGCGGCTTTGCTTGTGCTTTTTATGTCTGTTGAATGCGGATGGAAATGGGGCTTGAGCGTTTATTTCGGTACTGCCGTTGTAAGTGCTCTTGTTGTACCCGGTAAGGAAGCGGTCGGAATTTACATAGCTCTGCTCGGCTATTATCCGCTTGTAAAACCGTTTTTTGATAAGCCTGAAAAGGTTATATCCGCAATATTAAAAGTCATTTTCTTCACCATTGTTACTATTGCGGCATACAGCGTCATGATTGCAGTTTTCGGCATCTCAACCGAATTGCTCGAAGAAAGTGAAAGATATCTTCTGCCGTTTATTGTCGTGCTTGGTATAGTCGCATTTATGCTTTACGATAAGGCACTGATGATGCTCGAAATTGCATATTACAGAAAGTGGCAGAGGACGGTCAGAAAGATTTTCAGAAAAAGATGACAGACACTCTTTTGGGGTGTCTGTTTTGAATGAGGGGTAAAAATGTCGGATACTATTAAAAATTTTACACGTACAAAGCGAACCTGCTTTTATACATTCCTTGCAATGTCGTCAGCGTTCAGCCTTCCACCGTTGCTTTTTGTTACATTCCGTGAAACCTACGGAATTTCATACACGTTGCTCGGTACGCTCGTTCTGATAAATTTCTGTACCCAGCTTATAGTTGACCTGATATTCACATTGTTTTCTAAATATTTCAATATCAAGCTGACAATAAGAATAATGCCGTTGCTGACTTCGTTAGGGTTTACGATTTATGCACTCGTGCCGACGTTCTTTCCGCAGTACGCTTATGCAGGGTTTGTCATCGGAACAATTGTTTTTTCAATTGCGGCAGGACTTTGTGAGGTTCTTTTAAGTCCGCTTGTTGCAGCTATTCCGTCGGAAAATCCTGAGAAAGATATGAGTATGTTACATTCTCTGTATGCTTACGGTGTTGTAACTGTAGTAATTGTAAGCACACTTTTTCTTAAGCTTTTCGGTACACAGAATTGGATGTACCTTACTCTTTTCTGGGCTGTGTTCCCGATTATTTCGTTTATTCTTTTCTGTATTTCTCCAATGCCTGAAATGAATATTTCACAGGGCGACTCATCAGGAAAGAAAAAAAGACGTCTTGGTGCTATGTGGCTTTGCGTTTTTTGTATTTTCTTTGGAAGTGCAGCGGAAAACGCGATGACAAACTGGATATCCGGTTACATGGAGAATGCTCTCGGAATAGCAAAGACTACAGGTGACATTCTTGGTATGGCACTCTTTGCTGTTTTACTCGGTGCGGGACGTACAGCTTATGCAAAATACGGCAAAAACATAACTTCAGTGCTTCTTTTCGGAATGATTGGTTCTTTTGTTTGCTATCTTGTGGCAGGCTTGTCTCCGAATTCTGTTTTGGCAATGCTGGCGTGTATACTGACTGGTCTATTTACGTCTATGCTCTGGCCGGGCACTCTTATTCTTATGGAAGAAAAATTTCCTGCTCCGGGTGTCGCTGCTTATGCACTTATGGCGGCAGGCGGAGATTTCGGCGGTTCAATAGCTCCGCAGATGCTTGGAGCTGTTGTGGATGCAGTTTCACAAAGCGGTTGGGCAGCATCACTTGCACCGAACCTTTCAATCACAACTGAACAGCTCGGTATGAAAACGGGTATGCTCACAGCGGCGATATTCCCGTTGCTTGGAATAGTTGTTTTAGCAATTATAGTAAAAACATTCAAAAAAGCAAACAGAACATAAAAAATACTCTTGCTCATACGGGCAAGAGTATTTTTTATCAGAATTCAAAATCAACAACGCATCTGTCAGTGATAACAGAATGAACGAATTCCTTAACCTTAAGATGCTCGGGGTGTACCTGATATGAGTCAAGGGCTTCCTTATCTTTAAAAATTGAATATAATGCGAGGTCGTAGCCGTTAGGATTGTAATTGAATCCGACCTCAGCACTGATAAGACCGTCTATCTTTCCGACAAGGGAAGTAAGGCGTTTTTTCATTTCTGTCATGTTTTCTTCTTTCTTTTCATCGTCTCTTACGTTCCAGAATACAATATGCTTAACCATATAGCAGACCTCCGATATGAATATTTCTAAATAATTATAGCAAAATAAAAACATATGTCAATGGAGATGATTCATTTTGAGAGCGAGCGGTATACTTCTTCCGATAAGTGCTTTGCCGTCCGATTACGGTATAGGTACATTCGGCGAAGAAGCGTATGATTTTGTGGATTTTCTTTCCTCTTCACGTCAGCATTACTGGCAGATTCTGCCTCTTGGCCATACTGGCTTCGGAAACAGTCCGTATCAATGCTTTTCGGCTTTTGCAGGCAACCCTTATTATATTGACCCGATGTTGCTGTTTCAGTCAGGTTATATTGAAGAAAAAGATCTTCCGCTTCAGAAGAATGACGGAAGAGTAGACTACGGTAATCTTTACAAAGAAAGAATAAACCTTGTTCTGAAGGCAGCTGAAAGAGTGGATTTGAAAAGTGATGGTTTTAACTCGTTTGAAAAAGAAAACAGCTTCTGGCTTGATGATTATTCACTTTTTATGGCTGTAAAGGAAAGCCTTGAAATGAAATCCCTGAAGGATTGGGACGAGAAAATCCGCCTTCCTGATGTAGATATGCTTAATAGCCTGAAAACAAGATTTGGCAAGCGTATGCGTCAATGGAAGGCTGTTCAGTTTGTTTTTTTCACTCAATGGAATAATCTCAAAAAATATGCAAATGAAAAAAATGTTGAAATCATCGGCGATGTGCCGATTTATGTTTCAGCCGATTCGTGCGAAATGTGGCTTCACAATGAACTTTTCATAACTGATGATGAAGGTAACCCTGCACTTTATGCAGGCTGTCCGCCCGATGAGTATTCGCCGCTCGGACAGCTGTGGGGAAATCCTGTCTATGATTGGACACGCCACCGCAAGGATAACTTTTCCTGGTGGATAGAAAGAATGAGGCAAATCTCAGCTGTTTACGATGTTGTCCGCATTGACCATTTCAGAGGCTTTGAGGATTATTATGCCGTAGATTCTGCTTCACAGGACGCGGTGCACGGCGAATGGTATAAAGGTCCGTCAAGGGATTTTATCGATGCACTAAAAAGAAATATTCCGGGAATAAGGATTATTGCAGAAGACCTCGGAAATATTACAGATAAAGTCCGCGATCTTCTTTGCTACAGCGATTTCCCGGGAATGAAGGTGCTGCAGTTCGGGTTTGAGGGTGCCGAAGAGTTCCTTCCGCACAGCTATACTCGCCACAGCGTTGTTTACACCGGTACTCACGATAACCCTACGATGAAGCAATGGTCCCTCATTTCCGACGATCAGGCACTGACGTTTGCCAAAAAATATCTTAACGTGAATAATGCAGAATCTTTAGTCAAAGATTGTATTAGAGCGTTATTTATGAGTGTCAGCGAAACCGTTATTATACCGATGCAGGATTGGCTGTCTCTCGGAAGCGAGGCGAGGATGAACGTCCCGTCAATACCGTACGGAAACTGGGAATGGCGACTCAGCGACGGTATGCTGACTGACGAGCTTGCAAAGGAAATTGCTGACATGACAAAGCTTTATTCAAGAACCTTATAAGGAGGAAAAATAATGAAGAAAACAATTGCTCTTTTGCTCTGTGCCGTGCTCGGTTTTACCCTGACGGCATGCGGTATGAAAAAGGAACCGAAACCCGAAACTCAAGCGTCAAATACAGGTAAAGTATATTTCCTTAATTTTAAGCCTGAGGTTGCGGATATCTACAAAGAAATTGCAACAAAATATAAGGAAGAAACAGGTGTTGACGTTAAGGTCGTTACCGCTGCAAGCAATACCTACGAAACAACCCTTAAGTCCGAAATCGCAAAGAAGGATGCCCCGACGATTTTTCAGATCAACGGTCCCGTCGGCTACAAGTCGTGGGCAAATTACTGCCTTGACCTGAGCGATACAAAGCTTTACAGTTACCTGACGGACAAGAATCTTGCTGTTAAAAATTCCAACGGCGTTTTCGGTATACCGTACGTTGTTGAGGGCTACGGAATTATTTACAACAACGCTATTATGGAAAAATATTTTGCTCTCAAAGATAAGGCGGTAAGTATTTCAAAGGCTGACGATATCAGGAGCTTTGAAACTCTTAATGCCGTTGTAACGGATATGACAAAGCATAAAAAAGAGCTTGGCATTGACGGTGTTTTTGCTTCCACCTCAATGGGAAGCGGAGAACAGTGGCGTTGGACAACACACCTTGCCAATGTGCCCGTATACTACGAAATGAAGGAGAAAAACGATGATTCTCCGACACTGACAACGCTCAATGCAAAGGATATTGACTTCAGCTATTCCGAAAATTTCAGAAAAGTTTTCGATATGTATCTTAACAATTCAACAACAAAGAAAGAGCTTCTTTCGGGTAAGACTGTTGATAATGCGATGGCTGAATTTGCTCTCGGTAAGGCAGCAATGGTGCAGAACGGAAACTGGGCATGGGAGCAGATTTCAAACGTAAAGGGCAATGTAGTCAAGGCTGAGGATATAAAATATCTTCCGATTTATATGGGTATAAAGGGTGAAGAAAAGCAAGGTCTTTGTATCGGTACGGAAAATTACCTTGCAATCAATAAAAACGCTACCGAAGCGGACAGAAAGGCTTCAATTGCTTTTCTTGAATGGCTGTTTTCAAGTGAAACGGGTAAGGATTACGTTGTAAATAAGCTGAATTTCATCGCTCCCTTCAATACTTTCAAAGACGACGAAAAGCCTGACGATCCTCTTGCAAAAGAAATTTTTCGTTGGATGGAAAAGGATGTCAATAATCTTGAATGGGCATTCAATTCTTTTCCGAGTCAGCAGTTCAAGGAAGATTTCGGTAATGCAATGCTTGAATATTCCCAGGGCAAAAAGGATTGGAAACACGTTGAAACAACATTTAAAAACAGCTGGAAATCTGAACGCAAATAATATTCTGGAGAGGATAAAATGGCACTGAAAAAGTATTTTCCTATATTCGTTCTGCCGACGCTTGCGGCATTCACGATAGCCTTTGCAGTGCCGTTTGTCCTCGGTCTGTATCTTTCTTTTACGGAATTCACTACTGTCGCGGATGCTCAATGGGTAGGCATTCTTAACTATATCAGGGCATTTTCAAACGATGATTTCCTCAATGCTCTGTGGTTTACCGTAAAATTTACCGTAGTTTCCGTAATAACCGTCAATCTGATTGCATTCGCACTTGCATCAATTCTCACAAAAGGACTCAAAGGCACGAATATTTTCAGGACGGTGTTTTTTATGCCGAATCTTATTGGCGGCATTGTTCTCGGATATATCTGGCAGCTGATAATCAACGGTGTTCTGCAGACTATGGGTGTTACTATAACCTACGACCCGAAGTATGGCTTCTGGGGACTGGTAATTCTTATGAACTGGCAGCTTATCGGTTATATGATGGTAATTTACATCGCAGGTATACAGAATATTCCGACCGACCTTATCGATGCTTCAAAGGTGGACGGTGCAAACAGAATGCAGACTCTCCGTAATGTTACAATTCCGCTTGTTATGCCGTCAATCACAATCTGTCTTTTCCTGACATTGACTAATTCATTCAAGCTTTTTGACCAGAACCTCGCTCTAACGGCAGGTGCACCGTCAAAACAGACGGCTATGCTTGCTCTTGATATCTACAACACGTTTTACAGCAGAATAGGCTGGGAAGGTGTCGGTCAGGCCAAGGCTGTAATTTTCTTTGTTATTGTTGCGGCAATATCTTTCGTTCAGTTGATGCTTACTCGCAAAAGGGAGGTTGAACAGTGAATACCGTTTCAGGCAGAAATACAGCTGTCAGAACCCTTCTTTATGTCATTTTGATCGGTGTTTCGGCAGCCTTTCTTGCACCGGTTATAATCGTTGCAATCAATTCTTTCAAGGGTAAGTTTTATATCAGTGAAGAACCGTTTTCGTTACCGGACAGCGAAACCTTTGCAGGTCTTGAAAATTACACAAGCGGTCTTGAAAAAACAGAGTTTTTCTCGGCTTTCTTCTGGTCACTTTTTATAACCGTATTTTCGGTGATTGCAATTGTACTTTTTACGTCAATGACAGCATGGTACATCGTGAGGGTGAAAAATATTTTCACCAAAGCCCTTTATTTCATCTTCATTTTTTCAATGATTGTCCCGTTTCAGATGGTTATGTTTACAATGACAAAAACGGCGGCAGAGCTTTCGCTTGATACTCCGTGGGGACTTGTTCTGATTTATCTCGGTTTCGGTGCGGGTCTCGCTGTTTTTATGTTCTGCGGATTCCTCAAATCCGTACCGCTTGAGATTGAAGAAGCGGCGATGATTGACGGCTGCAATCCCTTGCAGACGTTTTTTATGGTCGTTTTTCCGATACTCAAGCCGACAGCGGTAACGGTCGCAATTCTCAACGCTATGTGGATATGGAACGATTACCTTCTTCCGTATCTTCTTATCGGAAGCGAGTACAGAACAATTCCGATTGCCGTACAGTACCTCAGAGGCGGTTACGGCTCGGTTGATATGGGTGCATTGATGGCGATGCTAGTGCTGTCAATTATTCCGATAATAATATTCTATCTCTTCTGTCAGAAATATATCATCAAGGGCATTGTTGCAGGTGCCGTGAAAGGATAAACTATGGCAAGTATCAGTCTTAAAAATATTTTTAAAATCTTTGAGGACGGCACCACGGCTGTCAACGACTTTTCTCTCGAAATAGAAGATAAGGAATTCATTATACTCGTCGGTCCGTCAGGCTGCGGCAAGTCAACGACCCTTCGTATGATTGCGGGACTTGAAAGTATATCAAAGGGTGAGATGAAGATAGGGGACAGGGTAGTGAATACTGTTGCTCCCAAAGACAGGGATATTGCAATGGTTTTTCAAAGCTATGCACTTTATCCTCATATGAGCGTTTATAAAAATATGGCATTCGGTCTTGAACTCAGAAAAATTCCGAAGGCTGAAATCGACCGCCGTGTACGCGAAGCCGCAAAAATCCTTGATATCGAGCATCTTCTCAAAAGAAAACCGCGTGCTCTTTCGGGCGGTCAGCGTCAGCGAGTAGCCCTCGGCAGAGCTATGGTGCGTTCACCGTCGGTTTTTCTTCTTGACGAGCCGCTTTCAAATCTCGACGCAAAGCTCCGCACAACGATGCGTACGGAAATAAAAAAGCTTCACAAAAGGCTCGGAACAACCTTTATTTATGTTACTCACGATCAGACCGAAGCAATGACTATGGCGGACAGAATAGTCGTTATGAAGGACGGTGTGATTCAGCAGGTTGATACCCCGCAGAATCTTTACGATAAGCCTTACAATATGTTCGTTGCGGGATTTATCGGCTCTCCGCAGATGAATTTCCTTGATGCTCTCGTCAGCGTCAGAAACTCTCAGGTTTACCTTGTTCTTTCACAGAATGAAATAAATGTTACGGGAATATTCGGCCTTGACGAAAGACTCCTCAGCTATGCGGACAAATATGTTAAAGTCGGCATCCGACCGGAGGATATCACAAATGATGAAGATTTTGTCAAAAAGAATGCGGATAAGCTGATTACTGCAAAGCTTGAAGTCAACGAAATGATGGGAAGCGAAACTTATCTTTACCTTGATTATGCAGGGGAAAAGATTGTCGCAAGGGTACAGAACACGAAAAGTGAAAATGATACTCCGCTCCTCGCAATCCATACCGACAAAATCCACCTCTTCGATCCGAACACAACGGTTAATATTATGCTGTGATAAAAAAGAAATAAAAGTTCCGTTAAGGAACTTTTATTTCTTTCTGTATAATATGATAAACGATGTAATATAAGCCGATGAATATATAAATGCTTTTTAAAACTACCAACAAATTCAGGTTTGTTGAGCAATTTTCAAATTATTATTGTAGGGGACGACGTCCTCGACGTCCCGTCAGAAATGTACAAAATTGGCGGACAGATGATCTCTGCCCCTACGAACCTTGTTTCAGTCAACTGCGTAGGGACGGGCGTCCTCGACCGTCCGTTAATTCAGCAGAATCTGATTGTGCGAAATCAAAGAGCTCCACAAACCCGAATTTGTTGGTCTGTTTTTATCGCAACATACATCTTTTTCGCTTTTCTGAATATCCATATATAAAAAAGAAAAAGGGGTATTATATGGCTTTTCAGCAATTCGGGGTAGATTTATCAAGGTTTCAGCAGGGGATAAGCTTTGATGCACTTGCAGATGCGGGTGTTGAATTTGTGATCCTACGTGGTGCGTATCACCTTACAAAAGACAGCGAATTTGAAAATTTTTACAGGGAAACAAAGGCACGGAATCTGCCTGTCGGTGTGTACCTTTATACAATTGCCACATCACCGCAGGAGGCGAGGGAAGAAGCAAACTTTCTACACAACAATGTCCTGAAAGGAAAACAGTTTGAATTGCCGATTTATATTGATATCGAGGATGAACGTTATTATTCACGTCCGAAAGCAAGTAACAGTGCGGTAGTAAAAGCCTTCTGTGATACACTCGAAGCGAAAGATTACTTTACGGGTGTTTATGCATCAACATATTTCTTTGCGACCTATCTTGATGATTCGCAGCTCAAAGCTTATACTCATTGGGTAGCTCAATGGTCAACCCAGCTTACGTATCCGGATAAAAGTGTGGTCGGAATGTGGCAGTTCGGCGGAAGCACAAATCGCATAAGAAGTCCGATTATTGCCGGGTTCAATGTTGACCAGAACTATATGTATAAGGATTTTTCGTCAATTATTAAATCTTACGGTCTGAACGGTTTCGGAAGAGAGGAGGCACCTGTTATGAATCCTGTAATGCCGCCATCTGATGTCGGAGTAATCAAAAAAGGCGACAGAAACGCAGGAGTATATCTTCTTAAGCAGAACATTCTTCTTCTCAGAAAAGCAGGTGTTATAACGCAGAGCGTTGACGATAATAATATTTTCGGTGACGGAACGGAAACAGCGGTAAAACAAATTCAGCGTGCCGCCAAAATTGCGGAAGACGGTATTGTAGGTGCACAGACAATCCGTGCAATCCGTACTCTTCTTGATGCAAAATTAGGATAAACTAATAACAGCAAGGTGTAATTTGATACATCCTTGCTGTTTTCTTATTCAGTTATTAATAAATTCTTTTTGCCGTTTCTCCATCTTTTTCCAACAGATGAATCCATACATATCGTTGATGAAAAATACAATGAAGCATACTGTCATCGGCAGGTATGAAAGGTTAGCCATGGTTGCTAATATCCAAAGAACGATAAGAACAAGGTCATTTATTGCATACCCGAGTGCAAAATAAGGATTGCGGAAAGCGGTCAGCGTTGCCGCAATGTAGCTTGTCAGTACAGAAACTGTACTGGGCAAAAGATTCGCTGTATCTAAAGCTTTTAGTATGAAATAAAATATAACGGTTACAACAACGGCAGAAACTGCAAGAAAAACAGCTTTTTTTAAGCCAAGCTTGCTGTCAACCTCAACCTCAGCTGTCTTTTTGTAAGGGTGTTTTATCCAGGAAATAAGTGACACAACAGCCATCGGAAGTGTCATTCCGGCATAAGTCAGAAGTTCTCCGTAGTAGCTGAAGCCGTAAGAAATCAGTGCATAATTTATGCTGAATATAATCATCAGCACCTGACCGATAACAAAACCTCTTGCTAAGAAAATAAGCGAAGTCACTCCGATAAGAGAGGTGATAAGGCTCCACACGTTACCGCCTGAAAAACAGTAAGAAATGCTTATAACCGCAACAGAAAACAGCCAAAGACATAATTCAAATTTAGTAAGACTTTTAAACGCTTTAAAAATGTTCATTATATATTCTCCTAAAAAAATAACACCCGCTTTACACATCTTCAAAGACCTAACGATGTGTAAACGGATGCGAAGCATCACACTACCCGGTGGCAGTAAATTTTGAGTTTTTCATATTGTAGCATATTAAATTGATGATTGCAACAGGAATTTAATAAGTAACTCCGTATTGATTTTGAACAGAGGTGTTGATATAATAAATTTATAAAGCAGAGGAGGGGTAATGTGAATTTAGTTAAAAAATTATTGAAAGACACTCCCGAGGGTTGGTCAACCAATTCTCTTGAAAGAAAAAGTTACTATGCCTTTTTTATCGGACAGAATGCAATTTATGCCCTTGTAACGTCTTATCTTACAACGTACTTTATGCTTATCGGTGTTGACCTCACAAAGGCAACCGGAATTATGCTTGCTATCAAGGTATGGGATGCGGTCAATGACTGTATCTTCGGTGTTGTTTTTGATGCTGTCAAGTTTAAAAGCGGAAAGAAATACCTGCCGTGGCTTCGTGTTTCGCTTGTGCTGATAGTCGTCACAACAGTTCTTATGTTTGCGGCACCGTTTAACTCAAGCAGTACTACCAAGCTTATATGGTTTGCAATCAGCTATCTTATCTGGGATACCGTTTATACTCTTTGTGACGTGCCGATTTACGGTATTATCACATCTATGACAAAAAATATCTCCGAGCGTAACTCAATGATGGCTTATAAGAGCATCTGGGGCGGTGCAGGCGGAACGGTAACTTCTGTTGTTGTTCCTGTTCTTATCAGCGAAAAGGTCGGCAGCACTTACCTTGTGGCAGCTGTTGCTGTTGCGATAATTGCATTTGTTACGATGCTTCCGTCCTGTCTTACACTTCAGGAGCGTTATACTCCACCGAAGGAAGAGGAAAACTTCTCTGTCAGCAAGATGTTTGTTTATCTTTTCAAAAACAAATATCTCCTCATTTTCTACATAGGCTTCTTCTTCTATTCAAGTGTGAATATCATCGGTGCACTTAATATGTGGGTTTCGTTCTATCTCTTCAACGACAGTCTGTTCTCGCTTGTTGTCGGTGCATTCAGTGCTGTTCCGTCAGTCGTTCTTTCAATCGTTACCCCGAAAATTCTTAAGAAAATCGATAAAATGGTGCTCTTTAAATGGTGCACACTCGGCATAATTGTTTCAAGTGTTGTTATGTGGGCAATAGGCTATAAGAGTATTATTGCCTTTGCAGTTCTTTCTGTTATCCGTTCAATCCCGATGTCAATTTTCGGCTGTGTGCTCTTTATGTTTACGCCCGACTGTGCCGAATACGGTAAATTCAAAACAGGCATTGATGCAAAGGGTATTACTTTTGCAATCCAGACCTTTATGTGCAAGCTTACGGGTGCTGTATCGGGTTCTGTCAGCCTTTTGTGGATGGGACTTGAATACACAGGTTGGATAAGCGTTCCTGCAAAGAACTTTGAAGAGCTTCAGGCTCTTAATATTCAGCAGTCACCGCATGCACTTAATGTTTTATGGTTCGTTTACGTTATGGTGCCCGCAATCGGTTATGTATTCTCCTTGCTTACATGGATGCTTTATAAGCTCAACGACAAGGATGTTCAGGTTATGGCTGATTGCAATGCCGGAAAAATCACACGTGCAGAAGCCGAAAAGATGCTTTCAAGAAAATATTAAAATAAGTTGTTCGTAAGGGTTATAATAAAAACACCGATTGCAGTTTGCTTTCTGCAATCGGTGCTGTTTTTATAAATTGCTCTGAGGCGTTACGTCCTCGTTGATGTAATCTTCAATTATCTTTCCGTCGCTGATACGGATAACCCTGTGTGCCTTCTGTGCAATTTTATCGTCATGTGTGATGAGGATAATTGTTCTTCCTTCAGCCCAGAGCTCGTTGATGATTCTCATAACTTCCTTACCTGAGTTGGAGTCGAGGTTACCTGTCGGCTCGTCGGCAAGGATAACGGGAGGTCTTGCGGCAACGGCACGCGCAATAGCAACTCGCTGCTGCTGACCGCCCGACATCTGGCTTGGAAGGTGATTCATTCTCTTTTCAAGACCGACTCTTCCCAATGCTTCAGTTGAAAGCTTTTCTCTTTCCTCAGCTTTCATTCCACGGTAGATGAGGGGAAGCTCAACGTTTCCTTTTGCTGTGAGGCTCGGAATGAGGTTGAAGCCCTGAAATATGAATCCGATTTCGCGGTTTCTTATCGCACTGAGCTCATCATCGTCCATATCCTTGATGTCTTTTCCGTCAAGGATGTATGTTCCGCTTGAAACAACGTCAAGAAGACCGAGCATATTCATAAGTGTGGATTTGCCTGAACCGGACTGTCCGACGATTGCAACATACTCACCTCTGTCAATGCAGAGATTGACCCCGTCAAGTGCTCTTACTTCGTTTTCGCCGGGGTTATATATCTTGTATGCGTCTTTTAATTCAATGAGATGTGACATAGAATTTTCTCCCGAAAAGTTTATAATTAATGATAACACAAATTTTCTGTAAAATCAATTAAAGTTATTTTACCTCGCCTATATTAATATTTTATGAACAAAAAGAAAAAATCTCTCGTTATTTTCAACAAAAACAGAGCCTATACATTTACTGTTTGACATAAGTAATTTGTTGACAAAAAACGATATTGTGATAAAATAAACTTATATAATGTCTAAATGTGGGTAGTTCAGCTTTAATCGGCACTATCTGTTGGTAAATGAGGAATTATTTATGAAAATACTTGAAGAACGCATAATAAAAGACGGAAAGGTTTTCCCGGGAAATATCCTTAAGGTTGACCGTTTCCTTAATCATCAGGTTGATGTCAAACTCCTTAACGAGATCGGTAAGGAATTTTACCGTCTTTTCGGTGATAAGGGCGTAAATAAGATTTTTACCATTGAAGCGTCAGGTATCGGTATCGCTTGTATCGTTGCACAGTATTTTGATGTGCCGGTGGTTTTTGCAAAGAAGACTCTCGGTAAAAACATTTCGGCGGACGTTTATTCAACTCCGATTACATCGTTTACCCACGGAAAAACATATGACGTTATTGTTTCACAGGAATTTTTAAATCCCGAGGACAAAATCCTTATAATCGACGATTTCCTCGCACAGGGATGTGCTTTGCAGGGTCTTATAAACCTTATTAAGTCTGCAGGTGCAGAGATCGTCGGTGCGGGCATTGTTGTTGAAAAAGCATTTCAGCAGGGCGGTGAGCTTATCCGCTCTCAGGGTATCCGTGTTGAATCTCTTGCAAGGGTTGAGTCAATGACGGATGACGGCAGAATCACATTCTGCGAATAATTATTTCGGTAGCAATTTTTAGCTATAAATAAAAAATAAACGGAGGAAAAACACATGAAAAAAATTCTTGCTGTTATGCTTGCGGCTATCATGATTTTCTCTCTTGCTGCATGTGGTGGCAATGAAACAGGAAAAGAAAATGATAACAAGGGCATGAGCGAATCACCCATCGCAGAGGTTGCTCTCAATGTTGATTACGAAGTTCCTTCAGACTTCAAAATTGGTTTTATCTGCCTTCACGATGAAAATTCAACCTATGATCTTAACTTCCTTAATGCAGTTGATAAGATTAAGGAAGCCCTCAAGCTTACTGATGAGCAGGTTATAGTCAGAGTTAATATCCCTGAGGGTAATGAATGCTATGTTGCAGCTAAGGATCTTGTATCAGAAGGCTGTAAGGTAGTTTTTGCGAACTCCTTCGGTCACGAAGACTTTATGATTCAGGCAGCAAAGGAATTCCCTGAAGTTCAGTTCTGTCACGCAACAGGTACAAAGGCTCACACATCCGGTCTTGATAACTACCATAATGCTTTTGCATCAATCTATGAAGGTCGCTTCCTTGCAGGTGTTGCTGCAGGTTTGAAGCTTAACGAAATGATTGAAGCAGGTAAATTTACAGCCGAAGAAGCTAAGATGGGCTATGTAGGTGCTTTCACATATGCTGAAGTTATCTCAGGTTACACATCATTCTATCTTGGCGCAAAGAGCGTGTGTCCGACAGTTACAATGGATGTTCAGTTCACAGGTTCTTGGTATGATGCAACAGAAGAGAAGAATGCTGCTGAAGCTCTCATCGCACGTGATTGTAAGCTTATCAGCCAGCATGCTGACTCAATGGGCGCTCCCGGTGCTTGTGAAGCCGCAGGTATTCCGAATGTTTCTTACAACGGCAGCACATATGATTCATGCTACGAAACATTCATCATTTCATCTGCTATCAACTGGGCTCCCTACTACAACTACATTATCGGTCAGGTTGTTAAGGGTGAAAAGATTGATGCTGACTGGTGCGGCGGTATTGCTGAAGGTTCTGTAGTTCTTACAGGCATTAACCAGGGCGTTGCAGCTGAAGGCACATATGAGAAAATCCAGGCTCTTGTAGAGGAAATCAAGGCAGGTAAGCTCAATGTGTTTGATACCGCTTCATTCACAGTAGGCGGAAAGAAACTTGACAGCTATCAGGCTGATGTTGATACAGATGCTGCTTTCCAGCCGGATACAGAGGTTATCGCTGACGGTGTGTTCAATGAATCAGAGTTCCGCTCAGCTCCTTACTTCGACCTCAGAATCGACGGTATTACTCTTCTTAACGAAAAATTCTAATTTTGCCGGAAACGGTAATCAGTTAAATTGAATAAGCGGGACAGTTATGTCCCGCTTACTCTTGTTTTAATATTGAAAAAACAACCTTGATAAAAGGCTGCTTTTTTAGTATTAAAAGCAAAGGAGGAACATACTTTGTCAGAAACTTCAGCGATTGAACTCAGAAATATAAGCAAGTATTTTGGCGGAAAGGCTGCAAATAAAAATGTAAGTTTGTCTATTAACAGAGGTGAAATCCTGTCAATTCTCGGTGAAAACGGAAGTGGCAAAACAACACTTATGAATATGATTGCCGGTATATATTTTCCGGATGAGGGTCAGATCTTCATTGACGGCAAAGAGGTCGTTATCCGTTCTCCCAGAGATGCTTTCAAATATAAAATCGGTATGATACATCAGCATTTCAAGCTTGTTGATGTTTTTTCAGCGACGGAAAATATTATTCTCGGCATTGATAAAAAAGAAAAGTTTGATCATAAAGCTGCCGCTAATAAGGTAAAGGAAATTAGTGAGCGTTATGGCTTCGATATCGATCCGATGAAAAAAATCCATGAAATGTCCGTTTCTGAAAAGCAGACTGTTGAAATTATCAAGGTGCTTTACAGAGGAGCAGATATACTTATACTTGATGAGCCGACAGCTGTTCTGACTCCTCAGGAAACACAGAAATTATTCAATGTTCTTCGTAAAATGAGAGATGATGGTAAGTCAATTATAATTATCACACATAAGCTTCACGAGGTACTTTCACTTTCGGATAAGGTTGCAGTTCTTCGTAAGGGTGAGTACATCGGTACAGTGCTTACCGCAACCACAGATGAGAGTCAACTGACGGAAATGATGGTAGGTAAAAAGGTCAGTCTCAATATTGAGCGTGGTGATCCTAAAAACTGCGAGGAAAGACTTGTGGTCAGGAACCTTAATTGCGTTGACCGAGAGGGCGTTAAAATCCTCAACAATGTTTCTTTCACTGCCCGTTCGGGAGAAATTCTCGGAATTGCAGGAATTGCGGGCTCAGGTCAGCGCGAGTTGCTTGAGGCCATAGCCGGACTTCAGAAGGTGAATGAAGGTGAGATTGTTTACAATAATCCTAAGACCGGAGAAAGTGACAATCTTCGTGATAAAACTCCGATGCAGATACGCGATCTTGGTGTACGTCTTTCTTTCGTTCCTGAAGACAGACTTGGTATGGGTCTTGTAGGAAATATGGATATCATCGATAATATGATGCTCCGATCCTATCGTAAAGGCCATTCAGTCTTTTTAGAAAGAAAAGGGCCGAGATATCTTGCAGAGAAGATTATCAAGGATCTTGAGGTTGTAACTCCTGATGCAAAAACTCCGGTCAGAAGACTTTCAGGCGGAAATATACAAAAAATTCTTGTCGGCCGTGAAATTGCTGCTTCACCTACAGTTCTTATGGCGGCATACCCTGTAAGAGGTCTTGATATCGGTGCATCTTACACGATCTATAACCTTCTCAATGCACAGAAGGAAAAAGGAGTAGCTGTAATTTTTGTTGGTGAGGATCTGGACGTGCTTATAGAGCTCTGCGACAGAATTATCGTAATCGGCTCAGGCAGTATTACCGGTACCGTTGATGCGAGAACAGCTACCAAGGAAGAAATAGGTTTGCTTATGACAAAGAGTGTTGAGCAGGGAGGTGAAGCATAATGAATAAAATGAGCTTTCATTTGGTTAAGCGTGAACCCATGGTGTGGTACAAAAATGTGTTTGTGCGAGCAATAGCAATCATTGCCTCATTGATTGTTTCTGCGGTGGCGATTACAATCCTCACCGGTAAAAATCCCTTAGAGGTTTATGCTTCAATGGTTTCAGGTGCTTTTGGTTCATCACTTCGTATTTGGAGTCTTGTACAGAATGTTGCAATTCTTCTTTGTATATCCTTGGCGGTTACGCCTGCTTTTAAAATGAAGTTTTGGAACTGTGGCGCAGAGGGCCAGGTGCTTATTGGCGGATTAGCTACTACGGCAGTTATGATGTTCCTTGGTGACAGCTTGCCATATCCTGCGCTTATTGTAGTAATGTTGATAGCTTCAATGCTTGCAGGTATTATATGGTCGGTTATTCCTGCTTTTTGCAAAGCGTTGTGGAATACTAACGAGACTTTGTTCACTCTTATGATGAACTATGTAGCAATTCAGTCTGTTGCATTCTTTCTTAAATATTTTGTCAAGAGTGGTTCAGGTGTTCTTGCTCCTATGTCTGAGTATGGATTACCGGTACTTTTCGGTCAGTCATATCTGCTTAATATTATAATTGTTGCAGTGCTTACTGTACTTGTTTATATCTACCTCAAAAAGACAAAACACGGTTATGAAATTTCTGTTGTAGGTGAAAGCGAAAATACTGCTAAGTATATCGGTATCAATGTGCGTAAGGTTGTTATACGTACACTTGTCGTTTCAGGTGCTCTTTGCGGTATTGCAGGACTTCTTCTGGTTGGCGGAACAAACCATACAATAAGCACAACAACCGTTGACGGCAGAGGATTTACTGCGATTATGGTTTCGTGGCTCGGTAAATTCAATCCTGTTTATATGGTTCTTACATCTTTTCTTATTGTTTTTCTGCAGAGAGGTGCGGGCCAGGTTTCGACAGATTTCCGTCTTCCCAGTGCGATTTCTGATATAGTGACAGGTATAATCCTGTTCTTTATCATCGGTTGTGAATTTTTCCTTCAGTATAAAATTGTTTCAACAAAGAGCGGAAAGGAGAATGATTGATGTTAGCGTTTATTGTTAGTTCAATTAGACTTGGCATGGCTTTCCTTTTCGGCTCAACAGGTGAGACTATTACAGAAAAGTCAGGTCACCTGAACCTCGGTATTCCGGGTGTTATGTGTGTTGGTGCATCCTGCGGCTGCTTTGCAGAATACCTGTATCTTTCTGAGGTCGGTCCGGATGCGAATTATTTTCTTGCGGTTCTTATTCCTATTATCGCCACTGTGATCGGCGGTGCGGTTATGGGCTTTATTTTCAGCTTTCTTACTGTTACTCTCAGAGCTAACCAGAACGTAACAGGTCTTGCTCTTACAACATTCGGTGTTGGTGTTTCAGATTATATGATTGCAGAAACAGGTCCTGTATACAGTAAGGGCAGTCGTTTTTTCACAATGACATTTCCATTTGCCGAAGATCTTGGTTGGTTCGGTGAAATATTTTTCTCTCACGGTATTCTGATTTATCTAGCGATTATTATAGCCTTGGTTTCATCTTATATTCTCACGAAAACAAGAGTTGGTCTTAATCTCAGATCAGTTGGTGAAAATCCGGCTACAGCGGATGCTGCAGGTATCAATGTTTCGAGATACAGATATGCGTCAACCTGTATCGGTTGTGCTATTGCCGGTCTCGGAGGACTTTCATTTATTATGGACTATCTTAACGGTAACTGGGAATACTGTATCGATGCTATCGGTTGGCTTGCTATTGCACTTGTTATTTTTACGGTGTGGAAGCCCAGCCTTGCAATTATAGGATCGGTTATTTTTGGCGGACTTTATATTGCAAGCAGCTATATTACCGGTGTAAGCTTTGCGAGTAAGGAGCTTTTTAAAATGCTGCCTTATGTGGTTACGATAGTTGTACTTGTATTTACGAGCATTCGCGACAAGCGTGAAAATCAACCTCCTCAGAGTCTCGGACTTTCATATTTCCGAGAGGAAAGATAAAAAATCAATGCACCGTGAGAAGTTCTTCTCTCGGTGCATTATTGCATTTGCGGTGATATTAAGTTATAATATAAAAAAGAAGGGACGTGAAGAAATGACAGTAAAAGAACGTTTAAAAGCTTTGAATGTGCCGTCACCGCTTGAGGTTACGGGCAAAAGAGCAACAACTGTTGATGAGTGGGAAAAGATAAAACCGATTGTCAGGGAAATGATGTATAAATGCGAGTACGGCCATCTTCCCGAAAAGCCTGAAAGTGTTTCTTTTAAAGTTGTAAGTGAGCCTGATGACCGATTCTGTGCAGGTAAGGCGACTATAGAACGAATTGAAATAACATCAGAAATCAACGGTGAAACTTTCACTTTCCCGATTACATACGTCTGTCCGACAAAAGGGGATAAGTTCAAAACGTTCGTCTGCATAAACTTCCGTCCCGATATTCCCGATAAGTATATCCCGACAGAAGAAATTATAGATAACGGATTTGCGATAGCATCTTTCTGCTATGAGGATGTAACAAGCGATGACGGTGACTTCACAAACGGACTTGCAGGCGTTATTTATAAGAATAAAGAAAGAACACTCTATTCACCCGGGAAAATCGCAATGTGGGCTTGGGCGGCGATGAGAGTTATGGACT
The DNA here is from genome assembly GCA_017380575.1 of Clostridia bacterium. Lineage (GTDB taxonomy): Bacteria > Bacillota > Clostridia > Oscillospirales > Acutalibacteraceae > CAG-488. The sequence continues at coordinate 141,117 of JAFODS010000028.1, read as the reverse complement.
TCCTTGAAACACGTGAAGAAGTTGACCTCGACTGCGTAACTGTCTGCGGTCATTCAAGGCTTGGCAAAACCGCACTTCTTGCAGGTATCTCCGATGAACGCTTCTCTTGCGTTCACTCAAACTGTGCAGGATGCAGCGGTGACTCTCTCAACAGAGGAAAGCAGAAAGGCTCAGAAACAATAGGGGATATTATTGACCGTTTTGAATTCTGGTTCTGCGAAAATTATAAAAATTATTACGGCAAGGATAATGAAACCGAATTTGAACAGCATTTTATGCATTCGTTGATTGCTCCCAGACCTGTTCACATCGCTTCTGCCGAAGAAGATATCTGGGCAGGGCCCGATGTGCAGTTCCTTTGCTGTGCGGCGGCTTCCGAAGTATATGAGCTTTACGGCAAAAAAGGCTTTGTTTACGAAGAGGACGATTACCTCAAATGCGGTAAAATGTTACATGACGGAAGCATAGGATTATACTTCCGCCACGGTAAACACTATTTTGCCCGCGATGACTGGCACGGTATGTTTGATTTTATCAATCAAAAGTTTTAATTTGAAAAGGATAAACTGAAATGAAAAATAAAAATCAGCGTTTTATATATTGTTTTTTCGTTTCGATTATCGCTATTCCTGCAATTATAATTTTCTCAATTATTTCTGTTCAGAATTTTAGTTCATATCAAAGCGGAACGGTTGAAAAGAATTTCATATATGAAAAATCAACTCCGTATTCTCTCAGCCGTTTTTCAAACGGTGTGAAAATCTACGCAGTTGATGAATCAGGAAATACCAAAGAACTTTATTATGTATACTCATTATTGGACGATGGTGTTTCAGGAAAACTTAAAACAGGAGATAAAATAACGGTCACTTTCTATAATTCTGATTATTCCGATGAAGCAACCGAGCTTAATTTGTTGGGTATCAAAACTGCACATGAGGTTGTTTTTGATGCCGATTCAACGGTAAAATCAACTCTGAAAAATTCTGTTTTATTTGGGTCTTTCGCTTTGTTTGCATTAGTTTTTGAAGTTTTATTTTTAGTGTTCAGTAAAAAAATATTCAAAGATAAGCGGATTACTAAACGTACAGACCGTCAGGTTTCAGATGATTTGTGGAAAGAAAGCTTGTTTGAGTAGAGTGGGAAGGTTGATAATTGTCAATGACTCATTGATTTTGTCAATAAACACTTTTGATTTTGTAAGGAGAAAGAAATGAAAAGTAAAAATAAAATCGTATTAGCAATAATTCCTTTTGCTGTTATTATAATTCTGGTTTTATCCTGTTTCGGATTTAAAGCCTGGTGGGGAGATGTTCACACTGTTTTGTATAATGTTAAATCAATAACAGCATATGACAAAACGGATACAGACGGTTACTACGAAATAAAAATCGATGCATCAGTTCGGAATTGGTTGGATGATTTTGAAACAAAAGAATACTACCTTGACGGCCCTAATCCTTTGGGCGATGTAGATTATAGTGGCACGGGTGTTATCAATCCGCCGAAGCTTACGGTTACAAACAAAAAGTCAAAGTTTATGCTCATTTTCAGAGTTGTTCCTGATGATGTTAACACTGAAACCTTGCAAATTAACAGACGTGAGGATGTTGAGAGTTTCTTATACGATCTCAGATTTGCCGCAAAGAATGAAGAAGGATTGTATACAGAAGAAAGTCATGAACTTTTCATGAGCGATTTCAGACATGTTAAAGTAGAGTGGAAAGATTAATGATTGTCAAGGACTAGTTGGTCTTGTCAATAAGCACTTTCAAAATTGATATCGGTGTTTAAAAATTGACAAAGCTCATCATCTTTGTAACTCAACGAACAACCCACAACCGTCTTAACATAAACCATTTCGTCTGTCATACCGCTTACGGGAATAACTCCGTTTCCAAGTGCGGATGCAGTTGAAACATATGAATATGAATTTTTATCACAAGGTGTAAGTATAAGGCTTACACCTTCTTTTTTGCACCTTTTTGCAAATTCTGTGAATGAATTGGTGTCACCGTCAACACAGACGGTCTGAGAATGATAGGTAGTATGCACAACGGCAGAAACACCGCTGAGATTAACGCTGTTATAATCCAATCCTACATACGGATTAATCAGAAGAACCTTTGAATTAAGCTCTTTGATTTCACTAAGCAGATTTCTGTCTGTTTCAAATGCCTGACTTTCTGTGCAAACAGCTTCGATACTGTCAACGGCAATCATATCTTTGCTGAAAAAGTCGTTGCTGTAGTTTCCGCATTGAAGCAGGCGAGAGCCGTAATGAAGATAGGTCTTACCGTCAGAGTTTTCATAAACGGCATATACATTCGACTTCAGCCCGTTCATAATCATCTCAACTGCAGTTCTGAAATTGATGTTTGCATTCGTACCTTCACAGTCAACAGGTGAGTGGCTCGAAATAAGGCAGACAGGTAGATTTTTTTTACTCATAACAAGCGATAAAAGTGAAGCCGTGTAAGCGAGAGTGTCTGTCCCGTGAAGAATGATGATACCATTGTATTTGTCACTCTCAACTTTTCTCAACTCATCAAGCAGAATGTTCCACTTGTTAACAGTCATGTTTTCACTGAGTGTGTCAATAGGCATAGCCGTATCAAACTCAACACCATTAAAAGGTGAACCACTTTTTCTGAATTCAGATATTATCTTGTATTTCGCACTCTCGGCATCCGTTGCACGTTTTCCGTCCGCATTCTCGTACGAGCATATCGTCCCGCCCGTAAGAATCAAAAATATCTTGTTCATAATTACCACCAAACCTGTAGGGGACGACGTCCTCGACGTCCCTTTAACGTTTATAAAATAATTATACCACGATGCATCGCAAAATCAATACCGTAGGGTCGATTCGAAAAATCAACTGTTAAAACAGATCAAAACCGAAAAGGATGTTGTCAAGCCATGATTAGGCTTTGAACACTATATTATGTTTATAACATAAATCACGATAAATGCGAAGAACTGTTTTTGTTGCTTGTTTTCTTTTTGTTGACAAAGGTGTGTTATATTGTTAAAATTCAAAATATGATTTGAATTTTTCCTATTTTTGTTCTTGAAAAAACGTGTATTGAAAATTTAAAAAAACCGAATTCACCAAACACAAACCTTTTTGAAAGCAGGTGATTGCTTTGAAAAATACAATCAAATCAATTGTTGAGAAACAACTGAATGTAAAGGATGCTGCTGTCCGTTTTCAGGAACAGTATTATGAAACTGAAATTGAGGTGTTAAAATGAATAACATCGAAATAATAAACCAATATGCCGAAACCTATTCCGATCCGCCTGAGCGCGAACGTATCGCAGGCAGAGGAATCGTTGTCCGTGACGGAAAAATCCTGCTTTCGCACGAACTCAACACGGGTGTTTATATGACACCGGGCGGAGGGATTGAAGATGGCGAAACCCTCGAAGAATGTTGCAAACGAGAGGTTCGTGAAGAATCGGGATACGAGGTCAATCCTATCTGTCAGTTCCTTAAAATCAATGAATATTCCTTCGAAACTAAGTATGTCAGTAATTATTTTATCTGCGAGGTAACAGGTGAGGGGGAACAAACCCTTACAGATATCGAGATCGAACACGGTATCGTTCCCGAATGGCTAACAATTGAAGAGGCACTTGCGATTTTCAGTACGTTTGACGAAAAAACACCCGATGTCCGCAGCCTTTATATCCGTGAGCTGACAACAATAAATAAATATCTTGAAAACGTAAAATAAAAGCTCTGTTAAACAATATTTCTGTTGACAAATGAATAACGGTTTGATATAATATGCAACGTTGTGTGTTTGTCAACAGAATATATCGAGGCGTAGCTCAGTTTGGTAGAGTGCTTGCTTTGGGAGCAAGATGCCGCAGGTTCAAGTCCTGTCGCCTCGACCACAAAAAATCCGAATCCTCACTTTACAGGTAGAGGACTCGGATTTTTATTTTTTACTCCTGAACACCGTAGTGCTCAATAAGTGTTTTATATTCGTCTTCAGTTATCGCAACAACTGAACCGTGACGCGGTTTAAGGTGGTCAATCTCCATTGATGAACGCTGGAACTGCCTGAAGTTTTCAAAGTCCCTTGTCATCTGTGCAAAGAATGTACCGTTGCCGTATTCGTCCATAATCATCATCCAAGCGTCCGTACCTGTGATTCGGTACATCGAGCTTCCCTCAACACCGAACCAGTTGAGCGAGCAGATTGTGTAATCCGTGTTATACGGTCCCGTAAGATTCTTTGACCTGACGTAGGCAATTTTCTGAGTTAAGTCTTCCTTGAAATAAAGGTAATAATAACCGTCTTTTTCGTTGTATATAATGTCACCGTCGATGCATTGGATGTTCATAACTTCGTCACGCTCGGGGACGTATTCGTTCCATCGTCCGAAAAGCACCTGCGGCTCGGTTTCAAATGTCTTGAAATCCTTTGTATAAGCGTAGTAATGGCCTGCGCAGTCATTTTCTTCGGTTGAGTTTGCCCAGTATACCATGTACATACCCTTGCTCTCGTCCCATATTGCCTGCGGTGCCCACGCTCTGTTTGTTGTTTCGAATCCCTCAAACTGACGGATGTCGATAACCGTTTCGTCAATCCAGTTAACAAGGTCGTAGGATTTCCATGTAATCAGACTGTGGTTTGAAAGCCAGCCGAGGCCTGCATCCATATCGGTAGCGATGATGAAGAAACATTCCTTGCCGTTTTCATCAACACCTTTAAGTATGTAAGGGTCGCGGACACATTTCGTGCCGAGAGTCTGCGTGATTACCGCTTCATTGTTGTTAAGTGCCTTGAAATGGTAGCCGTCCGTGCTGACAGCGAAATGAAGTGTCTGGTTTTCAATTTCATTTCCCGTAAAGTAACAGAAAAGGTATGCACCCGACGTGCTGTAAGCAGGGTAGGCATAGTTGTTGAATGCATAGTTGAAAAGATAATACGGCATCATAAGAATCGCCATAAGAAGCCGTGTGAAGGATAACCAGGTCATAAATGCACCTCCGAAATACTTATGTTGATAATTTTAACACATTAAAGGAGAGAAGTAAAGAGTGCCTGTGATAGCTCCTAAAATTAATAATATCTTTTTCTTAATATTGACATTGTTCTTCTGTAGTGTTAAAATTTATGCGGTAAAAATATGTAATAAAAACAAGGAGATATTAAAATGAGTATTTTGGATCTTGACGTAATCAAAAGCTTTGTAAGAGTATGTGACGACGGTTATTCAGAGGGTTGGCACGAAAGAAACGGCGGCAACCTTTCATACCGTATGACAAGCGAAGAGGTTGAGGCTTGCAAGCCTTACTTTACATACGAAAGACCCTGGGTTAATATGGGCGTTCAGGCAGACAACCTTAAGAACGAATATTTCATGGTAACAGGTACAGGCAAGTTCTTCCGTAACACAATCCTTGATCCTGCTGCAAATATCTGTATTGTTGAAATCAACGATGCAGGCGACAGCTACAGAATCGTATGGGGTCTTGTTAACGGCGGCGGCCCGACAAGCGAATTCCCGACTCACTTTATGAACCACAGTGTCCGTGTTGCTGCAACAGACGGTAAGTGCCGTGTTATCTACCACGCACATCCCGTTAATATCATCGCTCTCACATTCGTTCTTCCTCTCACATCAGAGGCTTTCTCAAAGGTTCTCTGGCAGAGTATGACAGAATGTCCGATCATCTTCCCGAACGGTGTTGGTGTTGTTGAATGGATGATTCCGGGCGGTGCTGAAATCGCACACAGAACCTGCGAGCTTCTTAAAACATACGATGCAGTTGTATGGGCTCACCACGGTCTTTTCGTATCAGGTGATACATTTGACAATGCATACGGCCTTATGCACACAATCGAGAAGTCAGCAGAAATTTATTGCAGAATCCTCTCTCTCGGTCAGCCTATCCGTCAGACAATCGAAGACCAGGGACTTATCGATGTTGCTGCTGCTTACGGTCAGACACTCAATGCTGATCTCTTGAAATAATTTAGACAAAATGACGGTTTTGTCTATTTACAAAAAATATACGTAAATATATAATATTTTCAATATTTTTGAAAAGCTTTGAAGATATTAAGCCTTTTCCGTAATTTTGCAGAGAGCTGACGGCTGGTGAAAGTCAGTATTTGAAAGTTTAGGCTGTCTCGTATCTGAGCTTGGTTCCCTAACCGTTTCTGACTGCATAAGGAACCACGGCAAGCACCGTTATCATAGCTTAGGATTTGAAAGAATCCGAAGAGTGGCTGTTTTTCAGCAATCCGGGTGGTACCACGGTAAATTTGTTTATCGTCCCTGAAGCACAGAGTGTTTCAGGGATTTTTTTATGATAAGGAGAATATTTATGAGAAAGATTCATGTATCAGACATTACTTTGAGAGAATGCGCAAATTCTACAGAACATTCACTCAGCTTTAAAGAAAAAATTGAAATGGCAAAGCTTATGGATAAGCTACATTTCAACAGCATCGAAATGCCTGAAATTAAAAACGTTTCTACTGATGTTCTCTTGATTAAGACTATTGCATCACTTATGAAGCACTCTGAAGTGTGTGTTCCTGTCGGCATAACTGCTGAAAGCGTTGAAACTGCTTGGAACAGCGTTAAGGCTGCAAAGAAGGCTTCGCTCAAGGTAAGCGTTCCGGTTTCTGCAGTACAGATGGAGTACAAATGCGGTAAGAAGCCTCCTGTTGTTAAGGAAATGGCAGCATCACTTATTGCAGAGTGTAAGAAATATGCAGATAACGTTGAATTTTCTGCAGAAGATGCAATCAGAGCGGAAAAGGATTTCCTCTATGATGTTATCCGTGCAGCAATCGCAGCAGGTGCAGACCGTATTAATATCTGCGATTCAGAAGGTACAATAATGCCGCCAGAAATTTATGATTTAGTAAAGGCAATTTTTGAAAATGTTCCTGAACTCAAGGGTGTAACTCTCTCTGTCGAGCTCAGCGACCAGCTCAATATGGCTGTTGCCTGTGCATTCTCAGCAATCAGTGCAGGAGCAGGGGAGATCAAGACAACAGTTGAAGGCTTCAGCTTCCCGTCAATTGAAGACGTAATGAACGTGTTCAAGCTCCGCGGTGATTCAAACGGTGTTTCAAGCAAAATCCGTACAACAGAGCTTTCAAGAGTTGTTAATCAGATGAAGAGAATGGTTAACACAACAAAGAGTGAAAATTCACCCTTCGAAAACGGTGTGAACGATAATGCAGAATCACTCACTCTTGATAAGAACGATACAATCTCAACAGTTATCAAGGCTGTTAAGAAGATTGGTTATGACCTTTCCGAAGAGGATAACTCAAAGGTATATGAAGCATTCAAGCGAGTTGCGGCAAAGAAGGAATTTGTCGGCACAAAGGAGCTTGAGGCAATCATCGCTTCAACAGCACTTCAGGTACCTGCAACATATACAATCGAAAGCTATGTTATCAACAGCGGTAACGTTATCACCGCAACAGCTAACATCCGCCTTCTTAAGGATGGCGAGCCGATGAGCGGTGTAAGCGTTGGTGACGGTCCGATTGATGCGGCTTTCCTTGCAATTGAACACATTATCGGTCACCACTATGAGCTTGACGATTTCCAGATCAAGTCAGTAACCGAAGGCCGTGAAGCTATGGGTTCAGCTCTTGTGAAGCTTCGTTCAGCAAGCGGTAAGCTTTATTCAGGCACAGGTATTTCAACTGACGTTATCGGTGCAAGTATCAGAGCTTATGTAAGTGCACTCAATAAAATCGCCTACGAGGAGGAATAAAAGTGAATTTAGCTTTTTCAACAAAATTCCATAAAGCATCGGGTCTTGGCGATTTTCTTAAGATTGCCGAGGAGCTTCGCTATGACGGAATTGAAATTCACGATATAAAGGCAGATGCTTTTTCAGGTAAGGCTTCTCCGTTCAACCCCGATATGGCATCCGTAACAAAGCGTACTCTTATCAATGCGAAGAAAGCGATTGCCTGTATCGATGTTAACTGTAATGTTGCAGACAAAGAAAATGCCCAAGAGATTATGAAAAAAATCGAAGCAGCAGTTGCTGTTGCAAGAAATATAAACGTTTCATACATCAAGGTTTACGCTGAAAGCGACGACGAAGATGCAGTAAGCTATGTTACTGATTTTATGTCAGACGTAATCAGCCTTTGCGAGAAAAACAACGTCGTTGTTCTTGTTGAAACTGTCGGCATTTACGCTGATACAGACAAGCTCTGTGACCTTCTTAACTTCTTTGCGAGCGATTATATCGGTGCAGACTGGAATATGTACGAAACATTCTTCAAGGCTAAAGAGGATGCTGAGAAGACAATCAAAAACCTCGGTGCATATGTAAAACTCGTTCATATGACCGATGCCGAAGAATACGGCAGACACACTCTCATCGGTGAGGGTAAGCTCCCTGTTGAGGAGATGACAAATGCTCTTCGCTCAATCAACTATGCAGGCTTCGTTTGTATTGAATGGAATCCTGAATGGATGAGCGAGATTGATGACCTTGAAATCATCCTTACCCATTATGAAAGCTTTATGGAAGCTATGGGCAGCACAAAGAGCAATAAAAAGTATTTTTATAATAAGTCAAGAACAGGCAAGTTTGTATGGGAAAAGGAAGAGCTTATTGAAAAGACCTTCTCTCAGGTGCTTGATACAATGGTTGAAGAATTCCCTGACCAGCTTGCGTTCAAATATACAACACTTGACTATACAAGAACATATTCAGAGTTCCGCGATGATGTTGATACCTTTGCACGTGCACTCATTGCTATGGGCGTAAAAGCAGGTACTCACGTTGCTGTATGGGCAACTAATGTTCCTCAGTGGTATATCGCATTCTGGGCAGCAACAAAGATCGGAGCTGTTCTTGTAACTGTCAACACAGCTTACAAAATCCACGAAGCAGAGTATCTTTTCAGACAGTCTGATACGCATACTCTCGTTATGGTACAGGGTTACAGAGATTCTCACTATGACGAGATTATGGCAGAGCTTTGCCCCGAGCTTGAAACACTTAAGCCTGGCGAACAGCTTCATTCAAAGAAGCTTCCGTTCCTTCGCAACGTCATTACAGTCGGTTATGAGCAGAAAGGCTGTATGACATGGAACGAAGCTCTTGAAAAGTCTTCTCAGGTTCCTGTTGAGGAAGTTTACCGTATGGCATCTCTTGTTAAAAAGGATGACGTATGTAATATGCAGTACACTTCAGGAACAACGGGATTCCCGAAGGGTGTTATGCTTACTCACTATAACGTTGTCAATAACGGTAAGTGTATCGGTGACAGAATGGATCTTTCAACAGCGGACAGAATGATGATTCAGGTTCCGATGTTCCATTGCTTCGGTATGGTTCTTGCAATGACAGCAACTATGACTCACGGTGGTACGGTGCTTCCTTTGCCGTATTTCTCACCGAAATCATCACTTGCTTGTGTAAATAATGAAAGAATTACAGCATTCCACGGTGTTCCGACAATGTTCATCGCAATGCTTCAGCATCCTGATTTTGAAAAGACAGATTTTTCTTATGTCAGAACAGGTATTATGGCTGGTTCACCCTGTCCGATTGCAAAGATGCGCGAAGTTGTTGACAAGATGAATATGAAGGAAATTACAATCGTTTACGGTCAGACGGAAGCTTCACCGGGTTGTACAATGTCAAGTACGGATGACCCGCTTGAGGTTCGTGTTGCAACAGTCGGCAGAGCGTTGCCGAAGATTGAGTGTAAGGTAATCGACCCCGAAACAGGTCTTGAATGTCCTGATAATGTCAACGGTGAATTCGTTGCAAGAGGTTACAACATTATGAAGGGCTATTACAAGATGCCGAAGGCTACCGCTGAGGCTATCGATAAGGACGGCTGGCTTCATACAGGTGACCTTGCTTGCAGAACACCCGACGGCAACTTCAAAATTACGGGCCGACTTAAAGATATGATTATCCGTGGCGGTGAAAACATCTACCCGAAGGAAATCGAAGAGTTTATCTATACTCACGATAAGGTTAAGGATGTTCAGGTTATCGGTGTGCCCGACGAAGGCCTCGGCGAAGAAATTATGGCTTGTATCATCCTTCACGAGGGTGAGGAGATGACCGTTGAAGAAATGAAGCAGTATGTTCTTGACCATATGGCAAAGCACAAGGTACCGAAGTACATTGACTTTGTCAAGGAATTCCCGATGAATGCCGCAGGTAAGATTCTTAAGTATAAAATGCGTGAAATGGCGATTGAAAAATACGGCTTGCAGAAAGCAAATTCAGTTGTTACCGCATAAAAAACACACATTACAAAATGTAATGCATACATTACAAAGTGTTTCTTGAAAATGATATATAATAAGTTTATAATATATCGCAACAAGTAATTGTTTATAAAGGCTGTGACGAAGACGGTTGCGTTTTCGAAACTTAAAGAGAGTCGGCGGTTGGTGCGAGACCGACAGTTTCAAACGGTTATGACCTATCACTTCCGAGCCGGAGAGATGAACGCTTAATGCAAATAGTTTCTTCCGTATAACTACGTTAGTGTTAAGGGGTTGGCTGACCCTGATGAGTGGCACAAAGCAATAGCAGAGTGCAATTTGAGTGGTACCGCGGATTTTATTTTCCGTCTCAAAGTTTTTAAGGACTTTGAGACGGTTTTTTATTTCCTCAAAGTCATAAAAAGGAGGTAAATTTATGGAAAACAACACAACTAATAAGCTCTACGAGGTGGCACAGCGAATTAAGGAAATGCGCGATATCTGTGGCTTCAGCGTAGAAGAAATGGCCGAAAAAACAGAAGTATCTGTTGAACAGTATAATATTTATGAAGCAGGAGAAATTGATCTTCCGTTCACTTTTGTTCATAAGTGTGCTCTTGCTTTTGATATCGGTCTTACCGACCTCCTTGAAGGACATAGTGCCGTTCTTACATCGTATACGGTAACAAGAAAGGGTAAGGGACAGACGACTGCAAGTGAAAACGGCATCGAAATCAAAAACCTTGCTCCGAAGTTCAGAAAAAGACTCTCAGACCCGTACATGGTACGCTATGAATATTCAGCTGAGCTTGAAAATCAGCCGATTCATACAACAACTCATGCAGGTCAGGAGTTTGATCTTGTTATCAGCGGTAAGCTCAAGGTCAGAATCGGTAACCATGAGGAAATCCTCGAAGAGGGCGACAGCATCTATTACAACAGCTCAACACCTCACGGTATGATTGCCGTTGACGGAAGAGACTGCGTTTTCCTCGCAATGGTTATGGCAAGTGACGAAGCTGTTGAAAAGATTGTCCATGACAGAGCTGTCAAGGGTACAAAAGCTTCGGGAAGCCTTGTGTGTGAAAAGTATATCGATGCACATGAGGATGAGAACGGTAACCTCGTTTCAATCGACTTCAATAACGAAGATACTTTCAACTTTGCTTTTGATATTGTGGATAACATCGGCAGAAAGTCACCTGACAAACGTGCGATGGTTCACCTTGATAAGGATAAGAATGAGAGAATCTTTACTTATAAAGATATCAAAGAGCATTCAAGCCAGGCTGCAAACTACTTTAAGTCACTCGGCATTAAGAAGGGCGACACGGTAATGCTTGTTATGAAGCGTCACTATCAGTTCTGGTTTGCAATTCTCGGTCTTCACAAGATTGGTGCTGTTGTTATTCCTGCAACAAACCTTCTTGTTCAGCACGACTTTGAATACAGATTCAAGGCTGCTAACGTTTCAACAATTATCTGTACCGCAGACGGTGACACAGCAAGACAGGCTGAGCTTGCAGATGCAGTTACAGGTACACTTAAAAATAAAATTATCGTTAACGGTACAAGAGAAGGCTGGCATAGCTTCGATGAAGAATATTGCCTCTTCAGCCGCCGTTACAGAAGAGATGAAAATGCACCGTGCGGCGACGATCCGATGCTTATGTTCTTCACTTCAGGAACAACAGGCTATCCGAAAATCGCGACACACAGCTTTAAATATCCTCTCGGCCATTACATCACTGCTAAGTATTGGCACTGTGTAAGCAAGGACGGGCTCCACTTCACAATTTCAGAAACAGGCTGGGGTAAGGCTCTCTGGGGTAAGCTTTATGGTCAGTGGCTTTGCGAAGGCTCAATCTTTGTCTATGACTTTGAAAGATTTGACGCGGCTGATCTTCTTCCGCTCTTCGCAAAGTATCAGATTTCAACCTTCTGTGCACCGCCTACGATGTACAGAATGCTTATCAAGCAGGATATCAGCAAGTACGATTTAAGCTCAATCAAGCATGCGACGGTTGCAGGCGAGGCTCTTAATCCTGAAGTGTTCAAACAGTTCTATAATGCAACAGGACTTACACTTATGGAAGGCTTCGGTCAGACAGAAACAACACTTTCAATTGCAAACCTTGTCGGTATGAATCCGAAGCCGGGTTCAATGGGTAAACCCGTACCGCTTTACGATATTCAGATTCTCCGTCCTGACGGAACACCTGCCGAGCTTGGTGAAACAGGTGAAATCTGTATCAAGACAAGCGATAAAGTACCCTGCGGTCTTTTCATCGGCTACTTTATGAATGAAGAAAAGACTAAGGATGTCTGGTACGACGGCTACTACCATACAGGCGACACTGCGTGGGCAGACGAGGACGGTTACTTATGGTATGTCGGCAGAACAGACGATGTTATCAAGTCATCAGGCTACCGCATCGGACCGTTCGAAATCGAAAATGTTATTATGGAGCTTCCGTATGTTCTTGAATGCGGTGTTTCTGCAGCTCCCGATGAGGTGAGAGGCCAGGTTGTAAAGGCAAGTATTGTTCTTACAAAGGGTACAGAGCCGACAGAAGAACTCAAAAAGGAAATCCAGAAATATGTTAAGGAGCATACAGCACCTTACAAGTATCCGCGAATAGTCGAGTTCAGAACAGAGCTTCCGAAGACTATCAGCGGAAAGATTATAAGAAATCAGCTTTAAAAGAGGTGATACAGTGGAATCGAAGCGCGTAACACTTTTTGCAGGTCATTACGGAAGCGGAAAGACAAACATTGCGGTTAATTATGCTCTTAAACTCAGAGCGGACGGCAAACCCGTCGCAATCGCTGACCTTGATATCGTCAATCCTTACTTCCGAACAAAAGACAGCGAAAAAGAACTGACTGAGGCGGGAATCCGACTTATTTCTTCGCAGTATGCAAGCTCAAACGTCGACCTTCCGGCTTTGCCTCAGGATGTTTATTCCATTGTTGATAATAATACAGAATATGCCGTTATGGACATCGGCGGCGACGACAGGGGAGCATATGCCCTCGGTCGTTATGCAGACAGTCTTAAGAAAGAAAATAACTACGAGATGTTTATGGTAATCAATATGTACCGCCCTCTTACAAGGGATGTCGAAAGCACTCTCGAGGTTATGGCAGAAATTGAAGCGGCATGCTCAATGAAATTCACGGCAATTGTTAATAACTCAAACATAGGCGAGGAAACAACCGCGCAGGATGTTCTTGACTCTCTCGGCTATGCAGATGAGGTTTCAAAGGCTACGGGTCTTCCAATAAGGTTGACAACCGTAGATGAAAAGTTGTATAATAATCTGTACGGCAAAGTGGAGAATTTAATGCCACTCAGACTACAGGAAAAGATAAACTAAGAGAGGTAAAAGCTATGGCAAAAGTAACATTCAAAACAGACCTTTGCAAGGGCTGCAGCCTTTGCGTCGGCGCTTGTCCGAAAGGTATCGTTAAACTGTCAGAAACAAAGCTCAATGCTAAGGGCCATCACCCCGCAGAAGTAACTGAGCCTGAAAAGTGCATCGGTTGCGCATTCTGTGCAACAATGTGTCCTGATTGTGTAATTACGGTAGAGAGGTGAAAAAATAATGTCAGAAAAAGTACTTATGAAGGGTAACGAAGCTATTGCTGAAGCTGCTATTCAGGCAGGCTGTCATCATTACTTCGGCTATCCCATCACACCGCAGACAGAAGTTGCGGCTTATATGGCAAAGCGTATGCCGAAAATCGGCGGAACCTTCCTTCAGGCTGAAAGTGAAGTTTCTGCTATCAATATGGTAATCGGTGTTGCATCAACAGGTAAAAGAGTTATGACATCATCTTCAAGCCCGGGAGTTTCCCTTAAGGCTGAGGGTATTTCATACCTTGCAGGTTGCGACCTTCCTGCTGTTGTTGTCAATGTTCAGAGAGGTGGTCCCGGTCTCGGCGGTATCCAGCCTTCACAGTCTGACTATTTCCAGTCAACAAAGGGTGGCGGACACGGTGACTACAGAAATATCGTTCTCGCTCCTTCTTCAGTTCAGGAAATGGCAAGCCTTACAGTAAAGGCTTTTGACCTTGCAGACAAGTACAGCATGGTTTCAATGATCCTTGCTGACGGCACAATGGGTCAGATGATGGAGCCGGTATCACTTGATGTAGGCGAAGTTACAAAATACGAGAAGCCCTGGGCACTTACAGGCACGAAGTGCGAAAGAGAGCACAATATCGTAAATTCACTCTATCTTAAGCCCGAAGAGCTTGAAATCAAGAACTTCGAAAGATACGAGAAATATAAGGCAATCGAAGAAAACGAAGTTATGTACGAAGAGTACCTTATGGACGATGCAGAGGTTTGTGTTGTTGCTTTTGGTATTACTTCACGTGTTGCAAAGAATGCAATCAACGAAGCTCGTGCAAACGGCGTTAAGGTTGGTATGATCAGACCTATCACAGTATGGCCCTTCCCGAAGAAGGTTCTTGAAGCTGCAGCAGATAAGTGCAAGGCATTCATCTGTGTTGAAATGAGCATGGGTCAGATGATCGAAGATGTTGAACTTGCAATCCGTTGCAAGAAGCCTGTTTACCTCTGCAACCGTGTCGGCGGTATGATCCCCACACCTGAAGAGGTACTTGCAAAAATCAATGAAGTTAACGAGAACGGAGGTGCGTTCTGATGTCAGTAGTATTTGAAAAGCCGAAGGCACTCACAGATGCAGTGCTTCACTATTGCCCGGGTTGTACACACGGTATTATCCACCGCCTTGTAGCGGAAGTTATTGACGAGCTCGGCATCGAGGGCGATACAATCGGTGTTGCTCCCGTTGGATGTGCTGTTATGGCATATAACTATTTCACATGTGACTTTGTTCAGGCTGCACACGGACGTGCTCCCGCAGTTGCAACAGGTGTTAAGAGAAGTGATCCGTCAAAGATCGTATTTACATATCAGGGTGACGGTGACCTTGCAGCTATCGGTACTGCTGAAACGGTACACGCAGCAGCAAGAAGAGAGAACATCACTGTTATCTTCGTAAACAATGCAATCTACGGTATGACAGGCGGTCAGATGGCTCCGACAACTCTTCCCGGTCAGGTTACACAGACTTCACCTTACGGCAGAGATGTTGAAACAGTAGGTTATCCCGTAAAGGTTTGTGAGCTTCTTTCAAACGTTGACGGTGCAGCTTACCTTGAGCGAGTTGCTGTTAACAACGTAAAGAACGTTAAGAACGCAAAGAAGGCTATCAAAAAGGCTTTCCAAAACCAGCTTGAAGGCAAAGGCTTCTCTCTTATCGAGGTTGTTTCAACTTGCCCGACAAACTGGGGTATGACTCCCGAAAAGGCACTCGAATGGGTAGATGAGAAGATGATTCCGTATTATCCTCTCGGTGTTTATAAAGATATCTATGCAGAGGAGGAAGCAAAATGAGTAAGACATGCAGATTGCTTTTTGCAGGCTTCGGCGGACAGGGTATCCTCTTCGCAGGAAAATTCCTTGCATATAAAGGACTTATTGAAGACAAGCAGGTAAGCTGGCTTCCGTCATACGGCCCCGAGATGCGTGGCGGTACAGCTAACTGTTCAGTTATCATCAGCGACGAGCCGATCGGTTCTCCCATCGTTGATGCTCCCGATGTACTCATCGCAATGAACCTTCCTTCACTTGAAAAGTATGAGAACTCTGTTGTAAGCGGCGGTAAGATTTTCGTCGATTCAACACTCATTGACAAGAAGGTTGAAAGAACAGACGTTGATGTTTATTATATCCCTGCAACACAGATGGCATATGATAACAACATCAAGACTCTTGCTAATATGATTATCACAGGTAAGGTTCTCAAGGAAGTTGAAAGCTTTTCTCTTGATAACGTTGATGCAGCTCTTAAGAAGGTTGTTTCAGCACGTAAGATCGAGCTTCTCGGTGTTAACGAAACAGCTATCAAGTCAGGCTACGACTACGCTGAATAATTAAACAAACTCCGTAATGCAACCGCATTACGGAGTTTAAACTTTTATAGACATAATGATAAAATAATACCCTGATGCTCTGCAGAACATCAGGGTATCGTTATGTTTATTTGTATTCTTCAAGAATTTCTCTCATAAGCTTCGGGTTGTCTGTCATAAGGCAGTCTGCACCGAGTTCTATAAGAGTACGCATTTCGTCAGGGTCGTTGATTGTCCAGTACTGAACTGCGATATTACGCTTGTGAGCGCGTTTTACAAGACTTTTGCTTACAAGGTTAAGATCGAAACCGATATCGTAAGAAACAGGGATCTGAAGGGTTGAGAAGCTGCTGTTGTCAAAAAGATTTACACCAAGGTACTGTGTAAGAACAAACTGTGCAGCCTTATACGGTGCTGCACCGTCAAGAAGGTCAGGGTAATTCTCTTTAAGCTCTTCCCCGATTTCATCCTTAAAGGTGCCTACAACAATCTGATCAAGATAGTTCGGGAATCTTTCCTTGAGCATATCGTAGAAAATTTTGCAAGCTTTTTTGCCTTCTTCTCCTTCATTCTTGATTTCAAGAATGAACATAAGGTCAGGATGGCTTTCGTAGAAAAATTCAAAAAGCTGATCCGCTGTTGCCCTCTGAAGACCGATATCTTTGAAATTCTCTACATCCTTGTAAATTCGCTGTCCGTTTTCATCTTCAAAATAGTATCCGAAATTGTACTGCTGAAGCTCTTCAAGTGTCATATCAGCGATGTAGTGACGTTTTGACTCATCTTCAATAAGAGATTCCATCTCTTCATAACTGATATCACCGTTTACGTTACATGTTTCGTCAATGTAGCTGTCGTGATTGAATACAAGGTAGCCGTCCTTTGTCATATAAATGTCGCTTTCAACGATGTCTACTTTGTGTGTAAGAACAGCTTCTTTGAAGGCGAGAAGTGTGTTTTCGGGGTTAATGTCACCACCGCCGCGATGTGCTGCAATCATGGTTGGTTGGCCTTCTTTTAAAACAAACGGGTTTTCCTCAAGATTCTTTTTCGGAGGAATTATGTTGATTGTTGCAAAGAAAAGAACAAGGACAAGAACAATACAGCCAAATACTTTTAACCCCTTATGCTTTTTATTGCTTTTTTCAGTCTTCTTTTTCATTTTATAAATCCTTTCCTTTAAACCAGAATATTTATGTTTATAACATAAAATCCGCAATTAATCAACATAAAAAGCTTGTTAGTTTTACATACCTGATATAATGTAAAAATCTCAGATTGTTATAACCTGAGATTTTTGTTACATTATTCAAAATCAATTTCAGCAATAACAGGACAGTGGTCAGACGGGAAAGCACCGTCTATTTTATCCTGTACAACCTGATATACCAAAGCGTTGAAGCCTTCGGTTATAAATACAAAGTCGATGACTGATCTTTCACCGTTGTGGTGGAAAAACTCGTGGAATGTGAATGTGTCCTCAGTAACGGGAGCAACATACTTTGTGTCCTTGAAAATACCGTAGCCGATCATATCGGGATAGCAATCGGTTTTTTCAGGAATATTAAAGTCACCTGTGATAACGATTGGACAGTCGATGTTTTTTGCAAATTCATTGATAAGGCGAACACCGTTTTTTCGTGCCTCAATGCTGATGTGGTCAAGATGAGTGTTCATCGCAACGAAAACTTTTCCGCTTTCCTTGTCACGAAGCTTTGCATAAGAGCAGACTCTTGTGCAGGCCGTGTCCCATGACCTTGACGGTACATCGGGAGTTTCACTTATCCAGAAGGTGTTGCCTTCGATAAAATCAAATTTATCTTTCTTGTAGAAAACGGGAGAAAATTCTCCGTCTTCCTTTCCGTCATCTCTGCCTACACCGACATAATCATATTCAGGCATATTTTTCCAGAAAACTTTCATCCAGTCAAGATGAGCTTCCTGAAGTCCGAAAATATCGGGCATATACTTGCGTACGGTTGCAATAACGTCATCCTGTCGGTCAAACCAATCGTGACCTTCGCAGCCGTGGCAAAGGACGTTAAAAGTCATAACTTTCATTATTCAACACCACCGTTGTTTGTAATCTGATAACTGAGAGTCATAAGACTGTCGTTAAGGTGAACGTTTTCAACATTTGCCTGGGGATAAACTGAATTGATATCGTAATGACTGAAATTCCAGAAATTTGTGATACCTAAATTTATAAGTCTGTCAACAATTTCAGGAGTTGCAAGTGTCGGAGTGCAGAGCACGGCAACAATCGGCTCAACCTCTTTGCAGTAAATTTCAAGGTCTTCGATAGGGGAGATTGAAATACCCTTTATTCTGACATCCTGCATCTCATCAGCTCTTTTGTCAAAAATACCGACAAGCTCAAATCCTCTGTCTTCAAAAGCCATATGTGCAGCGATTGCTTTACCGAGGTTACCGCAACCGATAATAATTGTCTTAAAGCCGTTACCAACTCCAAGGATAGAGCCGATTTCGGTGCGGAGCTGGTCAACATTGTAACCGTATCCCTGCTGTCCGAAACCGCCGAAGCAGTTAAGATCCTGCCTGATCTGCGATGCTGTGAATCCCATCATCTGTGAAAGCTCACGCGATGAAATTCTTGAAACATTCTTCTTCTTAAGCTCACCGAGAAATCTGTAATATCTCGGCAGTCGCTTGATTACGGACATTGATATGTCCTTTTTCTCTTTTGGCATAATAAATCCTCTCTGTAATGGTATTTATGCTCTGAGTTTTTTAACTGTATCCATAACGTAGTTGCCGAATTCTTCACAAGTACAACCTGTGTCACGGCCTGTAATCTGAAGCTTCTTTTCTTCATACATACAGATGTCGAGTGCTCTTTCAAGCAAGTCTGCACTTTCCTGTTCACCGATGTGAGAAAGAAGCATAACTGTAGCACGGAGCATTGAGCAAGGATCAGCATACTGACCTCTGCCTTCACGCATCATACGGGGAGCTGAACCGTGGATAGCTTCAAACATAGCATATTTCTTACCGATGTTTGCACTGCCTGCAGTACCAACGCCGCCCTGGAATTCAGCAGCTTCGTCTGTGATGATGTCACCGTAAAGGTTCGGAAGAATAAATACCTTGAAATCCTTACGACGCTTCGGGTCGATAAGCTTTGCTGTAGTGATGTCGATATACCATTCATCAGTTGTGATTTCAGGATAATCCTTGCCGATATTCTTACAAAGGTTAAGGAACTTACCGTCAGTTGTCTTGATGATATTTGCCTTTGTGATAATAGAAACTCTTTCTTTCTTGTTTCTTCTTGCATAGTCATATGCAAGCTTTGCAATTCTTTCACAGCCTTCAGTTGTTGTAACAACAAAGTCAACTGCAAGGTCGTCAGTTACATTGAAGCCCTTTGAACCGACAGCGTAAGCACCTTCTGTGTTCTCACGGAAGAATGTCCAGTCGATACCCTCGTCAGGAACCTTAACGGGACGAAGGTTTGCAAAAAGGTCGAGAGCCTTTCTCATTGCAACGTTTGCACTTTCAATGTTAGGCCACGGATCGCCTGCCTGAGGTGTTGTTGTGGGGCCCTTGAGGATAACGTGACAAGCCTTGAGCTCTTCAAGAACATCATCGGGAATAGCCTTGTTAGCTGCAACACGGTTTTCAATTGTAAGTCCGTCGATAACCTTGAATTCAACCTTGCCTGCAGCAACCTTGTCAGCAAGCATATACTCAAGAACTCTTGCACTTTCTTTTGTAATAACGGGACCGATACCGTCACCACCGCAAACACCGATGATAATTTTATCAAGCTTTTCGAAGTCGACGAAATCGCCCTGAGCCTTGATTGCATCTGAACGGTCGCTCTGTTCGCGCATAAGAGCTTCAAATTTTTCTACTGCATTTTTAATCTGTAATTCTGTCATTGTTATTCTCCTTATGAGTTCTCTCTTGTGTAGTCAAGAAGGCTGCCTGCGAGGATAATATCTCTCTGACGCTCAGAAAGCTGATAATCAAGAGCATACTCTTCGCCTGTTGTGATGTTTTTGAGTGTTACCTCGCTGCCGTTTGCGATTGCTTCACGGATAGCAGGGAGGCAAAGCTCGTCGTTTACGCTGATCTTGTCGTAGTCAGCTTCGTTTTTGAATGTGAACGGAATAATACCTGCATTAACAAGGTTTGCACAGTGAATACGTGCGAAAGACTTTGTAACAACAGCTTTAATTCCGAGGTAAAGCGGAACGAGTGCCGCATGCTCTCTTGATGAACCCTGACCGTAGTTAGCACCGCCGATGATAATACCTTTTCCTGCTTCCTTACAATGCTCAGCAAACTTTTCGTCGCACTGCTTGAAACAGAAGTTTGAAAGGAAGGGGATGTTTGAACGGTAGGGAAGAATCTTAGCGCCTGCAGGCATAATGTGGTCAGTTGTTATGTTGTCACCAACCTTAAGAACTGCCTTTGCAGTAATTTCTTCAGGAAGAGCCTCTGTCTTCGGGAAGGGCTTGATATTCGGACCATACATAATCTCAACGCTGTCAGCATCTTCAATTGCTGCGGGCATCGCGATCATATTGTCGTTGATGATGAATTCATCAGGCATTTCAATTTCAGGCATTTCGCCGAGCTTGCGCGGATCAGTGAGAACACCTGTAAGAGCAGAAGCAGCTGCAACTTCGGGGCTTACAAGGTAGATACCTGCGTCTGCAGTACCCGAACGGCCTTCAAAGTTACGGTTGAATGTACGGAGTGATACACCTGCTGAATTAGGTGACTGGCCCATACCGATACATGGACCGCAAGCTGATTCAAGAATTCTTGCACCTGCGTCGATCATATCTGAAAGTGCACCGCTGAGAGCGAGCATGTTAAGAACCTGCTTTGAACCGGGAGCAATCGAAAGGCTTACTGAAGGACAAACTGTCTTACCCTTAAGGATAGCTGCAACCTTGAGCATATCCATAAGTGAAGAGTTTGTGCAAGAACCGATACAAACCTGGTCAACCTTGATTTCACCGATTTCTTCAACCTTCTTAACATTATCTGGCATATGAGGCATAGCAGCGAGAGGAGCGAGGGTTGAAAGGTCGATTTCGATAACCTCGTCATATTCTGCACCTTCATCAGCTGAAAGCTCAATCCAATCTTTTTCACGGCCCTGAGCCTTAAGGAATTCGCGTGTTATATCGTCTGAGGGGAAGATGGATGTTGTAGCACCAAGCTCTGCACCCATGTTTGTGATTGTAGCTCTTTCGGGAACTGAAAGTGTCTTTACACCTTCTCCACCGTATTCCACAATCTTGCCTACACCGCCCTTAACGGACATAATGCGAAGAACTTCAAGAATGATGTCCTTTGCAGCAACCCAGGGTGAAAGTTTACCTGTAAGGTTAACTCTTACCATTTTCGGCATAGTAATATAGTATGCACCGCCGCCCATAGCAACAGCAACGTCGAGTCCGCCTGCACCCATTGCAAGCATACCGATACCGCCACCTGTGGGTGTATGTGAGTCAGAACCGATAAGTGTCTTACCCGGAGCACCGAAACGCTCAAGGTGTACCTGATGGCAGATACCGTTACCGGGACGTGAGAAACGAAGACCTCTCTTTTTTGCAACGCTCTGGATAAAACGGTGGTCATCAGCGTTTTCAAAACCTGTCTGAAGTGTGTTATGGTCAATATAAGCGACTGAAAGCTCAGTTTTGACTCTTTCAATACCCATAGCCTCAAACTCAAGGTAAGCCATTGTACCTGTAGCATCCTGAGTAAGAGTCTGGTCAATTCTGAGACCGATTTCACTGCCTACGGTCATATCGCCTGAAAGCAAGTGATTTTTAATGATTTTCTGCGCGATTGTATAGTTCATAAAAGCAGTTGAACCTCCGACTTGTTTAATTTTTTAACAAAGTTTATTTTATTCCATAAAGAGACCTTTGTCAATAATTTGACGATATTTTTTGACAAATATTTTATATGTTTTATATGGTAATTCAAATAGAAAAAATTTGCTCACAAAAACAAGTGAAATATTAAAAAATCAGTTTAACAAATTCGGGTTTGTAGGGGTGTTTTAGCACAATTATGAAATCAAGCAAAGCCTCCCTTGGCTAAAGGGAGGTGGATTTTGCGAAGCAAAAGACGGAGGGATACTTTTAGAAAAAATATTTGAATTTCGTTGTTTTCTTTAAAAATATCCCCCAGTCACGACTTCGTCGTGCCAGCCCCCCCCTTTAGGCAAGGGGGCCTGAAAACTGCACCACTGAAAAGCCCTACAAACCAAAATTTGTTGTGCTGATGTTGATTTGGAAAGCAACAAGTGCTTATTGCTATATATTTCTGCTGTTTCTACTATAAATCCCATATAAAAGGGGGAAGGCTCCGATGTGTGCAGCATCGGAGCCTTCAAGGGAAAGAGAAAATAAAAATGAAAATAGAGATGTTATCTCTGTGTTTTTTATATCACGAAGAATTAGCGGAAAAATTGAGAAAATATGAACAAATTATTAATAATTGCAAATTGGAAATAAAAAACGACCTTATCAGCTAAACACTTTTATATGATCGTATAAAAAATAAATGTATAATAATACTGTTATCTGCACTTGACGATATATAAAGATTTATGTTATTATTACTTCATTCTAAAACGTAAAAACGTGATTGGGGGATAAAACCAGATGAATGGTGATTTCAAAACAAGCGGATTTATGTACGCGGTTGCATTGATCGTTATCGGCTTCGTAGTTGTACAGTCCGTATTTTTCCTTGTTAAGTCTTTAAAGAGAGCACGCGAACTCGGTATCGCAAAAGAAACTCTCAGAACAACAATGATTTCAAGTGCGATGTTTACCGTTGCTCCTGCAATTTCAATTCTTGCTACAGTTATCGTTCTTGCAAATGCATTGGGTATTGTTCTTCCGTGGATCAGACTTTCAGTTATTGGTAACCTTGCATATGAAACAACAGCAGCTCAGTCTGCTCTTGATTTCTGGGGAGATACCCTTAACAATTCAGTTACCGATCCTCAGAAGTTTGCAACAATAACATGGGCTATGACACTCGGCAGTATCGCTCCTTTGCTTCTTCTTCCGTTCCTTTGCAAGAAGCTTCAGAAGAAGGTCGGCGAAACAGTAAACAAGAGCGAAAAGTCACAGAAATTCGGCGATGCTATCTCTGCAGCAGCTTTCATCGGTATTGTTATGGCTTTCGTTTCAAGAGAGATTTACAGCGTTACAACTCAGACTGTAACTGCAGAAAATGCAGCAGGTCAGATTGAAAAGGTAAAAATGATCAGCGGTTCTGCAGGCTTTATGTCAATCCTTGTTCTTATCTGTGCGATAGTGTTTATGTTAGTTCTTGATATCGTATGTAAGAAATTCAAGCTCACAAAGCTCGAACCGTTTGCAATGCCTATCGCGATGTTTGCGGCTATGGGTATGGCTGTGTTGTTCACGAACGTGCTTCCCGAGAACCTTGTTTCACACGGTTGGTTCGAAGTCGGCGCTGAATATATCAAAGGTTAAGGGAGGGACAGACAATGATTAATCAGAAAGACTATTTTGACAGAGTTCACAGATGGGGTATCCTCTGGAACATCGGTGCATTGCTTGTTCTTATTTGTATTCCTGTTTCTGTCTGCATCCGTTGGAATGTATGGCCTGAAGCAAATGCACTTCTTAGCATTATGCCGAAGCTTATGGCTCTTTATTGGCTCACAGCTATTGTTGAGGTTATCACATACGTTCCTCTTCTCGGTCCCGGCGGTGCTTACCTCAGCTTTGTTACAGGTAACATCTCAAACCTCAAGCTTCCCTGCGGTCTTAAGGCTATGGAGCAGGCTAAGGTTCGCGCAAACACAGAAGAAGGCGAAGTTATCACAACTATTGCAATTGCGGTTTCTTCAATCGTAACAACAGTTGTTATCGCAGTCGGTGTTCTTGCTTTCGGCCCTTACCTCAGCGTTCTTACAGAAGGCACTCTTGCTCCTGCATTTGATTATGTTCTCCCGGCTCTCTTCGGTTCACTTGCTGCAGGTTACATCCTCAAGCATTGGAAGATTATGATCACACCTCTTATTGCCGGTGTTGCATTCCTTTATTTCGTAGACCCGACAATGGGTGCAGGTACACTTATGTTCATCACAATCGTGGTAGCTGTTATAACTGTTCTTGTGCTTAATAAGTTCAATAAACTTTAATTTCAAAAAAACACTTGATATTTCAGAAATAATGTGATATCATATTACAGTAAACTTTAGAATGTATTGACAAAGGAGTGGGGCAACCCGCTCTTTTGTGTTGTTTAGGAGGTAGATTATGGCTTCAAAAGGTAAGGGCGGTAATACCGTCAACACCGTCTGGGAAATCGCTGAGCCGATTGCTCAGTCTCTCGGTCTTGAAATCTGGGACGTCCGCTTTGAAAAAGAAGGTGCAGACTGGTTCCTTCGTGTTTTCATTGATAAAGAAGGCGGAGTTTCAATTGATGACTGTGTGGATATGAGTCACGCGATTGACAAGCCGCTTGACGAGGCTGATCCGATTGAACAGAGCTATTGTCTTGAGGTTTCTTCACCGGGTCTTGAGCGTGACCTTAAGCGTGATGCTCATTTTGAAAAGAGCCTCGGTGAGAAAATTATGGTAAAGCTTATCCGTCCTGTTGACGGACAGAGAGAATTCAAGGGTACTCTTGAAAGCTATGATAACGGAAACTTTGAGCTTCTGCTGGAGGACGGCACAAAGCTCATGATTAATAAAAAAGAAACATCTTATGTTAAACTTGATGATTTCGGAGGAGTAGAATAATGGTAAACAAGGAACTTTTTATGGCACTCAAGATGCTTGAAAAAGAAAAAGGAATCCCGATGGAAACACTTTGCGAAGGCATCCAGAGAGCTCTTGTAACAGCAGTTAAGCGTGATTATAACAATAAGGATATCGTTTTCTGCGAGCTTGATCCCGAAGAGGAAACAATGCGCGTTTTCGTAAGAAAGAACGTTGTTTCTGAGATTGTTGATCCCGATGAGGATATGACACTTGAGCAGGCTCAGAAGTATAAGGCAACAGCTCTTGTCGGTGATATCATCGAAATCGAGCTTGAAACAAAGGAAGTAAGCCGTATCGCAGCTGACAAGGGTAAGCACGTTATCCGTCAGGGTATCAGAGAGGCTGAACACGGTAAGCTTCGTGAGGAATTCCAGAGCCACAATCAGGAAATCGTTACAGCTAAGGTTTCTCGTGTTGATCCTGAAACAGGCGACGCAGTTGTTGAAATCGGCAAGGCTCAGGAAACACTTTTCAAAAGTGAGCAGATTCCGGGTGAAACACTTGTTCCCGGTGCACTTATCAAGGTTTATATTGCAAGTGTTGCAGATGCAAAGGAAATGGGCAGACGCGGTCCGAGAGCTACTATCTCAAGAACACATCCGGGACTCGTTAAGAGACTCTTTGAATCAGAAGTTCCTGAAATCTATGACGGTACTGTTGAAATTAAGTCAGTTTCACGTGAGGCAGGTTCAAGAACAAAGATCGCTGTTTACAGTGCGGACGAAAATGTTGATGCAGTAGGTGCATGTATCGGTCCCCGCGGTGCTCGTGTGGGCAAGATTGTTGATATGCTCTACGGTGAGAAAATCGACATTGTTAAGTACAGCGAAAATCCTGCAGAGTTTGTTGCAGCAGCTCTTGCTCCGGCAGACGTTGTGTCAGTAACTGTTGACGAAAACGGCGAAAAGGCTTGCCGAGTAATCGTTCCTGATCTTCAGCTTTCACTTGCTATCGGTAACAAGGGTCAGAATGCACGTCTTGCAGCAAAGCTCACAGGTTGGAAAATTGATATCAAACCCGAAAGCGGAAAAATCGAACCTTCTATCATCCTTTAATAAGGAGGAATAGGAATGCAGCAGAAAAAGAAGATACCTCTTCGCAAATGTACGGGCTGCGGTGAAATGAAGCCGAAAAAGGAGCTTGTCCGCGTTGTTAAAACTCCCGAAGATGAGGTTCTTATGGACCTTACAGGAAGAGTCAACGGCAGGGGAGCTTATATCTGCCCGAATGCGCAGTGTCTTAAAATTGCAAGAAAATCCAAGAGAATCGAAAGATCTTTTCAGATGCAGATTCCCGATGAGATTTACGATAAAATGGAAGAGGAGCTGAAAAATCATGAATGATTCAGCACTCAGCCTCTTAGGTCTTTGCAGAAAAGCCGGAAAGCTCAGCCTCGGTCACGATGCCTGTAAGCTGGCTCTCAAGGCAGGAAGTGCAAGTCTTTGCGTAATATGCAGTGACGCTTCACAAAGGCTTAATGATGAAATTACTTCACTTGCACAGAATGCAGGTGTGAAAATCTTTGACGTCAGCTATACGATGCTCGATATCAAAAATGCCACAAGCTTCAAAGCTGCGGTTTTTACGGTTGACGATGAAGGTTTCGCAAAAACAATTATTACAAAAATTAACGATAACAAATCCGGAAAGGAGCGAGGTTTATGATAAATAAATACCGAGTTCACGAGGTCGCTAAGGATTTCGATGTGTCCAGCAAAAGTGTGCTTGAGCTTTTGGGCAAACACTTTGAGGGTCAGAAGAAATCTATGACAGCTCTTGAAGAAAATGAGCTTGACGTTATTTTTGAGGTTTACACTAAGGAAAACAGCGTCGAGAGCTTCGATGCTTACTTCGCAACGGCAAATGAGCCTAAGAAGGAAGAAAAAGCAGAAGAGCCGAAAGCTGAGGAAAAGGTAGCTGAAAAAGCTGCTGAAGTTCCTGCAGAAAAGGGCAATAAGGATAAAAAGGCTGAACCTGCAAAGCAGAATAAGGCTCCCGAAAAGGCAGCACAGCCGCAGAACAATCCTCCGAAGAAAAAGGAAAAGGATCCCAATGCAAAGCCGCAGAGCAGAACAAAGGGTGAAGCAAGAACAGTTGATACAAGAGCAAACAACGTTGACCTTGAAAAGTACAACGAGCGTTATGAAAATATCGCTCCCGCAAACCGCGGTGTTCAGAACGATAAAACAGTAAACAAGCAGAAGCTCAAGCAGAAGTCACAGCAGTACCGTAAGCAGGGTATGCGTTCTTCAAGAAGAGAAACTGAGCAGGAAAGACTTCAGAGAATCGCTGCAGAGCGAGCAAAGAAGCCTCAGCTTAAGATTCAGGTTCCCGAAGAGATCACAGTCGGTGCTCTTGCTGAACTTCTCCACATGACAGCAGCTGAAGTTATCAAAAAGCTCTTTATGCTCGGTCAGATGGCAAGTGTAAACGAGGTTATCGACTACGATACAGCTGAAATCGTTGCAACAGAGCTTGGTGCAAAGGTTGAAAGAGAAGTTGTTGTTACAATTGAAGACAGAATCATCGACGACAGTGAAGATACAGACGAAGATCTTGTTCTCCGTGATCCCGTTGTCTGTGTAATGGGTCACGTTGACCACGGTAAAACTTCACTTCTTGATGCTATCAGAAACACATCAGTTACAACAACTGAAGCAGGCGGTATCACTCAGCATATCGGTGCTTACAGAGTTGACCTCAACGGTCAGAAGATTACATTCCTTGATACTCCGGGTCATGCTGCTTTCACATCAATGCGTGCCCGCGGTGCTCAGGCTACAGATATTGCAGTTCTTGTTGTTGCTGCTGATGACGGTATCATGCCGCAGACAATCGAAGCTATCAACCATGCAAAGGCTGCAGGTGTTCAGATTATTGTTGCTATCAATAAGATGGATAAGCAGGATGTCAACCCCGACAGAATTATGCAGCAGCTCACAGAGCACAGCCTTGTTCCCGAAGAGTGGGGCGGTGACGTTATCTGTGTACCTGTTTCTGCAAAAACTCATATGGGTATTGATACTCTTCTTGAAAACATCCTTCTCGTTGCTGAAATGCAGGAGCTTAAGGCTAACCCGAACAGAGCTGCAAAGGGTATTGTTATTGAAGCTCGTCTTGATAAGGGTCGCGGTCCTGTTGCAACTCTCCTTGTTCAGAAGGGTACACTTAATTCGGGTGATATTATCGTTGCAGGTACAGCCGTTGGTCGTGTACGTGTAATGACAGACGATAAGGGTAAAAAAGTTAAGGTTGCAGGTCCGTCAGTTCCTGTTGAAATCACAGGTCTTGCTGAAGTTCCGCAGGCAGGCGATATCTTTGATGCAGTAAGCGACGAGCGTCTTGCACGTGAGCTTGTTGAGCAGAGAAAGAGCGAAGCTAAGGAAGAGCAGTTCAAGTCAATGCAGAAGGTCACTCTTGATAACCTCTTTGATTCACTCAAGGAAGGTGAAATGAAAGACCTCAATGTTATCGTTAAGGCTGACGTTCAGGGTTCAGCAGAAGCTGTTAAGCAGAGTCTTGAAAAGCTTTCAAACGAGGAAGTACGCGTTCGTGTTATTCATAACGGTGTTGGTGCTCCGAGTGAGTCTGACGTTATGCTTGCAAATGCTTCAAACGCTATCATCGTCGGCTTCAATGTACGTCCCGACCCCGTTGCTGTTCAGTTTGCAGAGCGTGACGGTGTTGAAATGAGAATGTACCGTATTATCTACGACTGCATCGAGGAAATCCAGGCAGCTATCAAGGGTATGCTCGCTCCGAAGTTCCGCGAGGTTGAGCAGGGTCGCTGTGAGGTAAGAAACGTTATTACAATCTCTTCTGTAGGTAAGATTGCAGGTTGTTACGTTCTTGACGGTAAAATCACAAGAAATTCAAAAATCCGTGTTGTCCGTGACGGTATTGTGCTTGCTGATGACGAAATTTCATCACTCCGCCGTTTCAAGGATGACGTTAAGGAAGTTGCTTCCAACTATGAATGCGGTATCGGACTTAACAAGTTCGGCGATATCAAGGAAGGCGACATCTTCGAAGCATATATCATCGAAGAATACAGAGATTGATAAGAGGTATTTATGGCTGGATACAGAATTGACAGAGTATCCGAGGATATCAAGCGCGAGATAATTGCAATTGTCCGTGAGCTTAAGGATCCGAGGGTGCTGGATAAAATGCTTACCGTTGTACGCGTTGAAGTAAGCTCAGATGCATCCTATGCAAAGGTTTACATCAGCGCACTTGAAGGTCTTGATACGGCAAAAGAAGCTGTAAAGGGTCTTAAAAGTGCAACGGGATATGTCCGCCGTGAGGTTGGAAAGCGTCTGCATTTAAGAAAAACACCCGAGCTTGTGTTTATTGCAGACGATTCCATTGAACACGGTATGAACATTGTTAAAATTATGGATGATTTAAAATAATCCGTTATAATTGAGGGATGAGGGATTATGATTATTGACTTGAACCAAGCGGTAGAATTCCTTAAAAATAATGATGATTTTCTGATTCTTACACATTCACATCCTGACGGAGATACTCTCGGCTGCGGTTTTGCTCTTTGTGAAGCACTGAAAAGCTGCGGTAAAAATGCAGTTGTACGTTGCGGTGACACTGCACCCGAAAAGTATTCCTATATGGGCAGACTGTGTGAAGAAGACATCGAATATGATAATATCATTGCGGTTGACGTTGCAGATGCGAAGCTCCTCGGTAAAGATTTTGAAGCTCGCTTCGGCAGCAGGGTAAAGCTCTGTATTGACCACCACGGTTCAAACAGACTTTACGCTGAAAAGACTCTTCTTGACCCGACTGCGGCGGCAGCGTGTGAGATTATTCTTGAGGTTATAAAGGCTCTCGGTGTTGAAATTACAAAGAATATTGCGGATTGCATATTCACGGGACTTTCAACGGACACGGGCTGTTTCAGGTATGCAAACGTTACTCCGAGAACTATGCATATGGCAGCGGAAATGATTGAATCGGGAGCTGACCACAGTAAAATCAATATCATAATGTTCGAAACCAAAACAAGAACTTATGTTGCACTTGAGCGTCTTGCACTTGAGTCGATGAAAATGTATCTTGACGGTAAATGTGCATTTATCACAATCACTCAGGATATGTACCGCAGAAGCGGCTCGGACGAAAGTGAAGTTGACGCTATTGCTGCAATACCCCGACAGATTGAGGGTGTTGTTGTCGGTGTGACAATGCGCGAAAAAACAGACGGAACCTTCAAAGTTTCAATGAGAACACACGAGGGCGTTGATGCTTCCGAAGTCTGTGCAATGCTCGGTGGCGGCGGCCACCCGAGAGCGGCAGGCTGTACGGTAAGCGGTAACGTGAATACGGCAAGAAACCTTGTTGTTTCCTGTATCGAAAAATACCTGCAGGAAGATGTTAACAACTGAAAGTTTTCATCAAACCATTGACAACTTGAAGCTACGGTGATATAATAAGCCAAATTTTAAAATTAAACCGTTGATGCGGAGATAACGGCGACGATGCCTTTACAGAGAGCCTGCGATGCTGAAAATCAGGTAAGAAACACTTCGTCAAATGGACCGCGGAGGGTGCAGTCAAATGCGTAATGCAAAGTATTCTGCAACGTCAGCCATACGTTAGTTGGCAAGGGTATGTAAGTATCCTGAAAGTGCACGGTAAACCGTGAAACAAGGTGGCACCGCGGATAAGTTTTATTCGTCCTTGACAGATTAATTAATTCTGTCAGGGACGTTTTGTTTTTGTCAGAAAGACTATTTCAGGAGGAAGATTATGGTATTGCTTACAAAACGATGGCGAGGCTCAGTCTGAACCGAAAATATTATAATCTTAACTTATGGAGGAATTTATTATGAAACTCAACGGAATTGATTTTGATACTTATTTTAATAACTATCCCGATAAAAACGGATATTTCGGAAAATACGGAGGAGTTTTTGTTGACGATAAGCTCAAGGCAGCTATGGCTGAAACAACAGAGGCTTATTATTCAATCTGCCAGTCAAGAAAGTTTATTGCTGAGCTTCGCAGAATCCGCAAGGAGTTCCAGGGCAGACCGACTCCCGTAACTCACCTTGAGCGTCTTTCTGATGCACTTGGCGGAAAGGTACAGCTTTATGCAAAGCGTGAAGACCTTAACCATTCGGGTGCCCACAAGCTTAACCACTGTATGGGTGAAGCACTTCTTGCAAAGTATATGGGTAAGAAAAAGGTTATCGCTGAAACAGGTGCAGGTCAGCACGGTGTTGCACTTGCAACTGCAGCAGCATATTTTGGTCTTGAATGTGACATCTATATGGGCTCTGTTGATATCAAAAAGCAGGCTCCGAACGTTGCAAGAATGAAGATTCTCGGTGCAAACGTTGTTGAGGTTACTCACGGCCTTCAGACACTCAAAGAGGCTGTTGACGCGGCATTTGATGCATACAGCAAGGAATATAACGATGCAATTTACTGTATCGGTTCAGTTCTCGGACCTCATCCGTTCCCGATGATGGTACGTGATTTCCAAAGCGTTGTAGGTATCGAAGCAAGAGAACAGTTTATCGAAATGACAGGTCATCTTCCGAATGCAATCGTAGCTTGTGTCGGCGGTGGCAGCAATGCGGCAGGTCTTTTTGCGGGCTTCCTTAATGACCCTGTTGATATTTACGGTATCGAACCACTCGGCAGAGGAGAAAAGCTCGGTGACCATGCCGCAAGCCTTAAGTACGGCACAGAGGGCATTATGCACGGTTTCAACAGCATTATGCTCAAGGATGAAAACGGCGAGCCTGCACCGGTTTATTCTGTTGCAAGCGGACTTGATTATCCGTCTTCAGGTCCTGAACATGCTTTCCTTCAGGAAATCGGCAGAGTAAAGTATGATGTTATCAATGACGATGAAACAATTGATGCATTTTTCAAGCTCTCACGTCTTGAAGGTATTATTCCTGCAATCGAAAGCTCACACGCTGTTGCATACGGTATGAAGCTTGCAGAAAGAATGGATCACGGCTCAGTTCTTATCAACCTCTCAGGCAGAGGCGATAAGGATATGGACTATATTATCGAAAATTACGGTATCAGATAAATTTGTACAGCTCCGCTTCGTGCGGAGTTGTTTTTTTATATGAGTATATGGTATAATAGAATTAAATCAGCAGTGAAGGGTTCATTTCCTGTCTGATAAGTAAAAAACACATTTGAAAGGGAGTAATAACAATGGCAAAATTTGAGCAGGCAGTTAACGGTGATTTTGAACAGTTATTAAAAACAATTGAGAACGGAATTTTAGGCGGTAATGTTTCTGCTTCACTTGAAGATTCAAGCGATTTTTGCGACGGTGATGCAAGGTGCAGTGTACGCGTTTTTGAACGTTACAGCTATGCGGGCGGAAACCGTGTAAGTATGAATGTTACTCTGTTTCAGAACGGTGACGGACCGATTAATCTTTCTGCAATTACTTCGGGCGGTAGCCAGGCAATGTTTTTCAAAGTCAACACATGGGGCGAAGAAGCATTTCTTGATAAGCTTATAGAATTGCTTGATTAAATTTTTATTTATCAGACGTAAAGGAGGGAAACTATGCCGGAAATAATTTTAAAAAATGAAATACTACACGCTGAAAAAGGCGAAAGGCTTTCTGATATTCTCATTAAAAACGGCATATTTGTTGACCATCCTTGTGCAGGAAAAGGAATTTGTAAAAAATGCACGGTACTTGTCGACGGCAAACCTGAGCTTTCCTGTCAGTACACCGTAACCGCTGATATTGAGGTTACTATACCGGAAAAAGCTGAAATTTTTTCTGAAACAGGAATCACTACCGCTAAATCTGAAATGGGAAATATGTGTTTTGCCCTCGATATAGGTACAACAACTCTTGCGCTTGCACTCATTTCTCTTGATAATAATGAAGTAATTAATACAGTAACACGTACTAACCCTCAGAAAATGTACGGAGCAGATGTGATATCAAGAATTGAATATTGCCGTAAATCTTCACATACGGAACTCCATAGAATCCTTATTGATGAAATCAACTCAATGATTGCTTCTTTGGGCTGTGAAAAAGAACTTCCGCTCTTCGTTTCGGGTAATACAACGATGCTTCATTTGTTTTGGAATGTTGATCCGTCGGGAATAGGTGTCGCTCCTTATACTCCTGTTTTTCTTGAAAAGCAGACGTTTGAAGGTGTTGAAATCGGTCTTAAAGGAGTTGGAAGGGTAGAGTCGCTCCCTTGTATTTCAGCATTTGTCGGTGCAGATATTGTTGCGGGTCTTAATTGTATCGAATATCCTGAAAAAGGAAAATACAATATGCTCATAGACCTCGGCACAAATGCAGAAATTGCACTTTTTACAGAAAGTGAAGTTGTCTGCACTTCCGCAGCGGCAGGTCCTTGCTTTGAAGGAGCAAATATTTCGTGCGGAATGAGTGCATCCGACGGTGCAATATATGCATATTCAAAGTCGGGATACAAAACAGTCGGAAATGTTGTTCCGAAAGGAATCTGCGGTACAGGTCTTGTTGATGTTATTGCTGAATTGCTTGGTTGTGAAATCGACGAAACAGGATATATGGAAAATGAAGAAATTGAAATTGCTGACGGTGTTTCGATTTCGCAGGCAGATGTAAGACAGTATCAGCTTGCAAAATCAGCCGTATATTCAGCGATTGAAACGCTTTTGAAATATAAAAAAATTACACATAATGATGTTGAAAAAGTCTGTGTTTCGGGTGGCTTTTCCGCAAAAATCAATATACAGAATGCTGTAAAAACAGGTCTTATTCCGAAGGACTTAGAAAATAAATGCAAGGCTATTAACAACAGCAGCTTGCTCGGAACAGTCGGATATGCCTGCGGAACAGACAAAACGGCTTCGATACTTAAAAATTCAGAATATGTCGATTTATCCTCAATAAATGATTTTTCACAGCTTTTTATTGAAAATATGATGTTTTAATCAAAAACCAACTTCGGAAGAGGTTGGTTTTTGCATTTTATCAATCAGTTTGCAGATAATAAACCTGAAAGCGAGTTGATGAAATGGATATTTCAAATAAAAAATATGATGAAATGGTGAAAAAAGCTTCGCCACCGTCACCGGTGCTTAAAAACTGTCTGTGGGCATTCGGTGTTGGCGGTGCTATATGCTGCTTAGGGGAGCTTTTGTTCAAACTGTACGGTATGTTCGGTATGGATACCGTAGAAACGCGTACAATGGTGTCCGTAACCCTGATTGTTATTGCAGCAATTCTTACAGGTATCGGAATATTTGATAAAATTGCAAAACACGCGGGTGCAGGGACTGTTGTTCCGATCACAGGCTTTGCCAATTCAGTTGTTGCACCTGCACTTGAGCATAAGAGTGAAGGCTTTGTTATGGGTACGGGAGCTAATATTTTTAAAGTTTCGGGTCCGGTTATTGCTTACGGTATTTTTGCATCAACAGTGTTCGGTCTTGTATATTACATTGTGCAGAAGGTGATGACGTGAGGCAGGGGAGATATACAATTGAGTTTGAAAACAAGCCGTCTGTAGTTGAATGGTCGGCTGTAGCGGGTCAGAAAGAGAATGAGGGTCCGTTAGGAAATCTTTTTGATATGATAATCAGCGATGCAACCGACGGTAAGGACACCTGGGAGCAGGCAGAAAGTGAACTACAGAAAACTGCAATAGGAATACTTCTTGATAAAGCAGGTGTAAAAGATGAAGATGTTGATGCCATTTTTGCAGGTGACCTTCTCAATCAATGCAGCGGTACAGGCTTCGGTATAAGAAATTATAATATCCCTTTCAGCGGAGTTTACGGAGCCTGCTCAACATCTGTTCTTTCGATGATCAATGCCGCTATCGGTGTGAATTCAGGTGTTTTCAAAAGGGCAATTTCTTCAACCTCATCGCATTTCTGCTCGGCTGAAAAGCAATTCCGTCAGCCTCTTGAATATGGCGGACAACGAACACCTACAGCTCAGTGGACGGTAACGGGTGCCGCATCGGCTCTGGTCAGTAATGAGAAAAACGATGCTTATCCCAAAATCGAAAAAGCAATTATCGGTCGCATTGTCGATAAAGGTGTAACAGATGCTGCCAATATGGGCGCGGCTATGGCACCTGCTGCGGCACAGACCATAGCGGATTTTCTTGAAGATACAAATACAACACCGGAAGAGTACGATTTGATTATGACAGGTGATCTTGGCAAGGTAGGCACAGCCTTGCTCTACGAATTGCTTGAAACCGAATATTCAATAAATATCCGAAACGTTCATAACGATGCAGGTCTTATGATATATTATCTTGATGAACAGGATGTTCATGCTGGTGGAAGCGGTTGTGCTTGTTGCGGAACGGTTTTATGCACAAAAATACTGAATGAACTTAAAAACGGTAAGCTTAGAAAGGTGTTGGTTGTTGCAACAGGTGCCTTGCTTTCGGCAATTTCGCCGTTTCAGGGAGAAAGTATACCTTCAATCGCTCACGGAATTCTGCTGACAGGCGGGAGGGTGACCGATGAAAAATAACACAGCACTTACAGCAAAAACTTTTTTAAAGATGGCAGAGGCAGACAGAAAACTGATTGTTATTGCAAACGTGCTGAGTACTGTTCTTACTGTTTCTGTGATTGTGAAGCTCTTTATAAGTGCAATATGTTTCATAAATTCTGAAAAATAATATTAAAAAATTAAAAAACAGATTGCAGTTTTACGGTATGTTTTTTGCAATATCGAAATTAAAAAAAGCTTCTTGTATTCAGCGTTGCTGAATACGGGAAGCTTTTGTTTATATGTGTAAAAAACGGCAACGAAATTGTATAATTTGGTGGTTGATTATTATTTTTTTTAGTGTTATAATCTTTGGAGAATTTGTTGTAAGGGGATTTTATGGGAGTAACAGTAAAAGAAAAACTTGATATTGTTATTTCTGAAAATCAGCACGAAGTTGTGAAAACTCACTTATCCGTCAAGGAATTTGACGGTACAAGAAAGTTCGTGGTGAAAGAG
The DNA here is from genome assembly GCA_017380575.1 of Clostridia bacterium. Classification (GTDB taxonomy): domain Bacteria; phylum Bacillota; class Clostridia; order Oscillospirales; family Acutalibacteraceae; genus CAG-488. The sequence continues at coordinate 105,133 of JAFODS010000028.1, read as the reverse complement.
CCTGTCAGGGTAAACGGTGGAAAATTTTTCCTTTTTGGAAAGCGTTTTTTCGATATCGTTTGCTCTGTGATCGCTATTCTCGTTTTCCTGATTCCTTCAATTATTATTGCGGTTTGTATTTTAGCAACTTCTAAAGGTCCTGTTATTTATTCACAGAAACGTCTTGGTAAAAACGGTGAAGAATTTGATATTTACAAATTCCGTACAATGATTACCGATGCCGAAAAAGACGGTGCAGTCTGGGCAAAAAAAGACGATGATCGAGTGACGAAGATTGGTGCAATTCTCAGAAAAACTCACCTTGACGAAATTCCGCAGTTCTGGAACATCCTGAAAGGTGATATGAGTGTTGTAGGTCCGCGTCCTGAACGTCAGTTCTTCTACGACGAATTTGAGTCTTATATTGTCGGTTTTAAGCACAGACTTTATGTGAAACCTGGTCTTACAGGTTGGGCACAGATTAACGGCGGTTATGAGCTGAAGCCTGAAGAGAAGGTTGCGTGGGATGTTGAATACATTGAAAAACAATCTTTCTTAATCGACCTTAAATGTGTTTTGGAAACATATAAACTTCTCCTCGGAGATGATCAAGCCAGATAATGTTCAATCCCTGCCTCAGGCGGGGATTTTTTATGATTAATTTGTTATTGTTTTTTTTTGCACGCTATGCTATAATTATTTGAATATTAGTGGAAGTGTTTGTTTTTTGAAATTAGTGAGGCGGGTGAAACAATGTACGATATTCATTGTCATATAATACCGTATGTTGACGATGGGTCGGGTAGTATAGTCGATTCCGTCGAAATGTCTTCCCTTGCAGCAAAAACAGGCATAAAAGCTATAATTGCAACACCGCACAGCAACATCCCGGGTGTTTTTGAAAATTATTGGACAGATTTGTTTGATGAAAAAATCCAAACACTTAATACGGAATTTTCAAAGCGGGGAATCGATATAAAAATTTATCCTGGTCAGGAAATTTTTTGTCACGGAGATGTTTTGTCTAAGTTAAGAAGCGGTGGCCTGATAACTCTTAACAAATCAAGATATGTTCTGCTTGAATTCGATTTTAAAACTCAGGAAGCTGAAGCTTATTCCGCAGTGAAAGAATTGACCTCGTTCGGATATGTTCCGATAGTTGCCCATCCTGAAAGATATGCTTTTGCTTTCGAAAACAGTGCTTCAATTTTGAAACTGAAAAAATACGGAGCCTTAATTCAGCTTAATGCTCAAAGTATAATCGGTGCTTTCGGAAGATATCCTAAATTAGTTTCGGAATACATACTTGAAAACGAACTTGCAGACTTTGTTGCAAGCGATGCTCACAGTCAGTATACCAGAACTCCCGATATGTCTGAGGCACATGAAATTGTTTGCGGGAAATATTCGTATGAATATGCCGATGTATTATTCTCGGAAAATCCTTTTAAGGTTATAAAAAATATAGAAATACGGTGATATTATGGTCAGATTACTCAGAAGACTTACACTTCTTCTTTTTGTGTTGATGTTGATTGCATTCATTATCTTTTCTGTTGTTGAAAAAATCACAACGGATACAACTATTCCTGAAATTACCATTGAAAGCGAAGTCATTGAACTCAGTGTAAAAGACAAAAAAGAAATGCTTTTACAGGGTGTTACCGCCTACGATAAAAAGGACGGCGATATTACAGACTGGGTTTGTATTGAATCGGTTTCAAAGTTCATTGAACCGGGTGTATGTACGGTTACATATGCTGTTGCTGACTCGGACAAGCATGTTGTAAAAAAGACAAGAACACTTAAATATACAGACTATACAAAGCCGGAATTTTATATGAAACGAGCTTTGGTTTACAGCGTTGACGAGGCACTGGATATCAGAGGAGCTGTCGGTGCACGCGACTGCATTGATGGTGACATCAGCGACAGAGTTGCTATTGTTACAACGGACTACATAAGAAATACCGCGGGTGTTTTTACTGTTTCGTTACAGGTGTCAAACAGTATGGGCGAAACGATTTATCTTGATGTAACCGTACATGTTGAGGGTAACGAAACAATGGCTCCGCAGATTCAGCTGAAGAAGAGCCTTATTTACATAAAGAAGGGTGAAAATCCAAAGTTTGAAGATTATCTTGGTGACGTTACGGTAAACGGTGTGCTTATGAAGCCTGATGATATTCAGTTGTTGATTTCTACAAACTTTGATTCGGAAGAAGCCGGAACGTATAATGTTCATTATTATATTTCAACTAAAGACGGTTATGAAGGACATTCTATTATGACGGTTGTAGTAGAGGAGTGATAAAGAGTGAAAAACAGAAGTTCAGGTATATCGTTTAATTTTGAATGGAACAGCCTGGTAAGGGATGTTGTGCGCAGTTTCTGGGCTATTATTCTGATTGCTCTTATCGCACTTATGGGTATTCAGATTGTTGAAAAAAGTATTTACACACCTACATATACCAGTAAGGCTGTCTTGGTTGTCCGCTCAAGGGTAGGAACAACGGGAGCATTCAGCAGCCTTACCGCTTCGGCAGAAATGGCAAATATTTTCAAAGATGTTTTTAAGCAGAACTCACTCAAAAAATTAGCTGCAGAAAATCTTGGATTAGAATCATTCGACGGAACAATTTCAACAAGTCTGACTGAATCTACCAATCTTTTGAATGTTGCTGTAAGGGCGGAAGAACCTGAATTGGCATTCAAATTGCTTACATCAATACTCGAGGTTTATCCGGAAGTAACAGAAGCGGTGTTTACCGATTCAATTATTGATGTCGTTTCAGAGCCAACAATGGCAACAACCCCTTCCAATTCACGTCTTACGGTTTACAGAAAACAGATTATAGTTTTGGCCATGCTTTTTGAAGGCGGATTGGTAGTGCTGTTTTCTTTGTTGCGCGGAACGGTTAAAGAAGAAAAGGGATTTTCTGATAAAGTCGATTCTAAGCTGATCGGAACAGTGTCACATGAGCGGCCGCATCTTTCGAAGAAAGAAAGATTCAAGCGTAAGAAAAGAGCATTGCTCATTAATGATGCATATTCAAGTCTGCGTTTTACTGAAGATTACCAAAAACTTTGTACAAAATTTGAATATTTACATAAGAATCAGAATAAAAAAACCTTCGTTATTTCCAGTGTAGCTGAAAATGAAGGTAAATCAACAGTTGCGGCCAATATAGCTTTGGCACTTTCCGACAGAGGTTACAATGTTGTTCTCCTTGATCTTGATGTCAGAAAGCCGTCTATACACAAAATTTTTGATTTCCACGATGACATTGAAACTGATTTTTCTGATGTGTTGTCAAAGGATGTGGATCTTATAAATTTTAAGTTTTACAGGTACAGAAAGAGTAGTCTTACTATAGCGTTCAATAAAAAAACACATGAAAGTGCGGATGTTCTTTCAAATAACCTTATTATTAAAAATGCTTTGAACCAGATAGAACAAAAGGCTGACTTTGTTATAATTGATACGCCACCCATTTCTGTTTCTGCTGACGCGATAACTATTTCTGAAGTAGCTGATACAACCATTCTTGTAGTTCGAACTGACTGTGTTCCTGTTGAGGATATCAATGAAGTTATTCTTAATGTTACAGAAGCAGGAGGAAATATTGAAGGTTGTGTACTTAATAACGTATATAAACCGTTTACATTGTTCGGACAGTTGGGTACAGATGAACGAGGTTATCACGGTCAGAGCAACTATTATGCTTATTCCAAAACAGGTAGGTCTGTGACTGATGAAGTTGCAAAGGATGATGGCGGATTTTCAACAAATTCATTGGATAACTTAAACCGAAACGAATAGGATTGGTATTATGAACAATACGATTGAAAATGAAAAAGAAGAAATGACCATAGAAATTGGTGTTCTGATAAGCGATGTGTTGCGAGGAATTAAAAAATTCGGTTGGGTAGCACTTGCACTTGCTGTTCTTCTGTCGGGTATACAGTTTTACAGAACACGTGTTCATTTTGTTCCTTCTTATAAAACGACAGCTACATTTACGGTTCACACCGAAAATCAGGTACTGACTGGCGATAACGGTATCGCAGCATATTCATATTACTATGACAGAGAAACTGCTGACCAGCTGGAAACAGTTTTTCCCCATATAATTAATAATAAAATTCTTCAGAGTAAGGTATGTAATGATCTTGGAGTAGATAGTATGCCTGCGACAGTCAATGCGACCTGTGTTCAGGGAACCAATATGGTTACGCTGACATCTACAGGAACTGATGCTCAGCTTACATATGATACTCTGATATCTGTTATTGATAATTACTCTTTTGTAGCAGACTACATTATAGGAAGAACAAAATTGGTAATGATCAGTGAACCTGAAGTTGCTGAGAAACCTTCAAATTCGGGAGCCTGGGTGTCTTCAGTTGCTAAGGCTGCTCTTGTTGGTTTTGCTTTGGGTGTTTTATGGATAGTAATGTATGCCTTGCTCAGAAAAACTATCCGTACTAAAGAAGATATCCGTACAGTCCTCAACCAACATTGTCTTGGTGTTTTGCCGCAAGTTGTGTTTAAAAAATACAGAAGAGAGATTGATCAAAGAATAATTCTGACCAATCCGCTTGTCGGAAACGAGTTTATGGAGTCTTTGCGATTGATCCGAGGTACAGTTCAAGGTCTGATTGATGAAAATAAAAATTCAATTATGGTTACCAGTACTGCCCCGTCTGAAGGTAAAACATTGTTCTCCGTTAATCTTGCATCTATTTTTGCGAAAAATGAAAAGAGAGTTTTAATAATAGATGCGGATTTGCGAGACTCAGGAATTCAACACCTGTTGGGTGAAGATGTAACCGTTAAAACAAAAGTTGAAGATAATAAATATTACCGCATAGATCTTATTGACTCTCTCGGTTTTTATTTGCTTTCATTCAAACCGAAGGTTGAAAGCGTTCAGAAAATACTTCGTACGGAAGAGATTAAGAAAAAATTAGAGGTTCTTAAAGCGGACTATGATCTGATATTGGTTGATACGCCTCCTTGCGGAATTATTTCGGATGCAACAATGGTTGCACAGATGGTCGACTCAATTATTTATGTAATCAGAGAAGATGCTGTTATTCAGAAGACTATCCGCGCAGGTATCAATTCCATGCTTGAAACTGATGCAGAGTTCCTTGGCTGTATTCTTAACGGTGCTGCAGGAGGAATTGGCGGATACGGCGGATATTACAGATATGGCGGATACTACAACAGATACCGCTACGGATATTCCTACCGCTACGGTTATTCTTCAAAATACGGTTATTCAGGTAAAAAGAAGAGCAAAAAGTAATATTAAAAATATAATGATTCGAGGTGATAACTATGAAAAAGCCGGGTGAATATGCTGCGTTGTACCGTTCTTTGGCTAAAGAATGGAAGTGGCTTTTTCGCCATGCTTCAGGTTATCGCCTTCAGATTTTTCTTTATATTGTTATCGGAATTTCAGGTACGTTAATGGGTATCGGGTCAACAGTAGCTTCGAAATATCTTATTGACTCTGTTGTTTCACACAATGAAAAGACTATTATTTCAAGTGCGGCTTTTGCTGTAGGTCTCGGACTTCTGCAGATTCTCGTTACCTCGGCAACGTCAAGGGTTGCGACTGTGGTTGGTTCTAAAATAAGCAACGAAATCCGCAGCAATGTGTATGAACACGTTGTGTATGCCGATTGGGAGGAAATAAGCAAATACCATTCGGGCGACCTTCTTAACAGAATCGAAGGGGATGTTTCTGCAATTTCAAGCAGCATAATTTCCTTTATCCCGAGCGTTTTTACGCGAGTGACACAGTTTGTTGGCTGTCTTGCAGTAGTTTTGTATTACGATCCGGTAATGGCTTTGTTTGCATTTATGAGTGCACCGTTTCTGGCTTTGACCTCAAAGATTTCGGCTAAAATGATGCGTAAATATAACAAGGAAAGCAGAGAAATGAACGGAAAAATCCTTTCATTTTATTCCGAGTCAATTCAGAACATTCAGACAATCAAGGCTTTTGGTATAACGAACCGTTATGTGAATCAGCTCAGGGATTATCTCTTCGTTTACAGGAAAATGCGTCTTGATCACGGTAAGTTCTCAATCATTATGACTATGTGTCTTTCTGTTATAGGACTTGCTGTTTCATATCTTTGCTACGGTTGGGGAGTGTGGAGACTCTGGCAGGGTGCAATAACTTACGGTACAATGACACTGTTCCTTCAGATTTCGGGACAGCTCACGTCATCGTTTTCTTCAATAGTTTCTCTTTTGCCGACTTCAATTTCGATTGCGACAGCTGCAGGCAGAATTATGGAAATAACTGAGCTTGATGAAGAAAATACAGATAACGCGGCTGAAGTTGAAGAGCTTGAACCGTTAGCTCGCGATAAGGGTGTTTATCTTAATTGCGACAATCTTACATACTCCTATAAAGACGGAAAAACTCCTGTTGTAAAGGATATTTCCTTCTATGTGAATCCGGGAGAAACCGTTGCACTTGTAGGTCCTTCGGGAGAGGGTAAAACAACAATCCTCAGGTTGATTTTAGGCCTTGTCAGGCCTCAGCAGGGTAGAATGACGATGGCTGTAGCAGACGGAAGAAAAACTGAAGTTTCTGCAAGTACGCGCAGATTCTGCTCTTATGTTCCGCAGGAGAATGCTGTATTTGCCGGAAGTATTGCGGAAAATCTGCGTATGGTTAATCCTGAAGCTACCGATGATGAGTTGATCTATGTCCTTAAAACGGCTGATGCCTGGAGCTTTATAGAAAAGCTACCGCTTGGGATTCATACGGTTATAAACGAAAAGGGCGTCAATTTTTCCGAAGGACAGATCCAGAGAATCTCAATCGCAAGAGCAATTCTTAAGAACTCTCCTGTGCTTGTTATGGACGAGGCAACAAGTGCACTTGACGCTGAAACAGAGCAAAAAGTTCTTGCTAATATTATGCAATCCTACCCGAACAGAACGTGTGTTATAACAACTCATAGGCCGAGTATGCTGCAGTATTGTGACCGCGTTTACAGGGTAGATGAAGACGGAAATCTTACACAGACAAATAAATAATTTTTAAGTGCGTCATATAAAATTGATGCACTTTGTTTTTTGTCAATTTGTTCAAATTTACGATTATTTTTTACAATAAAATATTGATTTAATGGCGTTAAAATGCTATAATTTATCGGTAAAATAAGATAGGTGTAGTGTTTCTGGGAGGAAGTATGGTGTATCGTGTAAAGAACGGCTTTGTTGTCCGAAAAATAGGTGAATATGTAATGGCTGTTCCTGTTGGTGCACAGACATCAGAGATGCACGGAATGATTGCACTGAGCGAAAGCGGAGAGCTTTTGTGGGGTGCTCTTGAAAAAGGTGCGACAGTTGAAGAACTTACGGAAATTCTTATTGAAAATTATGATGTTGAAACTTCTGTTGCAACCGAAGATGTTGAAAAATTCATTGGTTCATTAAAAGAACAGGGAGCGTTGGAATAATGCTGGGTTGCGAAAACTTCGGCGACGGATTTTTGGCGAAGCTCAATTTATGGGCGGTTGAACATTGCGCACCTTTCTCGGTAACGTTTGAACTGACACCTTTCTGTAATTTTAAATGCGTTATGTGTTATGTCCGTCTTGACAAAGAACAGGCGGAACTTCAAGGGAAAATTCTTACTGCAGATGAGTGGATTAAAATTGCTGAAAAGCTCCGCGAAATGGGGACCCTTAAAATCCTGCTTACCGGCGGTGAGGTTTTTACTCATCCTGATTTCTGGGATATTTACAGCCGTCTTAATAAGATGGGGTTCTGGATTACAATTTTTTCCAACGGTTATCTTATTGATGAAACTGCAATGGAAAAATTTCGTCTTTACGGAATGCCGCACAATATGCAAGTTACTGTATACGGTGCAAGCAATGAAACTTATCGAAGAATGTGCGGAGTGTCCGACGGTTTTGACCGTGTTTCAAAGGCAATTGACCTTATTAAAGAAGCCGGTGTACCGCTTACTCTTTCTTCAACAATAGTGAAAGAAAATGCGGATGATCTTCAGCAGATTTATCAGTTTGCACGAGAAAAGAAAGTACCGCTTCAGCATACCGTTTCTGTTGTGAAATCTTCACGAGGTGCAGAAAACACTGCAGAAACTTCAAGATTAGGTATTGCGGATTTTTCATACGAATATACTTTAGAAGATTTAGAGAAGAGCAAATACCGTTTTCCTGAATTGCCTTTCTCAATGTGTGCAAGTTACCGTAAATCACTTTATATCACCTGGCATGGCAAGCTTCAGCTTTGTTCATTTATGAACGAACCTTGTGTAGATTATTCAGGGAATATCAGTAACGATTTCAAAAACCTGTACACTCAGCTTGAAAAAATAAAAAATCCAAAAGAGTGTTCGGATTGCGAATGGAAAGAATTTTGTCAGCGTTGTCCCGCAGTGCTTTGTGCAGAAAGCGGACACCCTGAAAAAATTGACGAGGACTTCTGCAATATAGCAAAACAACTTAAACAGTTATATGACATAAAAAAGAAGGAGACAGAATTATGAAGAAAAAATATGTAGCTCCGGAAAGTAAGCTTATCGCTCTCAATCTTAATGAAAGCATCGCTGCTTCGGTCGGTGATGATGTGATTGGCGGTATGGCTGTTATCCAGTTTAAAAACCTTCAGGACGGTTGCCGAGAGTTGTACACAGGTAGGCTTGCAGTATCTCAGAATCTTCCTGGTACAGATTTCGTCCATTATTACAATGACCTTATGACAAAGGTTAAAGAGCAAGGTGCATTTGAAGCTTATTTCTTTTGCTTCAGTAGTTCACAGAACGTATGATAAAAATTGCAGACCTGTCAGTTGACTGGCAGAAAGAAAACTGTAGTTTCGCAGAAGAGTTTTTAACTTGCGAAAAAGATTCGGTAATAAGAATTAAATTTGAAGATAAAATGCTGGAATGTCATTCTGTACAGTATGCTTTGGAAAAACCGGAACATCTGTTAAGAGGTAAAAACGGCGATATTCTTTTTGCAAATAACGATTGGAGTGAGGTCGTTTCGTATTACCATCCGGAATACGACAAAGATTTTGCTTTACCGCTTGCGGCAATCTGTTCGCGATTTTCTTCTTTCAACGCTTTGCTTACACATTCTTCGTTTGTAACGCTTAACGTAAAAGGAATTCTTTTTACAGGCTATTCCGGTGTCGGAAAGACAACTCAGGCCGAACTCTGGAGGAACTTCCTCGGTGCTGAAATCGTAAACGGTGACAAAGCTTTTGTACGTGAAACAGACGGAACCTTTTTTGCTTACGGTCTTCCTTGGAAGGGATCATCAGAGTATTGTCTTAACAAAAAAGCACCGCTAAGTGCGATTGTTGTTTTAATGCAATCTGCCGAAAACCATATAACAAAGCTTAATGAAACTGCAACAGAGTATCTTATGCCACATATCTTTTTGCCTCATTGGGATAAAGATTGTCTTAATAAGACTCTGGATACTTTTGACAGTCTTTTAAAAAAAGTTCCTGTTTTTCTTCTTGAATGCAGACCTGACGAAGAGGCTGTAAGATTGACATACAATGAAATTTTTAGGTGAATTATGGAAAAGTTGAACTGTTCGGTAGAAGAGATTTCAGATTCAATTGAAAATTTAATTGCCGAAGGTGCAACTGTACCTCTCTGTGTTTCGGGAAGCAGCATGAATCCTTTTCTTATAAGCAGACGTGATATGGTCTATCTCAGGAAACATACGGAAAACGACTTAAGAACCGGAAGTATTATTCTTTTTAAAAGAATAAACGGCTCACTCGTTTTACACAGAATTAAAAAGATCAATTCAGACGGTTCAATGCTTCTTTGCGGTGATGCACAAACGAAGTGTGAAAAGATTGAAAAATCTCAGGTGGTTGCCTGTGTCAGTGAAATTGAACGAAAGGGTAAACAGAAAAGCCCTGAGTCGGTTTATTGGAAAACACTTGTATTTATATGGGAGTTTCTTACACCGATTCGTCCTCTTTTTATGCGTTTGTGGTTTAAGGTAAGAAGAATAAAAAACAAAAGATAACCGGAGAAACATTATGGAGCAAACCGACAAAATTTTAATGAATCTCATAAAACACGAAGTTTTTCAACAGGAACTTTGTTTGTCAGATAATGCTTTGTTAACCGAAAAAGATTTTGTTGAGTTGCTTTTAATGTCTTATAAGCATAACGTTGCACATCTTATAGCTTCAGCACTGAATAACAACGGCTATTTTGCAAACTGTCCTCAGCAAGGTCAGTTTATGAACGAGTTTTATAAAGCTGTTTTTGAACAGGAAAAGTTGAATGAATCTTTAAACGAGGTTTGTTCAGTGTTAGAGGAAAAAGGTATTCCGTATATCCCTCTGAAAGGTGCTGAAATACGCAACCTGTATCCTCAACCTTGGATGAGAACAAGCTGTGATATTGATATTCTTGTTAAAGAAAAAGATCTGAAGAAGGCTTCGGAGGCAATTTTTAGCATTAAAGATTATTCAAAAAAAGGTGAAAGTAAACACGATATTGTTTTTGTTTCAGCTAATAAAACAGTTATCGAACTTCATTATAAATTACTTGCCAATAAAAAATCGCCGCTTTATTCGTCCGTTCTTAAGGATGTCTGGAAAAAAGCAGAGCCTTGCGATGGTTCGGATTACAGATATAAGCTCAGTGATGAGATTTTTTATTACTATCATATTCTTCATATGGCAAAGCATTTCAGACTCGGCGGATGCGGATTGCGTCCGTTCATCGACCTGATGCTTATAGATAACAAGTGCGGATATACCGCCGAAATAAATAAAACTCTGAAAAGGGGTAAACTTTTAACTTTTGCCGAAAGTGCAAGAAAACTCAGCCGTGTGTGGTTCTGCGATGATGAACACGACGAAACAACATTGCAGATGGAAAAATATATTCTTGAAGGCGGAATTTTCGGCTCAGCAAAAACAAGAGCCGAGTCAGTAAACCAACGCTCCGGCAGCAAGGTAAGATATATGATTTCCCGACTTTTTGTTCCGTACAGATATTTAAAAAGAGATTATCCGATACTTGAAAAGTGTCCGTTTCTGACACCATTTTATGAGTTTCACAGGATTTTTTCACTTTTGTTCGGCAAAAAGAAGGGTTTTAAGAATACGTATGTCAACAGACTTGAAACGGTATCAAAAAGTGATTATGACCATAATTTGCTAGATAAATTAGGTTTAAAATAATCATTAATATAAGATTTTTTATAAGAAACTTTACAAAAAGAGGGATTTGGTTTTGGAAAGATTCAGTAAGAAAATATGGCTGGCTACTCCGACAATGCACGGAGAAGAGCTTGAATATATGAAAGAAGCCTATGAAACAAACTGGATGTCTACAGTTGGTGCAAACATCAACGAGGTTGAACGTATAGCAGCTCAAAAGGCTGAAAAGAAATACGCGGTAGGTCTTTCGTCGTGTACTGCAGCACTCCACCTCACGGTTAAGGCTGCAGGTGAAAGACTTTACGGCAGACCTGCAATCAGCCACGGTGCACTCGAAAACAGGCGTGTTTTCTGCTCCGATATGACTTTTGCAGCAACACTTAATCCGGTTGTTTATGAAGGCGGTATCCCTGTTTTTATTGACACTGAAGAGGATTCATGGAATATGGATCCCGTTGCTCTTGAAAAAGCATTTGAACTTTATCCGGATGTCAAGCTTGTTGTTTATGCTGAGCTTTACGGCTTCCCGGGAAGAATTGATAAAATCAAAGAAATCTGTGAAAAGCACGGTGCACTTCTCATTGAAGATGCTGCCGAAGCTATGGGTGCAACAGTTGTCGGCAGACAGTGCGGCTCGTTCGGTGATTATTCCGCAATAAGCTATAACGGAAATAAAATCATTACGGGTTCGGCAGGCGGATGTCTTCTTACTGATGACAAGGAAGTTGCAAACAAGGCAAGCAAATGGTCAACACAGGCAAGGGAGAATGCACCGTGGTATCAGCACGAAGAGGTTGGATATAACTACCGTATGAGCAATGTTGTTGCAGGTGTTATCCGCGGTCAGTACAAGTACCTCGAAGAACATATTGAACGTAAAAAAATGCTTTATGAGCGTTATCGAGAAGGATTCAAAGATCTTCCTGTAAAAATGAATCCTATAGTTGATGAAACTGAGCCTAACTATTGGCTTTCGGCTATGATTATCGATAAGGATTATATGTGCCGTCAGGTAAGGGACGATTCCAATGCCCTCTATGTTAAGGAGAAAGGCAAGACTTGTCCGACAGAAATTCTTGAAAAGCTTGCAAGCTACAATGCAGAAGGCAGACCGCTGTGGAAGCCGATGCATATGCAGCCGATGTACCGTATGCATGAGTTCGTAACAAAAAGCGGTTCATTAAGAGCTAAAACAAACGCTTACATCAAAGGTGGAATTTTTGATGTAAGTATGGATATTTTTGAGCGTGGCTTGTGTTTGCCCAGCGATATAAAAATGACGGCAGATGAGCAGAATGCTATTATTGAAATCGTGAGAAGTTGCTTCGATTGAGGTTTTTAGGTATGTACCAAAAGTTTTTTAAAAGAACAATAGATTTTTTACTTTCTCTGATAGCCTTGGTGATACTTTCACCATTGATGTTGGTGCTTATAATTATCGGTGCTGTTCAGATGAGAGGCAATCCGTTCTTCACACAACCAAGACCGGGAAAGAACGAAAAGATTTTCAAGTTAATAAAATTCCGTTCAATGACCAATAAAAAAGATGCTGACGGAAAGCTTTTACCTGATGACAAGCGTCTTACAAGGTACGGAAGGTTTCTTCGTGCAACGTCAATGGATGAATTACCTGAACTTATAAATATTCTCAAAGGTGATATGTCAATTGTAGGTCCCAGACCGCAGTTGGTACGCGATATGGTGTTTATGACGCCGAAGCAGAGGGTACGTCACAGTGTAATGCCCGGATTAACAGGTTGGGCTCAGGTTAACGGAAGAAACAATATCAGCTGGGAAAAGAAATTTGAGTATGATATTGAGTACATAGAAAACGGAATAACGTTTTTGAATGATGCAAAGATTGTTTTCAAAACAGTAATAAAAGTTTTTGAAAGAGCAGATACAGTACGAGAAGGAACGGCAAGCGACCTTGACTTTGGTGACTATCTGCTGCAAAAAGGTGAAGTGACAAACGAAGAATATGAACTTCGCCAGAAAGAAGCAAAAGATCTCCTGGAGGTATGATGATGCCTGATACAAAATTTTCTGTATCCATGTGTGTTTACGGCAAGGATAATCCGGAATGGTTCAGAACAGCGGTTGACAGTATCCTTAATCAGACAAGAAAACCCGATGAAGTAGTTCTTGTTGTTGATGGTCCTGTTCCGCAGGAGCTTGATGATGTAATTAACCCTTTTGAGCAAAATTCAATATTCAAAGTTATCCGTTTGCCTGAAAATAAGGGACACGGAGAAGCTCGTCGAGTCGGTCTGAACAACTGTTCAAACGAGCTTGTGGCTTTAATGGATGCGGATGATATCAGTGCAGAGGACAGATTCGAAAAGCAACTTGCAATGTTTGAAAGCGATTCCAAGCTTACTATTGTAGGCGGAAACATCACCGAATTTGTCGGTACACCGGATAATATTGTCGAAGCACGTGTTGTCAAATCTGATGATGCATCAATAAAAGAAGATATGAAGAAACGCTGCCCGATGAATCAGGTCACGGTTATGTTCAAAAAAAGCCGTGTTGACAGCGTCGGCGGATACATTGATTGGTACTGCGAAGAGGATACATATTTGTGGCTTCGCCTATTTCTTGATGGTGCAAAATTTGCCAATTTGCCGGATTATCTTGTTAATGTTCGTATCGGCAAGGAAATGTATCAGCGACGTGGCGGAACAAAGTATTTTATGAGTGAAGCAAAATTGCAGAAATTTATGTTGGATAATAAAATTATCGGCTTGGGCAGATTTGCTGTAAATGTTGGTGAAAGATTTGTTGTCCAGGTTTTATTACCTAATAAACTCCGCAGTTGGGTGTTTAAAAATTTTGCCAGAAAGACGGTTTGATTATGGCTGAAAAGAAGTACAAAATAGGCTACACAACAGGCGTATACGATATGTTTCATATCGGGCATCTCAATATAATTAAAAGAGCAAAAGAACAGTGTGAGTATCTTATTGTCGGAGTTACAACTGATGAACTCTGTATAAAGAGAAAAAACAAGAAACCCATTATCTGCGAAGAAGAACGAGTTGAGATTGTTGATTCTATCAAGTATGTTGATAAGGTAGTTTTACAGAATGATATGGATAAGCTTTCAGCCGTAAAGAAGTACAACGTTGATGCTGTTTTTGTCGGATCTGATTGGCAGGGTACACCTGCTTGGGATAATTACGAAAAAGAGTTCGCAACAGAGGGCTGTACTGTGGTTTATCTTTCACATACAGATGGAATTTCGTCAACTATTCTGCGCGAGAGGCTTAATAAAGAATGATTTTTGTATACAAAAAGTGGGCTGAGTTTTGCTCAACGTTAAAAGAAAAAGGTTTTATAAGCATTCCTGCATGTGAAGTTAAATCAGATTCAGGTAACTACATCGTTTTAAAGCACGATGTCGAAACCGATGTTTCACATGCCTTTAGGATTGCTCAGATAGAAAAGCAGTACGGTCACAGAGGTTCGTATTATGTTCAGGCTTATCTGCTTGAAAGTAACAATAATGTCGAATTGCTGAAAAAAATACAGCAAATGGGCCATGAAATATCGTATCATTACGATGTACTTGATGCTTGCAAAGGTGATTTTGAAAAAGCAACCGAAGAGTTTGAAAAAAACAAAAGGTTGTTTGAGGATAACGGATTTAATATTATAACTGTTTGTCAGCACGGCAATCCGATTGTTGAACGTGTGGGATATCACTCAAACCGTGACTTTTTCAGAAATGAAAAGGTGAGTGAATTATATCCGGAAATTTCGGATATAATGGTTAATTTTAAAGAGAAAATCCCGACAGATTATCTGTATTTCTCAGATGCGGGACGAATGTTCAAGCTTATCTATGACCCGATAAATAACGATATTGTCAATACTGATGATAAAAACATCCCTTATAAAAATCTTGATTATTTATCAGAGGCATTAGACAAGACTAAGGGCAATATTATCAGCATTCACCCACATCGTTGGACAGAGTCTGTTGTTGTTTATATAACGAAAACTTTTATATTTAAAGTTTTAAAATTTGTTGCAAAGATTTTAATTAAAATCCCGTTTTGCAACAAGTTAATGAGCAAGTATTATTTTTTAGCTAAAAAGGTTTAGGTGAGATTGTGAATATAATGCTTTTTTCACGCATTTTAGCAAAGACAGGAGTAGGAAATCATATTGATTTGCTTTCGGATTCTTTGCAACGTCTTGGGCATAATGTTATTGTTGTATCAGGAACCCAGGATATAGTTTTGTCAAATGATAATGTGAAATTTATAAAAATTTATACCCAACTAAAGAACCCTGTAGGTGTAGTTAAAAGCATAATTAAACTACATAAGATTATAAATGAAAACAATATTGACATTGTTCACTGCCATCATAGAGTGGCTTCTGTATATATATTCCTGTATAATTTAGTTTATAAGATTCCTTATGTATATACATTACATTTAGCTAATATTCCACATGATATAGTTCACCGAAAATTTACTTTTATTGGTGCAAAAGCCATTGGCGTTTCAACAGATGTTAGTAATTCGTTGGTCGATGATTTGAAAATTTCTTCTGAAAAAGTGGTGACCGTTCTTAACGGAGTGGACGAAAGAGCATTGTTGCCGATGCAAAAAAATGAAGTAAATATGGTGAAAAATGAATGGAATATTCCAGAAGATAAGATTGTTATTGTAATGCATTCGCGAATTGATCCGGTTAAAAACCATCGTTTAGTTGTTGAGGCGGTTAATAGGTTGGAAGAATGTGAAAAAGAAAAAATTCGAATTGTTTGTTCGGGCGAACCAAAAGGTCCTTATTACAATGAAATAATCGAGTTGATCAAACGTTACAATCTTCAAAATTACTTTAGTTTCATTGGTTGGGTTAATACACGTAAAATATTGGGAATTGCTGATTATTTGTTTTTGCCAAGTTTTAAAGAGGGATTTCCGCTAAGTGTTGTTGAGGCTGCTTTCATGAAAGTTCCTGTTGTCAGAACTAAGACTGCCGGATATGAGGATATGAAATACGGTGTGCCGATTAGTGCAACTGATCCGGAAGACATGGTGAAGGTTATAAGAAATATAGTTAACAAAAATGTGCTTGAATATCAAAATCTAACTCAAGCTGCTTATGATTTTGCTAAGGCATCACTTACTGCAACTAAAATGGCTGAAAATACATTAAATGTTTATAAAGAGGTGCTCAATGATAATGTCTGAACAATCCGTTCGAATGGTGCAGGATAAAATTCTTGAAACAATGAAATTTATTGATAAACTGTGCCGCGAACAAGGTATTGTTTATTATATTATGGGTGGTACAGCACTCGGTGCGGTCCGCCACGGAGGATTTATTCCTTGGGACGATGATCTGGATATATTTATGACTCCCGACCAATATAAAAAATTCAAAACAGTTTTTGAAAACTCAAACAGTGAGCAGTTTATACTTCAAGAATGGCGAACCGATAAAAACTATCTTGAATACGCGAAAATCCGTATGAATGGTACTACATTTATTGAAGAGAATTTCAAGGACCGTAAAGATATGCACCACGGTATCTATGTTGATATAATGATTCTTCACAAGGTTCCGGAAAATAAATTTATTCAGAAAATAGTCTACTATGAATCTAAGTTCGTAACACTTTACGGCTTGTCTCAAAGAAACTGGAATCCGAAATCTAAGTCACAGGAAGTTGTTTTAAAATCACTTAAGTTTATGCCTTGTAAACTTATTGCACGAATTGCATACAGTCATATTTACAGATATGACAACCGAAAAGATAATTATAAATATTGCTATTGGATAACTCCGGCAAAATTCAGAAACGGATTGTTCGATAAAACCTTTTTTGAAAAGCCGATAGATATTCCGTTTGAAGATACAAATCTTTTTGGTTCAGAAAAGATTAAGGAATATCTCGAATACCGTTACGGTGACTACATGAAACTCCCGAGTGAAGAACAGCGTAAGGCTGCTGTTCATGCATATGTTTTTGATACAGAAAAAAATTATACCGAGTATTTGGGGAATGTTTAATGTCAAGGTTTGAAATTTTGTGCGTTACGATGCACCAGAAAGACTTTTCTAAAATTGAACAGATGAATATTCATTCTGATGTTGTTTTTGCTAATCAGGATGACAGAACTTGTTTTGAAGAAAAAGAGTTTGACGGTCATCTTGCACGTATGATTACTACAGACACAAGGGGAGTAGGCATTAACCGTAACCTTGCACTTACTTATGCAAAAGGCGAAATCTGTCTTTTTGCCGATGATGACGTAACTTATAACGATGATGTTGAAGAAAGAGTGCTTGCGGAGTTTGATGCTCATCCCGATGCGGATATTATCATATTTCACCTTGATACAGATTCAGAACGTAAGCAGATTAAATATAACGAAACAAAAAAGTGCAGTCGCTTCTGCAAAATGCCATGGGGCGGAGTAAGAATAGC
This sequence comes from Clostridia bacterium, assembly GCA_017380575.1. GTDB lineage: Bacteria > Bacillota > Clostridia > Oscillospirales > Acutalibacteraceae > CAG-488. The sequence goes on along the minus strand of JAFODS010000028.1, from coordinate 87,491 downwards.
TGTAAGGCTCAATTCGATCCGTAAAGCAAATGTGTGGTTTACTACGCTCTTTGGCGGTGGATGTATATTTCCTTCAGGCGAAGACAGCATGTGGCTTACAGACGCAAGGAAAAAGGGCTTAACTTTCTACGTTTCTAAGGAAACTATCGGAAAGATTGATTTTGAAAATTCAACTTGGTTTACAGGTGCAGACGAAAAGTTTTATTACGGAAAGGGTGCTTTTTATCAAGCACTTCATCCTAAAACAAAATATATATGGATGCTATATTTTGCTTTACGTACACTCAAAGACGGAGGCTTAACTTTTTTTGAAAAGCTCAGTTGGATGAAAAGCGGGAACGAAGGCTACCAGGTAATGAATTGGTATCCTAAATGTCACTGATGTATTAAGGTGTTTGAAATGAAATATTTATTTTTTACATTAACGATTTTTGCTGTAAGTTACTTGCTTGCTTCAGCAATTGTGGAAGTTTTGAATAAAAGAAAAAAACGAGATTTATTAACACCTTTGTCTTTTGATGTTGTAACGATCTGTAAAGGTGTTTCAATTTCTATAATTATGTTGGCACATTTAGGTAATGTGTTTGGTATAAGATATCTAAATCCATTAGGATCGCTTGGTGTTGCAGTTTTTTTGTTTGCTTCAGGTTTTGGTCTTGAATCCTCTTACAATAAGAAGGGGCTAAAAGGTTATTGGAAAAAACGTATTACTACAGCTTATTTGCCATATGCTTTAATCGAGGTTATAAATTGCTTTTTTAGTATCAGCGATAAGATACAGGGCAACGGATTTTCTGAAATTATACAAGATTTTTTACTTATCAAGCCGTTGCATCCTTACGGATGGTATATGCAATGTCTGTTTTTATACTATATAATCTTTTATATTGCTTCTCTTGTTTCTAAAGAAAAATTTTGGTTAAAATGCACAGTGTTACTTGTTACAGCAATCGTAATTTTTGTTTTCGCAGGCACGTTGTTTAAACAACAGGTTTTTTCGTTTACGATTGGTGTTTTGTGTGGTAGGCAATATAAATGCATTGCTATGTATTTAAATAAGATATATGTGTGCACTATTGCATTTTTTGCAGGTGGCGGATTGCTTTTGCTGAAACAAACAACTTTTATTAGAAACGCCAATGAATTGATTTTTAATATTGTAGAATTATTACAGGTAGTTGGTCTTATGGCGTTTTTGATAGTATTGGTTCACATTATATGCAAATACCTTCCAGGTTTTTTATTTGAAATTGCCCATTGGATAGGAGTGTTATCCAATGAATTATATCTTATACATGGTTTAGTTTTTGCTGTTGTTATTTCTCGAAAAGAAATTTCGTTCGGAACAATAGCACTTTTTTGGTTTGCTTCTTTTACACTATCGATTATGTTTTTTTCTATAAAAAAGTTTATCAAAAGTATGGGGACTCAAAATGATGAAGCAAAATAATTTGGATAAAGTTCATATTGTTCTGTTTGTCTACTGGTTTGTTCTTCTGGCGTGGCAGAATGTCCGTTCTGTAGGTAATCGAGGTGCTGTAGACACATTAATCAAAGCTGGATTGATTATGCTTATGGTTGTGTATTTTTGTTTTAATACTCAACGGCTGAAGCTTTATCCATTGATGTGTACTCTGTTTTTAGGTTCATGTGCCTTAGTTACTTTGTTTTCCTCAAGTGGAATATCATTCAATACTATCTTATACTATCTTTATCCGGTGTTTTTATATTTTATTATATATTCAGTTGGGTGGAATGCACAGATAAATAAAAAGCAACTCATAAGTCTGATGCACTGGGTAATTATGGTTGTATCATACATAGTGATTTATGCAGTTGTTTTTTGTAGGGATCAGTTTGCCTCAGCGTTTACTATTTCCTCTGCTTATGGCAATGAACTTTGTTCTTTTCTTATGAGTAACCTAGAATATGGAATGTATCTTTCTTTTGGAATAATGTCAATTTTTATTTGTATGGAATTGAGTGAATTTATTCCTTCGTGGCGAAAAACTCTTTATATAATTGGTCTTTTAGTTTTTGCTTTGAATTTAGTGCTTACATTTTCCAGAACTTCTATAATTGCATTTGGTGTAATGCTAATAGCGTATATGATATATTTTGCTAAGAAATCTTTAAGAACGACGTTACTTCTGTTTCTGTTCGCATTAGGTTTGTCGATCTGTATCTTTCCCCAGCTAAGTTTTTTTGTAACGAATATTGTTTTTAAAGAAGGAACTGACTCGGGTCGAAACGAACTTGCTCAAATTGGCATTAAAATGTTTAAGGAAGCCACACTTATTCAAAAAATATTCGGTAATGCTGATTTTAATACTGTTTTGGAAAGTTATTCTGATCACGGAAATCTCCATAATGGCTATATCCAAATGTTGACAACTAACGGAATTAAAGGTGTTGTTTTTATTGTGGGTGTGCTCATTACAAGTTTGCTTGATAACAATATCGGTAATTGCTCTAAAACTGAGAGAAAATTATGTAAAACATTTAACGGATTTGTAGTTGCTTCCGGAGTGTACATGTTTACTGCAACAACCACACTATTCTATTCATCAATTGACAGTTATTTCCTTACGTTGTTTGCGATTATTATTCCGAAATATGTCAGAAATGCCATAAAAAATGGAACGTTTGAATAAATAATCAGATTATTTTAATTTTTGAAAGTGTGTTGTTTTAATGAAAAAACTTCAAAAAAGCACATTGACTCTTATGCTTGTAATTGTTGTTGCCAAGCTTATAGGTATGTTCAGGGACGTTGTTCTTGCAAACTATTTTGGCACATCAAATATAAGTGACGCATATCTTATTACTGTTTCGGTGCCTACGCTGATTTTCTACTTTATCGGTCATTCACTTTCAACGGCATATATACCGATGTATAACAAGATTAAAGCGGAGAAAGACGAGAAAAGTGCACAGCGATTTTCTAATAATCTTTTGAATTTGAGTCTTGTTGTAAGTGCTATTATTTTTGTGTTTTTGTTTTTATGTCCCATGGTTGCAGTTAAGATTTTTGCAACGGGATTTGATGACGAAACAGCAAGTATCGCTGCCGACTTAATAAAATTGTCTTCTCCTAGCATTTTCTTTATGACAATTTTAAGTGTTTTTGGGGGATATCTTCAAGCTAATAAAAATTTCCTTGCACCTGCAGCAATTTCAGTTCCAAGAAATGTAGCGATAGTTGTATCTATAGTGATAGCTGCAGTATATGGAGTAAAGTATCTCGGAATCGGTTTGCTCGTTGCCTATATATTTGAGTTTCTTTTCCTTCTGCCTTTTGTATTAAGAAAACACTATCGATACAGACCTACGATAGATTTAAAAGATGAAAATTTAAAACATACTGCATACATCCTACTACCTATTTTCTTCGGTATGTGTGTAGGTCAGATTAATAAAATTATAGATCGATCACTTGCTTCTACCGTTGTAGAGGGCGGTATTTCGGCACTATCCTATGCTTCGGTAATTAATACTGCAGTGCAGGAAGTTCTCGTTACTGGTATTATAACTATTCTTTTTGCAAGTTGTGCTGAATTGGTTGCTCACGCAAAACATCAAGAGGTTAAAGCAAAACTTTCGTCAACAATAAATGTGTTGAGTTTTTTACTTATACCCTCTTCCGTAGGTATTATAGTTCTCGCAAGACCGATTGTTAAAATTGTCCTTTGCAGGGGAAATTTTGATGAAAGATCAATAATGATGACAACAGGAGCACTTTGTTGTTATACCGTCGGATTATTTTCCCTTGCTATGAGAGATACTCTAGTGAAAGTGTTTTATGCTTATAAAGACACAAGAACAACTACTGTAACTTCTACCGCTGCAATTGTGTTGAAAATTGTTCTTTCTTTCATTTGTACAAAAAAATGGGGTATAAACGGTTTGGCACTTGCAACCAGTATATCCGCGATATTTAACAGTATTATTCTTTATATCCTTCTAAGAAAGAAGATTGGCGATTTTGGATTGAAGAGTTTTGTTTCAGTCGGCATTAAATCTCTCGTAAGCTCAGGTGTTATGGCTGTTTCCATTGTTTGGGGAAGTAATTATGTTTCAGGTTTTGTATCAAGTGAAATGTTACAACTTATGATGATGGTTGGTTTAGGTGTAATAACTTATTTCATAATGGGATTAATTTTGAGGACTGAACCTGTTATGTCGGTTGTAAATAAGCTTTTAAAACGAAAATGATATTTAATTTATGAGAAAACATATGATGTTTTGATGTGAGAGGTTAAATCTATGGACAAACCTATTGATTTTGTTGTTCTCTGGGTAGATTGCAACGATGCTGAATGGCAGAAAGAAAAGAATCGTTACGCAGGCGTAAAGGATGTGGATAATTCTGTTATTCGTTATCAGGATTGGGAGAATTTTAAATATTGGTTTCGTAGTGTAGAAAAATATGCTCCGTGGGTTAACCGTGTTCATCTTGTAACAAACGGTCAGATTCCCGCATGGTTAAACACAGAGTGCCCTAAACTTAATCTTGTAAAACATAGTGACTATATGCCTTCTTCATCCTTACCTACATTTAATTCAAGTGCAATTGAAGTCGGTATATGCGATATTCCCGAGCTTTCTGAACACTTTGTTTATTTCAATGATGATATGTTCTTGACGGCACCTGTTTCAACTGATTACTTTTTCAAAAATGGGATGCCTGTTGATATGCCGGGTTTCATTTGTGCTCCTAAAGCAAAGGATGATAACGTTTTTTCCTTCCTTATGAGAAACAATAGTGATGTAATCTTTTCACACTTCAACAAGAAAAGTATAGTAGTTGATGGTTTTTGGCGTTGGTTCCGCCCTTGGTATGGAAAAACATTTGTCAGGTCGTTAGTTTATGCAATCCAAAAAGATAGGGTTGGTTTTGTAATTCCGCATTTGTCTACCCCTTACGTAAAAGAAGATTTTAAAAGAGTATGGGATAAAGAAAGAGAAAAATTAATCGCTACTCAGCATAATCGATTCCGCTCAAAAACTGACCTGACACATTTTCTTTTTCGTAATTGGAGAATGTGTGAAGGCAAATATGTAGCACGCAAATCTATCGGGAAGTATTTCAGTGTGTCAGATGAAGATGTAGCAAGAAAAGTTGCTACAGCTATTATAAATAACAAATATCCCGAAATTTGTATTAATGAAGTATGCAGTGGGGAAATTTTTGAACGTGTTAAGGAAATTGTAAATAATGCCTTCAAACAAAAATTTCCTGAAAAGTCTATGTTTGAACAATAATGTTTAGGAGCATATTATGAAAACTCGCTTGCTTATAATTGCGAACACAGCTATGAACGAATCTTCTTCTAATGGTCGAACGCTGATGAATCTTATATCAGCTTTCGAAGCGGAAGAATTGGCTCAGTTTTATATTAACGGAACACCGGATTTTACCTGTTGCAAGCATTACTATCATATTTCAGATAATACGGCATTGAAATCAGTTATTAAACCCTCATTCAGAAATTTTATTCATGGAAATGTAAGTCCTTGTAGTACACATGAAAGCGTAAAGTCTGCTGAACAGTCTAAAAAGAAGATTGCAAAATCTTGTAAAAATAAATATATACGCTCTTTAATCTGGTCAACAAAAAGATGGTGGACTTCTGATTTTGAAAAATTTTTGGATGATTTCTCACCTCAGGCAGTTTTGTTGTACGCAGGTGATGCTCCGTTTATGTATGACATCGCAAGATTGATTGCGAAAAAACGTCGAATTCCTTTATACATGTACAACTGCGAAAACTATGTTCTTAAAGAAGTTATGTATTCCGGTGCAAAAAAATATTCCGTATGGCATTTATTATTAAAACACCGCTTAAAAAAATCATATTCAGAATTTATGAAAAAAGTTAGCTACTGTTTTTATATTACAGAGTATTTAGAAAATCAGTATCAGCTTACATATCCTCATCATGGAAAGAGTGATGCCGTATATACAGCTGCGAGTATGGATAATTACAGTTGCGAACATAAAGAACCTGAACAGTTTACTTTGCTGTATTGCGGAAATCTCGGTGTGGGTCGACCGGCAGTTTTGCTGTCGTTGGCAAAAGCTCTTTATGAAGTTGCTCCTACCGCTAAACTTAAAATATTCGGATCTTTTCCGGATAACGCATCGGAAGAACAGTTGATAGGTTGTCCTAATGTTGAGTTTGGCGGAAAAATACCATACGCTCAAGTGTTGGTGGAAACTAAAAACTGTTCAATGCTTATTCATTGTGAAAATCCCGAACGAGTAAAAAATTTACAATGTGCATTTTCAACCAAGCTGGCTGATTATCTGGCCTGCGGAATACCAACGCTTATTTATGCGTTGCGTGAATATCCTTTTGTGCAGTATTTTGATGAACATAACGCAGCACACATTGCATCTGATGAAGAAGAACTTAAGATGATTTTATCTGAGTGTATTGAAAATAAAACATTCAGAGAAAAATATGTTAAAAACGCTTTAACTCTCGCAGATAAAAATCACAGTTTGAAAAAGAACAGTGAATTTGTAAAAAGTATTATTTGTGGCGAAAATATAGAATAAAAATAGGAGAAATAATATGGCTAATTTTACAGGTAAAACATTACTTATTACCGGCGGTACAGGTTCATTTGGTAACGCTGTGCTTAACCGTTTCCTTCGTACAGATATCGGCGAAATCCGTATTTTTTCCCGCGACGAGAAAAAGCAGGATGATATGCGTCATGAGTTTCAGGTGAAAATGCCTGAAGTTGCTGACAAAATTAAGTTTTATATCGGCGACGTGCGCGATATTGCTTCTGTCAAAAATGCGATGCATGGTGTAGATTATATTTTCCACGCTGCGGCACTTAAGCAGGTTCCGTCTTGTGAGTTTTTCCCTATTGAGGCAGTTAAGACAAATGTTATCGGAACGGAAAATGTTCTCACGGCTGCTATTGAAGCAGGCGTAAAAAATGTTGTTTGTCTTTCAACGGACAAGGCTGCTTATCCCGTTAATGCAATGGGTACATCAAAAGCTATGATGGAAAAGGTTGTTGTCGCTAAGGCACGAACAACAACGAAGACGAAAATCTGCTGTACACGTTACGGTAACGTTATGTGTTCACGCGGTTCGGTTATTCCTCTTTGGATAGAACAGATAAAAAAAGGCAATCCTATCACGGTAACAGAGCCTTCTATGACTCGTTTTATAATGTCACTTGACGAAGCAGTTGACCTTGTTTTGTTTGCTTTTGAAAACGGTGAACCGGGCGATATTCTTGTGCAGAAAGCACCTGCCTGCACAATTCAGACACAGGCTGAAGCTGTATGTGAACTTTTTGGCGGTAATAAAGATGATATTAAAATCATCGGTATCCGTCACGGTGAGAAAATGTATGAAACTTTGCTCACAAATGAAGAGTGTGCTAACGCTGTCGATATGGGTGAGTTTTACAGAGTACCTTGTGATAAGAGAGGACTTAATTACGATAAATATTTCAGTGAGGGCGATGCAGAGCGAAATGTTCTTACTGAATTTAATTCCAATAACACACAGCTTCTTACAGTAGAAGAAACGAAAGCTAAAATTGCATCTCTTGCGTATATTCAGGAAGAGCTTGCAAAGGAGGCAAAATAAGTATGAATATACTTGTAACAGGAGCAAAAGGGTTCGTTGGTAAAAACCTTTGTGCCGGCCTTAAAAATATTCGCGACGGTAAAGACAGAACACGTCCGGAAATTAAAATAGACGAGATTTTCGAGTTCGATGTTGATACGGATAAAGCTTTGCTTGATGAATATTGTGCAAAAGCTGATTTTGTTTTCAATCTTGCAGGAATTAACCGTCCTCAGAACACGGAAGAGTTTATGCAGGGTAATTTCGGGTTTGCTTCCGAACTCCTCGAAACACTTAAAAAGTATAATAATACTTGTCCTGTGATGATTTCATCTTCAATCCAAGCGACCTGCATAGGCCGTTATGACAGTGATTATGGCAGAAGCAAAAAGGCTGGCGAGGACCTGCTTTTTGCATACAGCTTAGAAACAGGGGCGAAGGTTTATGTTTACCGTTTTCCGAATCTTTTCGGCAAATGGTGCAGACCAAATTATAATAGTGCTGTTGCAACCTTCTGTAACAATATTGCAAACGACCTTCCTATAACCGTAAGTGATCGAGCGGTTCAGCTTGAGCTTCTTTATATTGATGACCTGGTTGCTGAAATGCTTGATGCTCTTGAAAATAAAGAGCATCGCTGCACGTTTGACGGAATCGAAACTGTACTTTGCGAAGATGGAAAATACTGTGCTGCTCCCGTTACTCACAAGGTAACTCTCGGTGAAATTGTTGATTTACTTGAAGCTTTCAAAAGTCAGACAAGCACATTGGTAATGCCTGAAATTCCTGATAATTCATTTGCGAAGAAGCTTTACAGTACTTTCTTATCCTATCTTCCTCAAGAAAAGGTTTCATTCCCTTTGAAAATGAATTCGGACGAAAGAGGAAGCTTTACCGAGCTTCTTAAGACGGAAAAATGCGGTCAGTTTTCAGTTAACATATCTAAGCCGGGTATAACAAAGGGTCAGCACTGGCATCATTCTAAATGGGAATTCTTTATTGTGGTAAGCGGTCACGGCCTCATTCAGGAGAGGAAAATCGGCACCGATGAGATTATGAATTTCGAAGTCAGTGGGGACAAAATCGAAGCAATTCATGTGCTTCCCGGTTATACGCATAACATAATTAATCTTTCAGAAACTGAAAATCTTGTAACGGTTATGTGGGCGAACGAGCAGTTCGATCCGAAGCATCCCGATACATTTTTTGAAATTGTTGAATAATGAAAGGGATTTCAAATGGATATTAAACTTGATTACAGTGATATAAAATTTCAGAATAATGGCAAACTGAAGCTTCTTATTATCGTCGGAACAAGACCGGAAATTATCCGCCTTGCAGCTGTTATAAACAAGTGCCGTAAATATTTTGATACTGTTCTTGCGCATACAGGTCAGAATTATGACTACAATCTCAACGGAGTTTTTTTCAGAGACCTTAAGCTTGCTGATCCTGAAGTATATATGAATGCCGTGGGCGATGATCTCGGTGCAACAGTCGGAAATATCATTAACTGTTCATACAAGCTTATGGCAGAGATAAAGCCGGATGCTCTTCTGATTCTCGGTGATACAAATTCCTGCCTTTCGGCAATTGCGGCTAAAAGACTTCATATACCGATTTTTCATATGGAAGCAGGTAACAGATGCAAGGATGAGTGCTTGCCGGAAGAAACTAACCGCCGTATTGTTGATATTATTTCTGATGTCAACCTTGCATACAGTGAACACGCAAGAAAATATCTTCATGAATGCGGACTCCCGAAGGAGCGTACCTATGTAACGGGCTCTCCTATGGCAGAGGTGCTTCATCAGAATCTTTCTGAAATTGAGGCGAGCGATGTTCTTGAACGTCTTGGTCTTGAACCGAAAAAGTATATTTTACTTTCTGCTCACAGAGAAGAAAATATTGATACAGAAAAGAATTTCCTCAGTTTGTTTAATGCTATAAATAAGCTGGCAGAAAAATATGATATGCCGATTCTTTATTCCTGCCATCCGAGAAGCCGTAACCGTCTTGAAAAAAGCGGTTTTGTGCTTGATAAGAGAGTAATCAGGAATGAGCCTCTCGGCTTCCACGATTATAATAAACTGCAGATGAATGCTTACGCGGTTGTTTCGGACAGCGGTACACTTCCCGAAGAATCAAGCTTCTTTACAAGTGTAGGTCATCCGTTCCCGGCTGTTTGCATAAGGACATCTACCGAACGTCCCGAAGCTCTTGATAAGGCTTGCTTTGTTCTTGCAGGTATCGATGAAAAGAGTCTTCTTCAGGCAGTAACTACAGCTGTAGATATGAATGACAGCGGTGATTACGGGATGCCTGTGCCTGATTACGTGGAAGAAAACGTCAGCACAAAGGTTGTTAAAATTATTCAGTCTTATACCGGTGTTGTGGATAAAATGGTCTGGAGAAAGTTCTGACTTTATTTAGAATAAAAGGTGAAAACTATGACAGCGTCAGCTTATTTATTCGAAAAAATATATAAAAAATCCCCTCAGTGTGTTGCATTCACCCCGTACCGAATCTGTCCGATCGGTGCGCACAGTGACCATCAGCTCGGCAAAATTACAGGAATGGCAATTAACAAGGGGGTTAATATAGCCTACGGCCCGAAGGAAAACGGTGTTATCGAAATTCAGTCTTTGCAGTTTGAAAAGCGTGCACAGTGGCATGTTCAGGCAACTCCTTCGGAAAAGCAGGGCGACTGGGCTGACCACCTCAGGGGTGCAACGATAGCTCTTGATAAACGTTATCCGTTGCGTCGCGGACTTTGTGCAGTTGTTGACGGTGAACTTCCGATAGGAGGTTTGTCCTCATCTGCAGCGGTTATTATTACGTTTTTATCTGCTCTTTGTAAGATGAACGGGATAATCCTTACTCCGCCTGAGCTTATAGCAATTTCTCAGGAAGCTGAAAATAAATACGTCGGTGTTTCCTGCGGCAAGCTTGATCAGTCGTGTGAGATTTATTGTAGAAAAGACAACCTGTTATATATGGATTTGCAGGATGACACATATGAACTCATTCCGCAGCATCCCTGTATGAAACCGTATAAGATTGCGATTTTCTTCAGCGGAATTGAACGCAGTCTTGCGGGTTCTGCTTTCAATATGAGGGTAGACGAATGCCGAAGTGCCGCGTATGCACTCAAAGCTTATGCAGGTATGGATTACGGCAAGTTCGAAGAAACACATCTTCGTGATGTTCCTTATGACGTTTACCTTCAGTATAAGGACAAGCTTCCCGAAAACTGGCGAAAACGCGCTGAACATTGGTATACGGAATTCTTCCGTGTGCAGGAAGGTGCTGAAGCCTGGCGCAGGGGAGATATTGAAGAATTCGGCAGGCTTTCGTTTGAAAGTGGAAAATCTTCAATCGAAAACTGGGAAACAGGTTCTCCTGAGTTGATAACTCTTTATGAGATAATGACAAAACAAAAGGGCATCTATGGCGGTCGATTCTCAGGTGCAGGCTTCAAAGGCTGTTGTATGGCTTTGATTGACCCTGCATACGAAGAAAATATTGTTGAAACAGTAACAACAGAATATCTTAAGGCTTTTCCGGAGCTTGAAGGTAAGTTTTCCTGCCATATCTGCGAAAGTGCGGACGGTATAAATCTTGAGGGATGATAAATTATGAAATGTCTTATTCTTGCTGCGGGCTATGCAACGCGGCTTTATCCTTTAACTGAAAATTTTCCGAAACCGCTTCTTACGGTTGGTGACAAGACCATACTTGATTGGCTCGTTGATGATATTGATGAGTCGGGATTGGTGGACGAGTATATAGTCATATCAAACCACAAATATGCCTGTCATTTTGATGAATGGGCAAAGACAAAGAAGCAGAAAGTAACTGTTGTGGACGACGGCACATCATCAAACGAAACTCGCCTCGGTGCGGTTAAAGATATTCAGTTTGCGCTTGAAAGTCTCGAAATTGATGACGATATGCTTGTTATAGCAGGGGACAATGTCCTTGATTTCAGTCTGACGAAGTTTATACACTACGCTAAGGAAAAGAACGCGTCCTGCATTATGCGTTACTACGAGCCTGAGTTTCAGAAGCTTCTGAAATGCGGAGTAGTCGCAATTGACGGTGATGACAAGGTGCTCAGTATGACGGAAAAATCACCGACACCTGCAACAAACTGGTGCTGTCCGCCGTTCTATTATTACACAAAAGAGGATGCGCGCCTTGTGTCCGAAGGCATAGAAAGCGGTTGCGGAACAGATGCACCGGGAAGTTACATTGCTTGGCTTTGCACTAAAACTACTGTTTATGCAATGGAGATGCTCGGTAAGCGATACGATATAGGCAACCTTGAAAGCTATGAAAAGGTGAAAAAAGAATATAAGGGTATTGCTGATCAGTGATTTTATAAAGCCGATGTATTTCTCTGCAAAGATTAATATATCGGCTTGTTTTTTACAGAAGGGAAGTTACAAGAAATTATTTATTTATAATAAAAATTTTTAAAACACTATTGAAATTATTGTGCATATATTGTAAAATAATAACACATAATCTTATGTACAATTCTTTAAAGAGGTGTTCAGTATGCCTGAAAAAAACGTAATCAAAATCAAAACCAAAAGTAATGATCTGCATCTTCGTGTAATGGAAGGACATTTTGCTTCTAACCATTCTCACAGTAACTATTATATCGATGTTGCTGCACAGAAATCACGTCTTTCCGAGGCAAGAGCTGTTGCTAAAGAGCTTTGCAGAAATTATAACTATAACACTCAGATTATCGACACAATCCTTTGCCTTGACGGTACTGAGGTAATCGGTACCTGCCTTGCTGATGAGCTTACTGAAAACAACTTTATGAACATCAATGCTCACCAGACAATTTATGTTGTTACTCCTGAAATGACAGGTGCTTCTCAGCTTATTTTTAGAGATAACTATGCTCCGATGATTCAGGGTAAGCACGTCCTCATACTCGCTGTTTCAGTTGCAACAGGTTACACAGCTAATTCGGCAATTGAAGCTATCAGATATTACGGCGGCGAAGTTGTCGGAATCGCTTCAATTTTCGCAACAAAGAAAGAATGCGGTGGTTATCCCGTAAATTCAGTATTTGACCCGAACGATATTCCGGGATACTTCACGGTTTCTTTCCACGATTGTCCGCTTTGCAAACAGAAGCAGAAAATTGATGCACTTATAAATAACTTCGGTTTCTCAAAACTTTAAAATCAGAGCTTGAGTGCGTTCTAAAAATTCTTAATAGCTTATAAAAAATACCGCCTGCTGGTTTTCAGCAGGCGGTAAGCTTTATATCTTATTTTTTATACATACGAGGTGCAGTTATAAGACCAGTAGGCCTGAGCATATAACCGTATGTCCAATCTTCGTCCTCAGTGTACCATCCGTCAGGACCGAACCAATCACGTCTGCCGTCGCACATATGGAGTGTACCGAAAGTATTGATTCTGCTGAGCGATACAATAAGGTCAAGCGTGTGTTCACCTTCAGAAAGTTTTCCGAGGTCAACAGAGTGCGGAGAAAGCGAAAGGTTTGCAACTCTCTTTCCGTCAAGCTCAGCGCAGACGCAGGGTGCTTTGAAAAGTCCAAGACAAAGCTTTGTGTCCTTACCACCGTCAATCTTGAGTCTGTATGTCATAACACCGCCGTAGAAGGGGAATCCCTGACATGTAAGATCACCGAAATGAATCTTGTTGTTCGGTGCGGTAAGCTTAACTGCAGTACCAGCAACCTGAACGCCGAAGTCGCCGAGGATGAACATATTTTCAACGTTGGAAACAACTGTGAACGGTTTTGTAACAATGACTGTGTTTTCGCCCTTGTTGATTTTGCCGATGTTTACTTTTGTGATTGAGAAGTCAACGAAGTAACCCTGAGCAACTTTTTCAATTTTATTTCCGTTGAAGATAATTTCGCAGTCGTCAAAATCTTCAAGGGCAAGTGTTGCGTTTTCAACTTCAATGTCGGAGTTGAATGTAGCTTTTACTGTGATTGTATTCTTAGCTTCAACGTTACCCATAACCCAAGGCTGAACACCGTGAACAGAGTCAGTTGAAAAACCGAGATCTTCCTTGGCTTTGACACAAAGGCGAAGCATTTCTTCTTTTTTCTGCCATTCGCCGTCGTCAATTTTCCACTCAGCCATATCGAGTACACATACGTTAGGCTCGTCAAGAAATACTTCAATATCATCATTTATGTATTCAAGCTCACCTTTTTCTTCTGCCTTGATTTCAGAAGATTCAGCCTTGCCCGGCTCAAGACGAAGAAGTATGCTTGACTGTGAGAAGCAATTCCACTGAAGAATTGTATTTCCGTCAGCGTATGAAGCAGGGTAGTCAGAAATTTCGCCCGTGAGTGAATCCATAAGAACGGGCTTGAATTCACCTTTGATTGTTACGGTATAATTTTCTTCCTGATCGATAGCTGTTCTGAGTGTGTCTTTGATATGGCAGATGAAAAGATTCTTTCCGTCACCGTCGTTACGAAGAGCATACATAAGGTTGTCTGAAGGGTTACCTCTGTCGTCACGGATATCTACTGTGCGGAACGGTGAAAGCACTTCAAAAAGCTTTGACTTGCTCCAGCTGATTAATTCGCATTTTTCTGCAAGTGCCTTCGGTTCGTCTGAAGAAACAGCGTCAACCATTGTGGGAATTTCACCCATGAAGATTACCTTGCCGCCGTTTGAAGCGAATTCGTTGAGTTTGTCAAGTGTAGTTTTGCGGATAGTTTCGCAGGCGGGAACAACGATAACGTCATATGCCATTTTTCCGACTTTGAAGCTTGTGTCCGCACCGCCGAACTGTTCCTCGAGCAAGGATTCGCAGATGAAATCAAAATCAAGTGTACCGTAAAGAAGCCACTCTGTAATCTGGCTGAATCGTTCATCCATTTCATCGCGGATAACACTTGTTTTGTCTGTCGGACCGTAGTGAAGCCAATAAGACTCAATCGGATGAATAACACCTATTTTAATGTCCGCAGTGCCCCTTGTGAGCATTGTGTTAACTCTTGCAAAGTGATCTTCAATGTATGAATACTCTTTATACCATGCGGACTGATGACCGATTGAAGCAGGGTAGTCACGCTTTGCTTCGCCCTTCATTGATACCCAGTAAAGATGCGGTACACGTACTGTTACACCGAGTGCTGCCTGCCAGTCGCCCTGAAGTTTGTGACCTCTGAAGTCGAAGTCCCAGTTTGTAACGCCGTAAAGCTCACTCATAACGCCGGGATATCCGAACTGATGTGTTGCACTTGCTGCCTGCTTTGCGGTTGTGAATTCTCTTCTGTCGCAGAGCATATCGATTCCGGGGAGGCCGAACGAACGGTAAGCACGCATTGCTTCACCGATAGCGCAGGTCTGGCTTTCAAGTGTCGGCTCTTCCATCATATGACCCGTAAGAAGAAGATTGTTGTTGCTGCACCATGAACCAACATTGTCGCAGAATGCTTCGGCAAATCTTTCCGTTGCATGGTCGTGATAGCGGTATCTTGAAAGGCTGCAGCCTTCTTTTTTCTCCCAGACAAGCTCGGGAAGAGTATCGAAGAAATCAACACCGTATGCAGCCTTATATGTTTCGGGGAAATCGGTTGTAAACGGGAATTTAACGTCTTCAGCGTCAAGAGAATGGTCTATACAGCTCTTACGGAAAACCTGAGGCTCATCTGTGAAAATCGCAGGAACGGTTGTGCCGAAGTCGTCGCCAACCACTTCCTTATATCTTTCGTGTGTTGTATTAATGAAATCGTCAATTGCAGATTTTGAAAGTGTGTCAACATATGTTTCAAGGTTGTACCACGGATCGGATTTTGAGGTTTCGAGGGAAACATACCACTCTTTGTCAGCTGCTTTTTCGTTTTCACTGAGTTTTTTGTATGAAGCGAGGTATCCTTCGTCGTCAAGCTTTATATCGTATTTTGCAAGAAAAACACCTTCTACATTTGACGGATCAAATGTTCCGAGGAGGAATTTCTGTCTGTTTTCGGGCTTTTTTGTAACAAGGCCGCCTGCAAAGCCTGAGGGCCACTTATCCTCGTCGTAAAGCCAGGCAAGCATATTTTCTTTCTTTGCCTTCTCGGTGCAACCCTTTATGTTTGCCATATAATCATCTGAAAGGTACGGTGTGGACTGACCAACACGTGTATGCATATGGAAACCGCCCATACCCATTTCTTTCATAAAGTCAATTTCTTTTTTGAGTTCATCCAGCTTAAGGTCGCAGTTCCACGCCCAGAACGGCGTACAGCGATACTCGGATGTCGGATTTTTAAAAAGCTCAACGCTAAGTTTTTCATCTTGATTTTTTGGATAAAGCATACATTTGCCTCCTTAAACATATTAAATTCAGTATAGCAATTTACTGTTTAAAAATCAACAAAAGACCGAATTTTTAAACTGTGTTGCAGTAAAAAAATCCGGTCTTATTTTGTATGATTTGCTGTATTTGTGACTTGGTCACAGATTTATTTTTAAAAAGCGGTTATACTAAAACCACAAAGAAAAGAAAGGATGTGCAGTTTATGTCAGCTGTAATTGTAAATAAAAATAATTTTGAAGAAATATTAAAAAGTGAAAAGAAGGTTCTTCTCGACTTCTATGCAGATTGGTGCGGTCCCTGCCGTATGGTTTTACCGTTGGTGGAGCAGATTGCAGAAGAAAATCCTCAGTACCTGATTGGTAAAATCAATATAGATAATGAACCCGAGCTTGCACAGGCTTTTGATGTTTACAGTGTACCGACGCTGGCGGTTATTGAAAACGGAAAAGTTGTTAATGTGTCATCGGGAGCAAGACCGAAAAATCAGATTCTTGCACTCTTAGAGGGCTGATTTTTTCAGAAGCTCCTTGTTGATGATTTTTACTCCTTTTCGCGAGTTTTCAACGATTTTTTCGTTTGAAAAATATTTAAGAGTTCTTGAAACGACCTCACGGGCAGATCCGATGTATTTTGCGATTTGCTCGTGAGTCAATTCTATATTATCCGAACCGAGTCGGATTGATTCATCTAAAAGAAAAATTGCAAGACGTTTATCTATACTCATAAAAAGTATCTGCTGTAAAACCCACATAACATCTGAAAATCTTTCGACAGCAGTTTCCAAAGCAAAAATTTTAATTTCGGGAGTCTTCTCGGATAACTGTGAAAAGATATCACCGTTAATTACCATACATTCGCAGTCCTCTTCAGCATCAACAACTACGTCAAAAGTTATTGCCTGCAGAACACAAGAAGCGGAAAGCATACACATTTCTCCCTTGTGAAGTCGGTAAAGAGTTATTTCCTTTCCTTCATCCGATAAAACGTAAACTCTCAGACTGCCTGAGTTAATAACAAACACACCCGAACAACTGTTACCGTCGTGAACGGTTGTTCCTTTCGGAAAGGAAAATGTGCGTGTGTTTTCACATATTGTTTTTTTGTCGTTATCAGAAATAAGGTTCCAAAAATCAAAAGTTTCAGAAAATGCCTTTTCAAAAGCACAGTATTCCATAGTTACACCTCTTTAAATTTCAATCGACTGTCCGCAGGACAGATATTCAAGGTTACTCATATAGTTTTTCATAAATTCATACTGTTCGGTTCCCGTACAGTGGCAGGTATAATATTTTGTTTTAAAGCTGTCAAGAAACTTGGCATATCCCGCAAGCTTATCGTTAAGATCAAATTTTGAATAGTGAAAACCGCCGATAAGAATGTCAGGATCGAACCATTCCGTTATGTCCATAACACCCTTATGAGAGCAACCGCTTATGAGGATTTTTTTGCCGTTGTCTTCAATAAGCAGATATTGTTCGTGTCTGAAATCGTCAGGCACAATAATTCCGTTTTCAACCATATTAAGCCCGCAGCTTCCAAGGTAATGCTGCTTGATTTTATTGTTACAGGAAAACAGTGTTATTACGTCTGTGATTTTGAATTTATCGTCAGTAAAAATCAAACGATCGTTGTTTTTTAGTGAAACATCAAGACCGATATATTTTTCCGTACCGTTATAGTGGGGTTCGAATGCGTACCTGTTTAAATAAACGGGTGCAGAGTTGTTGATTTCAAGAAATTTTTTCAGCCCTCCGCCGTGGTCATAATGACCGTGAGAAAGAACGGCAAAATCAACATCACAAAGGTCAATTCCGAGCTTCTGTGCATTTTCGTAAAACAATTCTGTCTGTCCCATATCAAACAGGATTTTTAAACCGTTGTGTTCAATAAACAGCGAAAGTCCGTGTTCACAGTCAATGGTGTCAATCTGAGTTGTGTTTTCAACAAGACAAGTGATTTTCATAATTTCACCTCAGTAGTTAATCAACTAAATTATACGTTCGTTTTTTTCTGCTGTCAATATTTACAGCAGTTTTGTGATTGAGTCACAGAAAATGCATATGACAAGTTCTATAATATAAACATAAAAGAGAAGGAGGGTTTTATATGAGTCACCTTTATGATGTAATAATAATCGGCGGCGGCCCGGCAGGCTACTCAGCAGCACTTTATTCTGCAAGGGCAGGACTTGACACACTTGTCATCGAAAAGTTTTCGATAGGCGGTCAGATGACACTTACGGACGTTATAGATAATTACCCCGGATTTGAAGAGGGGATAGACGGAATAAGTCTTGGTTTTAAAATGCAGCAGGGTGCTGAACGCTACGGAGCGAAAACGGAATTTGATGAAATTCTTGAAGTAAGTCTTGACGGAAAGATAAAATCCGTTAAGGGTGCGGCACATGAATATAAATCCAAAGCGGTTATAATTGCAACAGGTGCTAATCCGCGTGAACTCGGTATTGACGGAGAACAGGAGCTTGTCGGGAAAGGTGTTCATTATTGTGCTCACTGTGACGGAAGGTTTTATAAAGATAAGGTTGTTGCTGTCGTAGGAGGCGGTAATTCGGCAGCAGAGGATGCAATTTACCTTTCAAGGCTTGCTAAAAAGGTTTATCTCATTCACAGAAGAAATGAACTAAGAGCAACAAAAATTTATCACGAACCGCTTAAGAAAGCGGAAAATATTGAATTTATATGGAACGCCACAGTAAAAGAACTTGTTGCTGACAACCGGTTAAACGGTATAAAGGTTGAAAATCTTATTTCATCTGAAGTGAAAAATATTGATTGTGACGGCTTATTTGTAAGTATTGGCAGAAAACCTGCATCGGAGCTTTTCAAGGGTAAATTGAAGCTTGATGACTACGGTTATATAATTGCAGATGAATCAACGAAAACGAATATTGACGGAGTTTTTGTTGCAGGTGATGTAAGAACGAAGACTTTGCGTCAGGTTGTTACGGCAGTTTCAGACGGAGCAACGGCGGCACATTTTGCGGAAGGATATATTAACAATTATTAATATTTTCGGAATGGTGGGATTTTTGTAAAAATCAGGCGGCAACACATTGCTTTGTGTTGCCGCCTGAAAATATTATTTAGTTCTTTGTTCTATTGTGTTTTTAAGAAGTGCAAGACATTCGCTGACGAAGTCAAAAGGTGAGGTTACAACCGAAACGATTGCTTCGCCAATCATTTTTCCGTACATAGAGTTTCGCTTGTAAGCAATTGCCATAATTGCATGGTACCTGAATTTAACGTAACGGATTTCTTTTTTGCTGAGCTTCGGGAAATACTGCATTTTTCTTTTGTAAAGATTCTTTTCTCCCTGGATTTTATTTCTGCTGAAAGATATGCTTCCTTCTGCACTGATTGTATGAAGAACATCGTTGACGTCCATATATCCGATTTTAAGACCGCCTTCAATAGTCTTAAGCATAAGGATGAATTCCTGACCGCACAGAGCGTTGTCGAATCCGCCGATTTCACGAAGCTTCTCAGCCTTGAACATATACGTTGATGTTCCGGTAAGGTGATAGAGCAGGTGATAGCGAAGAAGAGTTTCATTGTCAAATGCAGGAATATCCTTGAAATCTCTTACCTCAACCGGTTGTCCGTTTTTACACATAACTGTGTTTGAGAAAGTCATTTCAAGGTCATTTTCAAGCATATATCGAAGTTGCTTTTCAATTTTATCAAGTACGTATTCATCATCGTCATCAAGGAAGGTGATATAATCTCCGTGTGCGGCTTCTATACCGCGGTTTCGGGTAAGTGAACCGCCAAGGTTCTTTTCGTTCTGGATATAAATTAATCGTTCAAAGTCAATTGACTCTGCATAAGCTTTGACCTCATCGCGTTTCTCGTATGTTGACGGACTATCATCAACAATAATTATTTCAATGTTTTTATAAGTCTGATTAAGTGCTGAATCGACAGCAACCGAAAGGCAGCTGACCTCTCTTTTGTGTGTGGGAATAACAACCGACACAAGCTTATCCATAATTTTCCACCTCATATTATGTGGTTACTTAACCCGTTAATTATATTATCTTTTAATTGTTTTGTCAATCAGAACGTAACTTTTGACACTCAATGCATAATACTTATTGAACGGCTGTGATAATTGTGTTATTATAAAATAGCGGAGGTGTGAAGCATTATGAAAATAAAAAGATTAATCTCATCCTTGCTTGTAACAGCCCTTGTTTTTTCACTCTCGTTCAGCTTGTATATCCCTTCGGGTGCAGCGTTTGACGGAAAGCTCCGATTTAATACAGACGGTAAATTCAAAATTCTTGTTTTTGCCGATTGTCAGGATGATAATTCACCTTATCAGAAAATGATTGACCTGATGAGTGATGCACTTGACAACGAAAAACCTGATTTTGTTGTTTTTACGGGCGATAATGTTGTTGTCGGCACCGAAAGCAATTTCAGGACAGGAGCACAAAAAATTATTCAGCCTCTTATTGACAGGGGAATACCTTATGCATACACCTTCGGTAATCACGATGATGAAAGAGGACTTTCAAAGGAGTTTATGCACAGTGTATATGCTTCTCTCGGCTACTGTATGACGTATGATGCTGAGCCCTCTCTTAACGGATTCGGAAACTGTAATATTCCGGTTTATTCTTCAAACGGTAAAGATATTGCATTTAACTTGTGGATGATTGATTCACTTACTTACGCTGATGGCGGTTACGACCATGTAAGACAGGATCAGATTGACTGGTACAAGAGAACAAGTCTTGCACTTGAAAATCAGGTCGGACACAAGGTTAATTCTCTTATGTTTCAGCATATCGCCTTGCCCGAAATTTATAATCTTCTGACAGAAAACTCATCGGGTACAAAGAGTTACCTCGGCAAGAAATATTCTCAGAATCTTAATTCAAATGCTTCGGGTTACCTCGGTGAATTTCCTTGTCCTCCTGCTGTTAACGGAGGACAGTTTGATGCTCTCCTTGAACGCGGTGATGTCCTCGGTGTTGTAACCGGACACGACCATTCAAATGCATTCCACGGAAAGTATAAGGGGATCGGATTCTTACAGATGCCGGGTATAACTTTCCAGTCATACGGTGACGATAATTGCCGTGGTTACGGAGTTATCGAGCTTAATGAAAACGATACTTCTGATTATTCAACCCATACCGTAACATACTATGAATCATGGAACGGCAAGAAGGCATCTTTCGATTGGGAAACCTCTGAATATTACGGCGGTGCAAGCACTAATGAATATATTTTTTCAATCAGTCTTTCATCTGCGGCTACGGCATCGTCTGCAAAAAATTCGCTGGCAAGCGGAGGCTATACGCTTATTGATAAAGATCTGAATGCAGATGCAGGCGGTAACTATATCTATATGGGTTATAAAACGACAAATGACCCGTTGAAGGCTTTGCGCGATATAAAGTTCTATGTTGCCGATGAGGCGGAATCTTGGAGTACAGCAAGTGTTACGGTAAACGGAAAAGCATGTACTTATACAAGAGTAGGTGATGTTGACCTTAACAAGGGTGCAGGCGGTGATTATATCTACGCTTACACTTGTCACGATGAAAATGCAGGACCGCCGATAAAAGCAATCAGCTTCGGCAGTTCAGGTTCATCGCAGCATAAGGTTGCAACAGTTCTCGGTGCACCGTACAAACCTGCTGATCTTAATTCAGGTGCTGGCGGTGAATATATTTATTGCTATATGTCAACAGTAACCCCGCTTGATCTTTCTGAACTTTCAGAAAAAAGAAAGCTTGCACAGAATGTTCTTGATACAGGCGGATATTATCAAGGCTCAGGCAGTGTATTGGAAAGCACAATGGATTCTGTTGACAGTCTTCTTAAAGACCTTGAAGCGGACAAAGTAACTTCCAACGATCAGGCTTATATCGATTATCTTTGTGATCAGATTGATCTGGGACTTTCAAATATACAGCTACAGGTACAGTTCAAAAATTATGACGGAAGCATACTTGAAACGCTTTATGTTCCGTATGGCTCTTCTGTATCGTGCGAAAAACTCCCACAAAGAGAGTCTGATGAGAAAAATCACTATAAGTTCATCGGCTGGGATACGGACACGTCAAACGCAACTTCAAGCCTTGTTGTAACAGCTGTTTTTGAACCTGAGCATTATCATTCCTCTGAAGTCGGTGCAACCTGTACTGAACCGGAGGTTTGCAGATTTTGTTATGAAATTCTTGCAGAGCCGACAGGTCACGGAAAAACAACACTCAAAAATTCGGTCAGTGCAACCTGTGAAAAAGACGGTTATACCGGTGACCATTGCTGTGTTGATTGCGGTCAGGTTCTTGTTCAGGGTGAAACTTTAACAGCAACGGGACATACCTACGGTGACTGGGTTTACTATATTATGCCGACCCTTACTCAGACAGGTACAGACAGATCAACCTGTTCTGTTTGTAAACAGAGTGTATATCTCGAATCTCCGAAGGCAACAACGGCAACCGTTAGCGATGAATTTATTTATGGCTTTACGGCCAATGTTTCAGATACCGAAATAAAAGATTATTTTAATCTTAAGTACCTTTCAGTTACCGCAACACCGTCCCAAAATAAAGTTATGGGTACAGGCTCTGTAGTGGCGGTTAAACAGAAGAATGTTACAACGAACTATACGGTAGTTGTTTTCGGTGACGTCAACGGTGACGGTTGGTATGACGGTCAGGATTCTTTGATTGTTTCCTGCCTTGCAAACGGAATGCTCACTCAGGATGATGTCAGTGAAGCTGTTTATATGGCGGCAGACTGTAACCACGACGGTGTTATTGATGAAAGTGACGTTTCTCTTCTCAACGATGCAGGTCTTATCCTGTCTACAGTCAACCAGTCAGAACCTGAAAGCTTTGAAACCTCTTCTGCTTTTTCAGAGTATATCGGTCTTATTGATCAGTCGCCTGAAATTGATGCCGAAGAAGAAATAGATGAGGGTACAGAAAAAATCAATATTTTTGAAATGATATTCAACTTTATTGAGTCTTTGATAAATTTGATTCTTTCATACATACCAGTTTATACAAGATAAAACTGACGGAGCGTATCGAGTGATACGCTCCGTTTTCTGTGCTTATTTATCTTGTCCGTAATATGCGTTTTTGCCGTGCTTTCGCAAAAAATGCTTGTCAAGAAGCTCCTGTTGCATAGGTTTAATGTTCGGATTAAGTGCTTCTGTCTGCAACGCCATAAAAGCCAGCTCTTCAAGAACAACCGCATTATGAACTGCATTTTCAGGGTCAGTACCCCATGAAAACGGTCCGTGACTGTTTACGAGAACTGCAGGAATTGTATTTTCGTCGATTCCTCTGAATGTTTCGATAATTACGTTTCCTGTTTCTTTTTCGTATTCACCGCCGATTTCTTCTGGTGTCATCTTTCTTGTACAGGGAATCTCACCGTAGAAGTAATCACCGTGAGTTGTACCGTAAGCGGGTATGCCTCTTCCTGCCTGAGCGAATGATGTTGCCCAGCGTGAATGAGTGTGAACAATACCGCCAATTTCGGGAAAAGCATTGTATAAAGCAACGTGTGTTGCTGTGTCTGATGAAGGCTTCCATTTGCCCTCAACCTTTTCTCCTGTTTCAAGTGAAACAGCAACCATATCCTCGGCTGTCATATTGTCATATTCAACACCGCTCGGCTTGATAACCATAAGACCTGACTCACGGTCAACACCTGAAACGTTACCCCATGTGAAGGTGACAAGTCCGTATTTCGGAAGTTCAAGGTTAGCTTTACAAACAAGCTCTTTTAATGATTCTAACATAATTACCTCACTTCAGCTTCCATGCAAGGTCGTTGAGGAAAAGCTCTTTTTCAAGAGAATCAACGCTTGTGTCCTTTGTGATGTGGACAAATTCAATATCCATCATTCTTGCCCAGTCCTTCATCTGCTCAGCAGAAACATCGTAAGAAAGAACTGTGTGGTGTGCACCGCCTGCAGTAATCCAGCATTCAACGCCTGTTGTAAGGTCAGGCATAGCTCTCCACATAACTCTTGCTACGGGGAGGTTAGGCATCGGCATAATCGGCTTCACACAAACGATATCCTGACAGATAAGACGAAGACGTCCGCCCATATCAACAAGTGAAACAACAATAGCATCTCCTGCCTTACCTTCAAATACAAGACGTGCAGGGTCTTTTTCGTTCATACCGATTCCAAGGTAATGTGTTTCGATTCTCGGTCTGTCTGCTGCAAGGCTTGGGCATACCTCAAGCATATGTGCACCAAGGCTGTATTCCTGACCCTCTGCAAGGTGGTATGTATAATCTTCCATAAATGCTGAAGCACCGTTGCCGTTTTCGCCCATAGCCTTCATAATGGCTGTCATTGCGGAAACCTTCCAGTCGCCTTCGCCGCCGTAGCCGTAGCCCTGAGCCATAAGGTGCTGTGATGCAAGTCCGGGAAGCTGTTCCATACCGTAAAGGTCCTGGAATGTGTTGGAAAATGCCATACAGCCTTCGCTGTCCATCATTTTCTTCATTGCAATTTCTTCCTTAGCCTGATAGCGGATTGCTTCAAGGTTATCGGTTGCAATGTCGTAATTTGATTTATAAATGTCAACAAGAGCATCAATTTCAGCTTCTGTTACGTTGTTCATCTCTTTCACAAGGTCGCCTACAGCCCAGGTGTTAACCTGCCAGCCGAGCTTTGTCTGAACTTCAACCTTGTCGCCCTCGGTTACTGCAACTTCACGCATGTTGTCACCGAAGCGCATAACCTTCATATTTTTGCTGACAGAAACACCGACAGCTGCCTTCATCCAGTCAGCAATCTTCTTGTGAACTTTTTCGTCCTGCCAGTAGCCTGCGATAACCTTTCTCGGCATTCGGAGTCTTGCTGCAATAAAGCCGTGCTCACGGTCACCGTGTGCCGCCTGGTTGAGATTCATAAAGTCCATATCAATCTCATCGTTGGGAATTTCACGGTTATACTGTGTTGCAAAATGGCAGTACGGCTTCTGCAAAGCTGCAAGACCGTTTATCCACATTTTGCTGGGTGAAAATGTGTGGCACCATGTGATGATACCGCAACAGTTATCGTCATAATTTGCTTCTTTTACAATGTCTGTAATTTCTTTGTTTGTCTTAGCAGTAACTTTATAAACAAGAGGATAGGGGAGAGCCTTGCTTAATTTTTCAGCCATCTCCTTTGCTCTTTCTTCAACAGTTTCAAGCACCTCGGGACCGTAAAGAAACTGTGAACCGACTACAAACCAGAATTCGTAATTTTTCATAACAGTTCCTCCAATCAAAGTGTTTCAATTGCAGCCTTTTCA
Organism: Clostridia bacterium; assembly: GCA_017380575.1. GTDB lineage: Bacteria > Bacillota > Clostridia > Oscillospirales > Acutalibacteraceae > CAG-488. The sequence continues at coordinate 62,253 of JAFODS010000028.1, read as the reverse complement.
ACCTCAAGACCCTTGAGGAAGCGTCTGAGGTAATCTCTAAAGCCCATAATGTCTGCTGTCAACGGCTCAAGCTTTGTGCCGGGTGCATCAGCAAAAACATCGTCAGCAAGGAAGTCTTCAAGAAGCTTTTCGTTGTTCTTGAGGTAAGCTGCAAGAAGTGCCATACCGTAAGGTCCGCCTTCGCCTGCAGTTTCCATAACCCATACTGCAGAGTTCGTTGCAGCAGCAAGATATTTCTGTCCTACACCGGGAGTTTTGAAAAGTCCGCCGTGACCCATAAGTCTGTCGATAGCAACTTTTTCATCCTCAAGAATTACCATGCCTGCTGCGAGTGAAGCGAGCGTTGAGTAAAGATGTGCTTTAAGGAAGTTTGCAAGTGTGAACGGCTTTTCGTGGCTTCTTACAATAACAGGTCTGCCTTCGTCAAAGCCTGTGATAGGCTCACCTGAAAGATAGTTGTAAACCGTAACTCCACCGCAATCGGGATCACCCTCAAGGCTCTTGAGGTAAAGCTTTGTGAAAAGCTCGCCCATGTCAACTTCGTGTCCCATAAGACCGAGTGTATCCTTGAAAAGGTTAACCCATGCATTCATATCAGAAGTGCAGTTGTTGCAGTGAACCATAGCAACAGGTCTGCCTGACGGAGTTGTAACCATATCGATTTCGGTGTAAACCTTTGAAAGCATCTTTTCAAGAACAACCATTGAAAAGATCGATGTACCTGCAGAAACGTTACCCGTACGTGCAGCAACGGCGTTTGTAGCAACCATACCTGTGCCGGCATCGCCTTCGGGAGCACACATCGGAATACCTGCTTCAAGGTCGCCTTCGTCGTCAAGGAGTTTAGCACCTGAGAAGCTGAGGGTACCTGCACTTGCACCTGCGGGAAGAACCTTCGGAAGAATATCCTTGATGTTCCACGGGAAATCCTTTGTAAGCTCTTCAAATTTTTCTATCATTTTTGCATCGTAATCGATTGTTTCCGAATCAATCGGGAACATACCTGAAGCTTCGCCGACGCCCATAACTCTTTCGCCTGTAAGACGGAAATGAACATAACCTGCGAGAGTTGTGATCATATCGATATCCTTAACGTGTTCTTCACCGTTGAGGATAGCCTGACGAAGGTGAGAAATACTCCAACGCTGAGGAACATTGAAACCGAAAAGCTCGGTAAGTTCATCTGCTGCCTGAGCGGTTGTTGTGTTTCTCCATGTTCTGAATTCTGCAAGCTGATTGCCATCCTTATCAAAGGGAAGGTAACCGTGCATCATACCTGAAATACCCATTGCGTCAACGCGGCGGATAGTTATTCCGTACTGATCCTTCACGTTTTTCTTAAGGTCTGCATAACAGCTGCGAAGGCCTGTCCATACGTCGTCCATAGAATATGTCCAGTAGCCGTTTTTGTATTCGTTTTCCCAGGTGTGGCTTCCCGAAGCGAGAGGTTTGAAATCTTCACCGAGAAGAACAGCCTTGATTCTTGTTGAGCCAAGCTCAATTCCGAGATATGTTTTGTTGAATTTTTCTGACAAACAAATCACCACTTTACAAATTGATATCTTATTATAACATACATCTGTATTATTTTCCACAATTTTATTCATTGCTTTTCATAAATTTTGATTTATTGAAAAAATCTTCCCGGGATGATATACTGAAAAGTGAAAGGTGAGTGGTTTTATGAAAAAAAGTGATATTAATATAAGAGATCCGTTTGTCCTTGCCGAGGACGGAAAGTTTTATATGTACGGCACAAGAGCAAAGAGTTTCGGTACAAGAGTCGGTGGGGTGGATGTTTATATTTCTTCTGACCTTGAAGACTGGAGCGAACCCTACGAGGTGCTTGATTCGGAAAAGCACGGACTCAACCGTGATGTCAACTGGGCTCCTGAGGTGCATAAATATAAAGATAAATACTATATGTTCATAACCTTTACAATGGAAAACGATAACCGCGGAACATACATTCTTTGTGCTGGTTCTCCGATGGGACCGTTCGTTCCGCACAGCGACGGTGCAGTTACTCCAAAAGAATGGATGAGCCTTGACGGAACTCTTTATATCAGCAAGGACGGCAAACCGTACATTGTTTTCTGTCACGAACACGTACAGATACTTGACGGCACAATCTGCTATGCTGAGCTTACCGAAGATCTTAAAGCAATAAAAGGCGAAATTACAACTCTTTTCTCAGCTTCATCACCGTCGTGGTCAGATGAATTTGAAGAGGGTAAACACTTCATAACTGACGGTCCGTTCCTTTACAGAACAAAGGGCGATGAGCTTCTTATGATATGGTCAACGTTTATCAAAGGACAGTACAGCGAATGTCTTGTACGATTCAAGGACGGAGATTTAAATGAAAACTTTGAGCACCTTGAACCTCTTATTAAAGATGATGGCGGTCACGGTATGATTTTCTCTTCGGGTGACGAGCTTTATCTTACATTCCATACACCGAATCAGACACTTTACGAAAGACCTGATTTCAAAAAAATCATTGATACGGGTACAGAAGTTAAACTGGCATAGTAATAATACACAAGTAAAGTTATATGTTTTAGTGCTTTATGTCATTTTTGGCGTTTTGTATTGTTATCATATATGATTTATGGTACAATTAAATATCATTTTTAAGGAGGAGTACGTTTGAGTGGAAAACCTAAAGTAGTTGACAAAGTGAACGAGCTTTTCACTGAAGTCAGAACACATTGGAACACTCCAAAAGAAGGAAATCATGTTCCTTACAAAGAATATAAGGACATATTTATTGCAGTAGGCAGTAACTATGCAGGCTCAAAGATGCTTGAGTATATCTCGTTCGGCGTTGGCTGTTACCTGATTATGCATCACTATGAGCTTCCTTACCTTACATACGCTATCATCGCACTTATCAATATGCCGCTGAATTACATTGGCTCGCTTATTTCGTGGTATGTCAGCGATAACCTCGGCTTCCTTCCGAAAAATTCGGAAAGAAAGGTTTACGGAACTTATTTTGCGTTTCTTATAGCCGGTATAACCTTGTTGCTGTGGGACCCTGTAACGCTTATGGATATCAACAGTCCGTTCGTAAGATTCTTCAATACCCTAAACGGTATGAGTGCAACGGCATTCTTTAAGGTTATCGGTACACATCTTATGTATACGGGTTGGACGGGTGCAAGAAATATTTTCTGGCGTAAGAAGCTTGTTCCGAAATACGGCCGTTATAAGTATTCTCTTTACAGCGACTATCTTCCGAAATGCATAATGGTTATCCTCATAGGTTGGCTTCCTGTTTATGAAATTGCGGATATGTCAACAAGAGTATGGGTGGCAAACCTTCTTTTTGCCTGTTACAATGTTTTCGGCTTTGCAAACAACCTCGAAACCTGTACAAAGTCGATAAGCCCCAATACAAGAGAAAGAATCCTTGTAAGAACTTATCCTATCAAGCTTTCGCATCTCTTCCATTCAATCATAGCTATCATCATCCCTGTAATTATCGGCAGACTTCGCTATGAGTGGGCAGACATCAACGTTTTCAAATACGTAATTCCCATAATGTTCATCACATTCGCGACCCTGACAATGTTCTTTGCAGGTCGTGTTCAGGAAAGAATTCCGCAGCCGCCGATTGAAAAGAAAGTTCAGATCAGCTTCTGGGACGGTATGTTCGGTGTTCTTCGTAATAAGTATCTCTGGATCAATACTCTCGTTGGTCTTCTTGACTCGCTCGGCAGCGGTATGCTTGCCATCACGACGGTTCTTTATCTTTACACGTTCCGTCTCAGCGGTCTTCCTTACAGCCTTATCGTGGCACTCGTTTCCTTTGCGGGAACTCCGCCCGATTTCTTCACACCGTATTTCCTCAAGAGATTCACATACAGGCAGATTATGATTTTCTACCAGCTTTCAAGAGCACTTGGCTATACTGCAATTGCTTTGGCTCTTAACTTCTTTGGCGATAATCTTGTGCTTTGCGGTACAATCTGCGTTGTAATTCTTATCTTTATGGAAGCAACAAGCACCGTGCCGAAATCTGCGGCACACGATATGAACGTGCGAATCACGGACTACCAGATGTATCTTTCAGGTGAACGTCTTGAAAACTATTCAGGTGTTTACAGTTGTGCAGGTATCTTCAGCTGGTTTACAGGCCCGATAACATCTTTCGTCGGTCTTGTAATTCCGATTCTTCTTCTTGCATCGGGATTTAACGGTAACTGGGACGTTCTTTTTATTGATTCATCAAGATTCAATATCGTCATTATTCCGTTGATTATCGAAATTGTCGGATATTTCCTTATGACAATTCCGTTCATCTTCTGGGATTATGACTCTTCAAAGCAGGATAAGGTTATGCACGTTCTTCAGCGAAGAGCAGAGGTAACAGAAAAAGCAATGGTGAACGAAGAATCGCCTGTAATGGCAGAAGCAGGAAAGGTGGATTGACATGAAGAAAACTAAAAAAGTAAAAACAAATGCCGAATCCACAGCAATTATCGGAAATCTCAACATTCCTGACGATCAGGTATGGGATTACAAAATTGACGGTCTTGCTGCACCGATGATAGGCAAAACATATAAGAATTTTACCGTTAAGAAAATTCTTCTTGTCATTGCAGTACTGATAGTTGTTTCGCTGTCATTCTTGTTCAGCGTTATTGCTCTTATGAGCGATACTTTTGAATACGAAGAGCTTTCTGACGGTAAATATATGCTTTCACAGTTCAGCAACACAGGCAATATTAAAGAACTTGATATAGACTATGTGTCAGATGTTCTTGAAGAGAAAGTTCTTGAAAACAAAGAAATTGAAGTTGTTTTCTCAAAGGATGAAACCAAGCCTGTTACAGAAATCAGAGAGTATGCATTTAACTGTGACGAAAAGGTAGAGGTTATCAACATCGGACCTCAGGTTACTAAGATTGATGCAAAGTCTTTCTATTCCTGTTGGAAGCTTGAACGTATCGAGGTTGACGAGGACAATCCTGTGTATTGTGACGTTGACGGTGTTCTTTATACAAAAGATATGAAAACACTTGTCTGTCTTCCGATAAATCACGACCTGTATCTTGCTAAACAGGACGGAATTGAAGTCGATTTGTGGCCGGGCGATGACGGCTATGAAGAGTACAAGAAAAATTATATGACTATCGTTATACCGTCAACGGTTGAAACCATAGGCGATCTTGCACTCAACTACAACGCTTTGTCAGATATCTATCTTCCCGAAGGTCTTAAAACTATCGGTGACCTCGCTTTCTTTGAATCAACCCTTACAGAAAACATTTATACCTACAAAGGCGAAAGTGAACAGATAATCGGTGCAGATAAGATTAATTTCTCGGCTGAAAATGTTTATCTTTCACTTCCCGAAGGTCTTGAATCAATCGGTACTGATGCATTCAACTACAATCAGGCACTCAGCTATATGTACGTGCCTTCAAGTGTGAAATTCATCGGCCACCACGCATTCTGGGGAACAGTTTATAAAGAAGGCAAAGAACTCAAGGGTGTCGCTTACATTGATGTTGCAGCTGACGAAGGTGCATTTGACAGCGTTGAAAAAGGTAACAACTGGCTTCCGCAGTTTGATAACGGACTTTTCCCGAAAGAGATTGAAGTGAAGTACGGAGCAACAAGAAAAGCAATGTCATAAAAATCCAAGTTGCAAAAGAAAAAAGACAGGGGACAAAACACACAGAACCGTCCCTTGTGTTCAAGAAATAGCTGGAGGACATAGCTATGAGATATGCGACATTTGCAATTATAGTATCTTCACTTACTTTTTTTTATGGTCATAAGTTGATTGTGATAGATGAAGCAAAAAAAACGGAAGCTTTAAAAAAGACATACCCTCAAAGATTTGTAAAAGTCAACAAAATAGTAAAAAAGTTTTTGGTGTAAAATCAGATGAAATGTTAAGGTGTTATTACATTGAATTGTTCGTCTCTTTACTGTACTTTCTGGTTGCAGCTATATGTTTGATTGTTTTTGTTGCAAGTGGTTATGAGAATAAAGTAGGATATGATTTGTTTTTTTACTATGCCGGAACAACAGGGATTGTTGATTTGTTGGTATTAGTTCCTATGGTGATTTATAACCGAAAAAAATTAGAAAAGACAAGATAGCACAAGGGGCGGTTTCCTGTGTTGGTATTTAATTATAGCTAAGACACAGAACCGTCCCCGTGCACCTTATGTCTTGTTAAAAAAACAAAGGGAGAAAATTTAATCATGGGTGAATTAAAAAATATAGATATTTCCAAAATTAATGCTTATTTATCCCACAAAAATTATGAGTTAAAAGGCAAAGTAGTGTATTATGCATCTTTATTCAATATATTAATCCCTTTTTTAGGAATTATATATGGTTTTACATCGGTTATCTCATATGTTGTCGCATTTATAATAGCCGTTGTTTGTATTATGTTTATGATATACTTTAAAACTAAAGTTTCACAAACACAGAAGAACATAATTTTTAATTTTTCTGTTGCAATGGTATTTATGTCTATAAATTTGTGTTATATTTCTTGTGTGTTTTTTTCACAAACTACAATAGGTGTTTTATTTCCTTTGTTATTTTATGCTGTTTCAGTTCCCTTAATTGCATTCTTGATAATAAAATCGGAGTGTAAAAAAATTATGGATGGTTCTTGCAAAAAAAAGAATTTCGCTAACTCAAGAATTACCTATTTTTCTGTTTTCGGTGCAGGCTTAGGGATTGTTATTTCTCGTTTTGTAGAAAATCAACTAAATGATGCAATAGTTTTAGGAATATGCTTTGGAGCTTTAGGAATAATCATTTCTTTGTTCTCGGTTTTTTTTGTGAAGTGGTATTGTTACGTTTTAATCGAAAAAGCGACTGAATAAAACACAAGGGAACAAGAAACACACAAAAACACAAGGGACGGTTAGCGGGAACACAGAGGGACGGTTCTCTGTGTTCTCCTAAAAGTCAAAATCCCATGGGGTAACCACTCCCCATGGGTAAACCCAAATCAAATATTATACAAACTGGGGCTGTAAAAAAACAGCTCCTTCTTTATTTATGACTTCGTTTTACTATAAAGCAATTTTTTTGAATCGTCTCACTCTGACGAAGAAACTTGTGTTGTTGCGAATATTTTTTGACATCCAATCATACCGTCAAATTCGGGTTTGTAGGGCTTTTCAGTGATGCAGTTTTCAGGCCCCCTTGCCCTAAAGGGGGCTGGCACGACGAAGTCGTGACTGGGGGATATTTTTTATAAAATAACGAAAAATCAATGTTTTTTACAAAGTATCCCTCCGTCTTTTGCTTCGCAAAATCCACCTCCCTTTAGGCAAGGGAGGCTTTGCTTGATTTAATAATTGTGCTAAAATTATCCCGATAAACCCGAATTTGTCGTGATATTTTCTTTATTATGTAATATTAAAGGAGCTGTTTTTTTACAGCCCCTTTTTCGATATTTACTTTACACAGATTGTCATTATGCTCTTTTCGGGAACAACTATATTCTTCTCAAACTCACCTTCATAAATTTTTTCACAGTTGTGAGTTGCATCTGTAAGATAAATTTCAGCCTCACCGAGTATTCCGCCGATTTTAAGCTTTTCTTCACCGTCAGGATTTACAATAACAATAACCGTTTCGTTTTCTTCACCGATGAAAGCAACCGTCCGCATATTTGTTTTATTTTTAAGAATATCAAATATACGTACCCTCGTCATACCGGGTTTAATGAATGAAGTAAACTGCTTGAATGCATAGTATCTGTTATATTCAATAAGCTTACCGTCAGAATCTCTGTCAAGAAGTCCGTCACCGTTAACGGCTGTCCAGCTTTGCCACGAAACAGCGTTCATAAGGTTAAGGTCATCAACAATGACTTTTGCCATCCTTAGTCCGCTGTCAATCGTAGTACTGTCTATCTGCAAGGGAAGCTCGCACCATTCGCTCATTTCATATTTTTTGTCGGGGTATTCTTCCTTGAATTTCTTACCAACTGCGGTTTTTTCTTCAAGTGCATCAGGGCTGTCCATCCAGTATGAATGTCCGCTGTATGTATCGCAGAATTCATTGAGGATTTCACTTTCAAAGAATTTTTCAACGTAAGCGTAGTAACCCCAGTTCATCTGACCGTTTTCGGGTCCGCTGAGCTTGTAAGGTGAATTACGTTTCTGCATTTCGGTTGCGAACATTTCAAGAAGCTTGATCGTTTCGTCAGGTTCGTAGTGGCAACCCTCCTGACCAACCCAATCGGGACTACCCCACGACCACTGCGGTTCATTGATAGGGGAGATAGCGTAAATCGGATAACCCTCGGCAACAAACCAATCAGCGATTGTAAGAAGATAGTCAACAAATGCCTGATAGTTTTCTTCGGGAAGATTTGATGAATATTCCTGGAGTCCGCCCGAAGCGTGTCCGCTTTTCGTCATTGAGAAATGAGGACTGTTGCAGAAAAGAATGATTTTCTCAGCACCGTACTCAACGGCATAGTCCATAACATGTCTTGCGTTTGCATCCCTTGTAAAGTCGTAGACATATTCGCCCGTTTCTTCGTCAAGGACGTAAAAGCTTTCGGTTCTTCGTGACGTGTCCCATATTCTGCAGTCGGGGTTGTCGGCTTCACCGCCGCCGACGTTGTAACGGAAGATTTTCAACCCGAGGCCTTCCTCTTCGCTGTAAAGCTTCTTTGCGATTTCTCGTGCCATTTCGTCATCGTCGATGGTCTGAGCCCACCAACAGGAGCTTGTTCCGAATTCTTCAAAGGTCTGATATTTCTTTGTCTTATCAATCACAATCTGATGCCTCCCGAAAAGTCCTGTGACGGGTAAAGTACAGAACTGAAAAATTGCAAGAAGTATTGCTATGATTTTTGTAAACATAATTATCACCCTCTTTTCAATTCTCATTATATCATTATTTTCCGGAAAAACAAATAAAAAATTTTACTTTAAATATTTGGTCATTCGCTTGACTGTACGTTTGGTTACAGTATATAATTACAATGTTATCCAAAATATCAATTAAGGACGGTTCGGATATGGAAAAATATGCAAGATTCAGATATCAGCCCTGTAAACCTCTCGGCGAAGACGGAAGATGTGTTACAGCTTCAAAGAAACACACAGAGCTTTCAAGACGTGCCGCAACAGAGGGTATGGTGCTTCTTAAAAACGAAGATAATGCGTTGCCTCTTGCAAAGGGCGAAAAGGTTGCCCTTTTCGGCAAGGCAACAATTGAATACATAAAAGGCGGCGGCGGAAGCGGTGACGTAAACTGCCCGTATATTCACAACATCTACGACGGATTCTCTTCAAAAGACGTCGGAATTTATATGCCTCTTGTGGATTTTTACAGAGATTACGTTGAAAGAGAAAGCGTGAATATCCCGACTCAGGCACAGATCAATGCAACCTGGGACATCGTTAATGCAATGGAATTCTGCACAAAACGTGACGATATGACTTACGATACATTTGCAAGCATGCACGTTAAAGAACCTGCTGTGCCCGATGAACTTATCGAATCAGCCGCAGAGTTTGCAGATACTGCAATCATCACTCTCAGCCGTTTTTCTGCAGAGGGCGTTGACCGCAGACCGATTCCGGGTGACTACTATCTTTCTGATATTGAAAAAGACCTCATTGACAAAGCAGGCGAGCTTTTCAAAAAGGTTGTAATCGTCATCAACTCAGGTGCTGTTATTGACTGCGAATACTTTGCTGAAAATGACGACGTTCAGGCTGTTCTTTTCGGCTGGCAGGGCGGTATGGAAGGCGGTATGGCTGTTGCAGACATCATCTGCGGTGACGTGAACCCCTCAGGTAAGCTTGCAGATACAATCGCAAAATCGTACGACTGCTATCCCTGTAAGGATGATTTTTGGGAGTGCTTTGATCACCTTGATTATACTGACGATATCTACGTCGGCTACCGTTATTTTGAAACAATCTCTCCCGAATGTGTAAGATATCCTTTCGGCTTCGGTCTTTCTTATTCTGAATTTGTAGTAGGAAATCCTGTTGTCTGTGAAAATGACGACAAGATTATTGCTGTTGTCGAAGTGAAAAACGAGGGCAATTTTGCAGGTAAAGAGGTTATCCAGCTTTATTACAGCGCGCCTCAGGGTCTTCTCGGCAAGCCTGCAAAGGAGCTTGCTGCATTCAAGAAGACAAAGCTTCTTCAGCCGGGCGAAAAAGAAATGATTATGCTCAGCTTCGATGTTGAAGATATGGCAAGCTTTGACGACCTCGGCAAGGTAGGCGTTTCAGCATATGTTCTTGAAAAAGGCGATTATGAATTCTATATCGGCACATCAGTAAGAGATGCAAATAAGGCTGACTTTGTATACGTGGTTGAAGATTCTTACATAACAGATCAGCTCGACAGCTGGTGCAAGCCCTTCAAGCTTAAGAAAAGAATGCTCGCTGACGGTACATTTGAGGAGTTGCCGACAGGTGAAGAAGAATATTACTACGGTGAAAACAAGCCGACAGGTGCTGTTGCTCCCGAAAAAGAGGTTAAATTCGACCTCGTCGGTGAAGAAATCTCTATGGACGAATTCGTAGCTCAGTTCACTATTGAAGAGCTTATGGATTTTGTCGGCGGTCAGGCACCGACAGGTGTTGCAAACACAGGCTGTTTCGGCGGTCTTAAGCGACTTTCAGTTCCTGCAGTAGCAACTGCAGACGGCCCTGCAGGCCTTCGTCTTGACGTTGAAACAGGAATCCCGACAACTGCATGGCCGTGTGCAACATTGCTTGCTTGTTCCTGGAATCCTGAGCTTATTTACGATGTTGGTGCGGCAGGCGGTGCCGAGGTAAGAGAAAACAATCTCGGTATCTGGCTCACCCCTGCAATGAATATTCACCGTGATCCTCTTTGTGGCAGAAACTTCGAGTATTATTCTGAAGATCCGTTCCTTGCAGGTAAATGTGCTGCAGCTGCGACACGAGGAATACAGTCACAGAAGGTTGCTGTTTCTGTTAAGCACTTCGCTTGTAACAATAAGGAAGCAAACCGTTTCGGCTGTGATTCACGTGTTTCGGAAAGAGCTTTGCGTGAGATTTATCTCAAAGGCTTTGAAATCTGCGTTAAGGAAGCTGATCCGTACACGGTTATGTCATCATATAACCTTATCAACGGTCAGCATACTTCCGAAAGCTATGAACTTCTTACGGAAATTCTTCGTAATGAATGGAGATTCAAGGGAATGGTTACAACTGACTGGGGTGTAAAGAATGACCCTGTCAAGGAAGTAAAAGCAGGCAACGATATGAAGATGCACTGCGGATATCCCGAAGACCTTAAGAAGGGTCTCGAGGACGGCAGAATCACACGTGCTGACCTTGAACTCTGCGTTAAGAGAATCCTTACAATGTTTACAAAACTTGCATAATTTTAAGACCGCCTCAGGGCGGTCTTTTTATATCTTGACATATACCCTCAGGGGGTATATAATTTTATCGTAAAAAGGAGTGAAGGTATGGCAGATTGTTGTTCACATAAAACTAAAGAAAGAAGCGAAGAAGAGTACAAGTCACTTATTAACCGCCTTAACCGTATTGAAGGTCAGATACGCGGAATTAAGGGTATGGTTGAAAAGGACGCTTACTGTACGGATATTCTCGTTCAGGTGTCTGCTGTCAATGCGGCACTGAACGCGTTTAATAAAGAGCTTCTTTCAAATCATATTAAAACCTGCGTTGCCGACGATATCAGAAACGGCAAGGATGAAACGGTTGATGAGCTTGTTGCAACTTTGCAGAAGCTTATGAAATAGAGGTGGTTCTATGCAGAAATTCAGAGTAACGGGTATGACCTGTGCAGCCTGCAGTGCAAGAGTTGAAAAAGCTGTCAGCTCCGTCCAAGGCGTTGATTCCTGTACGGTTAATCTCCTTACAAATTCAATGGGTGTTGAGGGTAAAGCCGCAGCCGAAGAGATTATAAAGGCTGTTGAAAAAGCAGGCTACAAAGCTTTTGAAGAAGGAAAAGGCTCAAAGCAAAATAAAGACCAGACACTTGAAGATACCGAAACACCGAAGCTTTTAAAAAGATTTACGGCATCTCTTGTTTTTCTTCTTCCGCTTATGTATGTGTCAATGGGACATGCGATGTTCGGATTGCCGTTGCCGTCGGTGCTTGAAAATAATCTTGTCGCAATAGGATTAATCCAGCTGCTTCTTTCAATTGCGGTAATGGTTATCAATCAGAAATTCTTTATTTCGGGCGCAAAAGGGGTGCTAAAAAAATCCCCCAATATGGATACACTCGTTTCGCTTGGCTCGGCAGCATCGTTTATCTACAGCGTGTATGCTCTTTTTGCGATGACTCAGGCTCAGCTTGACGGAAATACACAGGCAGTTTCAGACTATATGCACGGGCTTTATTTCGAATCTGCGGCGATGATACTGGTGCTGATAACCGTCGGCAAAATCCTTGAATCCCGTTCAAAGGGAAAGACGACAGATGCACTGAAGGCACTTAAAAATCTTGCACCTGAAACAGCGATTGTTTTAAAAGGTGGTATTGAATCAGAGGTTGAAATATCTCAGTTAAAAAAAGGTGATATATTTGTTCTGAAACCGGGCAGCTCTGTTCCTGTAGACGGAGTTATAACGGAAGGCTCGGGTGCGGTTGATGAATCGGCACTTACGGGCGAGAGTATTCCTGTTGATAAAAAAGTCGGTGACAGCGTTTCTGCGGGTACGCTTAACCGTTCGGGATATCTTGTTTGCGAAGCTACAAAAATCGGGGAAGATACAGCTCTTGCTAAGATAATCGAAATGGTAAGCGATGCATCTGCAACAAAAGCTCCAGTTGCAAAAATCGCAGACAAGGTTTCGGGCGTTTTTGTTCCTGTGGTTATTGCGATTGCTTTTGTTACCTTCGCGGTATGGTCGCTCGCAGGTCAGACGGTCGGATTTTCGCTTGCACGTGCAATATCGGTTCTTGTGATAAGCTGTCCGTGTGCTCTAGGCCTTGCAACACCTGTTGCGATTATGGTTGCAAACGGAGTCGGTGCAAAAAACGGAATACTTTTCAAAACTGCAGTTTCTCTTGAAGAGGCAGGAAAAGTCAGCACGGTTGTGCTTGACAAAACAGGCACGGTAACACTCGGCAACCCTGAAGTGACGGATATTATTCCTTCTGCCGATTTCAGCGAAAAAGAGCTTATAAAAATCGCATATTCTCTTGAAAAGAAAAGCGAGCATCCGTTGGCTCAGGCGGTTGTGAAAAAGGGTGAGAAAGAAAACGTTATTCCTTATGATGTAACCTCGTTCAATGCAAGAGCAGGCAGCGGTGTTGAAGGTATAATCAACGGTGAAAACATTATTGCAGGAAATCTGAGGTTTATTGAAAATTGTTGTAATATTCAATCTGAAATGAAACTGAAGGCAGACGAGCTTTCAAAGCGAGGTAAAACACCGCTGTGGTTTGTAAAAAACGGTAAGCTTGTCGGAATAATCGCCGTTGCGGATGTAATAAAGCCTGAAAGTCCGCAGGCAATCCGTGAACTTCACGTTATGGGAATCAGAGTTGTTATGCTTACGGGCGATAACGAAAACACGGCAAAGTCCATCGGAGCTCAGGTTGGTGTTGATGAAGTAATAGCAGGTGTGCTTCCTGACGGAAAAGAAAAGGTTATAAGAAATCTGCAGAAAAACGGAAAGGTTGCAATGGTCGGTGACGGAATCAACGATTCTCCTGCACTAACCCGTGCTGACATTGGCATAGCAATCGGTGCAGGTACAGATGTTGCAATTGACGCCGCGGATATTGTGCTTATGAAAAGTAAGCTGACGGATGTTCCTGCGGCAATAAGACTCAGCAGGGCGGCTTTCAGAAACATTAAGGAAAATCTGTTCTGGGCATTCATTTATAATGTTATCGGAATTCCACTCGCGGCAGGTGTCTGGATTCCGTTGTTCGGTCTGCAGCTTAACCCGATGTTCGGCGCAGCAGCTATGAGCCTTTCAAGCTTCTGCGTTGTTATGAATGCTTTGCGACTGAATCTTTTTAAGGTTCACAGCACAAAGCACGACAGAAAAATAAAACAAAAAAATACAAAGGAGAAAAAGATTATGGAAAAGACAGTTAAAATTGAAGGTATGATGTGTCCGCATTGTGAGGCACGTGTCAAGGCTATTCTTGAGGAGCTTGCAGAGGTTGATTCTGCAGTAACAAGCCACGTTGAAGGTACCGCAGTTCTTACACTCAATGCCGAGCTTGCAGATGACAAAATCAAATCCGTCATCGAAGCACAGGGATATAAGGTTTTATAATGAACAAAGCAATAATAATCGGTTGTCCGGGCTCGGGGAAAACAACCTTTGCGGAAAAACTGCAGAAATGCACGGGTCTTCCGCTTTATTATCTTGATGCAATATGGCACAAGCCTGACAAAACGCATATCCCACGCGAAGAATTCGACGAACGGATAAAGGAGATATTCATCACACCCGAATGGATAATCGACGGCAATTACTCACGGACAATCGAAATGCGTATGCAGGAATGTGATACGGTTTTTCTTTTTGATCTGCCGACGTAGGCATGCATTCAGGGAGCAACAGACAGAATCGGCAAAGAACGCTACGATATGCCCTGGATTGAAACTGAGCTTGACCCTGAATTTGAAGCTTTTATAAGAGAATTTCCTGAAACAACCTTGCCGAAAATATACAGTTTAATTGAAAAATACAAGGAAGATAAAACTGTAATAATTTTCAAATCGCGTGAAGATGCGGATGAATATATCAGAAATCTTTCTTTAATAACATTTGAATTTCTGAACAAAACAGATTTTTCGCAAAAGGCAAAAGAGATTTTTGATATTCTTGCCGACAATATGACCGTAATTGCGCCGACAGGGAATACGCGTGAAGAAGATTATATATGCTGGTCTGACTCTGTCAGCGAAGGGCTTGAACGTGCTGAAAGAAAGATAGTTCTGATTAAACGTTATAATGAATTAATCGGATTTTTTCAGTATTTTACCAATGAGGATACTTTCATAATGGAAGAAATTCAGCTTAAACCCGAGTATCACGGCAATGGCATATTCAGAAAACTGTACGGTTTTATTCTTCCGAAGATTGATAATAGCATCGAATTTGTTGATGCTTTTGCAAACATTCAGAATGAAAAATCAATCGCAATTCTTGAACATTTGGGTCTGAAGAATGTCGGACTGAATAAGAACGGCAGGTCTTATCACTTCAAAGGACAGTTTGAAAAATTAAAAGAGTGGTATGAAAATGATGATATTTAACAAACAGAAAAACTGTATAATAGAACCCCTCAGCGTTGAAGACTATCACAAATGCTCCAATATCTGGAATATGAAAGCACAACCCCTTGCTGAAAAATGGCGCGAAGAAATTGTATCAGGCAAGCGTCAGGTTTTTATTTACAAAATCAACGGTGATTTCATCGGTGAGGGTGCACTGGTTTTTGATACGGGCGACCCGGATTATACAATACCTGACAGGCGTGTTTATGTTTCAAGAATGATTGTTAAAAAGGAATACCGCAACCGTGGTATCGGAAGTGAAATTCTTGAATTTTTGATTAAAAAAGCAAAGGAATCAGGCTTTTCGGAAATGACAATCGGCGTTGATAAAGACAATGTAAACGCACTTCATTTGTACAGAAAGTACGGCTTCACAGAGGTTTTGTTTGAAGGAGCCGACGAAGACAGTGAATATTACAAACTGATGAAGAGGATATAAAATGAAAATTGCAGTATTAGGATACGCCGGAAGCGGAAAAACATATCTTTCAGAATATCTTTCTCAAAAGAAAAATATTCCCGTTCTGCATCTTGACGATATCAAGTGGGATAGGGAATGGAAACCTGTTGACGATGCGGTTGTGTTACCAAAGGTCAAAGGTTTTATGGAAAATGACAATTGGATTATTGACGGGTATTATACATATTTGATGATTGACGAAAGACTGGAAAGTGCAGACAAAATTATTCTCTTGCTTTTTCCGCGTGTAACCTGCTTTTTCAGAGCATTGAAGCGTACAAAACTGCGAAGAAAAGACGGGTATAAAAACGATCTGAATTGGTGGTTTGTTAAGTTTATCCTTTACGGATGCAGAAACAATGAAAGACGAGCGTTCTATAATGAAATTACGGAGAAATACAAAAACAAAACCGTTATTTTAAAAACCAAACGGCAGGTTGATGAATTTATGAGGAGTGTGTGATATGCTTAAAATAAACTTCGGTATACCCACATTGATTGAAGCAAGCTCACTTGAAGAATGTGTAAAACTTTGCACAGAGTTGGGTCTTGATTTTATAGAACTAAATATGAATATGCCGCAGTATCAGCTCCCGAAAATCGATGTGGATTATTTCAAAAACATTGCCGATAAATACAGCATTTACTACACAATTCACCTTGACGAAAATCTTAATGTAAGCGATTTCAACCCTTATGTTGCCGAGGCATACACAAAAACTGTTGCTGATACCATAGAAATTGCAAAACAGCTTGGTGTCAGGGTGGTTAATATGCATATGGCAAGAGGTGTTTATTTTACCTTGCCTGACAGAAAGGTCTATCTTTTCTCGGAATACAGAGAACAATATCTCAAAAGTATTGTTTTGTTCAGAAATATGTGCGAAGTCGCTATCGGTGATGATGATATCAAAATCTGCATTGAGAACTGCGACGGTTACGAAGATTTTCAAAAGGAAGCTATTGAAATACTTTTAGAGAGTAATGCTTTTGCTCTGACTTTTGACATAGGACACAACTACTCAATCGGAGAAGCTGACGAAGAATTTGTAATGAAACACAAAGACCGCTTGCATCATGTTCATTTACACGACGCAAAAGGTAAGAAAAATCACCTTGCACTCGGTGCAGGTGAAACTGATATTATGAAATATATCAATCTTGCAAAAGAGCAGAACTGCAGAGTGGTTCTGGAAACAAATACTATTGACGGATTAAAGCGGTCTGTGGAATGGTTGAATAAAAAGATTTGAAATAAGGGAGAACCAATATGCCGATTTTTACATTGATGTTTTGTGCAATCATTGTTTTAATTTATATTCTTGATAACTTCATAATAATCCCTAAAACAGAAACAGTAACTCTCAAAGAAAAGCTATGGTCAGGACACAACAAAGGCTACATAAACCACGCGCTGCATTTGTCTGAAAAGAAAATCAAATCCGGACAAGTATGGCGATTGGTGTCTTCTTCGCTTCTTCATATCGGAACGTGGCACATCGTATCAAATGTAACCGCAACCCTCATTGTCGGATACGCCGTTGAATCTCAGCTCGGTACGGCAAAAACTACACTTTGCTATATCGTTTCTGTGTTAATATCGGGGTTGTATATGGCTTTTGTATATAAGCTCCACGAGGGCGAAGGAGCATCTACGGGAATTTACGGTCTTATTGCTGTGTTTGTTATACTCGCTGTCAAAAACGGAACGGTTTTCTTTTCTCCCGTGCCGACAATCGCACTGATAGTTTTGGCGATTTATACAGTAGGCGGTATGCTCGTTGGTAAGGCAACTGCTTTTGAACATATTTCAGGCTTTGTCGGGGGCTTGCTTACAGGTCTTGTTTTGTGCTGAGGTGATTGAATGAATAAATATCTCAAAAACTTAAACCGGATAGAATTTGTTGTTACTATGGCTTGCACGGGTAAGTGCAGGCATTGCTCTCAGGGTGAACACAGAAGCTCTGAAAATATTGATAAGCATAGTGCCGCAGATGCTGTCCGCAAAATAGCAGGGGAGTATGACATTGAATCCGTTATGACTTTCGGCGGTGAGCCTTTGCTTTATCCCGAAACCGTATTTGAAATACATAAAGCTGCCCGTGAAATGAATATACCAAAAAGACAGCTTATAACCAACGGATATTTCAGCAAGGATTCCGACAAGATTAAGCTTGTCGCAGAAAAGTTGGCTGAAAGCGGCGTTAATGAAATTCTGCTTTCTGTTGACGCTTTTCATCAGGAAACGATACCTCTTGAATATGTAAAAATGTTCGCTCAGGCTGTTAAGGAGACCGATGTTGAAATCAAAGTTCATCCTGCCTGGCTCGTAAGTCCTCAGGACGAAAATCCGTATAATATTAAAACCAAAGAGTTGCTTGCAGATTTCAATGTAATGAATATTGAAACAGCTGAGGGAAATGTCATTTTTCCAAGCGGAAATGCACTTGTATATTTAAGCGAATACTTTGATTTAAGTAAAGAAACAAAAAATCCTTACGACGAAGATCCGTATGATGTTAAAGCAATATGTTTCAGTGCAAACGGAGATGTACTCGGCGGGAATATTCACAAAAAGAAGATTGAAGAAATTTTGACGGATTATTTACCTAAATGAATTGAGATATCCGACACTAACGAAATTTTTGTCTTGATTTTTGATTGATAATTATGATAAAATAACGCCGTTGTGTGCAAAAAATAAATTCAGGAGGTATGACCCCCATGGCACAGAAACTTCAGGCAGAAATGTGGGATAAGCTTCATTATCTTTTCAGAAGCTATAATGACAGAGTTATCCACGTAGAACTTCATTATGATTTTGAGCTTGATGCAGACATTATCAAAAAGTTTGTGTCAAATCTTTATGAAAAAGCACCGATTCTTCATTCTTCATTCGTTCACAGCGTTATCCGTCCGTACTGGGTGGTTAATCCTTATAATGTTGACGATGCGTTTACAATCAGACATATCAAGGAGTCTGAGAAGGAAGCGGTTATTGAAGAATTCCTTATGCAGGAAATCAACCCGTCCGATAAGCTCCAGTTCCGTGTAGGTCTTTTCTATTACGAAGGAAAAACAGCTTTTTGTTTTGTTTCGAACCATATGTGTTTTGACGGCGGTGATACAAAATATCTCACCGTTAAAATGTGTCAGGACTACAACAGATTTGTCGAAACAGGCGAGATGCCTAACGATATCCGTACAGGTTCAAGATCACATAAGATGATTTACCGTGATCTTTCTGAAGAGGATAGAAAGGCTGCAGGCAAGCTTATCCGAAATCCGTCGGTTAAGGACCCGCACAAGTTCCCGCTTACAGAAAGCCGCCCGGACGACAAGTCTTTTATGGCAAAGCATAACCTTGACAGGGAAGCGTTCAAGAATATAAAAGTGCTTGGTAAGAAGAACGGCTTTACTCTTAATGATATTCTTATGACAGCATATTACGAAGCTGTTTACAGACTTGCAAATTTTGATAAAAAAGACAGTCTTACAATCGCAGGTGCAATTGACCTTCGAAGATATATCAAGGATATGAAGGGCGTCGGTCTTACGAACCACACAGCGTGGATGCAGGTTAATATCCCTCATCTCGGTAAGGATATCTTTGAAACACTTAAACTTGTTGCAGAGAGCACAAACAAGTTCAAACAGGACAAGTTTATGGGTATGTACGGCCTTCCGCTTCTTAACTTTGGTTATACTCTTCCGCATGCTATCGGCGAGATTGCTGTTAAAATCGGCTATGCAAATCCGCATCTTGCAATGAGTAATATCGGATTTATCGATCCTGTAGGTACAACAATCTGCGGTCATGAGCCTATCTACGGCTTTATGAGCGGTGCCGTTAAGTATAAGCCTTTCGTTCTTCTTTCAGTTATAACATACAAAGAAGACTGCATTCTTGCTATGGGTGTAAGAGGTAACGAGAAAGATAAGGAAATCGTAAATAAATTCTATTCAATCTATGACGAATGCATCAACGAGCTTATTGAAGGCTGGAAAGAATAATTGAATAACTTTATTAAAAAGTGCTGTTATCTTGTGATAATGGCACTTTAAATTTTTAGTCTTATGAAAAATGAGAAAAACAGAGAAAAAAAGAGTAAAATGAAGATATTCAGAGTATACGTTGAATTGGCTCCGAATGGTAACGGATTTGCAGCGATTTTTTGCAAAAAAATGTTGACATTTGCAGATTATTGCACTATATTATAGAGTAATATAGTAGTTGTGTTATTATGCACAAGTGCAGGCAATTACATCGAAAAAACGGTTTCAGAGAGAGGGGTTGCATAATTGGAAAAGAACGTAATTATTGATCTCAAAAATATCTCCATTAAGCTCGGTGAGGCTCAGATTCTTGAAAACCTCAATATGTATATCCGTGATAAGGAGTTTATAACACTTCTCGGTCCTTCAGGCTGCGGTAAAACTACGACACTTCGTATCATTGCCGGCTTCCTTGAGCCTGACAGCGGTGAAGTTATATTTGAAGACAAGGTGATTAATGATGTTCCGCCCAACAAAAGACAGGTGAACACCATTTTTCAGCGTTATGCACTTTTTCCTCATCTTAATGTTTATGAAAACATTGCATTCGGTTTAAGAATCAAAAAGATGAAGGAACAGGAAATTAAAGAAACAGTAACCGAGATGCTCAAGCTCGTAAACTTAAGCGGTTTTGAAAGAAGAAACATCAATTCTCTTTCGGGCGGTCAGCAGCAGCGTGTTGCAATTGCACGTGCTCTTGCCGTAAAGCCGAGAGTTCTTTTGCTTGACGAGCCTTTGGGTGCTCTTGACCTTAAGCTCCGTAAGGATATGCAGGTGGAGCTTAAGAACATTCAGCAACGCCTCGGTATCACATTCATATACGTTACTCACGACCAGGAAGAAGCTCTTTCAATGTCTGATACCGTTGTTGTTATGGACGGCGGTGTAATTCAGCAGATCGGCACTCCGCAGGATGTTTATAACGAGCCGAAGAATGCATTTGTTGCAGACTTCATCGGTGAAAGTAATATCCTTGACGGTAAGATGCTTGAAGACTTCAAATGCTCTTTCTCGGGTGCACAGTTCCAGTGCCTTGATAAGGGCTTTGGTTCAGGCGAATCTGTTGACGTTGTTGTTCGTCCGGAAGATGTTGATATTGTTCCTGTCGAAAAGGGTATTCTTACAGGTGAAGTAACATCAGTTACGTTCAAAGGCGTTCATTTTGAAATCATTGTTGATATCGGTGGTTTCAAGTGGATGATCCAGACAACGGATTATGAACCTGTCGGCAAAAAAATCGGTCTTGATATTGAGCCGGACGCAATTCATATTATGAAGAAATCAAAGTATTCGGGTATGTATGGCGACTACAGCTCATTCAGTGACGAATTGGAGCATCTTTCAGATATTGTTGAGGAGGAGTAAACGATGAACAAAAAGTCTTCTCTTGCTCAGAAACTCTGTACTTCTCCCCATATCGTATGGTCAGCAATTTTTATTGTTGTTCCTTTGATTATGGTTGTTTATTATGCTTTTACAAATTCAGAAGGTGCGTTTACCTTTGAAAATATAGCAAGACTCGGTGACTATACAACAACATTTCTCCGTTCAATCTGGTACGGCATTGTTGCAACAATCATCTGCCTTGTGATTGCATATCCTCTGGCTTATATTATTGCGCAGTCAAAGGCTAAGGTGCAGAGCACAATGGTTATGCTTGTTATGATTCCGATGTGGATGAACTTCCTTCTCAGGACATATGCTTGGATGACTCTTCTTCAGGATAACGGAGTAATCAACGGAATTCTTGCAAAAATCGGACTTGAACCGTTACATATGATAAACACTTCGTCAGCGGTAATACTCGGTATGGTATATAACTTCCTGCCGTATATGATTCTCCCGATTTACACGGTTATGACAAAGCTTGACAGAAGTCTTATTGAAGCGGCACAGGACCTTGGTGCAAATAAGATAAGAGTTTTCAAAGATGTTGTTTTCCCGTCTACGCTTTCAGGTGTTGTTTCGGGAATTACAATGGTTTTTGTTCCGTCCGTAAGTACGTTCTATATTTCACAGAAGCTTGGCGGCGGAAGCTTTGCTCTTATCGGTGATATTATCGAAATGCAGTTCCAGGTTTCAAATAACTTCAATTTCGGTGCTGCACTTTCTCTTGTTCTTATGGTGCTTATTCTCATCTGTATGGCTGTTATGAATAAGTTCAGCGATGACGATGCGAGTGCAACAGGAGGTATGATGATATGAAAAAAATGTCACTTTCCTCAAAAATCTACCTTGCAATTGTGCTTCTGTTTTTGTATCTGCCGATAATTATGCTTGTTGTTCTTTCTTTCAACGAGTCAAACAGTACAAGCGTTATGAGTGGTTTTTCAACGAAATGGTACGTTGAGCTTTTCAGGGATGAAGAAACAATCAAGGCTTGTTATAACACGTTGATTCTTGCTGTTATGACCGCGGTTGCGTCAACCTTTATCGGTACACTCGCTGCTGTCGGAATCAACAAAATGAAAAAAGGCTTTGTAAAAACAAGTGTCCTTTCGGTAACGAATATTCCGATGATGAACCCTGAAATCGTTACAGGTGTTTCGATGATGCTTCTTTTTGTTTTCATCGGAACAGCTCTCGGAATTAACGGTATTCTCGGATTCTGGACGTTGTTTATTGCTCACGTAACGTTCAGCCTTCCTTATGTTATTCTTAATATTATGCCGAAACTCAAGCAGACTGATGTCCATATTTCGGAAGCGGCACAGGACCTCGGATGTACCAAGCTGCAGGCTTTTCTCAAGGTCGTTCTGCCGTCAATCCGTCCGGGTATCGTTGCCGGTTTCATAATGGCATTTACTCTTTCGCTTGACGACTTTATTATCAGTTATTTCGTCAGCGGACCGAAATTTCAGACTTTACCCATCAGGATTTTTTCAATGACAAAGAAAAGAGTTACTCCTGATATGTACGCTTTGTCAACTATTATTTTCCTTGTTATTCTTGTTCTTCTTATTCTTGTGAATGTTTTCCAGTCCAAGGATGATGAATCAAGGTCGGCAAACAAAAAGGGGGCAGCGAAACGATGAAAAAAGTTTTCTCCTGCCTTTGTGCAATACTTATGGTATTTCTCATTGCGGTACCTGTTATGCCGGTAGCCTCCGCGAAGGATTACAGTCACCTCAGCGGCACTGAAATCAATGTTTACAACTGGGGTGAGTATATTTCCGACGGTGCGGAAGATACAATGGATGTAAACAAGGAATTTGAAAAGCTTACGGGAATCAAGGTTAATTACACTACCTATGATTCTAACGAGAATATGTATAACAAAATCAAGGGCGGCGGTGCTAATTACGATATAATAATCCCGTCCGATTATATGATTCAGCGAATGATTGAGGAAGATATGCTTGAAAAGATTGATTTCAGCAATATTCCGAATTATGTAAACATTCTTGATGAGTATAAAAATCTCTATTTTGACCCCGATAATGAGTATACTGTTCCTTACAATGTCGGTATGGTCGGCCTCATTTACAACACAAAAATGGTGACCGGAACTCCCGACAGCTGGGGAATTATGTGGGACGAAAAGTACGCGGGACAGATTCTTATGTTTAATAATCCGCGTGATGCTTTCGGAATTACACAGTGTTATCTCGGTATTGACCTCAACACAACAAGCTCTGAGGATTGGCACAGAGCGTACGATAAGCTTAAGGAGCAGAAGCCTCTTGTCAGCTCTTATGTAATGGATGACGTTTACAATAAGATGGAAAGCGGCGAGGCTGCAATGTGTGCTTATTATGCAGGTGATTACCTCAGTATGAAGGAGAATAATCCTGACCTTGCATTCGCTTATCCGAAGGAAGGTACAAACATCTTTGTTGACTCTTTGTGTATTCCTAAAGGATGTCAGAACAAAGAGGGTGCAGAGCTTTATATTAACTTCCTTTTAAGCGGTGAAGTTGCTCTTGCAAATGCAGAATATATCTGTTATGCATCACCGAACAGAGCTGTTATTGAAAATCCGGAATATTCTCTTAAGGATGAAAAAATTCTTTATCCCGAGCCTGAGGATATGCCGAAAACACAGTATTATCACAACCTTCCCGAAGGTTTGCTTACCCTTATGACTTCACTCTGGGATAACCTCAAAATTGAAGGAAATGATGATGTTTCGATTTACGTCGGACTGATTTCATTTACTGCAATATGTGTTGTTTGTTCGGTTTACAGCTTTGCACGTAAAAAGAAACGTGAAAAAATGTATTGATTTTAACACTCGCGGAAAATCCGTGAGTGTTTTTTCTTGCAATACATAAAATGATATGTTAAAATTTCAGTTGGTTTAAGTAATCAAGGAAGTGATTGATTGAAAGAATTGAAACGATTTTTGGTAATGGCAAAGCCTTTCCGTCGCCCTATAGTAATTACCGTGCTTATGCTTATCGGTGTTTCGGCAATAAGCCTTGTTACTCCTGAAATGGTGCGTAAAATGACAGGTATACTTACCGAAGGCAGTGCAACGGCTGAAAAAATGGCAATGTATGCTGCGGTTTTACTTATAGCGTACATAATTAAAGGTGTATTTTCTTTCTTTGCAAAGTGGCAGGCACATATTGCGGCGTGGAATTTTGTCGGTGATCTTACTCTTAATGTTTACTCAAAACTGCAGACGCTGTCTATGGGTTACTTTACCGACAAGCAGACGGGCGAGATGATGAGCCGTATAATTAACGACACAAGGAATCTTGAAAATCTTATTGCACATTGTCTGCCGGATCTGCTCTCCAATATTCTGATAATATTGCTTGTTGCTGTTATGATTTTCAATATCAATCCGCTTCTGGCGGTGATAGCACTGATTCCCGTACCGTTCCTGATTTTTGTCAGCACTAAATTTTCAAAAAAGGTGCTTCCGAAATTCAAGGTGAATCAGCAGGTGCTCGCTGAACTCAACAGTGTTGTTCAGGATAATATTTCCGGCATCAAGGAAATTCAGGCTTTTGGCAAGGAAAAGACGGAATATCTTAGAATGAAGGATTTCTGCCGTCACTACAGTCAGGTCAATATCAGTGCGAACTTCTCAGCTGCAATTTTTCATCCGTCAATTGAGTTTCTGACTTCAATAGGCTCGGTGCTTGTTATGGGAATCGGCGGTACGCTGGCTCTTAAGGGTAAGCTTGATGTTGCGGACGTTGTCGGATTCTTTATGTATCTTTCTCTCTTCTATTCTCCTCTTGCAGTTCTTGCAAGAATTGTTGAGGATGCACAGACTGCTTATGCAGGCGGACTCAGGGTGCTTGAGGTTCTTGATACAGAACCTGAGGTAAAGGACAGCGAAAATGCTGTTGAAATCGGCAGGGCAGAGGGTAACATTGAATTTAAAAATGTCAGCTTTTATTATAACGAGAAAGAACCGGTGCTCAATGATGTTTCTTTCAATGTAAAAGCAGGACAGATGATTGCCTTTGTAGGTGCAACAGGTGTTGGTAAATCGACTATCGTATCGCTTCTTGAACGCTTCTATGATCCGATAAAGGGAAGTGTTCTTCTCGACGGTAAAGATATAAAAGATATATCAATAAAGTCGCTTCGTGAAAATCTTTCAATTGTTCTGCAGGATGTCTTCCTCTTCAACGGAACGATTTTTGAAAACATAGCCTACGGTAATACTTCCGCAACGGCTGAACAGGTGCTTGAAGCGGCAAGGATTGCAAGAGCTGACGATTTTGTTAAACTTATGCCTGACGGATACGAAACTCTCATCGGAGAAAGAGGCGTGCGACTTTCGGGCGGACAGAAACAGCGAATCGCAATCGCAAGAGCAATTCTTAAGGATTCGCCTGTACTCATCCTTGATGAGGCTACATCAGCTGTTGATAACGAAACGGAAGCACTTATTCAGCAGGCGATAGATGAACTTTCAAGGACAAGAACGGTTGTCGTTATCGCACACAGGCTTTCAACGGTTATGAAAGCTGATAAAATTATTGTTCTTGAAGAAGGCAAAATAACTGAGCAGGGAAGCCACGAAGAGCTTCTTCGCAACAACGGACTTTATGCAAGACTTTGCAATGTCAATACAAACCAATTAAGGACGGAGGTTTAATTATGATAGTTACTACAATCGACAAACTCACAAAATACAGCGAAATTCCTTATGCACAGGATATCGTGGATTTCCTTGCGGATTTCAGAAAGGGTGAAATGGCACCCGGAAGATACGATATTCACGGTGATGACCTTTTTGCGGCAGTAAGCCGTTATGATACCGAACCTGACGGTGACAGAGTTTTTGAAAATCACAAAAAGTATATTGACCTTCAGATTGTCCTCGACGGTAAAGAGGAAATTCAGTGGGCAGATACAAAGACTCTCACAATGGTTTCTGAGGAATTTTCCAAGGGTGGCGACATTGCTTTTTATAAAGGTGATGCTATGGGATACACACTCCTCGGCGGTGAGCAGTGTGTGATTCTTTTTGAAGAAGATGCACACAAGCCGAATGTACTTCACGAAAAGAGCGAAAACGTGCTTAAGGTTGTTTTCAAAATCAGATGCAGTGAATAATTATTCAGTTTTTGTTGACATAAATCTTATTTGGTGGTATATTTAAACAGCAAATAAAACTTATTGGAGGAGTTTATTATGAAAAAGTTTTTAGCACTTGTTCTTGCTGCACTTATGGTATTCTCACTTGCAGCTTGCGGCGGTAATCAGGCTGAATCAGCAGCTAAAGTAAAAATCATTGACATTAACCTTACAGAAGAGCAGTACGCTTTCGGTGTTGATAAGGATCAGCCCGAACTTCTTGCAGATGTTAACGCTTTCATCGCTAAGATTATGAAAGACGGCACATTCGACGAAATCTGTAACAAGTATTTCGGTGACGGCGAACCCACAGCAGTTAAGTCAGCTGTAGAAGATCCTTCAAAGGATCAGCTCGTTGTTGCAACAAATGCAGCATTTGCTCCCTTTGAGTATATGGAAGGCGACTCATACTACGGTATCGATATGGAAATCGCAGCACTTCTTGCTGAAGAGCTTGGTAAGGAACTCGTTATCAACAATATGAAGTTTGACTCAGTTTGCCTTTCAGTTGGCGAGCATAAGTGCGATATCGCAATGGCAGGTCTTACAATCAACGAAACAAGAAAGGAATCTGTAAACTTCACAGATTCATACTACAACGCATATCAGAAGCTTATCGTTAAGGCAGATGACACAACATTTGATGCATGCCAGACAGCTGCAGATGTTGATGAAATCATCAATGCTGACGGTACAAAGACAGTAGGTTACCAGAACGGTACAACAGGTAACTTCTACGTTGTCGGTGATGAAGAGTGGGGCTTCGCAGGTCTCAAGGCTCAGCCGAAGGGTTACGATAACGGTGCTCTTGCTGTTCAGGACCTTCTCAACGGTAACATCGACTATGTTATTATCGATGCTGACCCCGCAGTTCGTATCGTTGAAAACTTCAACGCTATCGGCTGATAAAATTTAAAACCAATAAAACGGTGCCTTACTTCATATGATGTAAGGCATTGTTGATGTTAAAGGAAAACGTATATGAACGGATTTATATTTAAAGTCGAGAAGTTCCTTGATATTCTTTTGAATAAGGGCGGTTATAAAGAGGTTCTCACAGGTTTGCAGAACACGATGATTATAGCTGTCGCAGGTCTTCTCATCGGTATCGTAATCGGTACCTTGATTGCAACGGTGCGTGTAATGCCCAAGTATAAGGCAACTGTAAGAGCTATGGATAAATTCTGCAGCTTCTATGTAGGTCTTTTCCGCGGTACACCAATGGTTGTTCAGCTCCTTGTTTTTTATTATGTTATGCTTCCGTTATTGGGACTCAAGATGTCTTCGGTATTGGTCGCAATTACCGTTTTCGGTCTTAACAGCGGTGCATATATTTCGGAAATTATGCGAGGCGGTATCCTCAGCGTTGACCCCGGACAGATGGAAGGCGGTCGCAGTGTGGGTCTTAGCTACGGCACAACAATGATGAAAATTGTTATTCCTCAGGCGGTTAAGAATATCTTGCCGACAATGGGTAACGAATTTATTGCTCTTGTAAAGGAAACGTCGGTTGTTTCGTTCGTAGGTGCAAAGGACTTATACCTTGCTTTCCAGAGCATCGGTTCAGGTACATATGAATTTATGGTGCCGTATCTTGCAATGGCAATTATCTACATTGTGATAGTTTGTCTTATTACAGTGCTTATCAGAATTATGGAAAGGAGGCTGAGTAAGAGTGATAGAAGTCGTTAATTTATGTAAATCTTTTGGCGATAACCAAGTACTCAAAAATATCTCCACCACAATAAAGAAAGGTGAAAAGGTCGTTATTATCGGCCCCTCAGGCTCCGGTAAAAGTACATTCCTTCGTTGCCTTAACTGTATGGAAGACCCGACAAGCGGTTCAATAATTTTCGGCGGTGTCGATATCGCAGACCCGAAGGTTGATATCAATGTTCACCGACAGAAAATGGGGATGGTGTTCCAGCACTTCAATCTTTTCAACAATAAAACTGTTATTGAAAACATTATGATGGCTCCGGTTCACGTTGCAACTAAAAAGCTGAAGAAGCAAAAAAGAGCAAATCTTCTTAAAAAGCTTCATCTTAAGAAGGGTGCACCTGAAGCTATCGACACAAGTGTACAGGAAATCAAAGCTCATGCCCGTGAAAAAGCAATAGAGCTTCTTAAGAGAATCGGTCTTGAAGACAAAGCTGATGCTTATCCTTCAAGCCTTTCCGGCGGTCAGAAGCAGAGAGTTGCTATCATCCGCTCTCTTGCAATGGATCCCGATGTTATCCTCTTCGATGAGCCTACATCGGCTCTTGACCCTGAAATGGTAGGCGAAGTTCTTGATCTTATGAAAGACCTTGCTGACCAGGGTATGACAATGGTTGTTGTTACTCATGAAATGGGCTTTGCAAAAGAGGTAGGAACAAGAATCCTCTTTATGGATGAAGGTACAATTCTTGAAGAAGGAACACCTGAAGAATTCTTCGGTAATCCTAAAACAGAAAGAAGTAAGGACTTCCTCTCTAAAGTTCTTATATAATGACAAATTTGTACAAATTTTTACCCCTAGACTATTTACATTTGTTTGATTTGAATGTATAATCAAATTACAATGATATGCTTTTGAAAGGAGCAGATACTATGGTTAAGAAAACTTTTGTGGCAGCAATTGCTGTTATCATTTGTGTTTTCCTCGTAACAAACACAATCTCAAGTAGCATTACAAAATATGCAGATGCTAAAATTGAAATTGCAGGAAATGCAGCAACAGATTCAGGTTCAGGCGAAGAACTTGGACTTGATCAGCAGGCAGGCCTTATGGAAGGCGGCTCATCATTGGACAGCGATACAAGTGCTGACGCTCAGACACCGTCTGATGATACATCAGCTGATGCTTCAACAGACAGCAATGCAGGCGACACAGCAGCAAAGCCGGATGATTCAGCAAAGCCGGGCGATGCAGCACAGAACAGCGGTTCAGCTCAGCCTAAGGACGGCATTGAAACACTTAATTACTACAATAGCGTAATCGACAAGGCTGTTAAGGCTAAGGTTGGTTATGATAAGGAAAGAATGACAGACAACGAGAAAATGGACGGTTCTGTTGCTCTTCAGGCTATGAAGAGTCTTGTTTACAAGTTCATGGGTATCGGTGCTGAAAACAAGTACAGCGAAAAAGTTGAAAAAGGCAAGTGGGGCGACGTTGCTTTCATCACATCCAGCAAGCTCGCTGCTTCAGATGTTACTTCAGCAACATGTAAGGTTTCAGGTGACAACTACGTTATCACTCTTACTCTTAAGGATGGTAAGAGCTCAGCAGGAAAGTCAAATCCGACAACTGCTCCGACAACAGCTCTTGACAAGACAGGTATCTGTGTAGGTAGCGAAGATAAGGGCTATTTCGACCACAAGACTGCTTCTGTTATTTATGATGCAATCGCAGGTACATATGCAGGTGCTGAAATCAACGAGAAGTATTCAAAGGCAACAGTTGTTGCAACAGTTAATGCTAAGACAGGCAACCTTGTAAGCCTTGTTGTTGAATGGAATCAGGAAGTTACACTTTCTAAGCTTGCTGGTATGTCAGCAACAGCTTCAGGTGTTTCACACGTTACATACAAAAACTTCAAGTATTAATCTTTAAGTTCAATAATAAAAACACTCCGTTAATTCGGAGTGTTTTTACTTAAACGAACAGCATAAACATTTTAAGGGATGATTTAATGTTAAATAAACGTGGTGCAGGCGTGCTTATGCACGTTTCATCGATTCCGTCAGATTACGGAATAGGTGTTTTTGATAAAAACTGCCTTTCATTCATCGATAAAATTAAAGAAATGGGTTTCGGTTATTGGCAGGTGCTTCCGTTTAACCCTGTTGACGATGCAAATTCACCGTACTGCTCATCTTCAGCCTTTGCAGGAAACTTTATGTTTATTGACCCTGTGAAGCTTATGCACGACGGGCTTGTTACCGAGAGTGATGTGAATGATAACATCTATCACAGTACGCCGTATACTGCTGACTACGAATTTGCGGCAGAAAAAAGAATGGCTCTTCTCAAAAAAGCTTTTATGAATATTGACGCTGAAACAGCAGCTGCAGTAAAAGAGTTTGAAAAAGAAAACCCGTGGGTTGTAGATTTTTCACTTTTTATGTCAATCAAGGAAGCTAACGGTAAAAAGCCCTGGTGGGAATGGGATAAAGTCTATGCTCGATATGATGAATTTATAAAACACCACCGTTATGATTTTGAAGAGCAGTCTGCTTTCTGGCGTTTTGTACAGTATATTTTCTTTAAACAGTGGAATGAAGTCAAGGCTTATGCAAATGAAAAGGGTATAGCCGTAATCGGTGATATGCCGATTTATGTTGCAATGGACAGCGTTGATGTATGGGCTAATCTCGCACAGTTTAAAATTGACGAAGAAACACTTAAACCGAACAAGGTTGCAGGCGTTCCGCCCGATTATTTTTCAGAGGACGGTCAGCTTTGGGGAAATCCGCTTTATGACTGGGATAAGATGAAGGCTGACGGATACGAATGGTGGCTTTCCCGTCTTGGTGCTGCATTGAAAACATACGATGTTGTGCGAATTGACCATTTCAGGGCGTTCGCAAGCTACTGGGAAATTCCTGCAGAAAGTGAAACTGCAAAAAACGGAAGTTGGGCAATCGGACCGCGTATGGATTTCTTTAACAAGGTTTTTGAAAAATATCCCGATGCACCTATCATTGCCGAAGACCTCGGAATTTTCGGTGAGGATGTCGTTAAGCTTCTTGAAGATACAGCTTTTCCGGGAATGAAGGTTGTTCAGTTCGGCTTTGACCCCGACGGAGATTCATCGCATCTTCCGCATAATTCAGGTGTGAATTCTGTTAATTACGTCGGTACACACGACAACAATACGATTCTCGGTTGGTTGTGGGAAGCAGATGAACGTCAGAGACGATTTGCACTCGATTATGTTGGCTTTGAGGACGACAACTGGGGCGACGGCGGATATTATTCAAAGAGCTGTCGCAAGGTTATAGAGGCTGTATGGAAGTCGTCTTCGAACACTGCAATAATTGCTTTTCAGGATATGTGCGGTTTCGGCAACGATGCCAGAATGAACATTCCGAGTGTACCTGAAAAAAATTGGCGTTTCAGAACTACAAACGAAACTATTGATTCTGTTGATGTTCAGTATTTCAAAAAAATCAATTCGGTTTTCAGGCGTACTTATCCTGTGTTTGAAAACGAGTAATTTATTGCTTTAAAGTATTGACTCGAAGGTATGTTTGAGTTATACTACCTTTGCAACTCAGAATAAGTGGTGGAGTCTGTCATAGAGCAAAATGCTCTATTTGTTATGAGTTGCGTTTTAGTTATCGGGATTTTCCTGATTTTCTGAATCATACAATCCACCTTCTTTGTGAGGTGGATTTTTTTGAGCAGACAAAATTTAACCACAGAAAACGGAGTAATTTAAATGAGTCAAATCACACTTGTCGCATTGATCCTCTTTGCGATAACCTACGTTCTTATGCTGGCTTTCCAGAAAATAAGACCGCACATTGTTGTTACATCAGCAGTTGTTTTTGTTGCCCTCGGTGTTATTGCATCGGTTAACCCTAATCTTTTCGGTGAAGGATTTTTTGCGACCGCAACTGGTACATATTCCTATGGAATAGCCGATATGCTGAATGCAATCGACTGGAACGTAATTATGATGATTGCGGGTACAATGGGTACTGTTTACCTGTTCATAGAGTCGAAAATGCCACAGCTGATGTCAGATGTGCTCATTTCAAAAATGCCCAATATGCAATGGGCAATTGTTACAATTTCTCTTTTTGCAGGTATTGTTTCAGCGTTTGTTGATAACGTTGCAACTGTGCTTATGATTGCTCCTGTTGCTCTTGCTTTCTGCAAAAAGGTTAATACATCTCCTGTTCCTGCGATTATCTGTATTGCTGTTTCCTCAAACCTTCAGGGTGCGGCAACCCTTGTCGGTGATACAACATCAATTCTTCTCGGTAAGGCAGCAAACCTTGATTTCTCATCTTTCTTTGTTGATAACGGCAAACCGGGTATGTTCTGGGTTGTTGAAGCAGGTGCCGTGGTTAGTGCACTTATCATTCTTGTTATGTTCCGCAAAGAAAAAGGCAAGATCAGCTTTGATTCAAGAACTGTTGTTGAGGATAAGTTCCCGACCTTCCTTCTTCTTGGCACAATTGTTGCACTTATCGCAGTTTCGTTCATTCCGTACGCTGATAACGCTAAGCCGGGTCAGTTTACAAAGCCTGACATCACAAACGGTATAATCTGTATCGCATTCTTTGCTGTTGGTCTTCTCAGGGAGTTGTTTATCAAAAAGAACAAGGAGATTGTTAAAAACGCTTTCAAAGAAATTGACTATTATACAATCGTTCTTCTCACGGGTCTTTTTGTTGTAATCGGTGGTATTGAGGCTGCAGGTGTTGTTCAGGTTATCGGTGATGCAATCGCAAGTCTCGGCTCAGGTAACACATTCGTTGTGTTCACAATCATCGTATGGATGTCTGTTCTTCTTTCTGCATTTATCGATAATATTCCGTATACGGCAACTATGCTTGCAGTTGTTCCTGCAATCGGTGCAGGTATCGGTCTTGAGGGAGAAGGTCTCAAGCTTCTTTACTACGGTCTTCTCTGCGGTGCAACACTCGGCGGTAACCTTACTCCGATCGGTGCAAGTGCAAACATTACTGGTATCGGTATCCTTCGTAAGGAAGGCTACGAGGTTAAAGCTACAACATTTATGAAGTACGGTGTTCCGTTTACTCTTGCAGCAGTAACTACCGGTTATCTCCTTATCTGGTTTATCTGGAAATAAAAATATTTTAAAGAAGGCTCTCCGGAGTCTTCTTTTTACTTATATATACGGTGTTTTCTTGACATTAATATGCCGTAATGATATAATACATTGATACATTATGTAACTTAGGAGGTAGTGCAGATGAAGAATATTTACTTCGTTCAGGTTGATGTTTCAGCCAGCTCGGGAACACAGAACGCATATTTGCCATATACGGCAGGTATTCTTGCTGCCTCTGCATTTACAAGCGAAACCGTAAAGAATAATTGCGAGTTCAAAGACTTCATTTTTCTCCGTGAAGATGTGAACGATGTCGTTGACAGACTCGATAATCCTGATTTTGTAGGTTTTTCCTGCTATTGCTGGAGCACGGAGTACAACAAGCTTCTTGCAAAAAATATTAAGGAAAAATATCCCGATTGCCTTGTCGTTTTCGGCGGTCACGATATTCCCGATAATTTTTCAATGCTTGAGGATTTTGATTACATTGATATTCTTTGTCACGGTGAGGGCGAGGACACTGTCAAACATCTTCTTGAAGCATTTTCAGAGGGTAGAAGCTTTGATGACGTGTGTAATATTTCGTTCAGAAAGCCCGAAGGTGGATTTTTAAGAACCGAAACAAAGCTTCAGGAAACTCTTGACTATCCGTCACCGTATCTTGAAGGCTGGTTTGATAAGATAGTCGAAGCTCACCCTGAAATTACATTCAATGCAATTCTTGAAACGAGCCGCGGCTGTCCTAATCAGTGTGCTTACTGTGACTGGGGTCTGCTTAAGGCTAAAACGCGTCTTTTTCCGCTTGAAAGAGTAAGGGCGGAAATCCGTTGGATGTCTGACCATAAAATTGCGTTTGTATGGGGTGCTGATGCTAATTTCGGAATGTTCAAGCGCGACCTTGAAATTGCAAATGAGCTTGCAAGAGTAAAGGAAGAAACCGGCTATCCCGAAAGAATGAGAATGAACTATGCAAAGAACAATTTTGAAAATGTTTTTGAAATTGTCAAAGTGTTCAAGCGTTGCGAATTTGACCGAATCGGTGCAACTCTTTCTTTCCAGAGTATGTCGCCCGAGGTTCTTAAGAATATCGGAAGAAAAAATACTTCTCTTGATTTCTATAAAAATCTTCTTACGACCTATAATAAAGCAAATATGAAGACCTATTCAGAGTTGATTCTCGGCCTTCCGGGTGAAACTTATGAAAGCTTTATTGAAGGTGTCGGCAAGCTTTTTGAAATCGGACAGCACTTTGTTTTTGAAGTTTACGGCTGTATTCTTCTTCCTAATGCAACAATGGGTCAGAAGGATTACGTTGAAAAGTTCGGCATAAAGACAGTCCGTTCGGAAATCATCCGTCCGCATTTCAATAACGAAGCCTTCAGCGTGCCCGAGTATAACAATATTGTTGTTGAAACAAATTCTATGAGCCGTGAAATGTGGGTGAGAGCAACAGCCTTCTATTATATGACAAAGGCTCTCCACGGTAACGGTCTTATCCGTGCATTCGGCATTTATCTTCATAACGAAATGGGTGTACCGTACGAGAAGTTTTATGACGGTGCTCTTGACTATTTTGAAAATAATCCCGATTTGTTTGTTTCAAAGCTTTATTTTGATATCAAGCGCCATGCAGATGAGCTTTCACTCGGTATTACAAACAGAAAGCTTATGTTTGAACCGTGCGGAGAGATTGTATGGGACGACCACGAATATGTTGTCCTCAATTCAATCGCTCAGCTTGACAAATTTTATGAAGAGATTATTCCGTATCTCGAAACTTATGATATACCCGAAGATATCTTCGAGGATCTTATAAACTATCAGAAGAATATCATCCGCACTCCGTTCAGCGAAGAAAACACGGTAAGTCTCAAGTATGATATTCACAATTATCTTAAGGATGTCTATGTAAACAATATTCATCCGCTCCAAAAGAAAGAGCATACTCTCGTTATGCGTGACAGTAACCTTGTTGCCGATTGGAAAGATTTCGGTAAATTTGTTATCTGGTACGGCAGAATGGGTTGGTCTTCATATAAGGACGATGTTAAAGAAATCTGATTCTGAAAGGGGAATAGAGTGATGAAAGAAAAGTTTTATCTTGTGCAGATCGGTGTATCATATTCATCACCGGTATTCCTTCCTTATTCCGTTGGCTGTATAGCGGCTTATCTTAAGCACGATGCAGAGATTATGGAACACTACGAAATTCCGGATATTATCGTAATGCGTGAAAAGATTGATGACATTCTTAAACGCTTTGATAATCCTTCTATCGTTGCATTTTCCTGTTTTACGTGGAATATAGAATATAACAAAACTCTCGCTGTTGAGCTTAAAAAACGTTTTCCGTCAGTTAAAATCATCTTCGGCGGTCACAGTGTACCTCACGGAAGCAGTTTCCTTGATGAATATGATTTTATAGATTTCCTTATGCACAACGAAGGCGAGGAAACAACTGCACTTTTCCTTAAAGCTCTTATCAATAACGAGAGTCTTAATAATGTACCGAATCTTTCGTTCAGAACTCAAGAGGGGAACGTTACAACAGAATTCAGACATCCTTGTGACCTTTCATCTTATCCTTCTCCGTATACAGACGGAATTTTCGACAATATCATAAAAGAAAATCCTGACAAGGAATTCCATGCAACTCTTGAAACAAACAGAGGTTGTCCCTACGGTTGCACTTACTGTGAATGGTGCTTTACAAAAAAAGTGCGTCCTTTTCCTATGGAAAAAATCAAGAGTGAAATTGAGTGGATAGCGAAGAATAAGATAAAATACTGCTACTGTGCAGATGCCAATTTCGGCATAATGGAACGTGATATTGAGATAGCCGAATATGTTATTGAACAAAAGAAAAAATACGGCTATCCCGATGTTTTCAAACCGTGCTATGCAAAAGAAAGCGATGAAACAGTTTTTAAAGCAGGTTATCTTCTTAATAAAAACCATATCGATAAGGGTGTTACGCTCGCTTATCAGTCGCTTGACGCGAAGAC
Source organism: Clostridia bacterium (assembly GCA_017380575.1). Classification (GTDB taxonomy): domain Bacteria; phylum Bacillota; class Clostridia; order Oscillospirales; family Acutalibacteraceae; genus CAG-488. The sequence continues at coordinate 26,115 of JAFODS010000028.1, read as the reverse complement.
GCTTGAAAATATCGGCAGAAAGAATCTCACTCTTGAACACTTTGCTTCACTTGATGCGAGATATGACGAGGCGGGAATTCCGACTTATACCGAATTGATTCTCGGTCTTCCCGGAGAAACATACGAAAGCTTCTGCAAGGGCATGTGCCGTCTTCTCGACTCGGGACAGAACAACTCAATGACTGTTTATGAGTGTCAGGTTTATCCGAATGCTCCGATGGGAAATCCCGAATACCGTGAAAAACACGGGATAAAAACATCAAAAATACCGTTACTCGGTATTCACTACAATCCTGAATTTAACGGTGTTCCTGAATATTTTGATATTATTACCGAAACAGCATCAATGCCTAAATCTGATTGGGTCAGGGCTTGTATGTTTGCTGTAATTCTTCAGACTTTCCATCATCTCGGATTGCTTCGCTATTTTGCGATTTATCTTCATCTTGAAAAAGGTGTTTCTTACTACGACCTTTATAACAGTCTGTTTGATTACATTTACAAAGAAAACAAAGGCTTCCTGAACGAATTTTTTGTTTCTCTTTATGAAAGAAAGGCCGATACAAAAACAGCGGACTGGACCTACAGCCGTGATGTTTTCGGCACAACAGGTTGGTACTTTGAAGAAGGTGCTTTCCTTGAAATGGTTTATCACAGCGAAACTTTCTGGCAGGAAATAAAGCCTTTCCTTGAAAAGTTTGAAATTGAAAAAGAGCTTTTTGAAGAGCTTTTCAATTATCAGAAAACTCTTGTAAGGCTTCCTGATGTCAGCGAAGTACAAATAAATTCAAAATACAATTTCTATAAATATTTCGAAGCAGCAAACAAAAATGCCGATCCTGTGCTTTTGAAAAAGAACTGTTCTCTTAACATTAAGGTACATAAAGAAATTTCATCCTGGGCGGAATATGCCCGTGAAATTATCTGGTTCGGCAAACGTTACAGTGCAACGCTTCTTGTTAACCCGCGTGAGATTATCACGTATTCGGAGGAATAATAATGTCAGATATACTTCTGATTCAGCCACCGCAATGGTATCCGGTTTCACCGTACCTTGCAGTGCCGCTTCTTGCAGGTCAGCTTAAAAAAGCAGGCTTTGATACCAAAGCATATGACCTTAATGCTGAATTTTTTAACTACCTGCTTACTAAAGATATGGCTGCTGATTGTGATATCAGGGCAAGGCAAACACTCGAAAAGCTTTCTTGTGAGTATGAGAATGCCGATATAAGAGAAATTGAAAAAACAGGCAGCTACGACGAAAAGACACGTTGTCTTAAGTATCTTACTATCAAAAAGTTCTATGATGAGCACGGTGAAGAAATTCCGTTTATCATCGAAAATATTGAAAAAGCAGTCAGCGTAACAAGAGATAAGGAAGAATTTTTTGTTCCCGAAAAGCTGACGGAAGCAAAGCATATTATCCGTCTTGCATTAAGATTGGTTTCAATGCCTTATGCTCCGAATGAAATAGATTTTGACAATTACTTTGCAAATCCTCTTCTTAATCTTGATTGGAGTAATATCAAAATTCAGGCGCAGGACAGAAACGTCAATATGTTCTACGATTATTTCGATAAATACACAGACAAAGTTAAATCTGAAGGTTACAGTATTGTTACAATCGCAATGACTGACCTGAGTCAGCTTGTTTCTGTTTTTACGCTTGCTTCAATGCTCAAGGAAAAAACTGATGCAAAAATTATCCTCGGCGGAAACTATGCAACACAGATTTATGAGGATATGATGAAGTTTGATGAAATCTTCATTTCGTACTTTGATTATCTCGTTATCGGTGACGGTGAGCTTGCTTTACCTAAGCTTTGTTCGTACATCAAGGGCGAAGCTGAACTTGCATCAGTTCCGAATATCGTTTATATGGACGAAAACGGCTGTGTTGTTTCAACAGGATTCTCCTGCGAAAAAATTGATATGGATGAATTGGCTTATCCCGATTTTTCAGATTATGATATGTCAAAATATTTCACCCCTGACCCGACTTTCCCGATTCAGCTTTCAAAGGGCTGTTATTGGGGCAAGTGTAATTTCTGTGATTATGCCTACGGTCAGCAGGGCTACAGCCCGAAGCACATAGGCAGAATCGTTAAAGAGATTAAGCATTATGTAAAAACATATCACGCTTCAAAATTTATCTTTGTTGATGAAGCAATTCCACCGAAGTTTTATAATTTGCTTGCTACCGCAATTGTTGAAGCAGGTCTTAAAATTAATTTCTATTCTTTTGCAAGACTTGAAACCGGATATACTCCCGAGGTTCTTGAAAATCTTTACCGTGCCGGTGCACGTCTTTTCCTCTGGGGTTACGAATGTGAATCTCCGCGAATCATGGAAATGATGAACAAGGGTATAGATGTTGAAAAGCGGCTTGATATCCTTTCGGATGCACGCAAAGCTGGTATCTGGAATAACGGTCTTTTCATCTTCGGTTATCCGACGGAAACTCTTGATGAAATAAAGCAGACAATGGATGTTATCAGAAATAACAGAGATATAATTCCGAGCTGTACTCTTTCTAACTTTGCCCTTAAGAAGCATTCTCTTCTTAAAGAAAAGCCGGGAGAAAACGGAATTGTGGATTATTCTTCAAACGGTGAATTCTATACCGTTTTCAAGGATGTTGTTGACGGAGTTTCTCAGCAGGACAGACGTACTCTCAGACGTGATTTTCAGTTTACGTTCCTCGATGAAAATGCAAATTCACTCTGGTCAGTAGTTTTCTCGGATTTTGACCACCTTCTTTTATATCTCTCAAAATACGGTTGTGACTATGTTTCGTCATACCGTTCAGAAAAACGTATTTGTCCCGAGTTCAGGTGATGAATTAATGGAATTTACTTCAGTTACAATAATAATAGGCACGACGGATGAAACAGATTCCTTGAAAAAAACCGTAGATTACATAATGGAAAACTGTGATTATGACGATTTAAGCAAGGTTTTGATGGTGAAATCAAAAAATGCATCCGAAGGTTGCAACGAAGCTATTTCTTTTCTTGAAGTAAAATATGGCGAAAAAGTCAGAGGACTCGAGCAGACACGTCCGTATATCGGCGGCGCAATCCGTGACGGTTTTGATGCTGCAGACTCATCACACATTATGCTTCTTCCGTCAGATCTTGCAATAAGCCTTGAATGTATACCCGAAATGATAAGGCGGGTAAAGGCGAAGCCGGATGTTATTTCGAAAACATCAAGATGGCTGAAGAAAGACAGCTTCCACGAATATAACGGATTGAGGAAGATTATAAACAAGCTTTCACAGATTTTTCTGCGGGTTCTTTATTCTGCGGACTTGACCGATTTTACAAGTCCTGTACAAACAGCACCGACAGATGCATATATGAAATCTGTCTGGCAAGAGCTTAATTTTCCCTTCCTTCTGGAAATGGTGCTTGTACCGTTGCGCAGAGGGTACAGATTTGAAGAGTTTGCTGTCGGGTGCTACGGCAGACAGCAGGGCAAGTCGAAAAATTCTGCTAAGCAGACAGCCCTGTATTTGAAAACAGCACTCAGAATCCGATTTACTAAAAAGTCAAGGCTTACAAAGGAGTAAGACAGATGAAATTTCTTTTTGCAGCAGTACCGCAGTGGTATCCTGTCAGCCCGTATCTTGCAGGTGCTTTACTTGCAGGACAGCTTAACAATGCCGGATTTCAGGCGGAAACATACGATTTCAATGTTGAGTTTTTCAACGATATCCTGACAAAAGAATATATGGAAAAATGCCTCGAATCTGCAAAGCAATTTCTTGCAGACGAAAAGGCAATGCTTCCTTCTGCCGATTTCAGCGATGATATCAATGCAAAAAGAACCAAAACCGCACAGGTCAGAAAAAAGATAATTGAGGATTACTTTAAGTTTGACGGTGATAATATCACCAATACGGTTGAAGAGCTTGAATATTCGATGAAGGTTCTTAAGACAAAGGAACTTTTTTATGATGCAGAGAAGCTTTTCAGGGCAAAGGATATAATTTTTTCAGCACTTGATATTGCATCTCTTCCGTATGCACCGTCAAGGATTATGCTTGATAACTTTATAGCGAATTCAGTTTTCACTTATGATTTCAAGGATGTTGACTATCAGTGTAAAAATGCCGATGTCAATATGTTTCTTCCTTATTTTGAAGAGAAAATCAAAACTCTTGATTTTTCTGAATATTCATTTATCGGTCTTTCAATAACAGACCTCAGTCAGCTTGTGCCGGGACTTACTCTTGCACGACTTCTTAAAAAGAATACGAATGCTAAAATTGCAATCGGCGGAAATTACATTTTTAAAGTTGAACCCGATCTTAAGAAAATCCCGCAGATTTTCTCCGAATACTGCGATTATCTTACAATCGGTGACGGTGAAACTGCGATTGTTGAGTTAGCTGAGTTTATTGAAGGCAAAAGAAACATCGAAGACGTTCATTCGCTTGTTTATTCGGATGAAAACGGTGTTGTTCGTACAAACGAACGGGCACCGCTTCTTAAGCTCGACAGCGTTTATTATCCTGATTTTGACTCATACGATTTTTCAAAGTATCTCTCACCGGAAACTGTAATTCCTGTTCAGCTCGGTAAGGGTTGCTATTGGGGCAAATGTACATTCTGCGATTTCTATACAGGTCAGCAGAAGTTTGATATGAAGTCGGTTATAAGAGCTGTTGACGAGGTTGAATATCTGTCAAAGAAATATAACAGCAAGCTATTTACCTTTGTTGACGAGGCGGTACCTCCGAAGTTTTATAATGAATTTGCCAAGGAAATCAAAAGAAGAAATCTTGAAATCTATTTCTATTCTTTTGCAAGACTTGAGAAAGCCTTTACTCCTGAAGTGCTGAAGAATCTCTACGATGCAGGTGCAAGATTCTTTATGTGGGGATATGAGGCAGAGTCAGAGCGTATTATGAAGCTCATCAACAAAGGAATTGATCTCAGCTACAGAAAGAAAATTCTTGCGGATTCAAGAGATGCAGGTCTTTGGAATCTTTGCACATTCCTTTTGTGCTATCCGACAGAAACTCCCGAGGAACTCCAGTCAACGATAGATGTTATCTATGACCACGAGCTCGTAAACAGCTGTACACCGTCAAATTTTGCACTTAAGAAAAATGCAATCCTTAAAGACGAGGCAACGTCTGTCGGTATCAATGATTTTACCGAAAACGGACAGCTTCATATTTCGTACAAGTATCAGTCGGAAACCCAGACAATGGAAGAAGTCAAGTTCAAGAGAAACACTTTTGAAAAGAAATATCTTGAAGATACTGCTGACCGCTTGTGGGCACACACGTTTACGGAAAGCGACTTTCTTCTTATGTATCTTGCAAAATACGGCAGAGACTATGTCAAAAACTACAGACTGAAATACAAACGCAAACTAAGATAAAATTTGCCCTCACGTCCGTGTGAGGGTATTTTCTTTGTTTGACTTTAAAATATTATTTTGATATAATTTTTACATAAATATGATAAGAGGTGACAATATGTCTGATTTTATTTCAGCTTCAATAATTAAAAAACTTGAAAAACCGATTCTTACTTACAAGGATATTCCTTATCCGGCTACACTTATTTTCAATGCAGGTGTTGCAAAATATAACGGCAGATACGTAATGCTTTTCAGAAACGATTATGGCGATTTGGAAAACAGAAAGCTTTACGGAACGAATATCGGTCTTGCTTTTTCGGATGACGGAGTCAACTGGGAAGTGTCGGATAAACCTTGTTTTACCATGCAGGATGATGAGGTTGAACGTGCATATGATCCTCGTCTTACGGTAATTGACGGTGTCTGCTATGTTTGTTTTGCAACTGATACAAAGCACGGTCTTCGTGCCGGAATAGCTTCTACAACAGATTTTGAAAACTTTGATATCAAGTATCTTTCTGTGCCCGATAACCGCAATATGGTTCTTTTCCCGGAGAAAATAAACGGTTTGTTTACAAGACTTGAAAGACCTATGCCTGTTTATTCAAGAAGTCACAAGGATACATTCGATATCTGGCTTTCTCAGTCGCCTGACCTTAAGTTCTGGGGTAATTCAGAGCTTGTGATGGGCGTTGAGGATGTTCCTTTTGCAAATGATAAAATCGGTCCTGCTGCACCTCCCGTAAGAACTGAAAAGGGTTGGCTTACTACGTTCCATGCAGTAGATATTGATTATTCAAGAGGTAAAAACGGCTGGGAGGACAGATGGCAGAAACGATATACTGCAGGTATAGCCCTTCTTGACCTTGAAGATCCTTCAAAGGTTATCGGTATTTACGATAAACCGCTTATCGTTGCCGATCTTCCGTATGAGAACGAAAACGGATTCAGGCAGGATGTTATCTTCCCGGGCGGAATGATACTTGAGGATAACGGTGAGGTAAAGATTTATTACGGTGCTTCTGATACGGTTGAATGTCTTGCGACAGCCGATGTGAATGAACTTATAGATCTGTGTCTTAAATAATCAGCAAAGAGGTGAGACGATGGGCAGAAATAACGCCTGTCTTGACTGCAAACACTATACAGAGGATATCGGTGACAAGGGTTACTGCAAGCTCTACCGACATAACACCGCGTCTCCCGAGGTCGCCTGTCCGAAGTTTGAAAGGAAAGAAACCAAGGAAAGAAGAAATAATTTTAATGTTGAAAGGGTAAGAGGGTTTGTTCTTGACGAAGCTTCAATGAACAGATATAAGAACTCTGCAACAAAAATGTTTATGCCGCTTTCGGTTATGTGTGTAACGGTTCTGTCAATTCTGCTTCTGATTTTCAGCTCAATTCTTTGTGCAACACTTGCGACTTATGCCGAGGTAAGAGCCTTGTATAAAGCAATTTTTATTATTGTCGTCGGTTCTTTTGTTATTTCGCTTATAGTTGTTGTTTGTATGCTTCTTTCAAAATTCAGAGTAATGCGGTTTATTATTCCTGCACTTTCTTTTTTTATTATTCTTTTTCTTCTCATTTTTTCAAATGAGGTCTGGTTTGATTTTCATTCATTGATAATGACAATATCGGAAACAATTTTCAACACAACAGTTTGATATCAGTGAAACAGCCCGAACAGGGCTGTTTTTTTCTAAATTTTTCTATTTTTTTGTAAAAAACTATTGGAACTGAAAAAGAATTATAGTATAATTAAACAGCATATATAAAAGATAATGCCTTTTTATGTCTGGAGGGAAGAGTTTGTCAGCAAAATATTCTATTTCTCTTTCGAAAATCGCAAAAATGCACGGTCTTGAAACGGTTTATACGCCGAAAGATCTTTCAGAAATTATGGTAACTTCACCTGACGTTAACCGTCCGGGATTGCTTCTTACGGGTTTTACAAAGTACTTTGCACCCGACAGAATCCAGTTCCTCGGAATCACTGAGGTTGAGTATCTTCACGGCAGTAAGGATGATGAAAGAGTCAGGAAAATTAAAAGACTTTTATCAAGGAAGCCTGTTGCGGTCGTAATTACAAGAAATCAGGAATTTGCACCTGAATTCCTTGAGCTTGCGGCAAAGTATGAGGTACCGCTTTTAAGAACCTCAGACGGTACATCAAGCTGTATGTCAAGCCTTATATCGTATCTGAGTGCCGAACTTGCGCCGCGTATAACACGTCACGGTGTTTTTGTTGAAGTTTACGGTGAGGGTGTTCTTATTCTTGGCGACAGCGGTGTCGGTAAGAGTGAAATTGCACTTGAACTTATTAAAAGAGGTCATCGTCTTATAGCTGACGATGCTGTTGAAATAAGACAGGTTTCTCATAAAACTCTTGTCGGCTCTGCTCCTGAAAATATCCGCCACTTCATTGAACTAAGAGGTGTCGGTGTTGTAAATGCAAGGCGACTTTTCGGTGTCGGTTCAGTTAAGGTTTCCGATAAAATCGATATGGTTGTTCAGCTTGAACAGTGGAATCCTGAAAAGAGCTATGACCGACTCGGACTTGACAGCGAAACAATGGATATTCTCGGTGTCAGCGTTCCGATTTCTGTTGTACCCGTTACTCCGGGTCGAAACATTTCAATCATCATTGAGGCGGCTGCTATGAACAACCGTCAGAAAAAGATGGGCTATAACGCTGCTAGACAGCTTCTTCACAATCTCGGTATGACGGATGATATCGTACCCGAGGAAGACGAACTTGAAATTTGGCATAATTTTTAATTTTGGAGGAATTTATAATGTACAGAATTGGTGTTGATCTTGGCGGTACAAATATCGCTGTAGGCGTAGTTGACGAAAACTATAAAATTATCGGCAGAGGCAAGGTGAAGACAAATGCACCCCGTCCTGCTGAAGAGATTTTTGATGATATTGCAAAGGCAATCCGTATGGCTGTTGAAGATGCAGGTCTTACAATGGACGATATTTCTTTTGTAGGTGTCGGTACACCCGGCTCAGTAAACAAAGAAAAGGGCTTGATTGAATTTTCAAACAACCTTGATTTCAACAACGTGCCTGCCAACAAGCTTCTTGAAGAAAGAATCGGCAAGGCTTGCGTATTTGAAAACGATGCAAATGCTGCTGCACTCGGCGAAGCTTATGCAGGTGCAGGTAACGGTGTTAAGAATCTTGTGGCTGTTACTCTCGGTACAGGTGTAGGCAGCGGTATCATCATCGGCGGTAAGGTTCTTGGCGGTACAAACGATGCTGCGGGTGAAATGGGTCACACAACAATCGTTGTTGACGGTGAGCAGTGTAACTGCGGCAGAAAGGGCTGCTGGGAGCGTTATGCGTCTGCAACAGCACTTATTTCTCAGACTAAGGCTAAGATGCTTGAATGTCCTGACAGCAAAATGTGGGCACTCTGCGACGGTAACATTGACAATGCAAGCGGCAGAACAGCCTTCAGTGCTATGTACGAGGGCGACGAAGCAGCAAAGCAGGTTGTTGATCAGTATATCAAGTATGTTGCAATCGGTGTTACAAACATCGTTAATATTTTCCAGCCGGATGTAATCTGTATCGGCGGCGGTATCAGTAACGAAGGAGATAATCTTCTTGATCCGATCAGAGAGTTTGTAAGAAAAGAATGCTATACAAAATACGCTTGGAAGCAGACTAAGATCTGTAAGGCTGTTCTCGGCAACGATGCAGGTATTATCGGTGCAGCACTCGCTGAATAATATAACGAGGTCATTTTATGAATTTCGATAGAGTATATGAATTGGCAACATCCCTCGGCTGTGAAGCTGAGTGGGATGTTCCGATGTGTGATTATACGACGTTTAAAATCGGCGGAAAGGCACGTCTTATGATAACTCCTTCATCAGACGAAAGCCTCGCGGAGGTTATTAAAGTCTGCAAAGCCGAAGGTATTAAGCCTATGATTATCGGCAACGGCAGTAATATGCTTATTTCTGATAAAGGACTTAATACTGTTGTTATAAATATGTGTCGCAGTAGTGCTGAGGTGCGTTATCTCGGTGACGGTATTATTGAATGCGACGCAGGAGTTACACTTTCAAAAGTTTGTAACTTTGCACTTGAAAAAGAGCTTACAGGGCTTGAATTTGCATTCGGCATTCCCGGCAGTGCAGGCGGTGCTGCTTATATGAATGCAGGTGCCTATGACGGTGAAATGAAGGACGTGCTTGTTTCGTGCACTCATATTGATACGGACGGAAATTTCGGTCAGCTCAGCGGTGATGAACTCGGACTTTCGTACCGAACAAGTGCATATGAACACAACGGATTTATCATTACAAAGCTTGTTCTGAAGCTTGAAAAGGGCGATAAGACTGCGATTAAGGCTAAAATGCAGGAGCTTTTACAGCGAAGGAAGGATAAGCAACCGCTTGAGTATCCGAGTGCAGGAAGTACCTTCAAAAGACCTGTCGGCTATTTTGCCGCAGCTCTTATTGATGAGTGCGGACTCAAAGGTGCATCTGTCGGCGGTGCTCAGGTCAGCGAAAAGCATGCCGGTTTTGTTATCAACAAAGGCGGTGCAACTTCAGACGATGTTATGAAGCTTATCGAACTTGTTCAGAAAACAGTCTTCGAAAAGAAGGGTGTTGTTATTGAACCCGAGGTCAGACTTATAGAAGAAATTTGACTTTAGTCATAAGGAGAGGTAAAAATGGAACTCTTGATAGTAACGGGAATGTCAGGTTCAGGAAAATCTGCCGTTACCGATGCACTTGAGGATTTAGGCTATTTTTGTGCAGATAATATGCCGCCTGCGCTTATTCCCACGATTGCGCAGTTTATTCACACCTCACACGAAACGAATCAGAAAGTCGCAACGGTTACGGATATCCGTGTCGGTGAAAACTATCTTCAGGATTTCAAGAAGACGTTTGAGGCTCTTGAAAAAATGAATTATGAATATAAGATTCTATTTATTGATGCGGCGGATGATGTTATTATCAGCCGTTATAATCAGACAAGAAGAAAACACCCCTTGCTTGAAAAGTGCGAAGGCTCGCTTTCTGCCTGTCTTTCTTATGAGCGTGAGATCCTTCGCGATATCCGTGCGATTGCTGATTATACTATCGATACGTCGAAGTCAACTGTTTCGGAGTGTAAGCAGAGAGTTATTGACCTTTTCCTTGAAAGTCCTGAGTCTGCAATTAAAATTTCCTGTATGTCTTTCGGATTTAAATACGGAATTCCTACGGATGCGGACCTTGTGTTTGATGTACGCTGTCTGCCGAATCCTTTTTATATTCCCGAACTTAAATATCATACAGGACTTGAAAAAGATGTTTGTGATTTCGTAATGAAATTTGAACAGTCAAAAATATTGCTGAAAAAAATCAACGACCTTGTGCAGTACTCTGTTCCTCTTTATGTGCAGGAGGGTAAGAGCCAGCTGATAATTGCAATTGGCTGTACGGGCGGAAGACACCGTTCCGTGTGCTTTGCGGAGCAGATTAAAGACGGCATCGCAGGTCTTGGTTATTCAGTTTCAATAAAACACAGAGATATCGAAAAATAACAGGTGAGATTATGTCATTTACCGCAGATGTAAAAACTGAATTATCCGTAATTGAACGTTTTTCTGTGGCTCAGAAACGTGCATATGCTTACGGTTTTTTGCTGTTCGGCAAAAGCTTTGGTGTGCGTTCTGTTTCCTGTGCTTCAGATTATGAATGTGTAATTGAGTCTTTTTCTGCGGTTATTAACGAGCTTACGGGAGTCAGTCCCGTTATTTCTAATCTGAAAAGCGGTAAATGGGTGCTGAAAATCCAGATGTCAGATGACAGAAAAAGAATTCTTGAATTTTTTGACCATTCGGCAAATGAAATTTCGCTGAGAATCAATCACGGTAATTTTGAGGACGATGATTGTTATTTTGCTTTTTTGTGCGGTGTGTTTCAGTCCTGCGGTTCGCTTTCAGATCCTAATAAAGGATATCATCTTGAATTTGTTGTTCAGCACAATAAGCTCAGCGGTGATCTTCTTAAGATACTTACCGATTCAGGACTCAGTGCGAAATACATATTAAGAAAATATTCTCACGTTATATATATCAAAGGCAGTGAGGATATCGAGGACCTTCTTACTATGATGGGCGCACCGAATTCAAGCCTTCAGCTTATGGGTATCAAGGTACAGAAGGATGTCCGCAATAAAATTAACAGAAAAATGAACTTTGAATCTGCAAATATGAGCCGTGCGATTGAAGCGGGACTTGCACAGGTTGAAGCGATTGAAATAATTGAAAAAAAACAGGGACTTGATTCTCTTACTGATGAGCTTAAAGAGCTCGCACTTTTAAGAAAAGAAAACCCTGATATGTCACTCAAAGAGTTGGGAGCGTCACTTAGCGTTCCGATTTCAAGGTCAGGTGTCAACCACCGACTTGCAAAGCTTATAAGCATTGCAGAAAAATACAGATAAAACGAAGAAAAGGAGGCAGTACAATGTCCGGCTTTACTCATTTACATCTTCATACCGAATACAGTTTGCTTGACGGTGCGTGCCGCCTTGATAATGTTCTTGACAGGGCAATAGAACTCGGTCAGACATCAATAGCGATTACGGACCACGGCGTTATGTACGGCGCTGTGGATTTTTATAAAAAAGCCAAAGCCAAGGGAATCAAGCCTATTATAGGTTGTGAATGCTACGTTGCATCAAGAACAAGATTTGATAAGATTCACGCGCTTGACAGCGAAAGATACCACCTTGTTCTTCTTTGCAAGAATGCAACAGGTTATCAGAATCTTATTGCAATGGTTTCAAAGGCTTGGACAGAAGGCTTTTATACTAAGCCTAGAATAGACAAAGAGCTTCTTGAAAAGCACAGCGAGGGTCTTATAGCACTTTCGGCCTGTCTTGCAGGTGAAATACCGAGGGCATTAACTGCCGGAAATTATGAAAAAGCAAAGGAAACTGCACTTTGGTATAACTCGGTTTTCGGTGAAGGTAATTTCTATCTTGAAATGCAGAATCACGGAATCAGCGAGCAGAAACAGATTGAGCCGCTTCTCATCAAGCTTTCAAATGAAACAGGCATTCCTCTTGTTGCGACCAATGATACACATTACGTTAACCGTGAGGACAGTAAAACTCAGCAGGTGCTCATATGTGTTGCAACTAATACCACTATAGGACAGGAAAACTCCCTTGAATTTCAGACGGATGAGTTTTATTTAAAGTCTGAAGAAGAAATGACAGAGCTGTTTTCTCACGTTCCGCAGGCAATAGAAAATACACAGAAAATTGCAGATATGTGTAATTTTGACTTTGAATTCGGCAACACTAAATTACCGCACTTCGAAGTACCTGACGGAAAAGACCATTTTGAATGGTTCAAGGAACAGTGCTATGAGGGTATGATCCGCAATTACGGAGAAAATCCTCCTCAGGAGTATTACGAAAGACTTGATTATGAACTTGATGTAATCAATAAAATGGGTTATGTTGATTATTTCCTCATAGTTCACGATTTTATCAGATATGCAAAAAATAAGGGTATTCCCGTAGGTCCCGGCAGAGGCTCGGGTGCAGGTAGTCTTGCGGCTTACTGCATCGGTATTACGGGAATTGACCCGATGAAATACAGTCTTCTTTTTGAACGTTTTCTTAACCCGGAACGAGTCAGTATGCCTGACTTCGACGTTGACTTCTGTTATGAAAGACGAGAAGAAGTAATCGATTACGTTATCAATAAATACGGTGCAGACCACGTTGCACAGATTGTCACGTTCGGAACACTTGCTGCAAGGGCGGCAATCCGTGACGTCGGACGTGCAATGGGTATTCCGTATAACGTTGTTGATAATGTTTCAAAGCAGGTGCCCAGAGAGCTTAATATAACAATTCAGAAGGCTCTTAAAAAATCACCTGAATTCAAAGAACTTTACGAATCTGACGATCAGATAAAGGAGCTTATTGATACGTCAATGAAGGTTGAGGGTATGCCACGTCATTCTTCAACTCACGCGGCAGGTGTTGTTATTACACGTGATCCTGTTGCGAGCTATGTTCCTTTGGCACTTAACGATAATTCGCCCGTAACTCAGTACACGATGACAACACTCGAAGAACTCGGACTTCTTAAAATGGACTTCCTCGGACTTCGTACATTAACTGTTATCAGCGATGCTGAGAAGATGATCCGTCTTAAGAATAAAGACTTTGACATTTATAAAGTAAGCACGTCTGACGAAGAAACTTTTAAAATGATGTCAAAGGGGCAGACGGAGGGTGTATTCCAGTTTGAATCTGCAGGTATGAAGTCTGTTCTTGTCGGTCTTAAGCCGGTAAATATTGAAGACCTTATTGCCGTTATTTCGCTTTACAGACCCGGTCCTATGGATTCAATTGACACATATATCAACAACCGTCATCATCCTGAAGATACGGTTTATAAAACAGAAAAGCTCCGAGATATCCTTGAAGTTACAAACGGCTGTATGGTTTATCAGGAGCAGGTAATGCAGATTTTCCGTTCTCTTGCAGGCTATTCCTACGGTCGCGCTGATATCGTGCGACGTGCAATGTCAAAGAAAAAGCACGATGTAATGGAAAAGGAAAGGCAGAATTTCATTTACGGTATGATTCGTGAAGACGGTACCGTAGAATGTGAAGGCTGTGTAAAGAGGGGAATACCTGCTGAAGTTGCAAATGATATATTTGACGATATGTCATCGTTTGCATCATATGCTTTCAATAAATCCCACGCGGCAGCTTATGCCTATGTTTCGTATCAGACAGCATATCTCAAATGCCACTATCCGTGCGAGTTTATGGCGGCACTTCTTTCAAGTGTACTTGATAACTCTGCGAAGGTTTCAGAATATACCAACGAATGCAATAATCTTGGTATAAAGGTGCTTCCGCCGCACGTTAACGAAAGTCTTGAAGGTTTCACTGTCAGCGACGGTAACATACGTTTCGGTCTTCTTGCAATAAAGAATCTCGGCAGAAACTTCATTAAAAATATAATTGCCGAAAGAAGACTCGGTAAATTCACATCGTTCTATGATTTCTGTTCAAGAATGCACGGTGCAGACTTTAATAAACGTGCCGTTGAAAGCCTTATCCGTTGCGGTGCTCTTGACGGACTCGGCGCAAACCGCCGACAGATGCTTATGGGAATGAATGAAATCATCGATGAGCTTGATAATAAGAAAAAGCGTAATGTTGAAGGTCAGCTTGGTCTTTTTGATATGGGCGGCGACCTTTCCAATCACGGTGAGCCGGAGCTCAGGTATTACGACGAGTTCCCGTTATATGAGCTTCTCAGTATGGAAAAAGAAACAACGGGACTTTATCTCTCAGGACATCCGATGTCCGAATATACTGATGTAGCGGCAAAACTTCACTGTGCAAAGGTTTCTGAGCTTAACACGTCAGACAGCGATAATGCAACCTATAAAGACGGTGAAAGGGTCAAGGCTATGGGTATTATTACCCATGTCAAGAAAAAGGTTACCAAGAGTGATACAACAATGGCGTTCGTTGACCTTGAGGATATAACAGGTTCAATTGAAGTGATTGTTTTCCCGAAAACTCTTATACAGAATTCTCCGCTTATTGCCGAGGGTAATGTTGTTGTTATCAAGGGTCGGCTTGATGTGCGTGACGATGAACCGCCGAAGCTTATCTGTGAGTTTATATCAACTCCCGAAAATGCACAGAAGGAACAGGCTCAGCCTGTAAAACCCGCTGAAGCGACTCAGGAGCAGTCGGCTAAAAAGAAAAGAATCGGTTTGTTCTTAAGATTTCCATCGGAAGGTTGTCCCGAACAGCTTCAGGCTGAAAAGCTCCTGGCAATCTTTGAGGGCAGAACACCGCTTTATTATTATTTTGCGGATAAGAAGGAATACAGAAATATGCCTTTCGAACGTTTTGTTGACGTAAATGAACCGCTTCTTGATGAGCTTAAAAAGGTTCTTGGCGAAGAAAATGTTGTGATGAGGTAAAAAATACTATTTTAATTGACATTTTTTTCATTCTGGTGTATTATACGGAATGTTATGTTATTAATTTAACTATTAGGAGGAAGTTTGAAATGAAGACTATCGGCGTATTGACAAGTGGCGGTGACGCACCGGGTATGAACGCTGCGGTTCGTGCAGTAGTTCGTACAGCTTGTGAAAATAATATTAAGGTTTATGCAATCAACCGCGGTTTCCAGGGCCTTATGGAGGGTGACCTCAAGCCTATGGAAATCCGTTCAGTATGTGACATTATCCATAAGGGTGGTACATTCCTTCGTTCAGCAAGAAGCAAGGAGTTTGCAACTGAAGAGGGTATGAACAAGGCTATCGAAATGTGTAATGCATACGGTATCGAGGGTATCGTTGTTATCGGCGGTGACGGTTCATTCAGAGGTGCACGTGACCTTTCTGAGAGAGGCATTCCCTGCGTAGGTGTTCCGGGCACAATCGATAACGATATCGCTTGCTGCGACTATACAATCGGCTACGACACATGTATGAACACAATTATGGAAATGGTTGACCGTATCCGTGATACATCAGCTTCTCACGACCGTTGCTCAGTTATCGAAGTAATGGGCAGACGTGCAGGTTATCTTGCACTTAATGCAGGTATTGCAGTCGGTGCAACAGCTATCCTCATCCCTGAGGTTGAGTTTGACCTCAAGCGTGACGTTTTTGACAGAATCCGCCGTACACAGAAGACAGGAAAGACTCACTTCCTTGTTATCGTGGCTGAAGGTATTCCTGCTGACGGAATCATTTCTGTTGATGAGCTTGCAAAGGCTATCGAAGCTGAAACAGGCGTTGAATCAAGAGCTATGGTACTTGCACACGTTCAGCGTGGTGGTTCACCGACAGTTCGTGACCGTGTAAATGCAAGCCGTATGGGTTATCACGCAGTTAAGCTCCTTATGGACGGCATCGGTAACAGAGTTGTTGCTATGCAGAAGGAGCAGGTTGTTGATCTTGATATCTTTGAGGCTCTTAATATGAAGAAGCACATTGATATGGATCTTTATGAGATGGCTAAGGTTATTTCAATCTAAAAGGACATAAATTATGCTTAGAGACGAATTTTTAGAACTTCGCCGCCGTATAATTGCAAAAGATTTTTCAAAAATGAACGACAAGCAGCAAGAGGCTATTTATACAGTAAGAGGCCCCTTGCTGCTTCTTGCAGGTGCAGGCAGCGGAAAAACTACGGTTCTTGTTAACCGAATTGCAAATATGATAAAGTACGGCAATGCCTACAATTCTGATAAGTGCGATTTCGAACCGACTCAGACTGACGTTGCCATAATGAAAGAATATCTTAATGACCCTACGGTTGATCTTTTTGATGTGTATGATCTTCTGACTGTCGATGCACCTCAGCCGTGGGAAATTCTTGCTATTACCTTTACAAACAAGGCAGCAAATGAGCTTAAGGAGCGTCTTGCAAGGCTTCTTGGTGATGCTGCAAACGATATCTGGGCAAGTACATTCCACTCTGCTTGTTCACGTATCTTACGCCGTTACGGTGATTTGCTTGGCTATACTAATCATTTCACGATTTATGATACTGACGATTCAAAGCGTGTTATGAAAGAGGTTCAGCGTCTTCTTGAAATCAATGATAAAATGCTTTCGCATAAAATGATTCTCAAAGAAATCAGCAAGGCTAAGGACAGGCTTATAACACCGCAGGAGTTTATTGAACAGGCAGGCTCAGACGTCAGACTCAAGACGATAGGTAAGGCTTATGAATGCTATCAGAAGCTTCTTAAAACTGCAGATGCCCTTGATTTTGACGATATAATTTTTAAGACGGTTGAACTCCTTGAAAACAACGAAGAAGTAAGAAATTATTATCAGAATAAGTTCAAATACATCCTTGTTGACGAGTATCAGGATACCAACCATGCACAGTATGTGCTTACAAGCCTTCTTGCCGACAAATACAGAAATATCTGTGTAGTCGGTGATGATGACCAGAGTATTTATAAGTTCAGAGGTGCTACTATTGAGAATATCCTGAGCTTTGAAGAGCGATATCCCGAAGCTAAGGTTATCAGACTTGAACAGAACTACCGTTCAACCCAGACTATTCTTGATGCTGCAAATGCGGTTATTGCAAACAATCAGCAGAGAAAGGGTAAAAACCTTTGGACAGACAACGGAATGGGCGACAGAATTGTTGTTAACACTTCTTATGACGAAAGAGAAGAAGCACGTTTTGTTGCAGATACGGTTATGAAAAACGTTGCAGGCGGCAGAAAAATGGGCGACCATGCTGTTCTTTACCGAATGAATGCACAGTCGAGCCTTATTGAAAATGCATTTGTCCGTGCCGGTGTGCCTTACCGTATTATCGGCGGCCTTCGATTCTACGAGCGAAAAGAAATCAAGGATGCACTCGCTTATCTTACAGTTGTCAACAATCCGGCTGATAATGTGCGTCTTCGCCGTATAATCAACGAACCTAAAAGGGGAATTGGCGATACTACTCTTAACAATGCGTCTGAAATTGCGGCAGGTCTCGGTGTAAGTATGTATGAAGTTATCTCAAACGCTTCAAGTTATCCTGCATTGAGCAGAGCTGCACAGAAGCTTAATTCTTTCACTCAGATGATTAACGAGATTACTGAAGAAGCACAGGAACTCAAACCGTCACAGCTTCTTGAGCTCGTGCTTAATAAGACTGGTTATTATATTTCACTTAATGAGGATAAGGATACTGCACAGGACAGAAAAGAAAACCTTAACGAGCTTAAGGCAAACCTTATGCGTTATGAGGAAGAGTCTGAAGATCCGACACTTAACGGCTTCCTTGAAGAAATTGCTCTTATGACAGATATCGATAACTACAATGCGGATGTTGATGCTGTTGTTATGATGACAATGCATTCAGCAAAGGGTCTTGAATTTCCTGAGGTTTTCATTATCGGCATGGAGGATGGTGTTTTCCCGGGTTCACAGTCGATTTACAACCCCGAGGATATGGAAGAAGAACGCAGACTTGCTTATGTCGGTATTACGAGAGCGAAAGAAAAGCTTTATCTTACCAACACAAGAACAAGGCTTATCTTCGGTTCAACATCGCATAATCCTCCGTCGAGATTTATAAATGAAATCCCGTCAGATCTTACAGAAAAAACAGGTGTCACGTCGTACAGCTCGTTCAAAAGAAGTGCTGAAAGCGAACCGTACAAAGATTTCGGTGAAGATTTCACAAGCGGAAGACCAATCAAACGCGGTTTCTCGGGTCAGTCTTCTTTCTCAAAGCCTGCACAGTCCGCACCTGCATCATCAGCCTCGTTCAAGGTTGGCGATACGGTTAAACATAAGGTTTTCGGAACAGGTGTTGTTCTTTCTGCACAGGCGGTGGGTAATGATACATTGCTTGAAATCGCATTTGATAAATCAGGCACAAAGAAGCTTATGGCAAACTACGCCAAACTGACTACCTGATATTTTGTCGACACTTAATTATTGACAAATTGCAGTAATATGGTAAAATTAGAGTAATATGAGGATTGAAAAATCCGCAAACTATTTTAAATGAGGTGTTATTATGACAAAAACTTTTTCAAAGGTATTGGCAGTAATCCTTTCATTGGCAGTTCTTTTTGCTTTGCCTGTAATGGCAAGTGCGGAAGAAACAGCAACATTTGCCGTTAACGGTAGCCTTTACGGTGTTGAAGGTAACTGGAGTGACGACTATATTTCAGATATCGCAATTGAGCTTAACGGCGGAATCGCAAACTTCGGTGAGGGAGCAACTGTATCTATCGGTTTCGGAGGATCTCTTGATAACTACAAGACAATTTCTCAGGCTGAACTCGGTTATTCACTCGGTACAGACGGCAAGGTTGTTGTAATTTTTGCTTTTAATAACTACATCAATCATGCTGAAGTTTATAACTTCTATTTCCCGGCAGGTACATTTGTTGATGAAAACGGTGCTCCTAGTGAGGAGTACACATTCAGTATTTCAGGAAATGAGCTTGTTGAAGCTCTTGATGTTGAGCACGTTTCAACAAAGCCGATTGAAAAGCTCATCGACTGGATGTACACTTGGGGTGCAGAAGGATTCTGGTTGGATGTTATCGACTTCATCGTAAGTATCCTTGAATGGTTCCTCTACATCTGATTTAATTTTGAATTTTAACGAGGCGGACGAAAGTTCCGCCTCGGTTTTTTAGAAGGAAAAAGCTATGGAAAAAATAAAGTATGCAATTTTTGATGCTGACGGCACGCTTCTGGATTCAATGCACATCTGGGATACGCTTGACAGTGCATTTCTTATGATGCGCGGTATTGAACCTAAAGAAAGCAGAATTTTCAGAAAATACGGCTATGTCAATGCAATTAAATATTTTCTTGAAAACTACGATTTGGATATGACCGCTGAAGAAATACGTGCGGATATAATGAAAATCCTGGAATATTATTATAATAATGTTCCGAAGGCAAAAGAGGGTGTCCGTGATTTTTTGCAGACGTTGAGAAATAACGGTATCCGCTGTGTGGTTGCGACTGCAACTGACCGTTATCTTATGGAGCCGGCACTTGAAAGAAACGGATTGCTTGAATACTTCGATGCTGTTTTTTCAACAAGAGAAATCGGTATAAGCAAGCACGAACCTGATATATTCAATATGGCACGTGATTTTCTCGGTGCTGATGAAAATACGTTTATATTTGAAGATGCTGCATATGCTATTGATACAGCAAAGAAAGCCGGGTACAAGGTTGTAGCAATCGAAGACTATTCTGCCGAAGAAGAACGCGAGCATATCAGGGAAGTTGCTGATTTTTATGTTGCGGATTACTCCGAAATATACCAAATTTTTGATTTGAACGTCAAATAATTTTGTTACAATTTTCCTTTTTCGTAATATTTATGTTGATTGTATTGACGTAATTTTTCTGTTTTGATATACTCATAGCAATATTTAAAGAAACGGAAGTGACGATTTGGCAAAGAAAAAGGTTTTACTTATAATTAACCCGTGTGCAGGCGTTGACCGCAAACGTGTCAGCGCAGTTGATATAATTAATAAACTTTCTCCTGCTGATTTTGAATTCATTGTTGAAACAACCAAAGGTCCCGAAGATGCGACAGCTATCGTAAAAGAAAAGGGCAGTGATTTTGACCTTATTCTTTGTTGCGGTGGCGACGGAACGCTTAATGAAACAATTAACGGCCTTATGGCTCTCGATAAAAAAATCCCTGTCGGCTATATTCCTTCAGGCTCAACAAATGACCTCGCAAGCACTTTAGGTATCCCTGTTGGTGCAGGTCCTGCAACAGATCTTATACTCAACGGTAAGACTAACGGCTACGATGTAGGTCTTTTCCAAAACAGACACTTTAACTATATCGCATCGTTCGGCGCAGCAACAGACCTTTCATATGCAACACCTCAGAAGTGGAAGAATCTCTTCGGTCACGAAGCATATGTTCTTTACGGTGTTGGTGTCCGTCTTTTTCCGATGCTTTTCGGTTTCAAACCGACTTATATGAAGGTCGAGTATGACGGAGGCGTAGTTGAGGGTAACGTTTATTTCGGTGCCGTTTCAAACACGACATCAGTTGCAGGTGTTTTCAAGTATGATGACATCAAGCTCAACGACGGTGAGTTCGAGCTTCTCCTTGTTCACGGACTTAAGAGAAATATCGATATTCTCGGAATTCTCAACAAGGTTATCAAGAAGGACTATAGCGGAGATCATATCGTTTTCACAAAGACAAAGCATGTTAAAATCACTTGTGAAGATAAGATTCCATGGACTCTTGACGGTGAGTATGGCGGAGACCACGGTGATGCAGAAGTCAGCGTAATCCACAACGCATATGAAATTTATTCGGATAACGATAAGCTCTTTATAGACAATAACGATTAATAATAAACGGTCGCGAAAGCGACCGTTTTGTTGTTTTGCACAAAGAGAAAAAATGCTATTTGTTGAATTTATTTATATAAAAAATCTTTATCGGGTGATATAATATAATAAATAATATTGTCCGGAGGTTTATTACTATGAAGGTTATAAGAAAAGAATATACATATCCGTCAGTAACAGGAGTTGCTGATATATTTGCAAGAAGTTGGGCTCCCGAAAACGGTGAAATCAAAGCGGTTTTTCAGCTTGCACACGGTATGGCTGAACACGGTGAAAGATACGAAGAAATGGCAGCTTATCTCTGCGAGCAGGGTTATGCTTTCATTATGAATGACCACGTCGGACACGGCAGATCAATAAAATCTGATGATGACCTCGGCTATTTCAACGGAGATAAAAACAAAGCAGGCATCGGCTTTGTTGAGGATGTGCATAAGCTTACTCTTATGGCAAAGAAAGAATTCAACAAACCCGTAATTCTTATGGGTCACAGTATGGGCTCTTTCGTTGCACGTCATTATGTAACAAAATATGCCTCAGATATTGAGGGTGCGATCTTTTGCGGTACAGCAGGTCCGAATCCTGCGGCAGGTGCAGGTATAGCGGTTGCAACTCTTATTGAAAAAGTCAAAGGCCCGAAATTCAAGAGTGAATTTATCAACGGTCTTGCATTCGGCACATATAACAAACGTTTTGAAGGCAGAACTGCTTTTGACTGGCTTTCAGTTAACAAGGAAAACATCGACAAGTATATTGATGACAAATACTGTGGATTCCTCTTTACCTTGTCAGGCTATAAAAACCTTTTTGAAATCCTTCAGTTTATCAGCACACCGGATGCGTTCAGCAAAACGCCGAAGGATCTGCCGATGTATCTCATTGCAGGTGCTGAAGACCCTGTAGGAATGTACGGTAAGGGTGTTAAGATTGTCTATGATAAATTCGTTCAGACAGGACACAAAAACGTGTCAATCAAGCTCTACGACGGCCTCAGACATGAGATTCACAATGAAGATGAAAGATTTACCGTATATGCTGATATCGCCAAGTGGTGCGATTCTGTTATCGGTTAATGAGGGATAATTATGCTCGTTTTTTATAATATCGTAAAAGGTGCTTTTTACAGAATATTCGCAGGTATTATTGCCTTGCTTATGACGATGAGCAACGGAATCAATGCAGGATTCAACGGTGATATTTATCCGTATGAATCAAACTCAAAAGTGTTCGGTCTTGAAACAATCGAACGTGGTCAGGGTGTGACAACCGACGGTGAAGCATGGTATTTCAGCGGAAAGACTTCGCTTGTCAAGATTGCTTTTGACAATCAGACTGTGCTTGCATATAACTATGAAGCAATTCCCGAAGAATTCAAAGAGAATTACGGCTCGGCACACATCGGTGGAATCAGCTACTGTGACGGTTATATCTATGCTCCTCTTGAGGACAGCAAGGTTTGGGAGTATCCGATTGTTGCTGTTTATGATGCCGAAACGCTTGAATTTACAGGAAAGTATAAGATTCTTCCTAATGACATTATGACACGCGGAATGTCGTGGCTTGCCTGCGACAAGGAAAACGGACTCATATATTCTTCACACAGCAAAGAAGCTACTGAATTTTATTGTTTCGACCTTGAAACTTTTGAATACGTTAAAACAGTTGAGCTTTCCGAAATGGTCGGCAAACCCCAGGGCGGTGAAGTTTACAACGGACTTATCTATATTGGCTCGAACGATATGACAAGGGCTGTTTATACAATCAATCCCGCAACAGGCGAAGTTGAAAAATGCTTCGACAGAATTATGTACGAGTGGAAACTCATAGATAATTTCGGCGGCGAAGGTCAGGATGTAACTGTTTATCCTATGGAGGACGGCACTCTCATCCACGCCCTTGATATCGGTGCCTTGTTCATGGATTCAAACTTAAGGCATTATAAGTGGGGTGCGTAAGTGAATTAAGATGGTATAGGGGATGATAGCGCACAGGATCGTCCCTTGGGCTTTGTTAAAAAGGTGGTTAGTTAATGGATCAAATATTATTTAAAATTATTTTTTCTGTTATTGGTATTTTAGCAATACTTGTGTGGGGAATAATCAGATCTTTTGGCAAGAAAAAAGGCTTATCAAGAACGGTTAAGGGAAATATTTCTAAAAAAAGGAATCGAGAATTTGTTATTATACTGATTGTATCCTTGCTACTGTCAACTTTCACAGGCTATATGTCCCTGGATTTAATTAAAAGAGATTTTGTTGTTTCTGAACTTACACTTATAAGTAATTCAAGAAGTAATTTGTTTGGGAAAAGTTATGTGTTTGATGTAGGTAATGGTGAGTATATAAAACTATCTTCATCTGAAAAAGATTGTATTTTGAATGAAGGTCAAGTTTATATAGTTACATATGCTCATAGAAGTCAAGTGCTCATTAATGTAAAGACAACAAAGTAACAGGCATAGAGTAAGTGCTAATAGCACAGGGTAAGGCTCTCTGTGTTGGCATAAGTGTGATGTATAAATTCAACCTCCACAGCGTGAGCTGTGGAGGTTGTTCTACACTATGCGAAAATTCCGACAATTTCGGGTTTGTTGAACAGAATTTAAATCATCATCGTAGGGGCGACCATTGGTCGTCCGTAAAAACGTAATTGATTAAGCGGGCGCGCAATGCGCGCCCCTACGAACCCTGCTTCAGTAAACTGCGTAGGGACGGGCGTCCTCGACCGTCCGTTAACTCAGCAGAATCTGCGGATGGTCCGGGCGTCCCATCCCTACGAATACAGAATCAGATTGTGCGAAACCAAAGAACTCCACAAACCCGAATTTGTCGGGATTTGTGTTACTCTATCCCGTCTGCAATCCTCTGCATATCTTCAGGCATAGGTGCATTGATTGTGATTTTTTCTTTGGTGACGGGATGAATAAAGCTTACCTGATGGCAATGAAGCATCTGATGTCCGTAATTATTCTCATCCGTTCCGTAAAGGCTGTCTCCGACAAGCGGCATACCGATATGAGCAAAATGAACTCGTATTTGATGTGTTCTGCCTGTTTCAAGGTTAATTCTTGCAAGTGTCATCTGCTCGTTCTGCTTGATTAAAGTCCAATGTGTGACGGCATAATCTCCGCCTTCACCGACGGCACGTATCGTCTTCATTGGATCAGGACGGTATATGGGCGCGTCTATTGTACCTTCTTTCTCAGGCTTGCCGTTTATAATTGCGAGATATTCTTTCTCAACATTACCCGGTATCATAGCTGCACAGTGCTTGTTAAGTGCACAGATAACAATACCCGATGTGCCTTTATCAAGCCTTCCGACAGCACGGAAAACTGAGTTCTTGTTTTTTGATTTAAGGTAGTAAGCAACCGCATTTGCAAGCGTATCGCCCTGATGATTATGTGTCGGATGACAGGCGATAAACGGGTCTTTGTTAATTATAAGCAGGTCGCTGTCCTCATAAAGAATTTCAAGAGGCATTTCTACCGGCTCGATTTCGCTTTCGGGACAGGGGATGTCAACTGAAAGAACATCACCCGAGTGAATGATATCAACAGTACGGATATGTTCACCGTTTAACATAATTCCGTTCGGAATCTGCTTGAGTGACTTAAGAAGACGGTATGAAATTTTTGCTTTTTGTCTTAAAAACTTATAGACGTTTTCTCCGTCGTAATCTTCCTCGACATTATATGAAATCAGTCTGCCCATAATCTCACCTCAAATCCTTGATAATTATACAATAAAAAAATCCGATTTCAAGTGAATTAGTGTATAATTATAAGGAAAACTAAGTATACAGTGAAAAAACAACCGTTTTTCTTTGTTAATTGTATATGCTTTTTTGTCAGGATTTTGTATTTTTTGTACAGATTACCAAAAGTTTAAAAATTGAGTTAAAAATATAACAAACCACTTGAATTAATTCTTTAAAAGTTATAAAATAACTAACGGTAAAAAAATTAAATTACTATTTTGGAGGTAATTCAAATGTCAGTTAAAGTTGCTATTAACGGTTTCGGTCGTATCGGTCGTCTTGCATTCCGCCAGATGTTCGGTGCAGAAGGTTACGATGTTGTTGCTATCAACGACCTCACAAAGCCCTCAATGCTTGCTGCTCTTCTTAAGTATGACACAGCACAGGGTGGTTACTGCGGTACAATCGGTGAGAACCTTCACACAGTTTCAGCTGATGACGAAGCTGGTACAATCACTGTAGACGGCAAGACTCTTAAGATCTATGCTATGGCTAACGCTGCTGAGCTTCCTTGGGGCGAAATCGGTGTTGACGTAGTTCTTGAGTGCACAGGTTTCTACTGCTCAAAGGCAAAGGCACAGGCTCACATCGATGCTGGTGCTAAGAAAGTTGTTATCTCAGCTCCTGCAGGTAACGACCTTCCCACAATCGTTTACTCAGTTAACGAGAATACACTTACAGCTGATGATACAATCATCTCTGCTGCTTCTTGTACAACAAACTGCCTTGCTCCTATGGCAAAGGCTCTCAACGACTATGCTCCTGTTCAGAGCGGTATCATGACAACTGTTCACGCTTACACAGGTGATCAGATGATCCTTGACGGTCCTCACAGAAAGGGCGACCTTCGCCGTGCTCGTGCTGGTGCTGCTAACATCGTTCCGAACTCAACAGGTGCTGCTAAGGCTATCGGCCTTGTTATCCCTGAGCTCAACGGTAAGCTCATCGGTTCAGCTCAGCGTGTTCCCACACCGACAGGTTCAACAACAATCCTTGTTGCTGTTGTTAAGGGTAAGGACATCACAGTTGACGGCATCAACGCTGCTATGAAGGCTGCTGCTAACGATTCATTCGG
>JAFODS010000027.1 GCA_017380575.1 Clostridia bacterium | reverse complement strand
TGCATCTGAAACACAACAGATTGCGTACAGTCGGGTAGCTTTTCGATGCAGTCATACGCACGTATGTCAAAGAGAAAACTGCACGAATGTGCGTAATATGTTGCGTTTCAGACTTATGTGTTGTTGGTAATTAAAGTATAGATTAATCACGGAGGTAGCGTTATGAAAAAAATATTGTGTTTGATTTTTGCTTGTGTTCTGATTATGCTTTCAGCGGTTACGGCATCGGCTGAGAATGTTTCAAAATTCAATCTCAAACTTGCTACAGAGGACGATACCCAGGCTGTGCTTATTCTTGATTTTGACGGTGGAACACCATTCTCGGGACTTGATTTCAACGTAGTTGTAAACGAAAAGAAAGCAAAGGTTGCATCAATCGTTGACGGTCAGGGTCTTGTTAATTTCAAGGTGCAGGCTGAAGCAGCGGTGTCACAATCAAATATTGAATCTAATCCGGCAATGGTTACAGCGGCTATGATTCCCGGTTACCGTAACGTTGACGGAAGTGACCTTTTCAAAATTACGATTACTAAGCTTGAAAAAGAAAAGCTCACATCAGAGGATGTTGTAATTGAAGTTACAAACTGTGTGGATAACAATTTCCAACCGATAAAAGCTTCCGTAACAACAGAGCTTGGTAAGGGTACGGAAGCCGAAAAATCAACTGAAGCTTCATCAGCAACAGATAAAACAGAACCCGATAGCACAACAGAAGTTTCAACAACCGATTTAACCGAAAACACTTCTGAGGCAGAAACAGACAAGCAGGAATTAACGGAAAATGAAACTCAGAGCGAAGAAAAAGCACCGAACAAGACTGCGATTATTATCATCTGCGTAGTTATAGCGGTTGCTGTTGCAGGCAGTGTAGCATTCGTTGTTATAAAGAAGAAAAAAGAGGGATAAAATGGAAACCTTGTTTGAAAAATTCAGACAGCCGAAACCTCAGGCTGACGAGCCGGTTTACGATTGCCGTGAAAATTGTTTTATGAAGCTTTACCGCAATTTTACAAAGGCTGAGTTTGAAAGCTGGATTCACGAAATGAAAGCTGACGGCTTTGAGATTTTGCAGGAAACTGAAATGAACGACAATCTCTACGCTTGCCTTATAGGTGAGGTGCAGGTCAATGCATTCTTTACTCCCTGCGACTCAATTCTCAGAGTTACGGCAAGCGAAGATAAACGAACACCTTGCTTTATTAAAACTGATTGTAAGGGTGACGGAGAAACCGTATTTTACGGCTTTGAAAGCGATCAGGCACTTATCGACTGCGGTATGTGTCTTTTAATTGAATGTCCCGATCACAGCTTCTTTGTTGTTGACAGCGGTCACTATATGCAGTTCAACGACAACGACAGAATTTATAAATTTATGCGTGACCGTACACCCGAGGGGCAGAAGGTTGTTGTTAATGGTTGGCTTCTTACCCACGCCCATTCAGACCATATCAGTAAGTTTATGGATTACCTTCGTTATAACTGTTACGATACAATTATTGAAGGTGTTTATTCAAACCTTATTCCCGACACGTACTATGCTCACACAGAGTGGACAAGGGAAGAGGTTATGCTTTCAAAGAAGCTTTTCAGAATGCTTGAAGAAACAAGCATTCCTACATACAAGATCCATACGGGTCAGCGATTCTATATAAGAAATCTTATGTTCGATGTGCTTGGCACTCACGAGGATATTTATCCGAACAAGGTTGAGGATTACAACGATTCATCCTGTATGGTTATGCTCACAGCAGAAAATACAAGAATTTTTATCCCGGGTGATGCGAGCGTACGTGCTTCCGTTGAGCTTGAAAAACGTTACGGTGAAACCCTTAAATGCGACGTTGTGCAGGTTTCTCACCACGGTCACAGAGGTCTTTCAACAAAGGCTTACGAGCTTTTGAATGCAGATGTTGCCGTGTTCCCGATTACGCGAATCAAATTTGACGAGGAATACCCGCGAATGGAAGCCAACAGACGTGCAATCGAGCTTGCAAAGGCTTATTACATCACGTCTGACGGTACGGTAAAAATTCCGTTGCCGATGAACCTTGAAACGATTGAAGTGCTTCCCGACGAAACATTCGAGGATTTCGGCAAAATCAACCGCCTGTGGCAGTATTCTTACACAGACGAGCGAAAGGCAGAGCTTTATTCAATGTTCACCGAAAGAGGAGGCGACCTCAACTCCGCAAACCTCCCCGCCGAACCCGACAGTAAGTTTGAGATGTAAAAATCAACACGGCCTATGCAATAGCATAAGCCGTGTGCTTTTGTTTAGTGTACAAATTCGGGTTTGTCGGGATGAATCCCGAAAGTAAGAAGTAAGAAGTAATAGTGAATAAGTAAGGGTCTGCGACGCTGAATATAATAACGGTTGCGTTGCAACCTACACCTCATCAGTCACTTCGTGACAGCTTCTCCTCAAGGAGAAGCCTTAAATTTACGCACATTCTCAGCCTTCCCCTTGAGGGGAAGGGGGACCGCTTGCGGTGGATGAGGTGGAAAACAAAGAAATCAACAAACCCGAATTTAGCAGGATATTTAAAATCTTCTTGTAGGGTGTTACGCTTGCGACACACCGCAATTTTCGAAGGATATCGGCACGTAGTAAACGTCGTGCCCTACGAACCCAGTTTCAAATAACCGTGTAGGGGACGACGTCCTCGACGTCCCTTTAAAATTTGATATGATTTAGTGGTCGATTCGTGAATCGCCCCCACGAACCCTGTTTTAGTCAACTGCGTAGGGACGGGCGTCCTCGACCGTCCGTTAATTCAGCAGAATCTGCGGACCGTCCGGGAGGCCGGTCCCTACGTGCACAGAGATGTATTGTGCGAAATAAAGAACCCGACAAACCCGAATTTGTCGAGAGGTTCATTAATTGGTATATTAATGATTGGTGTTTTAACATTGACTTTTTATTTGTGAATAAATATAATTGTTATACTAACAACTGTGAGGTGGATTATGAAACGAGTTTTTCTTATTGTGCTTGATTCTTGCGGAATCGGTGCTATGCCCGATTGCCGTGAATTCGGGGACGAAAACTGCAACACCTTAAAAAGAATATCTGAATCACAGAAATTCTCGGCTGAAAATTTGATTGAACTCGGTCTTGGAAATATCGACAGTATTGATTACCTTGACAAAAACGATAATCCGCTTGCTGCTGTTGCACGTCTGACTGAAAAATCTAAAGGTAAAGACACAACAATCGGTCATTGGGAAATTGCAGGAGTTGTTTCGCAAAATCCGCTTCCGACTTACCCGAATGGTTTTCCGCAGTCTGTAATTGATGAATTCTCACAGAAGACCGGCAGAAAGATTATCTGTAACAAGCCGTATTCGGGTACGGATGTTATTCGTGATTACGGACAAGAACACGTTGAAACAGGTGCGCTGATTGTATACACTTCAGCGGACAGCGTTTTCCAGATTGCCGCACACGAAAATGTTGTGCCGATTGAAACTCTTTACGAATACTGCAGAATTGCACGCAAAATTCTCTCCGGAGAAAATGCGGTCGGCAGGGTAATTGCAAGACCGTTTGAGGGTGAATATCCGAATTTCAGACGAACTGCAAACCGTCACGATTTTTCACTTGTACCGCCGAAGGAAACTTTGATTGATGCTCTTATAGAAAATGGTAAAACTGTTTATGCAATCGGGAAAATTTACGATATTTTTGCAGGCAAGGGTATCAGTGAACACGTGTTTACGCATTCAAATGAAGAGGGTATGCAAAAGGCCC
Organism: Clostridia bacterium; assembly: GCA_017380575.1. Lineage (GTDB taxonomy): Bacteria > Bacillota > Clostridia > Oscillospirales > Acutalibacteraceae > CAG-488. The sequence continues at coordinate 3,605 of JAFODS010000027.1, read as the reverse complement.
TTGAGGCTTTTGATAAGGATTTCAACGGCTTGTGCTTTGTGAATCTTGTTGATTACGATATGCTCTACGGTCACCGTCAGGATATCGACGGTTATGCAAAAGCGTTTGCAGAATTTGACAAATGGTTACCTTGTTTCATTGAAAAGATGAGCGATGAAGATGTGCTTATGATAACAGCAGACCACGGTTGTGACCCGGGTGACAGCCATACAGACCACACCCGCGAGTATACACCGTTGGTGATTTACGGCAAGCAAGTAAAGCCAATCAATCTCGGCACACGGCAGAGCTTTGCTGATATAGCCGCTACGGTTGCCGATTATCTTGATATACAGTTTTACGGTGACGGTGAGTCGTTTGCAGATATGATAATATAATGCTTTGAGGATGGCAGATATTCTGTCATCCTTGATTGTTTTTAAAAGGATCGGATAACTATATACTAAAAGTCAGATTGTTGATGACGTATTTCTCAAAGCCCCTGAAACGGGACTGCAACCACTTTAAATTCAACAAAAAACTTGACTAAACCACAAGATATAGTGTAAAATATAAAATGGTATTTTCTGTAGCCGACGTTAATATCTGTCGGCGTATATTAACGAAAATTAAAGGAGTGTAGTTATGGCAAAAAAGGCAAGCTACGGCAATGATGACATAGTTTCCCTCAAAGGACCTGACCAGGTACGTAAACGTCCTGCGGTTATTTTCGGTTCTGACGATATAGACGGATGTCAGCATTCCGTTTTTGAAATTTTGTCAAACTCAATAGACGAGGCTCGTGAGGGCTTCGGCGATAAAATAGTTATCACACGTTACCTTGACCATTCAGTCGAAATTCAGGACTTTGGCCGAGGCATTCCCGTTGACTACAATACAAAGGAAAAGAAATTTAACTGGGAGCTTGTTTTCTGCACTCTTTATGCAGGCGGTAAATACTCAAAGGGTGGCGACAACAGCTACGGTTATTCTCTCGGTCTTAACGGTCTCGGTCTTTGTGCAACTCAGTTCGCATCTGAGTATATGGAGGCTGAAATTCACCGTGACGGCTTCTGCTATAAGCTCAACTTCAAAAAGGGTAAGCTTGTAGGTCAGATGGAAAAAGAGCCGTACACGAAGCGTGATACGGGTTCTCGTATCAAATGGCGTCCCGACCTTAAGGTTTTTACGGATATTGCCGTTCCTCTTGAGTATTATAAAGATATTCTCAAACGTCAGGCGATTGTCAATTCGGGGCTCAAATTTATTCTTAAAAATCAGCTCAATAAAACACAGTTTGAAACTTTTGAATATTTCTACGAAAACGGTATTACAGACTATGTAACAGAAGTTGCAGAAGATGCCGCAATGACATCTGTTCAGTCCTGGCAGACAGAAAGGGTTGGCCGCGACCGTGAAGATCATAAGGATTATAAAGTGCTTATAACTTCTGCCCTCTGCTTCTCAAACAAGTCGCAGAAGAAGGAATATTACCATAACTCAAGTTGGCTTGAGCACGGCGGTGCACCCGAAAAGGCAGTAAGAAACGCGTTCACATATCAGATAGATTCTTATCTTAAAACAAACGGTAAGTATACAAAATCTGACCCGAGAATTAAATTTGAGGATATAGAGGATTGCCTCGTTCTTGTTGTTTCGTCTTTCTCAACGGAAACTTCGTATGAAAACCAGACAAAGAAGGCAATCACAAACAAGTTCATTCAGGAAGCGATGACAGATTTCTTCAAGCATCAGCTTGAGATTTACTTCATCGAAAACAGAACCGAAGCGGAAAAAATCGCAAATCAGGTTCTTATAAATATGCGAAGCCGTGTTAAGGCAGAGGTTACAAGACAGACAATTAAAAAGTCACTCACAACAACAAATGACCTTGCAAACAGAGTTCAGAAGTTTGTTGACTGCCGTGCAAAGGATGCAGCAGAAAGAGAACTCTTCATCGTGGAGGGTGATTCAGCTCTTGGTGCCTGTAAGCAGGCTCGAAACTCCGAGTTCCAGGCTCTTATGCCGGTCCGCGGTAAGATTCTTAACTGTCTTAAGTGTGAATACGATAAGATTTTCAAAAGCGAAATCATTACCGACCTTATAAAGGTTCTCGGTTGCGGTGTTGAAGTCAAATCAAAGCATATGAAGGGTCTTGCAGAGTTTAATCTTGACCTTCTTCGCTACAACAAAGTCATCATCTGTACCGATGCCGACGTTGACGGCTTCCAGATCCGTACACTTATTCTTACAATGATTTACCGCCTTATGCCGACTCTTATTGAAGAAGGCAAGGTTTTTATCGCGGAAACTCCGCTTTATGAAATCAACACAAAGGATCAGGTATGGTTCGCATATACCGAGCAGGAAAAGACAGCTGCTCTTGAAGAAATCGGTAATGCAAAATACACAGTTCAGCGCTCAAAGGGTCTTGGTGAAAACGAGGCTGAAATGATGTGGCTGACAACAATGAATCCGAAAACAAGACGTCTTGTTGAAATTCTTCCCGAGGATGCAGAGCGTACGGCTCAGATTTTCGATATGCTTCTCGGTGATAATCTTGCAGGCAGAAAAGAGCATATTGCCGACAACGGTTATATGTACATCGATATGCTTGACTTAAGCTAAGGGAGGTGACAGTATGGCAAGAAAGAAAAAAGAGGTTGTAAAAACTGAAGAAGAAATGAATCCGAACACCCACATACTCGGTGCGGGTACGGTTTTAAGACAGAACATTACTGAAACTCTTGAAACTAACTATATGCCTTACGCTATGAGCGTTATTCTGTCACGTGCGATTCCCGAAATTGACGGTTTTAAGCCTTCTCACAGAAAGCTTCTTTATACAATGTATAAAATGGGCCTTCTTACGGGTGCAAGAACTAAGTCTGCAAACATCGTCGGACAGACAATGAAGCTCAACCCTCACGGTGATGCGGCTATCTACGATACAATGGTACGTCTTTCAAGGGGTTACGAGGCACTTCTTCATCCGTTTGTTGACTCAAAGGGTAACTTCGGTAAAGCTTATTCAAGAGATATGCAGTGGGCAGCTCCGCGATATACCGAGGCAAAGCTTGCTCCGATTTGTGCTGAGCTTTTTGCTGATATTGATAAGGATACTGTCGACTTTGTTGATAACTATGACAACACAACAAAAGAGCCGACCTTGCTGCCTGTTAAATTCCCGACGGTGCTCACTAACCCAACAACGGGTATCGCTGTTGGTATGGCAAGCTCGATCTGCTCGTTCAATCTTCAGGAAATCTGTGACACTACTGTCGCTCTTATCAAAGATGAGGATGCAGATATTACCGAAACTCTCAAAGCTCCCGATTTTGTTGGCGGAGGTCAGCTTGTTTATGACCGTGATGCTATGGAATCAATCTACCGCACAGGTCGTGGCGGCTTCAAGGTGAGAGCAAAGTACCGTTACGACAAGGATAACAAGTGCATTGAAATAACAGAAATTCCTCCGACAACAACGGCAGAAGCTATCATCGATAAAATCATTGAAAAGTATAAGTCGGGTTCGGTTCGTGAAATCAGCGATATCCGTGATGAAACAGATAAATCAGGTCTTAAAATCACAATCGACCTCAAAAAGGGTGCTGACCCCGACAAGC
>JAFODS010000026.1 GCA_017380575.1 Clostridia bacterium | reverse complement strand
GAAGAGGTACGCGCTGTCCTGCGGGCCGGGCGAGCTCTCCGGGTGGTATTGGACGCTGAACGCGCGGTCTTTCTCACATTTCACGCCTTCGATCGTATTGTCCAAAATATTGACGTGCGTCACCGTGAGCCCCGTTCGCGCAACGGAATCGGCAGCCACTGCATAGGAGTGATTCTGCGAGGTGATTTCAATTTTATTAGTTTCAAGATTACGAACGGGATGATTCCCGCCCCTGTGACCGAATTTGAGCTTATAGGTTTTTGCACCGTAGGCAAGAGAAATAATCTGATGACCCAAACAAATTCCAAAAATCGGATATCTGCCCTTAAGAGCTTTGATAGTTTCTGCTACAGGTTGAACATCAGTCGGGTCGCCGGGCCCGTTTGAAATAAACACACCGTCGGGGCAAAGCTTTTCAATTTCATCAGAAGAAGTATTCCAAGGTACAATTGTTACCTTGCAATTTCTTTTGTTGAGTGAACGTACGATGTTCATTTTCATTCCGCAGTCAATGGCAACAACATGATATTTTTCGTTTTTGCATGGTGAAACCCATATTTTATCACAGCTCACGGTTGAAACCGCATTAGTCGGGATATCCGCTTTTTTCAGTATGTCCATACAATATTCATGGGAAACATTGGCATCTGTTATTATTACCTTACAGCTTCCGTTATCTCTGATAGAACGGGTAAGCTTACGAGTATCAATGCTGTAAATGCCCGGTATACCGTGCTTTTTCATAACTTCGGAAAGAGTTGCCGCGCTTCTGAAATTTGAGGGCAAATCGTTGTATTCACGAACAATGAGTGCACCTATAGTCGGTGTTTTTGTTTCAAAGTCATCATCTGCCATTCCGTAATTTCCGATAAGCGGATAAGTCATAACAACCGCCTGATACGTATAAGAAGGATCGGAAATTATTTCCTGATAACCGACCATTGAAGTGTTAAAAACAATTTCGTATACCTTGTCGGATGTATCGCCGAAAGCATAGCCGTAGTATTCACTTCCGTCCTCTAAAACAATTTTTCTGTTATATTGTGTAACCATACCGTTACCTCTCTTTTTTAGCCTCTGAAAGCTTTTGTTCAAATCTGTTTTTGCATATATCGGTCGGAATTTCTGTCGGATAATCACCGTTAAAACAGGCAGAGCAATAATCACAGTTGCCCGTCAGTAAAGAAAGCTGAGAAACGGGCAGATATCCCAAGGTATCAGCACCTATTATTTTCGCAATATCTTCAACTGAATGATTGCAGGCAATCAGATTCTCTCTTGTATCAATATCCGTGCCGTAATAACACGGATTCAGAAACGGAGGTGAAGAAATACGCATATGAATTTCTTCAGCTCCCGCTTCACGCAGAAGAGTTACTATTCTGCCGCAGGTTGTACCTCTTACAATTGAATCGTCAACAAGAACAACCTTTTTACCTTTAACGCTTTCTTCAACTGCACTGAGCTTTATTTTTACCTGATCAAGCCTCGTGCTTTGACCGGGCGAAATAAAGGTTCTTCCGATATATTTGTTTTTTATGAGACCTATTCCGTAAGGAATGCCGGACTGACGGCTGAATCCGAGTGCCGCATCAAGCCCCGAATCAGGAACACCTACCACAATATCGGCATCCGCAGGATGCTCCCTCGCAAGTATTTTGCCTGCTTCGATTCTTGATAAATGAACGGAAACACCGTCAATCTCGGAATCGGGACGTGCAAAATAAATATATTCAAAAATGCAGAGTTTTTTCTTTTTAGAATCACAGTGTTCCTTTCGGCTGACAATTCCGTTTTTGCTAAAAACTATTATTTCGCCGGGTTCAACATCACGGATAAATTCCGCACCCACAGCCTTTAACGCACAGCTTTCAGATGCTATAACATACATTCCGTCTTGTGTTTTGCCGTAGCAAAGTGGTCTGAAGCCGTAAGGGTCTCGGGCACAAATAAGCTTTTGCGGCGACATCAGAACAAGCGAATAGGCTCCTTCAAGAATATTCATTGCCGAGCTTAAAGCATCTTCTATCGAGGGCAGTTTCAGGCGCTCTCTTGTTACGATATATGCAATGGTTTCGGTATCACTTGTTGTGTGAAAAATAGCTCCGGATAATTCGAGTTCATTGCGGAGTTTTGCGGCATTGCTCAGATTTCCGTTATGAGCAAGTGCCATTCTGCCTTTCTGATGATTAACTTCAATGGGCTGGCAGTTGGTGCGGTTTGTACCGCCCGTTGTGCCGTATCGGACATGCCCCACAGCCATTGTGCCTTTCGGAAATCTTGACAGAACTTCGGAATGAAAAACCTCGCTGACAAGTCCCAAATCCTTGTGAGAACTGAAAAGTCCGTCATCATTAACAACTATTCCGCAGCTTTCCTGTCCTCTGTGCTGCAGGGCATATAAGCCGTAATATACAACACTCGCTACATCGGCAGGCTCGGCTGAAATCACTCCGAAAACTCCGCATTCTTCATGTATGCTCATTCTTTTCCTCCGTTTGAACGCTTAAGTGCCGCACCTACAAATCCCTTGAACAGCGGATGCGGCTTGTTGGGTCTGCTTTTGAATTCGGGATGATACTGAACACCTACATAGAAGGGTCTTTCTGTCAGCTCAACGGTTTCAACAAGTCTTTCATCAGGAGAAAGTCCGCTTAAAGTAAGTCCGTGTTGTGTAAGCAAATCACGGTAATGGTTGTTGAATTCATAGCGATGTCTGTGGCGTTCGCTGATATGATTTGTTTCATAGCAACGCTCCATTGTTGTGTCGGGTTTTATTTTGCAAGGATAAGCACCCAAACGAAGCGTACCGCCCTTGTCAATATCATCACTCTGACCGGGCATAAAATTGATTACCTTATGCCTGCACAGTTCATCGAACTCACCCGAATCAGCATCTGAAATGCCGCATACATTCCGTGCGTATTCGATAACGGCAATCTGCATACCCAAACAAATTCCGAAATAAGGAAGGTGGTTTTCTCTTGCGTATTTTGCAGCAAGAATCATACCTTCGATACCACGGCTTCCGAAACCGCCGGGAACAATAATACCGTCGAGCTCTGAAAGAAATTCCGAACAATTTTCAGCGGTCAGCTTTTCGGAATCAATCCAACTGATTTTTATATGGGTGTTATGGTAATATCCTGCGTGCTGAAGAGCTTCCGCAACCGAAAGATATGCATCGTGAAGCTCAACATATTTGCCGACAAGACCAATATTTACAGAATAAGGTCTCGACTTGATGCGTTCCACCATTTGTGTCCATTCTGCAAGGTCAGGCTCGGGAGCATCTATGCCGAGCTCACGGCAGACAACGGATGAAAAATCAGATTTTTCGAGCATTAAAGGGGCTTCGTAAAGGTTTTGGAGAGTGATGTTTTCAATAACACAATCGGGTTTGACATTACAAAAAAGAGATATCTTTTTAAATATGGATTCTTCCAACGGCTCATCACAGCGAAGTACAACAATGTTCGGGTTGATGCCCATGCCTTGAAGCTCCTTAACGGAATGCTGCGTAGGCTTTGATTTGTGTTCATCGGAACCGCGAAGAAACGGAACAAGAGTCACATGGATAAAAAGGCTGTTTTCTCTGCCGACCTCAAGCGAAATCTGACGTACCGCTTCAATAAAAGGCTGTGATTCAATATCGCCGATTGTTCCGCCGATTTCAGTTATAACAACATCTGCATTTGTCTTTTTTCCTACGCTGTAAACAAACTCTTTAATTTCATTTGTAATATGAGGAATCACTTGAACGGTTGAACCGAGATATTCTCCTCTGCGTTCCTTATTCAAAACGTTCCAATAAACCTTGCCCGTGGTCAGGTTTGAATATTTATTCAGATTTTCGTCTATAAATCTCTCGTAGTGTCCCAAATCAAGGTCGGTTTCCGCACCGTCTTCGGTAACATAAACCTCGCCGTGCTGATAAGGACTCATCGTTCCGGGATCAACATTTATATACGGGTCAAGCTTCTGTGCGGCAACCTTCAAGCCTCTTGCTTTGAGAAGCCTGCCGAGCGAAGCGGCGGTTATTCCTTTACCGAGACCCGAAACAACGCCACCGGTTACAAATATATATTTGGTCATATTATCACTCCCATTCGACTGTGGCAGGAGGCTTCGAGGTGATATCATAAACAACCCTTGATATGCCTTTAACCTCGTTTGTTATTCTGATGCTTGCTTTTTCAAGAACCTCATACGGCAGCCTTGTCCACTCGGCAGTCATAAAATCATCGGTTGAAACCGCACGCAAAGCAACGGTATAGCCATAGGTTCTCGCATCACCCATAACACCGACGGTTTTTGAATCGGTCAG
>JAFODS010000009.1 GCA_017380575.1 Clostridia bacterium | reverse complement strand
GAGAAAATCTTGATACTTAACTTCATCGTATTCTCATCAACGGGAGTCACATAAATCTTATCTATATAGGTATCAACGAATTCTTTTGAAATTATTCCGCATCTCGCATCAGACTGAGCTGCGGCAATCGCACTGCGAACGGCATTGATGTGTTTTTTGAATTCTTCGCTTGATTCAAGTGTTTCTGAAAGCTCTCTAATCAGTTCTTCCGTTTCTTTGATTTCGTTGTTGCATTGCTCTGTCATCTCAAAGAAATCTCTGTCGGTAATCTTACCTGCAACATTGAATTCAAGCAGCTTTGCTTTTTTCTGCAAAGCAAAATCTATCTTCTTTTCGAGTTCTTTTATTCTTTTGGGCAATTTCCCGTTATCAGTCATTTCTGCGTAATCACGCAAATATTCTTCAACAAGTGCATCGGCGTTTGCTTTTGTATCACGGAAAACTTCAAAAAGAACCGGTTTGATTTCTTCTTCATAAATTGCGAACGATGCGCAGGAATCGGAACCGCCTTTGATTTTGCCGGAGCAAATCCATTTACTGTTTTTCTTTCCGCTTCTGTCTTTGGATTCACGGCGGTAATATGCTGTTCCGCAGTCCATACAGAAAAGTTTACCCGTCAGCAGATTTGCATGGTTACAAATACCCTGACGTGCTTTTACATCTTCGCTTCTTCTTCGAAGAATCACATTTGCCTTATCCCATAATTCTTCCGAAACGATGGCAGGCACAATTTCACCTGTTTCATCTTTGAACATAACCCATTCTTCAGGTGGCAGGAACTTCTGCTTCTTTGTGAACATATCAACAACACGGACTTTGTTGCCGACATAGTATCCCTTGTACTTGGGATTTGAAATCATATTTGACATTGTCGAGTGAGCAATTTTATTGCCCTTGTTATTACGGTATCCCTTGTCCCAGAAAATTGTTTCAATCTGCTTCATGCTGTATTGATCGGTTGCATAAAGTTCAAACAATTCTCTTACCATTTCTGCCTGTTCTTCGTCAATAACAAGCCTTTTATCAAGTTTTTTGTAGCCGAATATATTACTGTTGCCAAGAACAACGTTTGACTTGATTGCCTGCTGATGACCGAACTTAACTCGGCTCGAAAGCTTGCGGAGTTCTTCCTGCGCAATTGAGGACATAATCGAAAGTCTGAGTTCGCTGTCTTCTTCAAGGGTATTTATGTTGTCATTCTGAAAGAATACGCCGACACCGTATCCGAGAAGCTGACGGGTAAACTGAATTGAATCGAGAGTATTTCTTGCAAAACGTGAGATTTCTTTGGTGATAACCAAATCGAACTTTCCGTCTGCCGCATCATCAATCATTCTGTTGAAATTTTCTCTTTTCTTTACCGAAATACCCGACAGACCCTCATCTACGTAACCCGGCACAAACGTCCAGGGAAGATGCTTACGGATAAAATTCTCGTAAAAGCTCACCTGATTGCCGAGCGAATTCAACTGCTCATCGCTGTCCGTCGAAACACGGGCATAATATGTTACCCTGAGCGGAATCTCATATATGCTTTTCATTCTCATTTGCATTCTAACGCTATGTATATCCATTTATCTACAATCCCTCCATATTGAATATGATTTCGTTAAATCATTATCTATATATTAGCAGAAACGCAAAAGAAAATCAAGAGCGAAATTTATCTTGATTGGTTTGACGGCTTACGGGAATGAATCTTGTTTGCCATACGGTTTCTTTCAGATTCGCTTATCAGACCTTTTCCGTAAAGAGTATCGTTGAAATAAATGAGCCAAAGCTTTTCAATAACACTTTGTTTTTCCGCTTCACTCATTTTTCTGCCTGAATTCTGTTCGTTATTTATTTCCATAAGCCATCTCCTTCCTTTTTAATGTTGTTTGCCAAAATCTTCTGTTTATTCTTACGAATTTTTCGACCTCCTTATTATCAGTTAATTATTGTTATAGAAAGCAAACTCTGCCGAAACCGAGCTTGCCATTGTGGATGGTGCGTTATACAAAGCAGATATGAGATATGATTTGATATTTTTGATTTTTGTTGTGGAACTTTCAATGCAGCCGATGACGTATTCGATATGCTCTGACGAAAGTTTTTTGAACCGTGAAATAACGACCTCTCTCGGGAAATCACTTCCGCCGATTCTGACGGTGGGAGTTGTTCCCGACATAACATCTGCCATTATGAGAATAATCTCTCTGACCATTTCGGCATCGCCGTTGATACAGTCATATTCAATCTGTTCTTCAATACTTTCTATCAGCTCATCATAACTGATAGATGGATTGATGTAGATGATATTATTATTATTCTCTTTATTATAGATAGAGTTCGATTCTGATACTTCACGAAGTTCGGTTTTAACACTTCCGGAAGTTTGATTTTGATACTTGTCAGGTTCGATTTTGAGCATTGACAAAGCCGACGGTGCAATTATTATTTTCGAAGGCTTTCCGCAGCCGTCACGGTACTTTTCTATCAGACCCGAATTCTGCAATTCTTTGAGAAGTCTTACTGCCTTTGCACGGGCACAGCCGAGCTTTTCGCATATTTCGTTTATTGTGTAGACTACAAAAATATTGCCGTAGGAATCGGTGAATCTGTCTGCATTTATTTCCGACAGTCCCGTTCGGTCAAGTATCATGGCAAAAAGCAATTTTGCATCAACTGACAAATCAGAAAACAAAGATGAATCAATCAGCGCTCTGGGAAACTTCAGAAATGAAAACTGTTCCCTATCGCCCAATGAATCACCCGTCTTTCTTTCCGAGACCGACTTTTTCAGCGTGAGCTTTTGCCTTTTCCGTCTGTTCTTTTGTCCTTGGCGGAATGAGCTTTATTGCAATGCTTGATTTCGGTACTTCATAAAACTCTCCGCCGTACTGGTCTGTGCGTATGTGACGGAGCACACCGTGATTCTTTCTGTCAAACTCTGCAAAACGCCTTTTAAGCGGTTTGGAATTGATATAAACAGACCAGAAATCTTCATCGGCATTTGAGAGAAGTATATTCTCTTTTTCATACTTGGTTAAATGATACATTTTACCTCCTTATTCGTTTAATATGTCCGTTATTGGCAGGTTAATATACTTACACCTACGTTCCGGCAGACGGATAAAAACCGTTGTCTAAGACTTGATTTCTCACCCGCATTTTGACGTTCACCTCCGTTTTTCGGCTTCCCGAAAAGTAATATATTAAATAAAAAACTACCTACAAGAAAGAAGCGGAAACAAATCCGATTCTTGTTCTTGCAGGTAGTCTCTCACGTAATATGTCTGGAAAACTCCTTACATTCAAGCAAGTGTTTCTTATATGGATTTACGGGCATATTTCATCAGAACCATACAGCTCACTTGCGCATTCAATTTTAATAGTTCAGTCCGTTGTTTTTAGGAGCATACGAATCAACCCGACGGTGGGTTCTGCTCAGTTTATGATAAATCTGTTCGCTGTGACACAGCGGGCAAACTGTTTTTGCCTTTCCCTGCTCATTAAGAGTTGCCGTAAGAATTTTTCCGCAGTTCAGACAATGCCAGCTTGCATTGATATTCACACAGGTTCCTTTTGGGGTATCATACATTTTTCACCCTCCAAATTTCGTATTCAGATATTCAGTGTTTTTACAGTTTCATACTTCGTATAGGTTTAACAAACGAACATTTGTCCTGTGTGTAATAATAGCACAAATGTTCGGCTTCGTCAATGATTTTTTCCAAAGTTTTTCATTTGACTCTAGACCTCCCGTCAAAAGACCAATTTGCAAAAAGGGCAAATTAAAAGCACCTCACCGAAGTGAAGTGCTTTGTGCTTATGATTATATTTAATCAGTCCGACAAATTGGAATTTGTCGAGCATAAATATATTTATTTATGCTAAAAGTTCCATAAAATTAGTTAACAACATTAAAGCTGCAAGACATATCGGCAATATTATCACTAATACAGATATTCTTTTATTTTGACTAACCTTTGGAGAAACAATGACGAAACTGATGAGTCTCTGATGACAGATCAACTTGACGGAGAATGGTTTCTGAGAATGATTGGTCTTGACGGCAATATTCCCGATGAAAGGGTTCGTTCGGTAATTGAGTTTATTTTCGAAAATAATTTTGACAGTGATCAGGGGCTTCTTAACGCTACCGTGCCTCAAAATAAACAGACAAGTATTGATACATATAATAATTGTCAGACGATTGCGGTGTGGACAGGTATAGGATATGCTTTCTTTGCGCTTGCGCTTGCTGTCGGAGAAACCGAAATATCAGATTCGGTCATCGGGTCGATTCACAGCAATCAGTTGAGACTCGGCCACTTTTGGGATCATTGGGAATGCGGGCATCACTACACAAGACCTATGTCTAGCTGGAGCACGCTTATCGCTGCATTGGGTCTCAAAATCGATTATGAAAATAAAAAGCTCAGTTTTAATCCTATATGCAAAAATATTACACTTCCGCTTATTATTCCGGATGTGCTTGCAAAAGTAAAAATTACCGATGGTAAACCAAGTGTTGAATGCATTTATGGTGATCTTGAAGTTTGAAATGTAAGTGACGAATGATTTCTTGAAGATCCGGCAGTATTTTTTCACAATTAAATAAACAACCGTTTCATTGATGCGTTGCACTGTGAAGCGGTTGTTTGATATTTTTGAGAAGAATTATATTTTGCAATACACTTATGATTGCTTCTTGTTAATAATTTTCAGATTTACGGTTGAAAATTAAACTTAACAAAGGTATAATAATTATTAATTTTAAGAATTGTGTTTGATATAATAATTTAAAATTTTGAAAATCAAGCGAGGATGATTATGAAAAAGACATTACCGAAACGTAAAATGATACGATATTGCCTTTCTGACATTGCTAAAGGACTTTTTAACGGAATGATAGGCAACTACCTTTTGTATTTCTTTCAGCCAACCGTAAAAAGCGGCATTCCGAGTTTGCTTCCGCAGAACAAATTGCTCGGATTTATCACAATTATGGCGCTTCTTACCGGACTGAGCAAAGTTGTTGATGCCATTACCGACCCATGGGTAGCCAATCTTTCAGACAGATGCACTCACAAGGATGGCAGAAGAATGCCTTTTATGAAGTATTCAGCAATTCCTTATGCTGTTTCGGTGCTTATGATATTTATGGCTCCATTTGCTCAGGGATCGTTTGCGAATATTATTTGGGTAGGTTTCTTTTTGATTACTTACTATACTTCATACACATTTTTCTTTATTCCCCGAAACGCTCTTATTCCTGAAGTTATACCTGATGCCAAAGACAGGGTTGGCTACTACGGAATCAGCACAGCATTTTTTATGGGTTCAAGCTCGTTTATGTATGCTGCAACCTTGTTTGTAAATCTTATCAAGAATCTGGGTGTCAGCGCACTCTGGTCGTGGCGCATCGTTTTTGCTGCTTTTGCAACTATCGGTCTTATCTGTGTGCTTCTCGGTTCAACAGCGTTCAAAGAAACCGACTATGTTGAAGCAAGTGTTAAACCCCGTCAGTCTCTTCTTTCATCTGCAAGGAGTATTTTTAAGAATAAGAGCTTTGTTACTTTCTTTGCGGGTGATCTGTTCAGTTATATATCAATGGCATTTTTTCAGACAGCAATGCTTTATTATATTACAATGCTTTTGAATGTTCCCGAATCGCAGTCTTTCTTGGTTATGCTTGTAGCTATTGCAGTTGCGCTTTGTTTGTTCCCGATGATTGTAAAATTAAGCAAGAAATACGGCAAGAAGACAATGCTTGTTATTGCAAGCGTGATTTTTACTGTGGTATTCGCATTTATTTTCTTTGGCGATTTGCTTGCGTCGTTGGTTGTAGGATACGAGCTGTTCCTTGGTCTGTTTATGGGCATTGTTGTGGCATTTCCGTTTGCTGCCATCAACATTCTGCCACAGTCGTGTATGTCGGATATCATTCAGAAAGACAGCATTGAAAACGGTGTTAACCGAGAAGGCTTCTTCTCGGCTACCAAGACGTTTATTGAGAAAATTGCATATTCTCTTGCTATGGTAGTGGTTTCAAGTGTTTTGGCCATCGGTGCGGCGGAAGGTGAATCCGTAGGTATGCTTGGTGTAAAACTTACGGGTGTTTTTGCGGGAATTTTCAGCCTTTTGTCTCTTATTTTCTTTATAATCTATAACGAAAAAGGCGTAACAAAATTTATCGAAGAGCACAAGGGAAACGGTGACGAAAAATGAAAAAGCAAAATCTAAAGACAGAATCAGCCCGCAAGAGCGTTTCTGCCGAAAAAAATAATGAATATGTTGCCAAACTTTCGCGAATGATTAACTGCAAAACGGTCTGGACAAGAGAAAATGAAAATAAGGCTGAGTTTGACAGATTTTATGCAGAGCTTGATGAAATGTTTCCGAATCTTAAATCAAAAGCAGAAAAGTTGACTTTTGGCGGCGGATGTTTTGTTTATGTTATTCGCGGCAATAATGCCAAGAAAAATATTATGCTTATGTCTCACCACGATGTTGTGGAAGGCAGCGATGAATGGGAAACCGATCCGTTTTGTGCCGCAGAGAAAGACGGTTATTTATACGGACGGGGTACGATAGACACAAAAACACCGCTTTTTGCCGAACTTCAGGCAGCGGAAGAGCTTCTTGCTGAGGGATATGATTTTAACGGTATCAATCTCTGGATCGGATCTTCAAATAATGAAGAGGTTTGTGGCGACGGTATTGTAATTGCCGTTGAATATTTTAAGGCTAACGGAATTCATTTTGATGCTGTTATTGACGAGGGCGGTGCGATTACCGAAGGCCAGATTCCCGGGGTTGCATGCAAGAGTGCCGTTGTTGCAGTTCATGAAAAAAGCAGACATATCTATCGTTGCACGGCAAAGATAGACCCGCGAGGTCACGGTGGATTCGGAGGCGCAAAAGACAGCGCGGTTGAGCGTCTCAGCCGCTTTATTGCGGAAGTTAGCGATAAGAAAAATAAAATCTATAAAGGTAAATTCTATCCCGAAGTCAGAGCAACTTTCGAACGGCATGTGCCGTATATGTCTTTCCCGTTGAATTTCTTGTTTGGCAATATCGGTGTTTTTGCTCCGATTATTAAAAAAATAATGATGGGTATTCCTGCGGCTAATGCAATGCTTTCTACCGGCTTGTCTTTTACCACACTTGATGCCGGAGATTCCCGTGATCCGCAGATGCGCGCTAAAACGGCAGAGACCACCATGTTCTTACGTTGTGTTCGTGAAGATGATCTGTATGACGGACTGAAAAAAATCAAAAAGATTGCCGAAAAATACGAAGTTGAAATTGAAGAAACAGAAAGAGATTATTGCAAACCTACCGACTTTAACGGCGAAACTTACAAAAGAGTGGAAGCTTTGCTTCATAATAATTTTCCCGATGTTGCCGTTGTACCTTTTCTGCTGACGGCAGGCACGGATGCAAGACGATTTACAGATGTTGCTGACAGCATCCTTCGTTTTGCGCCGATTGATCTGAATAAAAAACAGTTTGCTTCCATACATGGAGAAAATGAACATATAGGCATTAAAAACATCGGTGAATGTGTTGTATTTTATAAAGATTTGATAAAGGAGATTTGATTATGAGTAATGTAAAAAACGATCCCAAATACAAGAACGGTCTCCTTCAGGCTGTTCGTGCGCAGTTGGAGCACAGAGCTTTCTGGTTGTACCTTCTTTGTGATGAGGCACAGAAAAGAGGCTTGGATCCTCGTGATTTTGCGAGTGCCGCTATCAAACGCTGCGGATTGTCACAGGGTGCGGATCTTGTAAAAAAAGGTAACACCGACAGCCTGAAGGGTCTTCGAAAGACTCTGTTTACCAAGCCTGCACAGTTTGTGTTTGAAATGGATATTCTTGAATCAACAGATGACAAGCTTTCAATAGATTTTCATTATTGTCCGCTTGTTAAGGCTTGGCAGAATGCGGGCTGTTCCGATGAAGAGATTGCCATGCTTTGCGATATTGCGATGTGCGGAGATAACGGCATCGGCGAGTGCTACGGAAGTGTGCTTGATTTGCCGAAATGTATTGCAAAGGGCGACGATGTATGCAGCCTTCGATATCACAAGAAAGATAAATAAAGAAATATTTTTATACAGTTAAATTAACAAAATAACCGCTTCATTGATGCAATGCACCGTGAAGCGGTTGTTTGTTTGGGCGATAATTCAATTTTTTACAAGTGCTTTTTTCATTGAATTGTAGCCGATAAGAACGGTCCATACATAAGCGCAGGTTTTGGGCATCATCAGTAATCCTATCATCGGATAAATATCTGCCCAGAGAACTACGGGAATGTAAAATCCGAAGCTCAGAACGATTGTCAGCCACATAAATCGGTATTCCTTATCGTTGTTTTTCTTTGCGCTGTTGAAAAACAGAACTATAATCAGAAGCCCGAGTAACGCAAGCGGAGAGAAATGGTCTCTTTTAAGCTTCAATTTCCACTCAATCGGCAGAGGAAAGAGCCGAACATACAAAACCACCTCAATCGATGCAACAAGCACCGATAAGAGGTGGTTCTCTGTTTTGGTGGGAGTAGTTTAATAAACTTGAATTTATTACACAACACCCATACAAATCTCAACAAGCAGGGCAACAACTACTACAAGTGCGGAGATGATGAAGCCGTGAATCATCGGGCGGATTCCTGACTTTTTGAAGCTTGAGAAAGATGTGTTAAGACCAATTGCCGCAAGTGCACTAACCATAAGGAATTTGCTTGCTGTTTTTGTTCCCGAAACAATTTCGTCAGGAATTGTGAAAATACTTGCAACAACAGACATCGCAACAAAGCCTAGAATAAACCAGGGGAATATCTTTTTG
>JAFODS010000025.1 GCA_017380575.1 Clostridia bacterium | reverse complement strand
GCTCATTTCGTCATTCACTGACTATTTTTTAAATCTCGTTACCGAAATCTCTGTTAAAGTACGTTTTGCATCTCTCGCAAAACTCAGAAATCTTTTCAGGGTTTTTCTTTCATCGTTGTTTAATTTTCAAGGTGCTTACCTCTTTTCGCTGGTTTCGCAGCGGAAAGTGTTGCTATTATATCACCACATTCTGCAAATGTCAAGAAGAAATTTTAATTTTTTTAAAATTATTTTTTCTTTCTTTTGAGGAATGTGTTTTTAATATATTTCATTGTATCAAACAGTTCTTTTTTAGCAAAAACAAAGCTGAATATAAAAGTAATCGCTACAACTACCACTGCGGTTTCCACAGCAAAAAGAATCCAGGTTACATATGACACAACCGCAACTTTCGGCAAAACGCTCACAAGGAAAATCGATACGGCAGAAATCAATGCAGCGACGACTACCCTCTTTACAAAAACCATAAAGCTTCTTTTCAATATATTCTTAGAAAGATACCAGGCGTACTGAACTGTTCTGAACGTCATCGCAGCAAGTGTACCGATTGCTACACCAACGATTCCCCAGACAAACACACATACAACAGAAACAACAACATTTATTCCTGCTTCAACAAAAGCACCGTTTCGTGTTTGTTTGTAATGACCTGCCGCAAGAGTAAGAGTGTTATACGGAGATCGTATTGCATAGGCAGCATATGCCAATACTATAATATATGCAAAAACGGGCCTGATGTAATTCACATCTGTTACTCCTGATGTATACACCTTTACAAAAGGCAGAATCAATATCCCTGCACAAGTGAACATTACCGTTACAATGGTATAATAAATAAACTCATACAATGCAAACTTTTTATTAAGGTTTTCTTTTTCACCTTTTGCAATCATATTGCCGAAGCCCGCTTCCATTCCTGTAGAAACAGAGCCGGTTATATTCACAATACCATAAACCACAGCATGATAAACCGTGTAAACTGAAACCTCTGCAATGGAAAAAACTGATGAAATTTTTGAAACAAGAGTAAGGATTACAACATCAGCATTGAGGTTAACAAAATACGCGATATGATGGCCGAGACCGTCCCAACGTTGTTTTATTGCCTGAGTATCAGGTTTTGCTTTTTTATCAAGCTTGTATCCGCGTTTTACATACCTATTCAAAATGATTGGTCTGAGAACATAAACTGCCGCTGTGCCTAACTTAAGCCAATGAATCGACGCTCCGAGCTTAGCAAAGATTACCACAAGAACTGCATTAAGAATAATAGTAAAAATCTGCAGATAGGATGTAACATATCTCCTCTGATCGGCATAGAGGAGCACCGTATATGTCATACCAAAATAATACTGTGCGAAGGTGCTGATACCTATTATCACAACAAGTGAAGCCGTGAACATCCAGTCAAAGCTATTATTGACAAGAATCGGAAAAACAGCCGCAAGAACAAGCATATAGCCGACGAAAATGAGAGCTATTTTTCTGAAGAAGCTTTCGGTCGCCCTTACGATTCCGCTAAGCTTTGTCATATCCTTATGTGCAAGAGGTTTGTACATTGCCGCACGGACAACGCCACCGACTCCCGCTTCGAAAAGAGCAATGTAACCGAGGAACTGTGTAATTGAAGCCGTCAGACCGTTTACATCTGAGCCGTAGGTTCCGATAATTATACGCGGAACGATAAATCCGCTTATAACCGTTACGAACTGCAAAAGTAACGACGTTGTGGTATTCATCAAAGCTTTTTTACTGCGCACGGTCTCACCTCCAAAGAATGATACCTTGATATTATAGCACTTAATAAAAAAATTTCAATATAGGCTTGTATAGAAAACTAAAAGCACCTACGAGGGTGCTTTTACTTATGTATATATTGTACTTTGATTTAAATATAGAATTTTGATTTTAACTTAATACAGAAAACATCACCTGTGCTATCCGAGAAAACTATCTGTTCTTTCTTCGTCTTGTTTTTCGATAATGTAATTGGATAATCACGAAAACTAAACCTTCGAAGAGTATAAAAAACCTATAGTAGTTACAATAAACAGTATAAATAATCGCCCGTTCAAAATTTCCCATAAAGCAAAGACCTATACATACCACAGATGCAATCATTGAAGAAAGCAAAAGCATTATTATCGACCAATAGTAACCTCGAAAAAATGTTTTTGTTTTTATGTTAAATAAACATCGTACTATATTATTATATTTAACTTCGGTAAACTTTTTGGGAAAACTTTTATATAATCCATCTACGTCATCGATAATTTCTGAAATTCTTTTGCAACCCATACATGTTACAAAAAACATTAGTATATAAGCAAACACAGTAAACAGCATCATTCTATTCATTCAAAAACTCACCATCCATAAATTGACAGTTCAAAACCTCCGAGACACCTTGCAAATTTGTAAGAAACGTTTATTGATATACTGGTAAACAAAATGAAAACTTATGTGTTATTCGAACTTCTGTCAACACAAAGAACTGTCACCTTTCTTTTCTATCATTATTTAATTACCATTTGTTAAGTGTCATTCTCTCTCCGGAAGGACCTACCAATACGAAAGAGGTTTTATCTTCTGAAAGTTTGGTTTCGGCAGTATAAGTTTCTCCGCCAAGATTAATTGTAAGTGTATCTCCGTGAAGTTTCCATGAACCCGTTCCGTTTAATTGGTTGCTCATACTTGAATAAGGTATTTCTTGGGTAAGATAATCGTAGAAGTATTCCTCAGCTTCCTCTCTGCTTGAGAAGTCTTCTGATTCTGCAATTTCTTCATCCGTTATCTTTGACATCTCTTTTTCTACGATTTGTTTAATCATATTTTCATAGTTCTCTTTAGTAAAACGAACCCGAACGACATTGTCTATAATATCAAAAGTGAAACTCAATTTAGCTGTCACACCGTTTGTAACAAATGTCGCATCCCAGGAACCCAAGAGTAAGTCTATGTTGGCAACCTTAAGTGAGGGTTTTGCATTGTCCTTGGAGCCTTGTGAAGGTTTGGAGTTGTTACCTTTGTTATTTTCCTTATCTTCAGCTTTGTCTTTATCCTTGTTCTGGGTCTTATCTACAGGTTTGTTCTTGTCTTCGGTTGGCTTTTTAACTTCAGACTTATCTTGAGCTTCGGTGGAATTCTCAGTCTCCGTGGTGTTTTCAGCTTCAGTGGTATCCTCAGTTTTTGTCTCGGTTGTTTGTGAGGTAGAGCTTTCTTTTTTACTGTCTTCCGTTTTGTTGTCTTTACCGCAAGCAGAAAAAAGAGATAAGACTAGAAGAAGTGAGAGAAACACGGTAATAAATTTACTAAATTTTTTCATAACATTAACCTTCTTTTTGTTTTCAAATTCTTTTTGAACACAAGTAAAAACCCGTGTGTTAATCGAACTTTTACTAACACAGAGAACTGTCCCCTGCACTACACTAATATGCTATAATATTCTATCACAAGCACCATTAAAATTCAACACCATATTCCTTCACGTTTTAAACCGTTTGTTAATACCTTACGATTGGGTTGGATTTAATCGTCAAGTTCGGGTTTGTCGAGCAAATTTTAAATTATCATTGTAGGGGACGACGTCCTCGACGTCCCGTCAGAAATGTGCAAAATGTCGGGCTGATAATATCTGCCCCTACGAACCCTGCTTCAGTCAACTGCGTAGGGACGGGCTTCCTCGACCGTCCGTTAACTCAGCAGAATCTGCGGATGGTCCGGGAGGCCCATCCCTACGAACACAGAATCAGATTGTGCGAAATCAAAGAACTCGACAAACCCGAATTTGTATTAAACTTTTAATGTTTATTGTCTAATAAATATTGAAATAAAACAAGTTTAATGTTATAATTAATCGATTATATCGCACGGCGATAGGTTAATTTAAAAGCAAGGAGCGTAATTATGGCGAATGATGCAAAGAAGACCATCCCTTCAGTTGAAGGTATGGAAGCCCATATCGACACCTGGCGTGGTCTTATCAAAAACAAACAGCGCGGTATTTTTGCCTTTGATGAGCTTGCTGAAATCAAGCTTAAGACTCTCAAAAAGAGAATCTACACTGATTTCGAGCTTACTGACGCATGGAAGATGCGTGAGTGCAATTACAAGGATATCGGCGACTATGAATTTTTCTATGACGAGTGGAAAGAGCTTAACGTTGGCGACTACTGGGGCGGCAACGGCGTAAGTGCTTTCTTTAAGAATAAGATCGTTATCCCTGAGAAGTTTGAGGGTAAGAAAGTTTCTCTCTATGTTTACTTCGGCGGTGACTCTCTTGTTTCTGTTAACGGTGTCCCCTTCCAGGGTCTTGACCCGTTCCGTAACGCAGTTGTTCTTACAGACTGCGCTAAGGCAGGCGAAGTTTTTGATATCGACATTGAATCATACTTCGTATGGCACTCAAACGAGAGCACACTCAAGAAGCTTGAATGTTCATTCATCGCAACAACTGACGATGAAATCAACGAGATTTATTGGGACTTCAAGGCAGTTTACAATGCACTCTTTATGCCGGGTATGGGCAACGACTATGCTACTCTTATCCGTGAATCACTCAAGGAAGCTTTCTGCTATGTAGACTTTGACGAGCCTGACTTTGACGTTTTCAAAGCAAAGCTTCGTATGGGTAAAAAGGTTCTTTACGACAGAGTCTATAACAATCCTAACTATAAATGTATGGGTAAGCTTGACCTTATCGGTAACTCTCACCTTGACATGGTTTACATGTGGGCATATAAGGAGTTCGTTCGTAAGGTTGGCCGTACACACGCAACAATGCTTCGTCTTATGGAGCAGTATCCTGATTTCATTTTCTCACAGAGCCAGGCAGGTATGTATGAGGAAATGAGAGTTCACTATCCTAACCTCTTCGAGCAGGTTCAGCAGAGAGTCAAGGAAGGCAGATGGGAATACATCGGCGGTATGTGGGTTGAGCCTGACTGTAACATCATTTCAGGTGAATCTTTCGTTCGTCAGTTCCTTCACGGTGTTCGTTACGCTGAAAAGTGGTTCGGTGTTACTCCGAAGACCTGCTGGCTTCCTGACGTTTTCGGTAACAGCTACTGTATGCCGCAGATCATGAAGAAGGCAGGAATGAAATATTTCGTTACTCATAAGATGGGTATCTGGAACGATACAAACCCGTGGCTTTACAATGCATTCTGGTGGGAAGGTCCCGACGGTTCAAAAGTATTTGCTGCTGTTCCTCCGACACACTTCATCGGTTCAATGGAGCCTGATTCACTTAAGACAAACTGGGTTAAGTTCTCTGAAAAAGATACTATCGGCGAGTCAATGTACTGCTACGGCTGGGGCGACGGCGGCGGCGGTGTAGACAATGAGATGCTTGAATACACCAAGAGATATAAGAGCTTCCCGGGTCTTCCAGAGACTCAGATTTCAAAGATTGAAGATTCTCTTGAAAATATGCGTCAGAAGGCTGTTGCTGCAGGCGATAAGGTTGTTGTATGGAAGGACGAGCTTTACCTTGAAGAGCACCGCGGTGTTCACACAACAAAGGCAGCTCTTAAGAAAGCTAACCGTTACTGCGAAAACCTCTTCCGTGAAGCTGAGATGTATGCTTCAATCGCTGAGAAGTACGGTTATGAATATCCCACAGAGGAATTGAGCCTTGCTTGGAGAAAGATCCTTACAAACCAGTTCCACGATTCACTTCCAGGAACTCATATCACAGAAGTTTTCGGCAAGCTCATGGGTATCTACGATGAGGTTATTGCTACAGGCGAAAGAGTTCGTAAAGAAGCTCTTGACATCATCGCAAAGAACATCGGCTTTGACGCTGAAAAGGGCAAGCCTTTCGCACTCTTCAACTCTCTCGGTGTTGCTTCAACATCAAAGGTTGAACTTGACTGGCAGGATGTTGATATCCTCGACGAAAACGGCAACAAGGTTCCCGTTCAGGTTTACGAGAAATTCAACGGTGAGAAGAAGCTTGTATTCATCGCGAAGGAAGTTCCTGCTGTCGGTTACAAGGTATTCTACAAGGTTCCCGCATCAGACAAGCCTGCTTATAACGAATCAAACGGCAAGGAAATTGAAAATGCAAGATTCAAGCTTGTATTCGACGACAACGCTGTTCTTACATCAATCTACGATAAGACAAACAGCCGTGAGGTTCTTTCAAAGGGCGGTAAGGGTAACAACTTCAGACTCTTCGAAGATATGCCCGGCGGTTATGACGCTTGGGATATCGTTGCTACATATGTTGACCGTGAGTACGACCTCAAGGACGGTTTTGTAAAAGATATCGTATCAGGCGATGTTTACACAATGATTTCTATTGAAAAGCCTGTTCTTAAGTCAGTTATTCATCAGAACATCATCATTTACAACGATCTTGACAGAATCGACTTTGATACACATATCAGCTGGCACGAAGATCAGAAGCTTCTTAAGGTATTCTTTGACGTTGATCTTCAGACAAAGAACTACACAAGAGATATTGCTTACGCTACAATGGAATGCTGCTCATACAGATACAATCCGTATGACAAGGCTAAGTTTGAGGTTAACGCACACAACTGGATTGATATGTCTGACGAAGACTACGGTGTATCACTTCTTAACGATTGCAAGTACGGTCACGAGGTTAACGAGCACAAGATGATCCTTACTCTTCTCAAGGCTCCCATCAAGCCCGACCCGACTTCAGACCGCGGTGAGCATTACTTCACATATTCCATCTATCCTCACGCTGATACATGGAAGAAGGCTCAGACACTTACAAGAGGTCTTGAAATCAACAATCCTCTCGTTCCCGTTGAGCTTGAAAACAGCGGTGATATGGGTACAAGTAATTCATTCATCACTCTTACAGCTGACAACATGACAATTGAAGCTGTTAAGAAGTGCGAAGAGGAAGACGCTTACATCATCCGTATGGTTGAGAAGAAGGGCAAGAGCGTTGACGCTACAGTTAAATTCTTTGCTCCCCTCACCTACGCTGCAGAATGTGACCTTATCGAAAGAAATGACGAACCCGTTGCTTATGAAGGCGATTCAATCAACTTCCATGCAACTCCGTTCGAAATCAAGAACTTTAAGGTTAAAATCAAATAATTACGCTATTCTCCCCTCTGTTAATTCAGGGGGGAGTTTGTAAACCAAATAATACTATTGACAGGTGCATTATGACCACACGTGAACGGCTTCTTGCTGAACTGACGGATATAGCAAATAACCCTCAGAATGAATATGACAGAATAATTGCCGAAAACAAGCGGTTTCTTCTCGTTTTGCCGTTGAAGGACCTGAACGCTCTTTCCTGGAGAAGAAAAAGGGCCTGCAAGCTTTGCAAAGCAATTCCGTACACTCGCGAAGATCTTCAGCCGCTTTTTGAAAACAATGAAGTAACACCGTTTGAGCTGGTTGCCGAACTTGAAGATACACTAGCAATAGTTGAATATATTTTTTCAAAAGTAAACGGCAAAAAATATTAAATAAATAATTTAAATATTTTCGTAAAAAGACTTGACATTTCATCTTAAATAATATATTATATTCAAGCGTCAAATGCGCATCACGATTCACTAGCTCAGTTGGCAGAGCACTTGACTTTTAATCAAGGTGTCCGGGGTTCGAATCCCCGGTGAGTCACCAAAGAAAATCCGTTCTCGCAAGAGGGCGGATTTTCTTTGTTTTTATAAACATCTTAATATGTGCAAACTGTTTTTGTTGACAAAAATTTTTCTTAATGTTAAAATTAAAAAAATGTTCGAAAGAGGTTGGAGTATGAAAAAGTTTATTTCAGTAGTTCTTTCAATCGCATTGTTGTTATCAACCGTTGCTCTTGCTGTTTCAGCGGCTGACGACGGAGTTATGTCATTTGCGGTTGCATCAGACCTTCATTATGTTGAGCCGACAGAACCTGTTGAGCACAACAACGATGACCCGATTTATTATTATGCAAACCGTCGCGCTCAGATGGAGCACGAAAGTGGTTTTATTATTGACGAATTTCTCCGTCAGTGTGCTGAAGATGAGAACTGCGAATTTGTCCTTATCCCCGGCGACCTTGCTAACGACGGTAAAGTAGTTCTTCAGCAGCACCTTGACGTTGCCGAAAAGCTCAGACGCTTTGAAAAAGAAACAGGCAAACCTGTTTATGTTATCTCCGGTAACCACGACGTAGGTGTTGACTGTGCAACAACTATTGACGTTTTCAAAGATGTATATTCTGAGTTTGGTTATGACGAGGCACTCGAGGTTGTTGAATCTGACTGCTCATATACAGCAGATATCGGTGACAAATACAGACTTATTGCTGCTGACAGCTGCGACCCGAGCAAATCAACTGAAGACGGTCTTACAACAGACAGGCTTTCATGGATTGTTGACCAGGCAAAGAAAGCAAAGGAAGACGGCAGATATCCTATCCTTATGATGCATCACAACCTTCTTGATCACCTTCCTGTACAGAGACTTATCAGCCGTAACTTCATTATCAGATGGCATATTTCTACAGCTGAAATCCTCGCTAACTGCGGAATCAAGCTTGTTTTCACAGGTCACGAGCACTGCAGTGACGCTGCAACCTACACAAGTACACTCGGCAATGTCATTTATGACTTTGCAACGACATCACTTACAATGTATCCTCTTGAGTACAGAATGTTCCATATAACTGACGAGGAAATCAAGTACGAAAACAAAAAGATCACAAGCATTGATACTGCTGCCCTTGACAAAGCTGTTCCTGACCTCACAGACGAGCAGATCGCTCTTATGGAAAAAGATTTTGAAGCTTACGCTGCTGAATTCTTCCATCACGGTATCAAGTACAGACTCGGTCGTGACCTCTACTTTGACCAAATGGGAATTGAAGAGGACGCAGTTTACTACAACTTTGTTAAAGCTGCCGTGACAGGTCTTACAGACATACTTGATATGCCTTTCTACGGTGAAAACAGCGTTCAGGAGCTTGCGGCTGAATACGGTCTTGTTATTCCTGAAAGCGATTACAAAACACCCTGGCACCTTGTAACTGCACTTGTCGGTATGCACTACGCAGGTTCTGAATATTACGAACTTGAAAGCACTGAAGTTACAATGCTTCTCAGAACACTCGTTCTTATTCTCAGAGATGATTTTGCAGGTATCGCGGATTCACTCTTCCTTGTTAATCTCGTAAATAAGGTTCTTTCGAATATCGGAATCGACTCACTCCCCAAGGAGCTTACACAGCTCGGTATTAAAGTATTCGGCGAAGTAAATGCTGCTGAATTCGCAATACTCGGTCTTATTTCACCGTTGCTTTATAAGTTTGCTTACGACAATGACGGTGTTGACGACAACAACGGCATTCTCCCCGGTTACGGCACAGTTAATGTTCAGAATAACCTCAACAACGTAGCAGAAAAATATACAAACCTCGTTGAAAAAGTTGTATTTTATGTTTCAATGATGCTCAAATATGCTCTTAAAGGTATAACAATTGCATAACACGAAAAACTAAACACAGACCTTTCCGGGAGGTGGATGTTCTGAAAAACAAACACAGAATACACGGATTCCTTGTTAACTCCGTACGTCGTATGTTTGGTCATATTATATTAAGATACTGTCACGCAAAAATCGAAACTTATAAGCCAAAGCACAAGGCATTCATTATCGTCGGCAACCACGCTGACGGAATGGACCCCGGATACGAACTGATGGCATTAAAACGGTATATGCGAATCGTTGTCAGCGACCATCTTACCAACAACAAATTTTCCGAGTTTTTTCTCAAGAAATTCGCGGGTGTTATTGTAAAGCACAGAGATCAGCCAACCTCACACGTGGTTGAACAGATCATTGCCAGCATCAAAGAAGGTGTACCTGTCAGCATTTATCCTGAAGGTGCCATGACACCAAACGGTGAAACAGGTTTCTTCTCTCCCCGTACGGGTCAGATGATTAAAGACAGTGGTGCTGCTCTGATCACATTCAAGCTTACAGGCGGTTATCTTCATGCACCGAAATGGGCAAAGAAACTCCGACGCGGACCTGTTCACGGTCACGTTGTAAGAGAGTATTCCCCCGACGAAATTGCTGCAATGACAGTTGATGAGGTCAATGAAACTATCACAAGAGATATCTATCACAACGACTATGCATTGCAAAAAGAAAAGCGTAACGAATACCGCGGTAAACGTCTTGCTGAATGTGTAGAGCGTATTCTTTACCTTTGTCCCGAATGTCACAGCGTCGGCAAATTACGCTCAAGCGGAAACTTCCTTGAATGTGATTGCGGATATAAAGTCGAGTTGAAATTTGACGGATTTTTCCACAATACAGGAACAGGTCTTCACTTTGAATCAATACTTGATTGGGACAAATGGCAAAAGGACGCTTGGAAACAGATTGTATTAGGAACGCCGAAGGGTGAACTTATTTACTCTGAAAACCGACAGATAATTTCTATGTTTGTCAAACACCGTAAACAATTGATAAACAAAGACGCTGAGTTCAGACTGTTTACGGACAAGTTTGAAATTGCATATGACGGTGAAACAAAAATCACCATTCCTATGGATAAAATCAAGCTTGTGCTCAACGTTTCAATTGAAGCTTTGATTATCGTTACGGACGATCATTACCTTTACATTCAGAGCCAATATCCGCGTGCAGCAGCCAAATATGTTGCCGCTTGGAGATTCCTTACAAACAAAGATTACAAATAACAAACACGGCTTGAACAGATCAAATCTGTACAAGCCGTGTTTAATTTTATACTGTAAAACTTTCTGCCATTATCCTTGAATATGCTTCTGCTTGTTCAGTAACCCTGACAGCATCGGTATAAGGTTTAACTGTTCTGTAATAAAGAGCATGTAAATTCTCTCTTTCTTTTACAGCTTTTGCAACTTTTTTCTTTTCAACCTTAATCCACATCAGCTGCTCATTCAATTCTTTAACAGCCTTTCTGTCGCGGGCCTCTTTTGCCTTTTTGAGTTCAGCGCAAAGCTTTGTGAATTCATCAATTATAGCATTTTCTTTTTCATAAAGCTTTTCAAGTTCACTTTCATCAAAATCGGATACACCGTCTGCAAAGTAACGTTGCATAGCTTTCTTCGCCGCTTTGATGTTTTCATTCCTTACCAATGCATCGCGTCTGAAATTTGCCTGTATCTGCGTCTTCGAAGGCATAAGCTTGATTTCATTCTTGGAAGGCAATTTAATTTGAGGGAAACCGTCAGGACCAGCCTCTGCGATTCGCTGTGCCTCCCCTAACCACGCTTTTCCTTCTTCAGTATTGTACTTGTTAAGCTCTTCAAGAATAAATCGTGAAATTTCAACTTCTTCATTCTCTTTTTTAAGTTTATTAAATTCAGAAACAGAAGTCTTTTTACGCAATTCTTTTAATGATCCAACATCTTTGTCGGCAAGAACCTTTGAGGTTTTAATCAGTTCGCAGGCTTCTTTATAATCATCATTTACCTCACCGGTTTTTGAATAATCTTCAAATGCTGCGCGGATTTTAAGCACATTCACGATTGCCTTCTGTTTGATTTCAGTGAAATCATAAAAGAAATACGGAATTGCATTTAATGCGGCACCAACAGCTGAAGCGATAATAAGAACCGAACATATGCTTATAAAATAACTCCTGTTATAAAGCACTTCATAAACATTGTTTACATCATAACCGAGCATTCCTGCAACATCTTTATTAAGACCTGCTTTTGAATAAATTGCAGGAAGAGCCATGCCTGTTACCATTGTAATTGCATTTCCGATAAGACCTACAGCTGAAAACATTCCGTCAATTCTTTCACCGCTTATATAATGCTGATAATCTCTGATATCGGCATTTACTCCTGGTCCTAAAAGATGTCCGAGCGATGTTATAAACTGATTTATGAATGTTACTGCAAGCAAAACCCAGATTGCATACGGTTTGCCCGAACTGTGAATCACTGGAAGCATTGCAAGAATAAACACAACACTCATAAGATTTGTCCAAATCAGAATCTTCTTTTTGCCGTATTTTCTTATAAGAATGGGTCCGACAAGATTCGGCCAGAACGAAGCATTACCTGCAATTGCCGTAACAACGGCATACTGTCCTGCGGTGCATGCTCCCTGATAATTGTACATCCATTCCATAATCTTATGGAAGCCGACCTCAAGAAATCCGATCCAACCTGCAAGTGAAATTATCCAGAAATACTTATTTCTTGCCACAGCCCTGAAAGCATCAGTAAACTTAATCTGCACGTTTCTGGACTTTGGCTGAACAATTTTCTCGGTCGTATTAAAGTAAATTATCATCGAAACAAGGAATCCTGCAAACAGCATCGGCGGATACAGATATCTGTAAATCTTTATATTATAAAGTGTATCCTCACCTGTTATCATTTTTGCAAGCAACGGGAAAATAATACCCACAATCGACGGAGAAAGATTTTCAACAATGTAGCGGATTGAAAGTACATCCGAACGTTCAATGCTGTTCGGAGAAAGAACGTTAATCAGGCTGTCGTACGAATCCTGGAAAAAGCTGAAAAAGAACTGAAATGCTACATTGAAACCAAGAACAACGGCACATTTCCAAAACAGACTCATATGCTCATACGGCATCCAGAGGAACAGGGAGCCGAGAACAGCGGTAGGCAAGCCCATTGTAAGTATATACGGTCTGTATTTACCTTTCATACTCTTTGTGTTGTCTATCATTTTAGCTCTCAGTGCCGTAAGCGGAACCGCAGTAATCAGACTTATCATATAAATAATCTGTAACGGCATAGGATCAATACCGATTGTATTTCCTAACAAAGAGTTACCTGTGGAAATAATCAGTTGGGCAAAACAATAAGTGATTATTCTGACACCTATTCCACCCGTAGCAAGAGAAGCAATTTCTTTATAGCTCATGTATCTGCCTTCGGGAGGCTTCTTCCAATAATTCTTAAATGAAAGAATAAAGCTCAGAATAATTTCTTTAATTCGTTTAATCATAACTACCCTCATTCATAACAATTGTTGTGACCGATTCTGGAGAAATTGCAATCTCAGAACCGCATTTTACGATTGTTTCGTTCAGATCATTATCTTTATCTGTTACAGCCAAAAGTGCATTACAGGGCGTCCTGTAGCTTTTTTCTGCAGTTGTAGGATTTATCACGATAACAATTGTTTTTTCTTCATTTTTAAACGCGATTATTTTAACATCTTTATCATCACATACAGCATAAAAACGAACTGCACCAAGAGGTATGTATTTTGAAAAATTACCTGTAACGTAATATCTCTTCGTCATTTCATAACTCTGCTTCTCAAGATCAAGATATATAAGTCCGTCGTGGTAATCATAGTGCGAGCAAGCAAGCCAGTGTTGCCAGGATGTAACATTAAGAATAGTCATATCCTCATACATCACCTTTGCCGTTTCAAGAGCTGAATCCATACCGCAGTTCTTGCCACCGACCATATGTGTCCATTCGCTCATCTTCACAGGCATATCGGGATATTCTCTGTCGAGCCATTTCCTGTACCTTTTAAGAAATTTCACTCTGTCGTTAAAAAATGGAATCGGCATATGAAGACAGTATGAATGGAGATCGATTGAATCAATACAGTCAACAACTTCCTTATATTTCAGTAAGTGTCGTGTATATGACTTGTTAAACCAACGTATATCACCGTTTTCAACACCTGAAAGCTTAACCGAATCAAGAGTTTTACGTTTTCTTAATTTTCGTGCAAAACAGAGCATCACCTGACCGGCCTGTCGCGGACTGTAATGGCAGCCTTCCTGACCGCCCGTCCATATCCAGAACGGTTCATTTATCGGCGAAAGATATTTTACAGGTAAACCTTCTTTCACAAAATGCTCTGTTACATCAAGGCAATAATCTGCAAAAGTACTGTAATTTTTTCTACTGAGGTTAGTTCGGAACGCCTGATTTTTCTTCAGGTGAGCCCAACCGTTTTTTGTAAGACGTTCAATCGGAGAATTAACAAAAAGTATAACCTCGTCTGCACCGTCACGAACAGCCTGCTTCATCATATAAACCGCATTAGCATCTCGTGAGAAATCATATTTCCCGTCATCAGTATCAAACGATTCAGTACGGCGTGCAAAATCTGAATACTCTCCGTTCCCGCTCTGAGCAGAGCCGCCACCGATATTGTAGCGGTATATATTCATACCTATACCGTTCTCTTTGCTGTACAGAAGGCGCGAAATAACATTACGCATTTCTTCTCCGTTAGCATCAGTATTTGTCCATCCACCGACAATCTGTGCCCACCATGCACCGCTAGCACCGATACCTTCATATTTCTGATATACTTTGTCAGGATTAAGGGTAATCTTCATCAAACCACTCCTCAGTCTTGTTTTTGCCATTATAGCATAAAGCTACTTAAATTACAATAAACAGTATAATAAGTAAAATCACCTGACCATATTCAGATTAGGTGATTTTCATTAAGCCTTACTTTAATTCATCATAAAATTCGCTCAGATAAACTCTGCGGTTTTCTTTCATTGAAATATTTGCCGCCATTCCTATACCTATGGACATCATACCTGCACGAACATCCGCCATTTGTCCGAGCGGATCATTTTCACAACCGACAAACAGATTATCTCTGATTTTTTCATCTGCACCGCCGTGACCACCGGGTAAATCCTGCGGTGCATTTATGGTAATCTTTTCTCCAAGGCGGTTATAAATCGTAATAACATTATTCACACCCTGACCGAAATCCGAATATCTTCCGTCAAGCTTGCTGAATTCCAGACGACCTTCAGTGCCGTTGAATGCAATTCTTAAACCCTCATACGGTGAATGGGCTGTCAGAGAATAGCTCATAACCGCACCTTTTTTATAAAGCACATTAACACTTACTGTGTCTTCAATGTCAATTTCTTCCGAGAAAATACAGTTGTCCCTATAATATCCGTCAACATCTTCACAAGCAAGATAAAGCTTATCCATTGGCGGTTGATTTATATCAAGATAAAATTCACAGCTCTTTTTTAACTGGCACGTGAGGCATCTCTGTGAACGTTTATCACGTGTCGGTCCGTAAAAGCTTCTTGAACCGAAAGCATTTACGGCAATCGGATCATCATCAAGAAACCAGTTAACTAGATCAAAATGATGTGTCGATTTATGTACTAGTAAAGAGCCTGAATTTTCTCGTTGTCTGTGCCAACGTCTGAAATAATCAGCTCCGTGCTGAGTGTCAAGCAACCATTCAAAATGGACACTTAGCACATCACCTATAACTCCGCTTTTGAGCAGTTCTTTGACTCTTGCAAAAAACGGAAGATATCTGAGGTTAAAAACTACAGTAACTGTCTTTCCTGACTTTTCTTCAGCAGCTTTTATTGCATTTGCTTTTTCAAAAGTAGTTGTCAACGGTTTTTCAACAATAACATCGCAACCTGCTTCAAGTGCCTTAATTGCATAAAAATCGTGCATACTGTCCTTGGTTGTTACGATAACGGTGTCCGGTTCTGTAACACGAAGCATCTCATCAAAATCATCAAACACAGGAACCGCAACATCCCCGTATTCACTAACGAGTGCGGCACGTTTATAATTGATATCATAAACACCGCAAAGCTGAATCTGATCTTTATAATCTTTCAGTATAGGTTCAGCATATCCCTCTATACCGCGTATTCCGCATCCGACCTGTACGAATTTCTTCATAACAAACACCCCTTAAGTGTAATTGTTTGAATATATTTTATCACAGTAAAGTCAGAAACACAAGTTGCTAAAAAAGAAATAACTTGTTAAATATATAAAAACTATCATCATATATCAGCATAGCCTCAGACTTACCATCTTAGTGCTAAAGTCCCTATACCAGCAAAAAAGGACACCGTATGGTGTCCTTTTTTTGGTGCGAGTGTTCATTAGGGATTAAAAAATTAATCCTCTCTTTGTTCAGCAAGATATATTCCCCAATCTTCAAACATTTTTGGTATATCAAAAATATCTTTTCCGTCCGTTTCAACTTTTTCTGATTTGCCCGGATTGTTTTGAGTAAAAGTATCCCAAGCAGTTACAATCTTATCAACACGCTTTATTTTGTGCTTTTCTAAAAGTGTATTATATTTTTCGATATCTTGTGAATAAATAGTAACAACATTGTATTTGCCAATCATAATTTCATCGTGTGAAACATGACAACCAAAGCCG
>JAFODS010000024.1 GCA_017380575.1 Clostridia bacterium | reverse complement strand
GTATTTTTGCGCCTATTTTTCGGGAGGACTGACAGAAAAGGAGTCAAAAAGTATGAAAAATGGCGCTAGATATGTAGTAACGACACACTGGGGAACCTTTTCCCTTGATGAAGCCTCCTATCAGGATTACCTTGCAATCGACTCCCGCCCTGACAAAAGAAATGAGGTCTTCAAGGAGATTGCCTGTACCGAAGGCAGCCGTAGACTGCTGCTGGCCGGAGTCTATACCGATCAGCGAAACCTCATCGACAATGAAAAGAGCTTCCTTATCCTTGTTCGGAGCCAGACTGAACTGGCCGAATCCGTCTCCCCCGACCGATTTCTGGCGATAGATATGCTTATGGATCGTATATGCAGGCTGCCCGGCATATGAAGAAAGAACCTTGGCTGCGCGGCCTGTAGGGGCAAGAAGGACACATTTCGTCTGGAATTCCTTCATAACGGCAATCACCGCCGAGATCGCTGTCGTCTTTCCCGTACCCGCATATCCGTTGACCACGAGGATATCCCCCTCGTCCGAACTGACGAAATCTGCAACCTTATGCAGAAGCCCCTCCTGACACGGCGTAGGCTCATATTTAAGTTTCGACAGAAACCCAGAATAAAGAAAATCCGCCTTCCCCACTACCTGTTCCTCCTGAATATCATTGACAATACTATAAGCACCGGATATATCTCGACACGACCAAGAAACATATCAAACGTAAATATGAACTTCGCCATCACAGGCTGCATCGAATAATTCTCAAGACTGCCCAGCTCGCCAAGACCAGGTCCGACACTGCCGACCGAAGCAATAACTCCCGACACAGCCTCGGTAGCATTACATCCGCATATCATGACTGCAACTATCGAGACAAAGATCACAAGAAAATAGACCACGATGTACATAAGGACAGCATGAACCGCACTGTCTGCAAGATGATGGCCGCTCATCCTCGTATGGGAGACCGACATAGGATGAAGCCTGCGCTTGATTTCGCTGTAAACAGCCTTGAATGCGATGATGATTCGGTCAACCTTGATACCTCCTGTCGTAGATCCGGCACATCCACTAGCTTTTCGATGCAGTCATACCCACGTATGTCAAAGAGAAAACTGCACGAATGTGCGTAATATGTTGCGTTTCAGACTTATGTGTTGTTGGTAATTAAAGTATACCATACTGTTGACCAAAAGTAAAACACTTATAACAGCCTAAAGACCGTTATAAGTGTTTTTTATCAGTTGCAAAGGATATCTGTTTCCATATATCTTACGCCCATATCATAGAGCATTTTTGCATCTTCAATTGTATTGACTGTCCAGAAGGAAACGCCGATACCTGCATCAAGTGCGAGTTGGATTGTTTCCTGAGTATTTGCGGTGTAGCTCGGCGAAAGCCATACATTCTCACCAACAGCCTGTGCCGCTGCAATGTTTTCGGGTGTGATTTCGTCGATGAGATACCAGAGTTCGATTGACGGGTCAAACTCGTGAATAACCTTAAGCTGTTCAAGGTCGAATGAAATAACAATCGCCTGCTCTGTAAGACCCTTTGCCTTAATTGCATCAACAACAGTATAAAGAAGGTCGTAATTGTCAGCCTTGAGTTCTATCTGCGGTCTTGTGTTTGTTCCAACAAAAA
This sequence comes from Clostridia bacterium, assembly GCA_017380575.1. Classification (GTDB taxonomy): domain Bacteria; phylum Bacillota; class Clostridia; order Oscillospirales; family Acutalibacteraceae; genus CAG-488. The sequence goes on along the minus strand of JAFODS010000024.1, from coordinate 39,003 downwards.
CATCAAGGTACTCGTCAAGAGTAGCAATTCTCATATCAGGATACTTCCAGAAGTTTGCACCCCATTTGTAGTTGAATGTCTTAAGCTCTTCAAGAGTGGTATCTTTGATTTCTGCATACTGGCAGAACCATGAGCCTGTATCGCTGTTGTGGTTAAGAACCCATACGTTATCTTTTGTAAGCTGAATGTCGCACTCGGCTGAGTAGTAATTATTATTAACTGCCTCAACGAAAGACATAGTAGAGTTTTCGGGTGCAAGTGCACTTACACCGCGGTGAGCAGTAAGATAAACGGGGTCTTCGGGAGAACCGATACCGTTTTCAGAAATTGAAATAAGCTCCTGCGGAGGATTGAAAAGCTTGACGATATGGTACACGGGTGACCAGGTCGACAAGTAAATCGGTACAAGAATCAGAGTAATGATTTTGTTGAGAAACGGAAGCATTGTAACGTCACCTTTCAAGTAAAATAATGGTAGTATCTTAGCACTTATTTGCGCAAAAATCAATATCAAACAAAAAATCCGCCCTCATAAGAGAACGGATTTTGGTGCTGGTGACCGGACTTGAACCGGTACGGTGTTGCCACCGAGGGATTTTAAGTCCCTTGCGTCTGCCGATTTCGCCACACCAGCTTATCTTGACGACCGTTACATTATACATAACGGCCGTCGTTTTGTCAATAATTAAAACAAATTTTATGCTTCAACAATTTCGCTCATCTTTGCACGGATTGCATCAAGACGTGCATATGCGTTATCTCTGTCAGCATCCTGGATTGAATAGTAGAGTTTGATCTTCGGTTCTGTACCTGAAGGTCTGATTGCCATCCATGAACCGTCGTTGAAAACATATTTAAGAACGTTCTCCTTCGGGAGGTCACCGATACCCTTTGAGAAGTCGAAAACTTCCTTGATGCCGTCAAAGAACTTACTGCCGTTTTCACGGAATTCGTTCATAAGGCTCTGAATCTTCTGCGCACCGTCAATACCCTTGAGTGTGAATGTGTCAAGTGCATCAAGGTAGAAGCCGTACTCAGCATAAATCTCGTTAAGTGCATCGATGAGGGTCATACCCTTATTGTAATAATATGCAGCCATCTGACAAACAAGAAGTGCAGAAACAACAGCGTCCTTATCTCTTGCGTGTGTGCCTGTAAGGTAACCGTAGCTTTCCTCGTAACCGATAACAAATTCTCTGTCACCGCTTGCTTCGTACTGATTGATTTTTTCACCGATATACTTAAATCCTGTAAGTGTTTCAACGATGTTAAGTCCGAATTTTCTTGCAATATTTGCACCGAGTTCACTTGTAACGATTGTTTTAACGAGAGTTGACTTGTCGTTAAGCTCAGCCTTTCTCATTGTAAGAACAAAGTTTACAAGCAAAGCACCCATCTGATTACCTGTGATAAGCACATACTTACCGTCGTGCTTTACGCCTGCACCGATACGGTCACAGTCAGGGTCTGTACCGAAAACAAGGTCTGCACCCTCTGCCTCAGCCTGCTTGAGAGCAAGTGTAAGAGCGTCCTTCTCCTCGGGGTTAGGTGAACGTACTGTTGAGAAGTTACCGTCGGGAAGCTCCTGCTCCTTAACGATTGAAACGTTCATTCCCTCGATAGCCTTACGTACCGGAATATTACCTGTACCGTGAAGAGCTGTATAAACAATTTTGATATCTGACTTTTCTTCGTAAAGTGACTGCTTCTTTACAGCCTCAAGGAACGCATCAAGCACTTCCATGCCGATTGAAACGAAGAGACCTTTTTCCTTTGCTTCGTCAAGAGGCATATGTGCAACGTTCTTGATGTCTGTAACAGCGTTAACAAAATCAATAACCTTGTTAGCATACTGCGGTACAAGCTGACATCCGTTTTCGTCATAAATCTTATAGCCGTTATATTCCTTCGGATTGTGGCTTGCAGTAAGAACGATACCTGCAGTACAGCCGAGGTGCTTAACTGTGAATGAAAGCACAGGTGTGGGCATAAGAGTATCGTAAAGGAAAACCTTGATACCGTTTGCACAAAGCACTTCTGCGGCGAAAGCTGCAAACTGTGCTGAATTGTTTCTTGAATCGTAAGCGATTGCAACGCTGATATTTTCTTTATATTCATCTATAAGGTAGTCAGCAAGGCCTTTTGTTGCCTTACTTACCGTGTACTTGTTCATACGGTTTGCACCTGCACCCATAACGCCGCGAAGTCCGCCCGTGCCAAACTCAAGATCCTTATAAAATCTGTCTTCAATTTCCTTTTCGTCAGTAATGGCAAGAAGCTCCGCCTTTGTTTCCTCGTCAAAGCCGAGCCATTCCTGATATTTTGCTTTGTAGTCCATAATCAAGCCCCATTTCCACTATAGATTGCCTTATAAATCATAACACAAATTTTTCCCATAGTCAATAAAACAAATAAGTCATATTACGACATTTATCGTGGAATTAATCTATTGACCAAAGAAGGAAAACCTTGTATAATATATAAGTTAAATTATGATGGTTAATTATGCTTTTGAAGGGAGGCGAGTAAAATTACAAAGGCAAACAAAAAAAGTGCCAAGAAAACACGTGAAGAGCATATCCGTTCTCTTTTGTATATTGTTTCTTTGCTTTGTCTTATTTTAGCTGTCGTTTTTATAGTTTTACTCATCCTCACTCAAAACACGAATATACAGCAATGGTATCAGACTTACACAACATACCTCTGGCAAGCTGAGCGAGCCGTTGAAACAATGGATGATAAACTGAGTATTTTTGTCGTTATTGTTTTCCTTTACACATTCAAAGGGATTTTTCCGCTTCAGTTTTATCCCCTCTCGCTTCTTTGTGCCATCACGAGTACCGTCTTCCCCGCTTACTTCTCAATCCCGATAAACCTTGCAGGACTGACGATCCTTTTCTCGCTGAGGTACTATTGGGGTAAGCGTGTCGGTTCTGATGCAATACAAAGCATACTCAAGAAAAACATAACCATACGTACGGTTATCGAAAACGACGGAAGAGGCAATCCGTGGTTGCTTGCGGTTTTCAGACTTATACCGAGTATACCGCCAAACCCCGTAAGCAAGCTTTACGGTGCAATGGGATTCAAATACAAGGATTTTATAATTCTTTCGCTTCTGGGCTTTGTGCCCCAGCTCATATCATACACGTTCATTGGTAGAAACGTGTTCGACCCGCTTTCAGCGGCATTCCTTGTTCCGTTCATTCTTTTGTTTATTCTTATAAGCATTTCAACCTTTGCTTTAAGCAAGATTTTGAAAATTCAGTACAGGAGGAAATCAGCAAATGGCTAATTCAACTCAGATTAAAGAAAAACTCGCTTCAGGTGAGTTCGACGCAAGACTTAAGGAAGTTTATTTAAGTGACGAGGCTGTAGCCGCACAGAAGACACGTCAGACAGAAATTCTTGACGCTTATGTTGAGCTTTTCGGTGACTGCGACGGCATCGAATTTTTCAGTGCACCCGGCAGAACAGAGGTTGGCGGTAACCACACAGACCACAACCACGGTAAGGTTCTTGCTGCAAGCGTTAACCTTGATACAGTTGCTGCTGCTTCAAAGCGTGACGATATGATCGCTTGCGAAAAGAGCCTCGGCCACGGTATGATTGAAATTGATATTTCTGACCTTGAGCCGCACGAAAACGAATACGGCAAGTCATCAGGTCTTATTCGCGGTATGTGTGCAGGCTTCAAGAAATACGGCTACAACATCGGCGGCTTCAACGCTGCAAGTGCAAGCTGTGTTCTCGCAGGTTCAGGTCTTTCATCATCTGCCGCTTATGAGGTTCTTATCGGTACAATTCTTAACCACCTTTACAACGACGGCAAGGTTTCTGCCGTTGACATTGCAAAGATTGCTCAGTATGCTGAAAATGTTTATTTTGGCAAGCCCTGCGGTCTTATGGATCAGATGGCAAGCTCGGTCGGCAGCTTCATCACAATTGATTTTAATGATCCGTCAGAGCCTGTAATCAACAAGGTTGAGTTTGACTTTGCTGCTTGCGGTCACGCTCTTTGCATCGTAGACACAGGCGGAAGCCACGCTGACCTTACAGACGATTATGCGGCTGTTCGCGGTGAGATGGAAAACGCTGCAGGCGTATTCAGCAAGGATGTTCTCCGTGATGTACCTGAAGACGAATTTATGGCTCACATCAAGCAGGTAAGAGAAGAATGCGGTGACCGTGCTGTTCTTCGTGCAGTTCATTTCTACAATGAAAACAAGAGAGCTATGGCAGAAGTTGAAGCTCTTACAAACGGTGACTTTGACAAGTTCAAGGAAATCGTTATCGAAAGCGGACGTTCATCTTATATGTACAACCAGAACGTATTCACAACAAAGGCTCCGCAGGAGCAGGGACTTTCAGTTGCTCTTCTTCTTTGCGAAGAGATGCTTAAGGGCAAGGGTGCATGGAGAGTTCACGGCGGCGGTTTCGCAGGCACAATCCAAGCTTTCGTTCCTAATGATATGCTCGAAGATTTCCGTTCAACAATTGAGGCTGTTTACGGCGAAGGCTCATGCCACGTTCTTTCAATCAGACCTTTCGGTGGAATTAAACTTTATTGATAATTACTTAAATAATTAAGGCTGTCTCAAACGAGACAGCCTTTTAGTTTATTAATAAATAGATTTTGTGACATAATCAGGTATAGTATATTCACTTCAGACATCGATTAAAAACTTCGACAATCAGCTTAATCAAGAGTTACACTCGAATGTGTAACTTTTCCGTTGTCGGCACCGATATGAAAATATGAAAAAACCAAAAATACCCGATTCAACAAGTTCGGTGCAATACTCCTCAGCAAATTCTGAAGGATAAGCCGGTATTTCATAATATTTATACCTTATGTGAGAAGATGTTTCCTTAACCTTGTTGATGTATCCCCCTACACTGTCACCCTCGGTTACCGTACCGCTTTCCAACCCTGTGCCGAACATCTCAATCATACTGTCAACTGTATCCGAAGATGCTTCCCAACGGTTATCAAAGGTCAACATGTTTAAACAATAAAACAGTTTAGGTTTCAAATCAAACCCTATATTTGAAACATAAGTTTCCAGATATAGTGCTCCTCTTGCACTTTTTCCAAGATATAATCCCGAAACCACCATTGTGCTTTCTCCCGTTTCAGCAAAAAGAACAGTATCGCAATTTGTGGTATAATTATTTATCGATTCAGGATCAACTTCCTTGAAATCAAGGTAGCTGAATTTTTCCTTAATCATATTGAAATCATCTGCTGTCATAGTGCCGTTTTCAAGACACAAGTCACAAATATCCGATACAGTTCTTGAGTAAACCTCATACTGTGCCTTGTCACGCTTATCAATATAGACGTAAACATATGTATATATGCTGACACTCGCAACAAGCAATGCTCCCATAACAATCATTGCCATTCTTTTAGTTTTGCGACCGTCATAAAAAGTTTTATTAATACTTTTTATGGAACACACATAGCAGAAGAAAAGTGCCGATATCATCAAACCAGAAATAATTATAGATACAACATATTCAGAAATGTCTAAATGAGCAGTACCGTCATACTCTCTGACAACTGCTAAATACTCATCAAGTCTTCCACACACTGACATATAAGATATAAAACTAAAAACCCATATCGGCCGTATTTCCAAAACGGTAACAATCACATTCATCCATATAGGTACGCTTCGCTTAGTATATAGTGCCAGGGCAAATCCGACAGCAAACATAAAAACGAACACAAGAATTTCCGAAAAGAAGAAGAAACTGCCTGCACGGATAAACAGTACATCGGAAAAGTATCCTTCGTATCCAAATATACCCTGATCAATCCACCAGCCACATAAAAGATCAAGAATTTTCAGTGTTGCAAAGAAACAAAAAAGAATTATCAATGTTCTTTGCCATAGAGAAAGTTTATGTAGCTTTGCCATATTCTCGCCTACGGTTGTGGGCTCGCCCATATCTTCAAGAGCTTTCCTGTTTGCGGTTTCTTCGTCATAGCCGATTTCAACGTAGAAATCAGCTGAATCCTGCAGATGGCTTTCAAGCTCGGCACATATCGGTGCGTGGAGCTTTTTGTTGCTTATATTCTGTTTGACGGTGTTAAGATAATCATCGAAATTATAATTCATTAATCCACCTCTTTGTAAAAGCTGATGCCAACACAGTTTTAATCACTCATATCGCGTGCTGAAACAAACTTACCGTCATCGGCAGTAATATAGTAATACCACTGCCCGAAAAAGCCTGACATATCCAACTGTGTAGTATACCGTTCTTCGGCATAAGTTTCGGGAGAATCAGAAAGAATCGACTCCAATGTTGCGCTATTCATATAATACTCATCATCCTGTTGCAGTCCTGCATAATAAAAATATGAAAAATCAGAACTCGTTTCCTTTACTTTCATCAAATAGTCATCAACGCTGTCGCCCGGCTGAGCACGTTCAATAAACTCGGAAATATATGATGCCACATCGTATGAACCTTCCCAACGGTTTTTATAATTAATATATCTTGAAATTTTAAAATATCTTAAAGTCAGGTCAAAAGTATACATAAGCCTGTCAGCTTCTGCACCGAACATAAATGAACCGCTCGAAGATGTCGCCAACTGAAGATAAGAGTTAATCATAAGACCGTCACCTATACGTGCACAATAATATTTATCGGCACCGTAATAACCGTTATATTCTATATCGTAATCGTTCAGGTCTATTTCCTTAATTTCAAGATAATCAAATCTTTCTTTTACCTCTTCAAAATCATCAGCAGTAATTCTGCCTTTTTCCATACAAAGGTCGCACATATCCGCAACCACTCGCGAATAAAGTTCAAACTGTTCTTTGTCTTTACGGTCAACATAGGCAAAAATACCGAGATAAACAGCAGACAATACTAAAGCAAATGAAACTGTGAATATTTTTACATTCTTCTTCAGTTTTCGGCTATCAAAAAAAGGTTTTCCTATAGCTCTTATCACGCATATTGCCGGAATCAGAAGTGCTGAAAAAATCAAAACCGCTGAAATAGTAATGACGGTATAATCAACAGCTGTCAGAGCAACCGTTTCCTGCAGGTATTCATCCAGATTGCCTTTTATTGTCATCCAAACGACACTGCTGAAGCACCATAAGGAAGGAACTTCCAGCAAAAGAATAACTATTGAAGCTGTTGCGGGTGATTTTCGTTTAGTGTACAGCGTTATTGCAATACCTGCCGTTACCGTAATCAGAAGAGAAACAATCTCTCCCGAAAGCATAAAAGCATCCTTCGGTTGATTCATCAGAATGAACTGTGTCAGCCAACCGGTCACCACAGAATTCACAGAAAAAATATCAAGAAATTTTAATACCGCTACGAACAAAAAGCCTGAAAACAAAAATTTCTGCCAAACCGAAAGCTTATGTAGCTTTGCCATACTTTCACCAACGGTTGTGGGCTCGCCCATATCTTCAAGAGCTTTCCTGTTTGCTGTTTCTTCGTCATAGCCGATTTCAACATAGAAGTCGGCTGAATCCTGTAGGTGGCTTTCGAGCTCTGCGCATATCGTTGCGTGGAGCTTTTTGTTTTTTATGTTCCGTTTGACGGAATTTAGATAAGCGTCAAAGTTGTAAGTCATAACCTCAACCCCGCATCATACCGTCAGAGGCTGAGTGCCAAGACACATAACCTTTTCGACAGAGTCAGAATACACCTTCCATTCATCTGACTTTTCCTGTAAAAGCTTTTTGCCTTTTTTAGTTATGTGGTAATATTTACGTTTTCTGCCGTCAACCTCCTGCCAATAACTCTCGACCTGATGCTCCTTTTCCATCGCGTGAAGAATCGGATAAAGCGTTCCTTCATTGAGATTGAACACATCATCGGAAGCGACTTTGATTTTCTTCACGATTTCATAGCCGTACATATCTGACGAGTTGATTGCCGAAAGCACAAGCAGAGATGTGCTTCCCTTTAAAAGTTCTTTGCTGATTTTCATAACACTACCTCCATGTATTTTAAATCTATGTATTTTAAATCTATGCATTGTAAATCTATGTATATATGTTAGCACTTCGTTTTAACATTGTCAAGAAACATTTTTACATAATATCAAGAAATCAATAAATTCGAGTTTGTGTAGTTCTTTGATTTCGCACAATCTGACTCTGTGCTCGTAGGGATGGGCCTCCCGGACCATCCGTAGATTCTGCTGAATTAACGGACGGTCGAGGACGCCCGTCCCTACGCAGTTGACTGAAACAAGGTTCGTAGGGGCAGATATTATCTGCCCGACATTTTGCACATTTCTGACGGGACGTCGAGGACGTCGTCCCCTACAATAATAATTTTAAAATTGCTTGATAAACCCGAATTTGAAAAAGGCAAAAAAATAAACGGTTAGTAATCACCGCTTAAAAAAATAAGTAGGACACGACGGAAAGCGACGTGCCCTACGAAACAATTTCAGACGTGTCCGTAGGGGAGCCGTTTCGGCTCCCGTGAATTAACGCTGTTTTTTCGGGACGGGAAACCCGTCCCCTACGAACTCTGTATTAAATCAACTGCGTAGGGACGGGCGTCCTCGACCGTCCGTTAATACAGCAGAATCTGCGGACCGTCCGGGAGGCCGGTCCCTACGTGTACAGATATAGATTGTGCGAAATCAAAGATCCCGACAAACCCGAAGTTGTAAAAATCACGGCAAAAAAATAAACGGTGAGTAATCACCGCTTAAAAAATAAGAATATTGAAATTATAAAAACATATTATAAAAAAGAAAAACCACACAGACCGTACGCCCATAGGTCTGTGTGGGGGCGTTATAAGTTTGGTATCAGAAGGGTCTTATCCGGAATAACAACCCTTGTGAACAAAAATTAGTCTTCCTTCTTACGAAGCGCAACGATTGCTGCACCGCTTACTGCGAGAAGAGAGAAGATAGCTGCTGTAGCTGTTACGCTGTCACCTGTATCGGGGTTAACAACTTCGCCATCAACAGGCTTCTCTGTGGGAGCCTCTGTCGGAGCCTCTGTCGGAGCTTCTGTCGGAGCTTCTGTCGGAGCCTCTGTGGGAGCTTCTGTGGGAGCCTCTGTGGGAGCTTCTGTGGGAGCCTCTGTCGGAGCTTCTGTGGGAGCTTCTGTGGGAGCTTCTGTCGGAGCTTCTGTCGGAGCTTCTGTCGGAGCTTCTGTCGGAGCTTCTGTCGGAGCTTCTGTCGGAGCCTCTGTCGGAGCCTCTGTCGGAGCTTCTGTCGGAGCCTCTGTCGGAGCCTCTGTGGGAGCCTCTGTCGGAGCCTCTGTGGGAGCTTCTGTCGGAGCTTCTGTCGGAGCTTCTGTCGGAGCTTCTGTCGGAGCTTCTGTCGGAGCTTCTGTCGGAGCTTCTGTCGGAGCCTCTGTCGGAGCTTCTGTCGGAGCCTCTGTCGGAGCTACGTATACAGGAATGTTGTTAACAACTTCGAAGTCCTCTGAGCAGTTTGTAACGTTCATTTCAAAGTCTTCCTTAGAAATGTTAGCACCTGCTACCTTTTCGAATGTGTAAGTTGCAATAACGCCACCTACTGTATCGTAAGCAGGATCAACCGCACAACCGTAAAGACCTGTTGCAGGATTCTGTGCCTGAACACCGCCTGCAAGAGCAATATCAACGTTAATGTCAATCTTTTCGCACTTCTTGATCTTTGCAGAGTTAGCTGCAATACCGAAGTCAAGAGCTGCAAAAGAACCGCTCTCAAGCTTTACTGCAACAACAACCTTAGAATCTGTTTCTTCAACAAGATTCATTGAGAACTTAGCGCCAACTGCAGCAAGAGCAGATGTGAGCATAACGATTGCAATGCTGAGTGCCAATGTTACAGAAATAACAGTTGACAAAATTTTAGCAAATTTGTTCATATTTAATCACCATTTCTCCTTTATAGATTTGTGCTACGCACATATATTTAGACATCTTACGATTTAGGCGAAATCGCCGATGAGCTAAAACTTAATTAATAAATGAAATTTGAGTACTCGTTTACTGTTTTTGTTGTTGTATCTGTACCCATTGAGAAGAATGCAACATAAGTTGTCATATTTGTACGCATATCATACTCTGTATTAACAGAAACGAAGTTGCCTGTCTTTACATCAATTACACATGAGATGCGACAATTTGTATACTCAAGGTTTTTAAGCTCAGCTGAAGCACTGATATCTTCATCGCCGACTGCAGAACCGAGTTCGTCATTCATCTGCTTGATGAATGTGTCCTTATCGGGAACGTTGAGCATTGTAACAACAGGACTGCCTGCCTTCGGATTTTTATCATCCTTGAATGCTATATCGATCTGATAGTTGCCGTCAGCAAGCTCAGTAAGCTTCACTTCCTTAAGCAATGAAGGATCTGTGATTTTGCATTCACCGGGAAGGTTTGCAAAAGCTGTTGAAGAACCTGCTCTGAAGATATTCTGGAAAGAGCTTTCCTTCATCATGTCTTTTTCCATTGCTGCAACTTCGTCCTTCGGAACGAAAGACATTGCTGTGCCGGAGAAAGCCACTTTCAAGCCCTTTGTTGAAGCTTTAAGCTTATATGCAGGGATTGTTTTCTTTGCTTCGTTAATTGTTTTTGCATAAAGAGCAAGAATTTCTGCATCAGTTCCGGGCTTTTTAACCGCAACTTCTATCGGAAAAAGCTTGATGCTTCCGACCGAATACTTAAGAACATCCAAAGCATCGGATGAGTTGACGCTTGAGTCACCGTTGACATCAGCAGCTCTTAATGCCTCACCTTCAAGCAAAGCGATTCCGACTGAATGCTTAAGTGCTGCGAGAGCATCTGAAGAATTGATATTTCCGTCTGAAGTAATGTCACCGTATTTAAACTCAGCAACTGCCTCTTCCGCAGAAGCAAAAGCCACACAGCTGAGCACCGTAAACACAGCAAGAATCAATGACAGAAATCTTCTGAATGATTTGTTCATTTTCGTCATTCCTTATTAAATTAATGTAGGAATATGTGTCAAAAGGCACACTACACCATATGTAGCGCATCATATTCGGATAAATTATATACTAATACTACCGATTTGTCAATAGGTAATGTCTTCCCCCTTCTCTTCCCGTCTGAATTTTATTTGTTGACACTCTTATATTTTTAATGTATAATAATGCTGATTATAAATACTTTTTAGTCAGGAGGAAATAAAATTGAATAGCAAAAAGTTCAGAACAGTCATTTGTATCGTGCTTTCACTTGTAATGATTCTTCCTTGTTTTACTGTTTCATCGTTTGCAGCAGACGTCACGGTCGTCAAAAAGCCAACAAAAACGACGTTCTATCAGGGAATTGACTGGTCTTACAACAAATCCGGCGTCATTTCCGTAATCGGCGGCAGTCTTGATATCTCGGGCACAGTTCTTTCCTATAATTCAAAGGAAGTTTCTTACGCTGTAGGCAAGTGGCCGAACATGTACACAAACAGCGACAGCGGAAGCTGGTCTGCCGGCAAAAACACAATGCGCATTTACTGCAATGATTTTCCTTCAAACGTTTATGCTACCGTTCAGGTTAATCTTGTTGAGGTTGAAAGCATTACTGTTGTTACTTCTCCGAAGAAAACAAGCCTTATACAGGACGTTGACTGGAAGCTCAGCGGTCTTGGCGACGTTGAATTTACAGAGCTTGACCTTACCGGTCTTTCGCTCAACGTAAAGTACAAAGACGGCATTTCCAAAATCGTTTCCTTCCCCGAAAATAAGCTCATCAGCTGGGCTGTTCCGCAAGGCGTTGATTCCATTGAACCGGGTAAGGCAACACTTTATGCGACATTCGGCGGAAAACGTGCTCCTTTTGACGTAAACTTTATCCGCAAAGGCGAAAAGCTTTCCGGTGACGTAAGCGGAGATTTCAAAATCAATTCACAGGATGCACTTATGATCCTTCAGCACTCCGTCGGAGCTATCGTCCTCGATGATTCTGTAAAAGTTATTGCAGACGTTTCAAAGGACGAAAAAATCAACTCATCAGACGCACTTATGATTCTTCAGTACTCAGTCGGTTTAATTCCGTCTTTATAATTCAGAAGGAGGAAACAGAAAATGAAATTCACTAAATCAATAATTTCAATCATTCTCACACTTTCAATTGTTGCAAGTATGGCAGCCTTCCTTACAGTCGGCTCAAGTGCTGCAGACAATTCGCTCGGTGACGCTAACAGTGACGCTGCAATCAACTCATTTGATGCGCTTATGATTGTAAGACACTGCACAGGTGTTGTAACTCTTACATCAGCTGAGCTTAAAGCTGCTGACGTTAACGGTGACAAGCAGGTCAACGCTACTGACGCACTTTATATCCTTCACTTCTCTGTTGGCAAAATTACAAGCTTCCCTGCAGGTACACCGGTTGACTCAGGTCGTGTTGAAATCATCGGTGGTTTCTGGTATGACCCCGCAACAGGTAAGGTAACAAACCCTGACGGTTCAGGCTTGCTCGGTTTCTCTTTTGATGCAAAAGAAGGTGTTTTCTACGCTTCAAGTAACGCATGGCAGAGAACATTCGGTTATACATATATTTATGACCTTGCAGCTCCCGTAATCATCTGTTGGTTCGATACAACTCGAATCTTCTTTGAGTATGACGACAAAGAGTGGATGGTTCAGCTTTGGAAGGGTCAGTACGGCTGGGTTCTTATCGGTGCTGAAATCGGTCTTTACTACCGTGACTTCGGTGACAACTCACTTATTGACGAAAACGGTGTTAACTACTTCAAGTGTGCAGACGACGATCTTCTTATCAAGATGAGTATGACACTTTACAGAAACAACCAGACTCTCTTCTCACGAGGCCTTCAGTATTCATGGTGGCTTACAGGCTTCGTTCCCGGTGCTCTTGACGGCTTCGGTTCAACTCCTGAAGCAGTTCAGCAGGTTAAGCTTGATGCTAAGCTTGTGTTCACAGATGCTGATATGATGCAGGCATTTATCAAGGGTCTTGAAGAAGTTGATAAGGTTGAACACAACGCAACATATTCTGCACGAAACTTTGAATTCAAGAAGGGTGTTAACTACAACGTTAACCTTAAGGAAAACTCAGTTTCATTCACATGGCAGTAATCTTTAACAGATAATAAATTACCGGCTCTCTTCGGGAGCCGGTTTTATTTTCATCTGTTCAGTTTTTTCTTACAAGGCCCGATTTTACAGGCTTGGTTATATAAATGTTTTTGACAATTGATTTCAGAGCCGATGCAGCTGACTGAGCCTTTGATTCATCATCAAAAATTCCGTATACTGTCGGTCCGCTTCCGCTCATACACGCAGCAAGTGCACCGTGACGGTTAAGGGTCGACTTGATCGGAACTCTTTCAGGAACTTCGATAAGCTGTTCGAAAACATTCTTTGTCCTTTTACAGATTTCATTAAGATCACCCTGAGAAGCCGCATAAAGCATTGCACATGTATCAAGGTGACGGATATTGGTTGCAGTGTCAAATGCCGCGAATGCTTCTTTTGTTGACACTCCCCTTTCCGGCTTTGCAAGAACGATATAGCAATCATCAAGCGGCGGCAACGGAGAAAGAATTTCACCGACATTCTGTGCAAGGCAGGTTCCGCCCGTCAGGCAGAAAGGTACGTCAGCACCTACCTTGAGGCCGATTTTACAAAGCTCCTGCTGAGAAAGGCTTGTTTCGTATATATCATTGAGAGCAGCTATAACCGCTGCACCGTCAGCACTTCCGCCTGCCATTCCCGCTTCAAAAGGAATTCTCTTTTCAATATGGATTTTTATTCCTTTATTTTTTATACCTGTGTAATTAAAGAAAGCTTCTGCCGCTTTGTAAGCAATGTTTCTTTTATCGCAAGGTATACCCTCTTCATCAGAAGTTATACTGATTGCACCTGAAGAATCTGTTTCGACAGTTACAGTATCGTAAAGGTCAACGGACTGCATAAGCATAAAAAGGCTGTGATAGCCGTTATCAAGACGAGCAAGAATATCAAGCATAAGGTTGATTTTTGCCGCTGCATCGTAAATCACTTTCATTTGCATACCTCGTATCAACATAATTTACTTTATAAGTATATCATCTTTATTTCGATTTGAAAAGTAAAAGAGGATATTTTTTTAACTTGAAAATATAAAAAATTACGTGTATAATATATTTGTATATTTTTTTCGGAGGTAATTAACATGACAGAAGTAACAAAAGATATGATTATCGGCGACGTTCTTGACGCTGACGTAGGCACTGCAAAGTTTTTCCTTGAAATGGGTATGCACTGTCTCGGTTGCCCCTCTGCAAGAGGCGAAAGCATTGAAATGGCTTGTCAGGTACACGGCGTAGACGTTGAAGAGCTTGTTGCTGATATCAACGCTTATCTTGCAAGCAAATAATGCTTAAACTCAAATCAAGACTGAATATGGCGGCTCAGATGGTAAGAAAAGGCTCCAGGCTTGCCGATATCGGAACGGACCACGCTTACCTTCCTGCCGCACTCATACTTGACGGTACAGTCCCCTGTGCCATCGCCGCAGACTTGAGAAAAGGTCCATTGGAAAACGCTGAAGCTACCGTAAAAAACTATGGTATTGCCGAAAAGGTACAATTGCGTCTTTCCGATGGACTTAAATGTGTCAACTCTTCTGAGGTTGATGACATTGTTATCGCAGGTATGGGCGGTATACTTATCTCTGAAATTCTTGAAGTTGCCCCTTGGGTAAAGAACGAAAATATACAGCTTATTCTTCAGCCACAGTCCCACGATGAAACACTTCGCAAATGGCTTTGGGATAACGGATTTGACATTATAAAAGAGGACGCTTGCTTTGAGGACGGAAAAACATACATCTGTATGGCTGCTGTCTATACAGGCAGAAAAACAGAACACAGTGAAGCAGAAATCCTTCTTGGCGGATTTTCCGAAAGGAATGACGAAGCATCTGTTTCCTTCTGCGAAAAGAAGCTCCACCGAACAGAAGTCAGACTTGAGGCACTCAGAAAATCCGACCCCGAAAACGAAGAAATCAAAACATTAGAAAAAATACTCAACGAGGTGAAATAATGGCAACCGTAAGAGATTTTTTTGAATTTATAAACACTTTTGCACCCATCGAAACTCAGGAAGAATGGGACAACAGCGGTATGCTCGTCGGCGACATGAACGCTGAGGTTAAAAAAGCTGTTGTTGTTCTTGATATTGACGAATGGACTGTCGAGAAAGCAAAAGAGCTCGATGCAAACCTCATCATCAGCCATCATCCCGTTATTTTCAGCGCGATGAAAAAATTTACAAAGGGCTGTGTACCTTTTGAACTTGTGGCAAATTCAATCAATGCAATCTGTTGCCACACTCCCCTTGACATCGCTGACGGAGGTACCAACGATACGCTTGCAGAAATCCTCGGCTTCGATGCATACAAAGGCGAAAACCCGATTCTTCGCTATGCTGACATTGACGAAACAAACGCAGAAAAACTTGCTTGTTTGCTTGCTGAAAAGCTTGATACAAAGGTGCGTTTTGCCGATGCAGGCAATAAAATCCGTAAGGTTGCAATCTGCACAGGCGGTGGTGCTTCGCTTATGTTTGAAGCAGGAAAAATTGACGCTTTCATCACAGGTGATGCAAAGCACAACGATTTTCTTGATGCTCTCAGTGCAGGAATATCTCTTTTTGCCGCAGGGCATTACGAAACTGAATTTCCCGTTGTTCCCGTTCTGAAGGATAAGCTTCAGGATAAATTCAAAGACACACCGATAATCGATATCAGACAGGAAAACCCTGTTAAATTCGCATAAGGATATAAACTATGGCACTTGACGGAATACTTCTGAATCTTGCAAAAAAAGAAATACTCGACTGTGCACAATTCGGCAGAGTTGAAAAAATTCACCAGCCTTCACGAGAGGAGCTGGTTATTCACCTGCGCACAAAAAGCGGTGCAAAGAAGCTTCTTCTCAGCGTACGTGCCAACAGTCCGAGAATCCACTTCACACAGCATGCACCCGAAAATCCCGCTACACCGCCTATGTTCTGTATGCTGATGAGAAAAAGGCTCGTCAATGCATCACTTATTGACATCAGACAGTCTGAGCTTGACCGCGTGCTTTACATTGATTTTGATGCAACAAACGAAATCGGCGACAGAGTAAAGCTTACCTTGTCCATTGAAATTATGGCAAAGCACAGCAATATCATTCTTTTCGACGAAGAAGGCAAAATTATAGATGCACTCAAAAGAGTTGACCTCAGCCAATCGACTGTAAGGCAGATACTTCCGGGATTCAGATACACTTCTCCCCCACCGCAGAACAAGCTCAACATACTTGAACATTCAACAGATAACATAATTTCGCAGATTAAAACATTTGAAACAAAAACACTTTCTTCTGCAATTCTTTCATCGCTTCAGGGTGTATCGCCACTTACAAGCCGTGAGCTTGCAGGTGAGTTTTCCGAGCATTTTGTTGATGAGGTAAGCGATACAGGATTTGAAGAGCTGAAGGATAGAATCGATAATCTCAGACAGATTGTTGAAACAGGAAACGCTGTTGCTTTTATGCTCAAGGACGAAACCGGAAAACCCGTTGACTTTTCGTTTATGCCGATAAATCAATACGGCACAAAATACTCTTCAGAAGAAAAATCAAGTTTTTCTGAACTTCTTGATGAGTTTTATTTTGAATGTGACAGACTTGACAGAACAAGGCAAAAGGCACAGGACCTTGTTAAATTCCTCGGTTCTGCAATTGCACGAATTTCAAAAAAAATCAGCCTTCAGCAGGCTGAGCTTCGTCAATGTGCAGACAGAGAACAGCTTCGCATAAGTGCAGAGCTTATCAACGCCAACCTTTACAGGCTCGAAAAAGGTGCGGCTTTTTACGACCTTGAAAATTATTACGACGAAAATAAGATAATCAGAATCAAAGCTGACCCTTCCAAAACACCTGCCGCAAATGCACAGAAATATTTCAAGGATTACCGCAAGGCAAAAACAGCTGAAGCTATGCTGACAGAGCTTATTGAGCAGGGACAGAACGACCTTCAATATCTTGAAACAGTCGCAGATTCCCTTGACAGAGCTTCCACTCAAGCAGAGATTGAAGAAATCCGAAATGAGCTTGTTGTCAGCGGATTTATGAAATTCAAGAAGAAGAACAATCAGAAGCAGCCGAAGCTTCTTCCTCCTATGGAGTATATGACAACGGACGGCTTCAGAGTGCTTGTCGGCAGGAACAATATGCAGAACGATAAGCTTTCGTTGAAAACTGCATCAAAATCCGATATGTGGCTTCACACACAGAAGTTCCCAGGTTCACACGTTGTAATCATCAGCGATAACAAAGAAATCAGCGACGATGCGATTGTTGAAGCGGCAGAAATTGCGGCATATCACAGCAAAGCAAGAGATGCAAAGCTCGTTCCCGTTGATTACACTTACGTAAAGCATCTTAAAAAGCCTCAGGGAGCACCTCCGGGCAAGGTTATTTATCACGTTTATTATTCGGTAAACGTCACACCCAACAAAGAAAAAATCGATAAAATGGAAATCAAATAAACTCTGAGATAATCAACAACTTAAAAAGCTTGGCAGAAATTCTGCCAAGCTTAATTTTTTATATTCAGATTCGTGCTACGCCCGAGTCTTTTGCTGCCTGTGCAACTGCTGCCGCAACCGCACCGCCGACTCTCGGGTCAAACGCTTTCGGGATAACATAATCAGGACTGAGGTCTTCATCGGAAACAAGATCCGCAAGAGCCTTTGCCGCTGCAATCTTCATTTCTTCGTTAATATCGCTTGCTCTTACGTCAAGAGTACCGCGGAAGATTCCCGGGAATGCAAGAACGTTATTAACCTGATTCGGGAAATCGCTTCTTCCCGTTCCGACAACTGCCGCACCAGCTTCCTTCGCAAGGTCGGGCATAATTTCAGGCACAGGGTTTGCCATTGCAAGAACAATCGGATCCTTCGCCATTGAACAGATCATATCCTGTGTAACAACGCCAGGAGCAGAAACACCGATAAAGATATCTGCACCCTTCATTGCATCTGCAAGTGTTCCGCGTACGTGGTTTTTATTTGTAAAATCTGCAATATCCTGCTTTGCGGGTGCAAGGTCGTCACCGTCACAGATAACACCCTTGCGGTCACACATAATTATGTCGCCAATGCCCATAACCTTAAAAAGCTTTGCGATTGCAACGCCTGCCGCACCTGCACCGTTGAACACTGCGGTACAGTCTTCAATCTTCTTTCCTACAATCTTAAGAGAATTGATAAGTGCCGCACAGCAGATGACAGCCGTACCGTGCTGATCGTCGTGGAAAATAGGAATATCTGCCTTTTCCTTAAGCTTTCTTTCAATTTCAAAGCAACGAGGTGCCGCGATATCTTCAAGATTAATACCGCCAAAGCTTCCGCAAAGAAGCAGAACAGTGTTTACGAACTCATCAACATCCTGAGTACGGATACAGAGAGGGAAAGCATCAACACCACCAAACTCTTTGAAAAGAACACACTTGCCTTCCATAACAGGCATACCTGCTTCGGGACCGATATCACCGAGTCCGAGAACAGCTGAACCGTCCGTAATAACGGCAACAAGGTTTGAACGGCGTGTGAGTTCATAGCTCTTATTTACGTCTTTCTGAATTTCAAGACACGGCTGAGCAACACCGGGTGTGTATGCAAGAGAAAGTGCTTCTTTGTTATCAACCTTTGCTCTTGCGATTACTTCAATCTTTCCGTTCCACTCGTAGTGGAGCTTGAGAGATTCTTTTGCGTAGTCCATTATAAATTATCCTCCAATAATGCCTATGAGAAATTAGTCTTCTGTTTCCCAACCCTTTGAACGTTCAACAGCACGAAGCCAGCCTTTATAAAGCTTATCTCTGTCTTCCTGTTCCATTTTCGGGATGAATACTTTTTCAACCTCACGATTGTGTTCGATTTCGTTGATGTCTGACCACATTCCGACTGCAAGACCTGCAAGATATGCCGCACCGAGAGCTGTTGTTTCAACAGTCTTCGGACGGTTAACCATTGTACGGATGAGGTTAGCCTGAATCTGCATCATAATATTACTTACACTTGCACCACCGTCAACACGAAGTTCAGAGAGCTGGATGCCTGAATCCTTTGTCATAGCTTCAAGCAAATCCGTTGACTGGAAAGCAATACTTTCAAGAACAGCTCTTGCAAAGTGAGCACGGTTGACACCGCGTGTAAGACCTACTATTGTTCCTCTTGCATACATATCCCAGTACGGAGCACCAAGACCTGTAAATGCAGGAACAATATACATTCCGTTCGCATCAGGAACGCTTTCTGCAAGCTCGTCGCATCGGCTTGCGTTATCAATAAGATGAATTTCATCACGAAGCCACTTGATTACGGAGCCTGCATTGAATGCACTGCCTTCGATTGAATAAGTTGTTTTTCCGTTAAGGCTCCATGCAACACCCGTAAGAAGATTGTGCTTTGAATCAACTCTCTTATCGCCTGTGTTCATAAGAAGGAAACAGCCTGTGCCGTATGTATTCTTTGCCTGACCGGGTTTGAAGCAAGCCTGACCGAAAAGTGCAGCAGGCTGGTCACCTATCGCACCGCAGATCGGAATACCTGCAAGCTCTTCAAGACCGAGAATGTTCGGAGCAACCTCACCGTAAACCTTGCTTGACTCAACAGGTGTCGGAAGCATACACATCGGAACGCCCAACTTTTCGCAAAGATATTCGTCCCACTGAAGCTTATCGACATCAAAGAGCATTGTTCTTGATGCATTAGAATAGTCTGTCACGTGAACCTTACCGCCCGTAAGATTCCAGATGAGCCACGTTTCAACAGTACCGAAAAGGAGCTTACCGCTTTCTGCCGCTTTTCTTGCACCGGGAACATTGTCAAGAATCCACTTGATTTTTGTGCCTGAGAAATAAGCATCGATAAGAAGACCTGTGTGCTCGCGGATGTAATCGCCAAGGCCTTCAGCCTTCAACTGTTCGCAGAGCTCAGCAGTACGGCGGCACTGCCATACGATTGCATTGTAAACCGGTTTACCTGTGTCTTTATCCCAGATGATTGTTGTTTCACGCTGGTTTGTGATGCCGATACCTGCAATTTTTGAAACGTCAAATTCACCTGAATTGATAACAGCAGCGATTGCTTTGAGCTGGCTGTAAAGAATTTCCATAGGATTGTGTTCAACCCAGCCTGTCTTCGGATAAATCTGGTCAAACTCATTATGTGCTTTGGATACTATTTTTCCCTGCTTATCAAAAACGATTGCACGAGAGCTTGTTGTACCCTGGTCAAGAGCCATAATATACATAGGTCTGCCTCCTCATTTTTCGGGGAAACACTTATTAATCCCCCGATGTAATTAAGTAAATTATATACTTTATGCATATAAAAGTCAACAAGGCAACCTCACGGCTGCCTTGTTAAAACTATTCAGAAATTAATTGTAAAACAAATACTTAAGGGCAAGAGAAACTGCAATACCAAGAACAGCACCGACCAAAACCTGACGCGGTGTGTGTCCGACAGCAACCTTGAGCTCAACGTCCATATCAACGTCGCCCTCTTTGAGCAATTTTTTAAGAACCTTTGAATGCTTTCCCGTTTCGTATCGCACACCGAAAGCGTCGTTCATTACAACAAGTGCAATAAGTGCAGACACTGCGAACTGAAAAGAATCAAAGCCGTATGCTAAAACACTTGCTGTGCAAAGAGCACATACACTTGATGAATGTGAACTCGGCATACCGCCGTTCGCAATAACCCGACGGAAACCTTTGATTGATTTTTCTTTAAATATACCCTGAATTCCTTTCGCAAACTGTGCTGCAAACCAAGCCGATGCAAACGAAACAAAAGCGTGGTTTGAGATAATCTGTTCAAAAACCTTCATTTTATACTCCTAAATCCCCTTCAATCATTTTGCATTCTTTGCCATCTCGTCTGCTGCAGAAAGAAGAAGCTTGATTCTGTTAACCTGATTAACCTCTGATGCACCCGGGTCGTAGTCAACCGCAGCAATATTTGCCTGCGGATACATATTTTTCATCGCCTTGATAACACCCTTACCGACAACATGATTCGGAAGACATGCAAAAGGCTGGATACAAACAATATTAGGTGTACCTGTAGTGATAAGCTCTGCCATTTCACCCGCAAGGAACCAACCTTCACCGTACTGATTACCGAGCGAAAGGAAGGGCTTTGCAAGCTCGGCAACATCTTCAATCTTCATCGGTGGTTCAAAGCGTTTACTGTTTTCAAGAGCCTTGAGAGCAGGGCGCTTAAGGATTCGGATCATTCGTACACCAACGTGAGCAATCGCAGAAGCTGTCCATCTTGAACCGAGGTACTGATGCTTGTAATCGTTCTTATAAATATAATAGTTAAAGAAGTCAATAAGGTCGGGAACAACAGCCTCTGCACCCTCTCTTTCAAGAAGCTCAACAATGTGATTATTCGCAAGAGGCATATATTTAACAAGGATTTCACCGACAACACCGACACGGTGCTTTCTTACATTCTCGTGAATCGGGAACTTATCAAATTCATCAACAATCTTCTGGCAAAGCTCGTTGTAGGAATATGTTTTATCCTCACCTGTAAGGTGAGCGATACAAAGTTCACGGAGTTCAGCGTGGAGCTTGTTTGCCGAGCCTTCAACCTTTTCGTACGGGCGTACACGGTAAAGGCATCGCATAAACAAGTCGCCGAAAATAATAAGCTTTATAGCGTCCCAGAGCATCTTCTTCGGAAGCTTGAATCCCTCATTCTTTTCCATACCGTTCGCATTGAGCGAGATAACAGGAATATGAGAAAGTCCGACACTGCCGAGAGCTCGGCGGATGAAACCGACGTAGTTACTTGCACGGCAGCAACCGCCTGTCTGTGTCATTATGATTGCAAGCTTATCGGTATTATACTTGCCTGATAACACAGCGTCCATAATCTGACCGACAACGGTTATTGACGGGAAGCAGGCATCGTTATTAACAAATTTAAGACCTGTATCAATTGCCTGACGGTTGTCATTCTGAAGAACTTCAATATTGAAGCCGTACTTTGCAAGAACCGGCTCAGCCATATCAAGATGAATCGGACTGAACTGCGGAACGATAAGCGTGTACTTTTCATCGAACATAGCCTGAGTAAACTCAGCTCTCTTATAATTGAGAGGCTTCGGGTCAGGCTTAACGTTTCTTTCGTGTCTTTGTTTCATTGCGGCAAGAAGACTGCGGAGTCTGATTCTTGCGGCACCGAGGTTGTTAACTTCGTCAATTTTAAGAACGGTGTAAAGCTTGTTGCTGTTATCAAGGATTTCAAAAACCTGATCTGTTGTAACTGCATCAAGACCGCAACCGAAAGAGTTGAGCTGAATAAGCTCGAGGTCATCACGCTTACAGACGAACTCTGCAGCGGTATAAAGACGTGAATGGTAAACCCACTGGTCATTTACACGCATCGGTCTTTCGGGGTTGAAGTTAATCGGAAGGCTGTCTTCCGTAAGAACCGACAAGCCGTAAGATGCGATCATCTCGGGAATACCGTGATTGATTTCGGGGTCAATATGGTACGGTCTTCCTGCAAGAACAATACCGTAACCGTTATTCTTTTCCATTTCAGCAAGGACTCTTGCACCCTCTTCGCGGATTGCTTCCTTTGCCTTTATCTGCTCAATCCACGCAGCGTGAACAGCCTCACGAGCTTCATCTTCACCGATTGACCATTCCTTCTGACAAAGCTTTACAAGACGGTCTGCAAGAATTTCTTCACTTGTGAAAGCCATAAACGGACGAAGATATTTTACATCGCCTTCGCTGACAGCCTCAACATTATTCTTAAGATTTTCAGCGTAAGAAACAACAATAGGACAGTTGTAATGGTTCTGTGCATCGGGTGTTTCCTGGCGTTCGTAATAAATACAGGGGTGGAAAATTGTTTTAATACCCTTATTAATAAGCCACTGAACGTGACCGTGTGAAAGCTTTGCTGGATAACATTCCGATTCAGACGGAATAGATTCCATACCAAGCTCGTAAATTTTTCTGTCTGAAAGTGGAGAAACCTCAACGCTGAAGCCGAGCTTATGGAAGAATGTTGCCCAGAACGGGAAGTTTTCGTAAACATTGAGAACCCTCGGAATACCGATTACTCCACGCGGAGCGTTTTCGGGATTCGGGTAGTCAAAAATTCTCTTGAGCTTATATTCAACCATATTCGGTGCTTTTGAACGGTTCTTCTCGCCTGCACCCTTTTCGCAACGGTTACCTGTAATATGACGGCGACCGTCAGGGAAATTATTGATTGTAAGCATACAGTTGTTTGAACAACCCTTACAACGTGTTGTTGTGCTTGTATATGTAAGGTTAAGAATCTCTTCAAGAGACATCATTGAGCAAGGCTGTCCGTTGTAACGGTTCTTTGCAAGGAGAGCCGCACCGAAAGCACCCATAACACCCGAAATATCCGGACAGATTGCATTAACTCCCGAAATCTTTTCAAATGCTCTGAGAACAGCCTGATTATGGAAGGTACCGCCCTGAACAACAATGTGCGAACCGAGATCCTTGCTGTCAGCAAGCTTGATAACCTTATAAAGTGCATTTTTAATAACCGAGTAAGCAAGACCTGAAGAAATATCAGGAACACCTGCACCTTCCTTCTGTGCCTGCTTAACGTTTGAGTTCATAAAAACAGTACAGCGTGTACCGAGGTCAACGGGATTTTCTGCGAAAAGAGCTTCTTTACTGAATTCAGCTGCAGTATAGTTGAGTGAATTTGCAAAGTTCTCGATGAAAGAACCGCAACCCGAAGAACAAGCTTCGTTGAGCATAATTGTATCAACAGCACCGTCACGCAGCTTAATGCATTTCATATCCTGACCGCCGATATCAAGAACACAGTCAACATCCTTGTCAAAGAATGATGCGGCAGTACAGTGAGCGATTGTTTCAACTTCACCCTCATCGAGGTTGAAAGCTGTTTTAAGAAGTCCTTCACCGTAGCCTGTTGAGCATGTTCTTGCGATACGTGCGGTTTCGGGAAGCTTTTCGTGAATTTCTGCAATAGCTCTTTTAGCTGTTTCAAGAGGATTACCCTCGTTACTTGAATAGAAAGAATAAAGAAGCTTACCTTCGTCGCTGATAAGAACGATTTTGGTTGTCGTTGAGCCTGCGTCAATACCAAGGAAGCAGTCACCGCTGTAAGTTGAAATATCAGCCTTCGGAACAACAGCCTCGCTGTGTCTTTTTACAAATTCATTGTACTCTTCTTTATTTTCAAAAAGAGCCGGAAGACGGGGCATTTCAAAAGAAACTTCAATACCCTGATCAAAGCGTGAAATAAGCTCTTCAAGCTCTACTTCGCTTCCTCCGTCTGTCATAGCGGCACCTGCAGCTGCGAAAAGATGCGAATTTTTCGGATCTGCAATTGTTTCGTCTGTGAGTTTAAGAGTTCTTATAAAAGCATTCTTAAGCTCAGGCATAAAGTGTAACGGACCGCCAAGGAAGGCAACACAGCCTTTAATCGGCTTACCGCAGGCAAGACCCGAAATTGTCTGGTTAACAACAGCCTGAAAAATTGAAGCTGCGAGGTCAGCCTTTGTTGCACCCTCGTTGATAAGCGGCTGAATATCTGTTTTTGCAAAAACACCGCATCTTGCTGCGATGGGGTAAATCTGCTTATAGTCCTTTGCGGCTTCGTTGAGTCCTGCCGCATCAGTCTGAAGAAGAGCCGCCATCTGGTCGATGAATGAACCGGTACCGCCTGCACAAACGCCGTTCATTCTTTCGTCAAGACCGCCTCTGAAGTAAATGATTTTTGCATCTTCACCGCCAAGCTCAATTGCAACATCCGTCTGCGGAGCATAGAATCTTAAGGCAGTCGCAACAGCAACTACCTCCTGCACAAACGGAATATCAAGCGATTTTGAAAGATTAATTGAGCCTGAACCTGTTATGTTAATCTTAAGTTTTTTTATTCCTGTTTCTTCAACAGCTTCTTTAAGAAGCTCTGCAAGCACCTCACGGCACTGTGCCATATGACGTCGGTATACACCGAAAACAACTTCGTTATTTTCGTCAATAATCGCCAACTTAACCGTCGTTGAACCAACGTCAATTCCTGCACGATACTCCTTCATTTTTTCCTCCCGTATATTTAAACATCTGTTATTTTTCGCAAAATGATATAATAAGTCAGTTTACAATATTGCGAGTATCATAACATTTCCCTATCACTTTGTCAACATACATTTTAGTTTTGTTGCTTAAAACACAACCGGTAAATTTTAACTTTTGCAAAAAAATAATGGTGGGAAAAACCCACCATTACCGATATACTGTTATACTTATTTAATAACTCTTACCTTGATTACACCGTCAATTGCTTCAACCGCTGCAAGTGCATCGACATCAGCTACAGTGTAAGCAAAAGCGCCTCTTGTTGCTGACTTAGCATCTGCACCGAGTGCAGCCTTGACAGCATCTGTTGCTTCAGCCTTATGGATAACACATGTGCGTGCACCGCTGACAGCCTCAAGCTTCATTGCAGGCATATTTACTGAGTTTACGATTTCACCCTTTTCGATGTAAGCGATAAGCTCATCTGCAGCCATCATAGCACAGTTGTCTTCACTTTCGGGAGTTGATGCACCGAGGTGAGGAATTGCGATAATTCCGTCAACACCGATAACGTCATCTGACGGGAAATCTGTTACATAAGCTGCAACCTTACCGCTTTCAAGACCAGCCTTGAGGTCATCGTTATTAACAAGACCACCACGTGCGAAGTTGAGAATTCTTACGCCGTCCTTACAAAGAGCAAGTGTTTCTTTATTTACAGTGTTCTTTGTTGAATCTGTAAGAGGAACATGGATTGTGATGTAATCGCTCTGCTTGAAGATTTCATTGATATCGTCAACGAGCACCATATCAGCAGACATTGCAGATTTGATTCCCTCTGAGATGTACGGGTCATATCCGACAATCTTCATTCCGAGTGCTTCAGCAGCCTGTGCTACCTTGAATCCGATTGCACCCATACCGATTACGCCGAGAGTTTTACCGAGAATTTCGGGACCTGCGAACTGTGACTTACCTTTTTCAACAAGCTTGCCTACTGCATCGCCCTCACCCTTGAGAGTTTTGCACCAGTCAAGAGCAACCGACACACGGCGTGAAGCCATAAACATACCGCAGATTACCAATTCCTTAACTGCGTTAGCATTTGCACCGGGTGTATTGAAAACTACAACACCCTTTTCAGCACAAGCTTCAACCGGAATATTATTTGTACCTGCACCTGCACGTGCGATTGCGATTGTTTCGGGAGCAAGCTCCATTTCGTGCATTGAAGCTGAACGAACCATAATCGCTGTGGGGTTTGCAATATCTTCACCGTATGCGTAGAGGTTTTTATCGAACTTATCTGTACCGCAAGCGGCAATTTTATTAAGTGTAAGAATGTTATACATTATGACATCTCCTTATGAATTAGCTTCTTCGAACTTCTTCATAAATTCTACAAGTGCTTCAACACCTTCGATAGGCATAGCGTTGTAAATAGAAGCTCTCATACCGCCGACTGTCTTATGACCCTTGAGGTTGATGAAGCCTGCTTCTGTTGATTCCTTAACGAACTTTGCATCAAGGTCAGCATCACCTGTAACGAACGGAACGTTCATAAGTGAACGGTCTTCCTTAACAACTGTACCCTTGAACATCTTACTTGTTTCAAGATAATCGTAAAGAATCTTTGCCTTCTTTTCGTTGTGTGCCTTCATCTCTTCAAGACCGCCGAAGCCCTTGATCCACTCAAGAACAAGCTTACAGATATAAATGATATAGCACGGCGGAGTGTTGTAAAGTGATTCAGCATCAGCGTGTGTCTGATAATTGAGCATTGTCGGTGTATAATCACGTGCATTGCCGAGAAGATCCTCACGTACAATTACGATTGCAAGACCTGCAGGAGCAACGTTCTTCTGTACACCGCCGTAAACAACACCGAACTTTGAAACGTCAAGAGGCTCTGAGAAGAAGCATGATGAAACGTCACAAACAAGCGGAATATCGCCTGTATCGGGAATGTAGTTGTACTTAGTACCGTAGATTGTGTTGTTCATACAATAGTAAACGTAATCAGCATCCGGACGGAAGCTTTCACGTGTTGTCTTCGGAATGTATGAGAACATCTTGTCTTCTGAAGAAGCGGCAATCTGAACATCGCCGTACTTTTTTGCTTCATTGTAAGCCATCTTTGCCCAACGACCTGAAATGATAAAGTCAGCCTTGCCTGACTTATTCATAAAGTTAAGAGGAAGAGCAGCAAACTGAGTTGATGCACCGCCGTGGACAAAAAGAATTTTATAGTTGTCAGGAACGTTGTAAAGCTCCTTTACGAGCTCGCGTGCACCTTCGATAATTGACTGGAAAACCTTTGAACGGTGTGACATTTCCATAACTGAATGTCCGCAGCCCTGATAGTCAAGCATTTCCTCTGCTGCCTTTTTAAGAACTGCCTCAGGCAACATTGAAGGACCTGCCGAGAAATTGTATACTCTTGCCATAAGAATGCCTCCATATTACATCGGTTCTACCCGATATTTTTATATTATTGCAGAGTATTATACTCCTATTGTTATATTATTGTCAATATGTAATTAATACATTTTTTATGTATCAATTATACCCTAAAAATTGCACAAAATCGTGCATAAACAAACGAAATTCAGGCAAATTATGTATATACTGATAAATGTTAATTTTTTGACATGAATTTACTTGCAAAATTTCCCTTTTTAGTATAAAATACTACCTGTAAAAAAATTAAGCGTGGGATATAAGTCCCGTGCAGTTATTTTGAAAGGATGAAAACAATGGATGCACTTAACAAGATGACCGTTGAGGATCTTGAAGTAAGCGGTAAGCGAGTTCTCGTTCGTTGCGACTTCAACGTACCTCTCAAGGACGGCGTTATCACAAGCGACAAGAGAATTGTTGCTTCACTCCCCACAATCAAGTACCTTATCGAAAACAATGCGAAGGTTATCCTTTGCTCTCACCTCGGCAGACCGAAGGGTGAATTCAAGCCTGAGTTCTCTCTTGCTCCGGTTGCAGTTCGTCTTTCTGAGCTCCTTGGTAAGGAAGTTAAGATGGCAACAGACGTTGTTGGCGAAAGCGCACAGAGCCTTGCTGCTTCTCTTAACGACGGTGACGTTATGATCATCGAAAACGTTCGTTTCCACAAGGAAGAAACAAAGAACGATCCTGAATTCTCAAAGAAGCTTGCTGACCTTGCTGACCTTTATGTTAACGATGCATTCGGTTCAGCTCACAGAGCTCATAGTTCAACAACAGGTGTAGCAGATTATATTCCCGCAGCTTGCGGTTACCTTATCCAGAAGGAAATCAACTTCATCGGCGGTGCTCTCGCTAACCCGAAGCGTCCCCTCGTTGCTATCCTCGGCGGTGCTAAGGTTTCTGACAAGATCGGTGTTATTACAAACCTTCTTGACAAGTGTGACACAATCATCGTTGGCGGTGGTATGGCTTACACATTTATGAAGTCTCTCGGTCACAACATCGGTACATCTCTTCTTGAGGCTGACCGTGTTGAAGATGCAAAGCAGATGATGGAAACAGCTAAGGCTAAGGGTGTTAACTTCCTTATCCCCGTTGATAACAAGGCTGGTAAGGAATACGATCCTAACACAGAAGCTATGATCGTTAACAGCGACGATATTCCTGACGGTTGGATGGGTCTTGACATCGGTCCTAAGACACAGGAGCTCTTCGCAAACGCTATCAAGGGTAGCGGTACAGTTATCTGGAACGGACCTATGGGCGTTTCAGAGTGGGAAAACTTCGCTCAGGGTACAATCGCAGTTGCTACTGCTGTTGCTGAGTCAGGTGCTATCTCAATCATCGGTGGCGGCGACTCTGCTGCTGCTGTTCAGAAGCTCGGCTTCGCTGACAAGATGTCTCACATCTCAACAGGCGGCGGTGCTTCACTTGAATTCCTCGAAGGCAAGGAGCTTCCGGGTATCGTAGCTCTTAACAACAAATAATTGAAAGGACGTCACAAAGATGAATAAATCACTTCGTAAAGCAGTTATCGCAGGTAACTGGAAAATGAACAAGACTCCTGCTGAAGCAACAGCTCTTATCAACGAAATCAAGCCTCTCGTAGCAGATGCTGACTGTGACGTTGTTGTTTGCGTACCTTATATCGACCTTTTCGCAGCTCTTGAAGCTACAAAGGGTTCAAACATTAAAGTTGGCGCTGAAAACTGCCACTGGGCAGCAAGCGGTGCTTTCACAGGCGAAGTTTCAGCTGAAATGCTTAAGGCTTGCGGTGTTGAGTATGTTATCACAGGTCACTCTGAAAGAAGAACATACTTCGGCGATACAGACGTTACTGTACGTGACCGTACAAGAGCTGCTCTTGACAACGGTATGACAGTTATCCTCTGCGTTGGTGAGTATCTTGAGCAGAGAGAGCAGAACATCACAATGGAAGTTGTTCGTTCTCAGACAAAGATTGCTCTTGCAGGCGTTTCAAAGGAAGAGCTTGACAGAATCATTATCGCTTACGAGCCTGTTTGGGCTATCGGTACAGGCAAGACAGCTACAGCTGACCAGGCTGAAGAAGTTTGTAAGGCTATCCGCGAGCTTATCGCTGAGCTTTACGACCAGGAAGCAGCTGACAAATTTGTTGTTCAGTACGGCGGTTCAATGAACGCAGCTAACGCTGACGAGCTTCTCAGCAAAGAAGACGTTGACGGCGGTCTTATCGGCGGTGCAGCTCTTAAGGCTCCCGATTTTGCAGCTATCGTTAAGGCAGCAAGCAAATAATCAATCAACAATTATTACGTGGGACGCCGAAAAGCGTCCCATATTTTTGGAATGGTGATTAATTATGAAAAAACCAGTAGTATTATGTATTATGGACGGCTTCGGCATCAACCCCGGTGATAAGGGCAATGCAATTGAAGCTGCCAACACACCTAACCTTTCAAAGCTTTTCGCTGAAAACCCGTTCACAACAATCGGTGCTTCAGGTCTTGACGTTGGTCTTCCTGACGGTCAGATGGGTAACAGCGAAGTTGGTCACACAAACATCGGTGCAGGCCGTGTTGTTTATCAGATGCTCGTTAAGATTTCAAAGTCTATCACAGACGGTGAGTTCTTTGACATCAAGGCTCTCAAGGATGCTTACGCTTCATGTAAGGAAAAGGGCACAGCTCTTCACCTTATAGGTCTTCTTTCTGACGGTGGTGTTCACAGCCATATCGAGCACCTTTTCGGTCTTCTTGAAATGGCTAAGAAGGAAGGTCTTGAGAAGGTTTACGTTCACTGCATTATGGACGGTCGTGACGTATCTGTTACATCAGGTGCAGGCTTTGTTGAGGACGTTTTCAACAAGACAAAGGAACTCGGCGTTGGCGAAATCGCAACAATTTCAGGCCGTTACTATGCTATGGACCGTGACTTCGCATGGGACAGAGTAGAAAAGGCTTATGCAGCTATGGTTTACGGTGAAGGCATTCAGGCTGAGTGCGGCAAGGCTTCAATGCTTGCTTCTTATGAGAATGGCGTAACAGACGAATTCATCGTTCCGACAGTTCTTAATAAGGAAGGCACAATCAAGGCTGACGACAGCGTTGTATTCTTCAACTTCCGTCCTGACCGTGCACGTCAGATTACAAGAACCTTCGTTGACGAGTCATTCGACGGTTTTGAGAGAAAGAATGGTTTCTTCCCGCTTAATTTTGTCTGCATGACACAGTATGACGAAACAATGCCGAATGTTACAGTTGCATTCCCTCCGGAAGAGCTTACAATGACCCTTGGCGAATATCTTGCTTCAAAGAATATGACTCAGCTTCGTATCGCTGAAACACAGAAGTATGCTCACGTTACATTCTTCTTCAACGGCGGCGAAGAGAAAACATTTGAAGGCGAAGACAGAATTCTTATTCAGTCTCCTGATGTTCCGACATTTGACCTTATGCCCGAAATGAGTGCATACCCTGTTTGCGATGCTGTTGTTGAGCAGATCAAGTCAGGCAAGTACGATGCAGTTATCCTCAACTTTGCTAACTGCGATATGGTTGGTCACACAGGTATCTGGGAAGCTGCTGTCAAGGCTGTTGAAGCTGTTGACGAGTGCGTCGGCAAGGTTTGCGATGCAACTCTCGAAATGGGCGGTGCTGTGCTTATCACAGCTGACCACGGTAACGCTGACAGAATGATCGGTGATGACGGAAAGCCCTTCACACCTCACTCAACAAATCCCGTTCCCTTCTGCGTAGTTGGTTACGACTGCGAGCTTAAGGAAACAGGCAGACTTGCTGATATTGCTCCCACAATGCTTACAATCCTCGGACTCGAACAGCCCAAGGAAATGAACGGCGAGAGCCTTATCAAATAATTTAATACAGCATAAAGCGACAGCCCTCTGAAATTAATCAGAGGGCTGTCTTTTTCAGGAGATTATTCAAAATTCAACTTATTGTTTTAGTAACGTATCAGCTTCCTGCGCTTTCGCAGTGAAGCTGTTGTTTTTCCACCATGACCAGAGTGCTGAAATCACGGTAAAAATATAAGTGGCGTATCGCGTCCATGTTTCAAGCTCGACTTCATTATCTGTAACTCCGAACATAACAAGTGCTTGGTTTACAAGAGCAAGAACCAACACAATCGTCCTTACCCAAGTCTGGTTAGAAACACCTTTAAGATTTATCTTTTTCACTTAATTTCCTCCCTTAATTCGTCTATTCTGTGGTGTGCGGATTTTGCTGAACTTTCCACCAAAAACATTCTTTCAACAAGGTTATTATGCTTTGAAACCTTCTGTTCGAGCTGTTCGATGCGGTATACCGTGAGTTTGTTTGCTGCAAGTATTCCGCCGAAGGTTCCGAACATTGTACCGCATAAGGCAATCAATGCCGTTATAATGTCTGTCATGTTGCCACCTTCATCTTACAGTAATCAAGGCAGATCCAGCCCGACGGAATCTTTCCCCAGTTATCATCAACCTCGGACACCGTACATACACAGCCCTTAACAAGACCGTGTGCAGAGTTTCCTGCGTTAAGCTTTCGTATCTGTGACTGAGCATTCGGAGTGAAGAACGAAAACTTTTTGTAATCATAATCCGTTGAAGGTCCGCGTCTTACCCTGAGAAGGTTTGCGGTTACAACATACGTCCCCTTTTTATATACAATCGGTTCTTTATATGAAAGTGCGAACTTTTCGGGATCTTCGTAGTTATCCGTTGATAAATCCTTGACAGCAAGATGAAGATGAACTCCCGTAGCCTTTCCCGTTTTTCCGGTATAACCGAGAAGTGTTCCTCTCTGTACTGCCTGACCCGCTTTCACTTTCACTTTATCAAGGTGATAGTGAAGCATTTTTTTATTTATTCGCGGATACTTAACCCACACATACAAAGCTCCGTCAGAAGCCTTTCCGCAACTTATGACACTCCCCTTTTCAATCGCATACTGTGCAATCTTCTTTCCGTTTGTGCCGTAATCTGTACCGTAATGAAATGAGTTTGTCGTGCCTGCTTCTGTATTTAATACATTACGTTTACCGTAAGCTGAGGTAACGTAATGGCTTTTACCGTTAAAAATTATATTAGTGATTTTGCTCATTTATTCTCTTTCTCCTTTTTATTTTCATATTCCCTTATTATTTCTGCAAAGGTACGAAAAAGTGTAAAATCGTCGTCGCCGTTGAACCTGCACAGTTCAACCTGCTTTGAAAGTCTTAAAGCAAGAAAAAGCGACGACAGCTCCATTTCAACACTAATCATCATATCTCGGGTCATTTTCCGTAACAATCTCCTTCGGATATAAAACTTCCTGCGTCGGCACTTCGTGCTGGTCGGTGAAATCTGTTGCATTTCCCATAGGTCTGCTGATTTCAACAGCCTTACCCGAATCGCTTCGGAATGCGTTAAGTGTGAATGAGCAACCGATTATTTCGGCTGATGAACCGATATCTGATTTTGCAGCAAGTGCAAAACGAACCTTCTTCGGGTAAACAGTTACCACCTGAGTATTTGTGTCCGATGCGTATGCCTGCAAAACTGACTCAACAGGAATAACATGAATACCTTCACCAAGCATCAGGCTAAGAGAAAAGGCATCTGTTTCAGCTCTTTTTTCATAAGTCTGCTCAGGTGAATCTTCCTGCCACAGCACCGGATTAACAGTAACATTACAGCTGTTTGTTAATTTAAGAACCACGTAACCCGTAAGAGTCATACAACAAGGATTTGCAACATCAAGCTCAAATGCACTTATCGGCACTTTACGACAGGTTTCAGAGGCAATTATCTTGCAAGTGTCATTGCTTCCTGAACTCCTCCATGAAAAGTGTTTTACAAAGGGAAGCTTTTCCTTTGTAAGAGTGTAAGTGCTGTTTTTCGATATAGAATAAAGTACATTTCCGATAAATTCGGCAAACTTTGTAACCTCATCACCTAAGCAAGCATACGGCGACCAACTGATACTGCAGGCATTTATACCTAAAGTTTCAGCGAGGTAATTCGTAAAGCTCGGATTCATCGACGGAGCAAGAATCGCCTTGCCGGTAACATCATCTTCTCTGTTTTCATAGTTGTATCTGCTCAGAGTTTCTGCAAGTGCACTCAGACAATTATCCTTATATCTCGGATAGAACAGCATCCTGGAGCAGTAATTGAACAATCCTGAATTAACATCAACAGCTGCACAGAACTTGTCCTCAAAAATTCTGCCTATAATACCGAGAATTGCAACAGATTCTTTTTCACTCAACGGACTGTCGCCCTTATTAACAGCACTGCATTCATCCCATTTGTAAGGAAAATTCTTTCCGAGGTCAACACCGTTTACGTTACGCTTACTCTTATTAACAAATCCGTACGGATTCGCAACAGGTACAACAACAAATTTAACCTTTGAACGCAGATACGAAAGCGTTCTGTCATTTTTGAAATTACGGCACAATTCATCAAAAAAGTGCGACAGTGCCTTTAGTGTTACGTCGTTATTACTGTGAATACATCCCGTCACAAGAACAGTCTTTTCATAATTAATAGGTTCAAAAGTATATGCATAAATCGGAAACGTTCCGCTCTCGTCCGTTCCTGTTTCTTCAACGCTTACATATTCAGGAAACTCGGTTGCAAGAGCACCGAAAATTGCCTTCAGGTACGTGTTGTATTTTGCAGCACCGGTTGCTGTCGGAAAAGCCGAGGACTTTTGAAATTCCGACGGAGTATACCAATCGTCCGGCTCACCCGGAAGAACATCTATATCGCTGACACTTCCTTTATTCCGCAGGTTTTTAAGCAGGTCGTTAAATCTTGTTTCAAGTACGCCCTTATACTTTTCAATTGCACCCTCAAGCTCTTTCAGGGCATTATATACAAAGAGATTATCTTCTTCATACCAGTCGTTTACTTCACCGACGCCTTCATTTACCCGATGTGCGACCGCATTCGTTGTAATAACTACCCCGTCACTGTTTACACCGTAGACACCTATTTTTATAAAGCCTTCATCCTGAAGACAGATTGCAGGTATTTTGCATTCATCGTTGTCGAGGTCAACTCTCGTGTAATCCGAATTACCAAAACCGAAAACTGCAGTTTTGATAAATCCGTTCCATGTGTTATCAAATTCAAACGAGCAACTGTCATAATTCACGCTGCCACCCGTTGTGTATGTATCCTTTTCAATTTCAAGGCGGTTCGACGTAACCTTCAGAATAATTTTATTCATGCCAGCACCATCCTTCTGTCTTTTTCATAGTAATTCCTTAACGCATACGCAGTAGCAAGTATATCCCTTTTCTGGTCATAGAATATCGTTAATTTTCTCTTGATTTCGTAAGTTTTAAGGTAATTGTTTGCCATATAGGCTTCGTTAAGCTGTTTTCTGTATTTCGCAATCAGGCAATTAATATCCTCAGCTGCCTTGAAATAATCTTCACTGAGTTCCGTTAAGCTTCTTTCCATTCATATCGTCCCTTTCCGTTTATAAATTTAAGATTGATTTCAACATTAAAAGCTTTGCTGTATCTTTCAAGAATTTCCGCAGACGGCATCTTTCTGCCGTTTTCGATTTTCTCCAGCTCATTAACGGTAATGCACACCGCCTGTGCTGCCTGCTCAGGCGTTACCGCTTTTGAAAGACGTATGTTTTTCAGTTGTCCGGCCAACTGAGCTTCATCCTTCTTTAAAGCCGAAGTAATTTTCATAATTTCATTGAAATATAACGGTGTGATTTCAGCCGATACAAGGTCATTATGGTATATTACGAGAGGTGTTATCAGTTCTTTTATTGTTTCGTTTGCTCTTGTTATCGTTCTGTAAACATTAGCCTGTGAAACTCCGTTTTCCCTTGCAATCTGTGCTGTATTTTTGTTTGAATACCAATATTCTTTTACAAAAAGCCTTTGTGTTTCGCTCAATCTTTTTTCAATTATTTCCTCAACAAGCTTTGCTGTCCCGACTTTGCGGATTCGACTAACAAGACTGTCTATACTTTCAAGAGCCTCTTCTTCATCAAAACTGCACAACCGCATACATCGCAGAGCAGCACGTGCTTCCTCAATTGAAATCACTTCGTCAGATATGCTTTTCATTTTAACCTCGCTTTCTGTTTCGTCCGACGTATATTCAATAGCACATCTATTATTTTATGAACATTTGTTCACTTTGTCAATAGTTTTAATAAATTTAATATTATTTTTATATTTCCTATTGACTTTTTTAATAGTATCGCTCATAATATTATCGTAAAAAGATATTATAAGGTGAAATTTATGACGATTATCAAAGATCTGAGATTAAAACGAGGAATCACTCAGCGTGAGCTTGCATCGCTCTGTGACGTTCACCAGACTGCTGTCAGCCAATGGGAAAAAGGACGTACCCTCCCCGACAAAAACGCATTAATAAAGCTTTCGGATATTTTTGGGGTATCGATTGATACTCTTATGAAAAAGAATACACCGACAAAGCCGAACAGCATCCCAGTTCTGGGGTACGTACGTGCAGGGTGCCCCGCTGAAGCAATTGAAAATATAATAGATTATGAAGATATTTCTCCTGAAATGGCGGCTAAAGGCGAGCATTTCGGACTCAGGGTTGTTGGTGACAGTATGACACCGCGAATATGTCAGGGTGACGTTGTAATTGTCCGTAAACAGAATTATATAGAAAACGGTGAAATCGGAGTTGTTCTTATCAACAATCTTGATGCAACCATCAAAAAGGTAATAAAAAACGGTACCGGGCTTACCCTGATACCGTTCAACAATGATTATGAACCTCTTGTTTTTACCGCGGAGGAAATTGTTACTCTTCCCGTTACAATTATCGGCAAAGTGGTCGAGTTAAGAGGAAAATTTTAACAAAAAAGCGACTTGCAAATGCAAGTCGCTTTCTGATTTTATAATTCTGCGTAAGCTTCTTTTACTGCATAGTATGAGAGCTTCGGATCACCGTTATAATCCACAAGACCCCACTTTGTTTCAACCGGACACTCTACCTGACCGCATACATAACAGTCACCGCTGTCCTGCCAGCAGTAAACGAACATACCGATAACGTAGTCAAGATCTGCAACCATCGGAATTGTATCCTCAAAGAATTTTGCCTGACCTTCGGGCGTATGCTCGTATCTGTAAAGACCGAATCCTTCCTGAAGTTCACAGTAAAGATGATTACTGTACTCACCATCAAAAATAAGGTCGCCCTTTTCTTCGTCAGAACGGTCACTGTAATCTTCAAGAATTTCTTTCTTCATATCTTTCGGAAGCTTATTAATGAAGTTGTTTATATCAGCACGAGCTTCTTCCTCGCTGTTATAACCATACTGCTGAAGAATTGCTGTTTTCTCTTCTTCTGATTTCGGTTCACCGAGACCGATATAACCGAATTCACAAAGGATGATCGGCTTATTAGTTACACGGCGTACAAAATTAAGGATTGTTTTGAACTGTTTCGGAGTTTTAAGCACCGGCTCAAAACAGCCAAGATACATATCAACACCGACATAGTCACAATATTTGTTATATTTCATCATTTTGAAAGGTAAAGTCGCAATTGAAAGACCGCCGAGATTATAGCCGATAATGACATCGCCTCTTATTGGATACATAGCCTCAAGCTGCATACCGATAAATTCAGCTGCTTCATCAAGTGTAAGAGGCAATGTAAAACGATCGATACCCATTTCGTTAGTAATCTGGAATGCACCGACAATGCCCTTGAGGTCTTCAACGTAAAAACGTGCAATGTCCTGAATAGCTTCTCTGTCTGCAGGATCACGCGGATCAAGACCGTATTCCATATAATCTTCAGGATACGGAGTAATACCAAAAATTCTTACACCGTTTTCAGCAAACTCTTTAGATTCTTCTTTCCAGTTAATGTAACTTTTTGAAAGATTACCGTCTGCATCGTAAGGAAACGGAATATCATCACGGAACCATTCAATATTGCCTTCGTTAAGCAACTCGTAGTCAGGCTCCGCATGGCAGACACCCTTC
The DNA here is from genome assembly GCA_017380575.1 of Clostridia bacterium. Lineage (GTDB taxonomy): Bacteria > Bacillota > Clostridia > Oscillospirales > Acutalibacteraceae > CAG-488. The sequence goes on along the minus strand of JAFODS010000024.1, from coordinate 1,474 downwards.
ATAAATCCGTCAACTTTTTCTTTCGCTACGGTAACATTATCATCAAATCTCGCGAACGGAGTTCCGACAATCATAGTAAGAAACGGTGTGATAATTGTGAGTAATAAAGCTATAATTTTCATACAATCTTCCCCTTTTGTGATATAAATCATACTAACACAAGAAAACTGTATTATCAATAACATTTCTGAATAAAATGTCGGTTATTGTACAAACCTGAAACAATGTATAGCTTATAAACAAAAAAAGAGGTAAGCCTTGCGACTTACCTCTTTAAAAGTTAGGTTAATTATTCGTTGATAGCTGTAACAACGCCTGAACCAACTGTACGGCCACCTTCACGGATAGCGAAACGAAGACCTTCTTCGATAGCGATCGGAGTGATGAGCTCAACGTTCATTGTAACGTTGTCACCAGGCATACACATTTCAACGCCTTCAGGAAGGCTGATAACGCCTGTAACGTCTGTTGTTCTGAAGTAGAACTGAGGACGGTAGTTGTTGAAGAACGGTGTATGACGGCCACCTTCGTCCTTATTAAGAACGTAAACCTGACCAGCAAACTTTGTGTGCGGGTGAATTGAACCGGGCTTTGCAAGAACCTGACCACGCTCGATGTCTGTTCTCTGGATACCACGGAGGAGAGCACCGATGTTGTCACCTGCCTCAGCGTAATCGAGGAGCTTACGGAACATTTCGATACCTGTAACAACAGTCTTTCTCTTCTCTTCTGTAAGACCAACGATTTCAACTTCTTCTGAAAGCTTGAGCTGTCCACGCTCAACTCTACCTGTAGCAACTGTACCACGGCCTGTGATTGTGAAAACGTCTTCAACAGGCATGATGAACGGAAGGTCAGCCTTACGATCCGGTGTCGGGATGTAAGAGTCAACTGCGTCCATGAGCTCCCAGATAGGTGCAAGCTCAGGAGCTGATGTGTCTCCACCAGCATACTCAAGAGCCTTAAGAGCTGAACCCTTGATGATCGGTGTGTCGTCACCCGGGAATTCATACTCGCTAAGTGTTTCACGGATTTCCATTTCAACGAGTTCAAGAAGCTCTTCGTCGTCAACCTGGTCGCACTTGTTCATGAATACGATGATGTAGGGAACGCCAACCTGACGAGCAAGAAGGAGATGTTCCTTAGTCTGAGCCATCGGGCCGTCTGTTGCAGCGATAACAAGGATAGCACCGTCCATCTGAGCAGCACCAGTGATCATGTTCTTGATATAGTCAGCATGGCCCGGGCAGTCAACGTGAGCGTAGTGACGTGTATCTGTCTCGTACTCAACGTGAGCTGTGTTGATTGTGATACCACGCTCTCTCTCTTCAGGAGCCTTATCGATGTTAGCGTAGTCGATGAATGCTGCGCCACCCTTCATAGCGAGTGTCTTTGTGATAGCAGCTGTCAATGTTGTTTTACCGTGGTCAACGTGGCCGATTGTACCAATGTTAACGTGCGGCTTACTTCTTTC
>JAFODS010000023.1 GCA_017380575.1 Clostridia bacterium | reverse complement strand
ATTGAAAACAAAAATGTCAAGCTTTCTTGTTGCCGTTATTTTAGGATTTTTCTGACGGAGTGAGCCTGCGGCAGCATTACGCGGATTTTTAAAAGGTTTCTCTTCGTTATTCTCCTGCTGTTCAACAAGCTTTATAAACACGTCACGCGGCATATAAACTTCTCCGCGGACCTCGATTGACGGAAGATTTTCTTTTATTTTTAATGGAATTGAACCGACCGTGCAAAGGTTTGCACTGACATTTTCTCCGACTATACCGTCACCTCTTGTTGAACCGCGGAAGAACACACCGTTTTCGTACTCAACAGAAACGGAAAGTCCGTCAATTTTGGGTTCAACAACATAAACAGCATCGCTGACAACTTCACGGACTCTTTTATCAAATGCAATAAGCTCATCAACGCTGAATGCATCCTGTAAGCTTGCCATCTGAACGCTGTGTTCAACGGGCTCAAACTGACCGTCAGCATTACCTCCGACTCTCCTTGTTGGTGAATCGGGAGTTACAAGCTCGGGATATTTATCTTCAATATCCGAAAGCTCACGCATAAGCCTGTCGTATTCAAAGTCCTCAATTTCAGGGCTGTCCTCGACATAATATTTATGGCTGTGGTAGTTGAGAATATTCCTCAGCTCCTCAGCTCTTTTTTTTGCATTTTCAAAATCTGCCATAGTGACACTTCCCTATCGGTTATATAGATTTATTATACCAAAAAGCCGACCGTTTTACAATATTAAAAATCCGCAAATGTGTCCGGAGTTACACCGACGATTATGCTTTCAGCTATAAAAACATCGGAGTTGTATTCAACGATACTCACCTTTCCTGCAAAAACAATATTCGTTTTTACAGTAACATCAAGCACAATCCTGTGACGTGTCTGATTCACACCTGCCGATTCAAAATGATTTTCAAACTTTGTCGATGTAAGACCTCTCATTGTTATATAAAACGATATATGAGGACCGATACCTGAAAACAACTGACCGCCAAGAAGCGATGTAAGAGGAAGCGAAACCTTGTAGGTTCCGATGTTGTCTATATATTTATCTGTATTGGAGCCTATCTGACCACCAAGACTGTTAAGTGCCACCATATCCGTTGAAAGAGATTTTATGTTACCCTCGGAATCGTATGTGAAGCTGACTATGTCGTCATAATTCAGCTTATAATCAGAAAGTGCTTTTTCAAGTCCTGCTGAAAGTGCCGAGGAGGATATACTGTTTGCTTCAAGAATTGATATATCTTCCCTGACACTTTTTATTCTTAACTCCAAAAAGACGAAAAAACCGACTGCTGCGAGCGAAATCACTGCAACAGTCGGGATTATTATTTTTCTGCGCCGTTTCATTTTTTCACCTCATAGTATTTTATGCGGCGAAACGGTGTTTGTTATTAATCAAGGAAGTCCTTAAGCTTCTTGCTTCTGCTCGGATGACGGAGCTTACGGAGAGCCTTAGCTTCAATCTGACGGATACGCTCACGTGTAACGTCAAATTCCTTACCAACCTCTTCAAGAGTATGAGGATGTCCGCCTTCAAGACCGAAACGAAGCATAAGAACCTTTGCCTCTCTCGGAGTAAGAGTCTTAAGAACCTCGTCAAGCTGTTCCTTAAGAAGAAGGATTGAAGCTGCATCTGCCGGTGCCGGAGCATCGTCATCGGGGATGAAATCGCCAAGATGGCTGTCTTCCTCTTCACCGATCGGTGTTTCAAGAGAAACAGGTTCCTGAGCAACACGAAGAATTTCTCTTACCTTCGCAACAGGCATACCGAGCTCGGCAGCAATTTCTTCAGCACTCGGGTCTCTTCCGTTTTTGTGAAGAAGCTGGCTGTTTGTCTTCTTAACCTTATTGATAGTTTCAACCATATGAACGGGAATACGGATTGTTCTTGCCTGGTCAGCGATAGCTCTTGTGATAGCCTGACGAATCCACCATGTTGCATAAGTTGAGAACTTGAAGCCCTTTGTATAGTCAAACTTATCAACTGCCTTGATAAGACCGAGGTTACCTTCCTGAATAAGATCAAGGAAGTGCATACCTCTGCCGACATATCTCTTTGCGATTGAAACAACAAGACGAAGGTTAGCCTCAGCAAGTCTTTTCTTTGCACTTTCGTCATCGTCTACGATACGGACAGCAAGCTCGATTTCTTCCTCAGCTGTAAGAAGAGGAATACGTCCGATTTCCTTAAGGTAAACCTTAACGGGGTCGTCATTACCCTGACCCTTGTCGTCAACGTCTTCTGTTGAAAGTTCAGCAGATTTCGGCATATCCATATTGAAATCTACGCTTTCAAGGTCGATGTTTGAAAGGTCGTCTATAAGCTCAATGTTCTGATTTTCAAGAGTTTCATAAAACTTGTCAAGCTCTTCAATATCGATATCCATATCGATAAGAGCCTGGTCAATTTCCTGAGAAGTGAGCTTTCCTGTCACCTTACCCTTTTCAAGAAGGAGCTTAAGAGGTGATTTTTTCTCCGTTGTCGGTGTGGGTGTTAATTTTTCCATGAACAGTTCTCCTTTATTTGTCGTCCGTTTTTTTAAACAGATTTCTGAAATCTTCATCGCTGAGCTCCGCAGCATTTACTGACGAGGCTTTCGCTTTTTCTTGTTTTAAAACTTTTATACAATCGTTGCATTCGGCAACGGTATTGCTGATAGCATTTCCCATAGCTTCAAACTGAGCAAGTCTGCCCATTTCTTCGGGAGTGAATTCTGCACAGAACATTGAAAGCTCAATGCTTCTGCCTTCATCAAGTCGGGTTGATAACGCTTTATAAACCCTTTTATTGAAGTCTGTTATAAACAAATCCTCACTGAGCTCGTCCTTGATTTTTTTATAAAAATCAGGATTGAGCATAAGGCTTGAAAGCAAGGTTTCTTCCGCTTTTGTTGCTCTTATATGCTTTGCTCTTTCAGGATTTATTTCATCCTTCGGGGTAACGGTTTCCTTGACAATCTCGTTAAAGCGAAGCTTTTTGTCAGCCTCGGCTTTACGTTTATATGCCCGTTTTATTTCGAGCATTATCGCATCCTTGCTTATCTGCATTTCAGAAGCAAGCTTTGCCGCATACGCATCCTGCTCAATCGGATTTGCCGAAGCAAGAGTTGCCGCAATTGCAGTAAGGAATTTCGTTTTACCGTCGATTGAATCGAGGTCATATTTATCGCGCTCACGAAGGATACTGTATTCAATATCATTCGCCGCACCGTCAATTAAACTTCGGAATTTTTCTTTGCCGAACTTTTTGATAATTTCGTCGGGATCCTTACCGCCCGTAAGCTTAAGGACACGGATTTTGACACCCGTTTTACTGAAAATTTCAATCGCACGCTTTGTCGCTTTCTGTCCTGCTTCGTCCGAGTCGTAAGAAAGCACAACCTCATCCGCATAACGTGCAACAAGCCTTGCCTGCTCCTGCGTAAGTGCCGTACCAAGACAGGCAATCGCATTTGTAAAGCCTGCCTGATGCAAGGCGATAACGTCCATATATCCTTCCGCAACTATCATCTGCGAAGGGTTGCCGTTTTTTGCAAAATTCAGTGCAAAAACGCCGTTACTCTTTTTGTAAACCATCGTGTCGGAGGTGTTGATATACTTAGGCTTCGAATCGTCAAGGACTCGTCCGCCAAAAGCAATCACGTTTCCGCGAAGGTCGATAATCGGCACCATTGCTCTGTTTTTAAAATTATCGTAATAATGTGTTTTTTCGCCCTTTGTACTCATTCTTACAAGGTTAGCGTCGAAAAGCTCCTGATTAGTGAAGCCTTTTGAACGCATATGTTTAAGAAGAGCATCCCATGAATCAGGTGCATAGCCAAGGCCGAAATGCCTGATTGTCTGCATTGTCAGTCCTCTGCCGAGGAAATAATCAAGTCCAATTTTGCCCTGTGGCGACATCATTGTGCTGTGAAAAAACTTAGCAGCTTCTCGGTTTGCCGCAAGAATCCTCTGCCTGTGCTTTGCGATTGAATCGTCGTATCCGTCCTCCGGCATCTTCATCCCTGCACGCTCGGCAAGAACCTTAACAGCTTCAACATAGTCAAGATTTTCGATTCTGCGTACAAAGGTTATTGCATCTCCGCCTGCACCGCAACCGAAGCAGAAGAATGACTGACTGTCCGTATAAATCGTAAATGACGGTGTTTTTTCGTTATGAAAAGGGCAAAGACCCTTAACAAGTCTGCCTCTTTTTGAAAGATTTACGTAGGGAGAAATAACACTTTCGATGTCTGTCCTTGCTCTTAATTCAGCGAGGAATTCGTCACTTATTGCCATTTCAATCCCCCTTCATAACCACCCACGAGCGAGGAACAAAGAGTTCTTCGAAGGTATGAACAGCGTATCTGTCCGTCATTCCTGCAATATAGTCGCAGGCCGCACGTTCAACGCCTTCTTTTTCACGGATCACCTTGTATTCCGACGGCATTTCGTCGGGATTCATAAGGAAGTATTCATAAAGCCATTTGATCATTTCAATCGCTCTTGCTTCCTCACCCTTACAAACGGGATTCGTATACACTCTTTCGAACATAAAGCTGTGCAGGGTTGCAAAAGCATCTGCACAATCCTCACCGAGAATGATATCGTTTTTACTGTTATTTACAGCAGAAAGAACAAGCTTGTTAATTCGCTGTGATTTATTCTGACCCAAAGTTTCGCGGATATCTGCGGGGATATCGGTTTCTTTGAGCACACGAGCATGGACAGCATCGTCAATGTCGTGATTTATGTATGCAATACGGTCGGCAAGGCGGACTATTCTTCCTTCAAGTGTAAAAGCTTCCTTGCCCGAGGTGTGGCGTTCAATTCCGTCACGCACTTCCAGAGTAAGATTAAGTCCTCTGCCTTCCTTTTCAATAACATCTGCAACTCTTAAACTCTGCTCATAGTGGCGGAAACCTCCGTCGCAAACGCTGTTGAGTGCTCTTTCACCTGCGTGACCGAATGGAGTATGCCCCAGATCGTGTCCGAGTGAAATTGCCTCTGTCAGGGTTTCATTAAGACCGAGTGCAATTGCGATTGTCCTTGCAATCTGCGCAACTTCGAGAGTATGAGTAAGTCTTGTTCGGTAATAGTCACCCTGAGGCGACAGGAAAACCTGAGTTTTATGTTTAAGTCTGCGGAAAGAATTCGAGTGAATTACACGGTCACGGTCGCGCTGAAAGCAGGTGCGGAGCTCACATTCCTCTTCAGGGCGTATTCTTCCGCGGCTTTGGTCAGCAAAAGAAGCATTTGCACTCAAAATTTTATGCTCGTTTTCGCAAGTAATCTCTCTTACCGTTTTCACTGTCATCCCTCCTGTTTTACTTCTCTATTTATTATATACTCCAAAAAAGTTATTTTTCCTTCAAAAAATTTAAAAATATTTAAATTCTTCGCCAATTTCTTCTGTATGAAACTTACCGAAGCTCATATCAACAAGTTTTGCGTCGAAAGAAGCTACATCGCCGACAGGCAATTTGAAGGTAACGGTTACGTTATCCGCAAACTCCGTATCGTCAATCACTCCACCCATTTCAGGAATGAACGAATTGAGTCTGCCGTAAAAATTATAGTCACAGGTTACCTTAAGCACTTTGCAGAGCTTCATTGTTATAACCTGACCTGCATCTACGGCAATTTTTGCTGTATGTGAATAGGCACGTACCAGTCCGCCTGCACCGAGAAGTGTGCCTCCGAAATATCTTGTTGCAACAACAACACAGTCAGTAACGTTTTCTTTAAGCAAAACATCAAGCACGGGAATTCCTGCCGTACCCTGAGGCTCACCGTCGTCGGAATATCGACGTACCTGCCCCTCACGAAGAACATAAGCATAGACATTATGGGTTGCATCCCAATGCTTTGACTTTATTTCATTTATAAAGCTGACAGCCTCTTCCTGCGTTGTGACGGGCTTTATATAGCCTATAAACCTTGATTTTCTTTCGATGAACTCATCGCTCGACTCGTTAAGTATTGTCCTGTATTCCAACTGTGTCACCACCTAAAAAATATGGCGGTGCGCAAAAGCACCGCCTTATCTTCATCAAATTATTTTGACAAATTGAAACGCTTATTGAAACGGTCAACACGTCCGCCTGTATCAACAAGCTTCTGCTTACCTGTAAAGAACGGATGACATTTTGAGCAAATATCAACACGCAAATTCTCCTTGGTAGAACGAGTTTCTATCTCATTACCGCAAGCACAACGAACAACTGTCTTTTCGTACTTAGGATGGATTCCTTCCTTCATTAGTGTCACCTCTTTCGTAATATTCACGCAGAAGCTATTTTATCACACAATTTTCAAAAATGCAACTGTTTTTTTAATTTTTTATAAAGCAATATATTCAGCATTTTCAAAAGAGTAAATCAGAGTACCCCTGACAGCCATTCCCGTACACTCGGAAAGTGCAAATTCATACATTTTAAGCTGTCCTCTGTATCGCTCACAGAGCTCCTGCATCGTTACTCCTCTATCTGTTTTATAGTCAACTATAACAAGCTCACCGTCTTCAACAAACGCACAATCGACGTAACCCTGCACAACAACAAGCTCACCGCGAAGATTTTCGGGAAGCTCGGGATAAAGCTCGCCTGCCTTTATACCGACAGTCACCTTTTTCTCCCTGAAAAGCTTCGGTGAATTTTTAATACGCTGTGCAATTTCGCTTTCAAAGAACTTTTTAAGCTTGTTTCTTTCAAGCACATCCGCCTCAGCTTCGGTAAGATGTCTTTCTTCGACCATACGTGCAATCTGCATATCAACATCAAACGGAGCATTATAATCAAAGAATTCCATAAATTTATGGGTTGCCGTACCTCTTGAAGCAGGATTCATCCCCGACTTGCTGAGGAACTGCGGTTTTCTTGAGGCAAAATACTGAGTGCTGAAGCCGTGGGCATCAAGGTCAGACGGAGCTGTTTTTGCCATAACAAAGGCAAGGTCAGCATACGGGTACACATACTCTGCCCTTTTCCTGATTTCAGCAAGCAATTCCTCGTCAGGCTTTACACTTTCTTCGGTATCCGCTGTTTTTTCAGCTTCGCTTACAGAATTTACAACACTTACCGAAAGTCTTTGTGTGCAATGAAGGGTTTTCATTTCATCATAGCCTGCCATAACACGAAGCTTTGAAGCATCGGGATGACGAAGGAAAGACATAATAATCCAGTCAGCCATTGAGTTTTTATTAAGCACGTCGAAAGAATTGATTGACATTTCTTCACCGACACAAAGAGCAAGATCTGCAAGTTTGTTTTCTATATTATCATAACGTGTAACGCAGATAAGACGTTCTTCGGCTCGTGTCATTGCAACATAAAGAACACGAAGCTCTTCAGAAGCAGAAGACGCTTTTTCTGCAAGAACGAGTGCTTTTTTGCCTACGGTTGAATATTTACACTTTGTCTGTGAATCTCTTCGGTCAAAACAGATACCGAAATCGGGATGAAAAGCAGCTACACTTCTCTGATTATCGTTCGTGAATGAGTTGTTAAGGTCAGCAAGTATACAAACCGGGAATTCAAGACCTTTACTTTTGTGAATCGTCATAATACGGACAACATCCGCTGCCTCCGAAACATCGGATGCACTTTCAAGGTCGCCGTCCTGACGCTGAACCTTATCAATGAACCTGATAAAGCCTGAAAGACCTCGTTTCCCCGACTCCTCGTATTTTGCGGCATAATCAAGAAGCATATTAAGATTTGCATTACGTTGAGATCCGTTTTTAAGTGCTGATGCAATCGCCTTGAAGCCCGTTACCTCATAAAGCTCACGGACAAATTCCGAGCAGGAAAGAGTTGATGAAAGCATTCTGAGATTATCAAGCTTTTCAAGGAAACCGATGCATTTTTTATTGCCGTTATCTGCCGCATTAAGCACACAATGATAAAGCGGTTTCTTTCTTTCATCGATTCGCATGTCGGCAAGCTCATCTGCCGTGAAGCCGTAAATCGGTGAAAGCATTACTGCAAGAAGAGGTATGTCCTGAAGCGGATTATCCACGATTCGCATAAGATTTATAACAGTGCTTACCTCTGTTGAAGAGAAAAAGCCCGTCTTATTCGAAACATAGGCAGGAATATTGTTCTGTGCAAGAATGTCTGCATAAAGCTCTGCTCTTCCACCGCCTGTTGCTCTCATAAGAATACAGAAATCCCTGTATGTAGCCGGTCGCTGACCGTCCTTATCGCTTACAAGCATACCGTGTCTGATTATTGAGTTAATTGTTTCGGCAATGTGCTGTGCTTCAATTTCACGGTTTACATTGTTGCCGTCCTCAAGTGAGCCTACTATATGAAGCTCAGCCTGCGGAAAATCGCATTCCTTATAATCTTTAGCTCCTGCAACAAGGGCTTCTTTTTCGTCATAATCAAGTCCGCCGACTTCAGTTGACATAAGCTGACGGAAAACGAAGTTAATATTTTCGGTCACACCCTCACGGCTTCGGAAATTACGGTCAAGCGTGATTTTTGCAGGATAATTGTTTTCCACATAATCCTCAAGCACATCGCGGCGGCTGAGAAAAATCTCAGGCATTGCCTGACGGAAACGGTAAATACTCTGCTTAACGTCGCCAACCATAAACATATTGCTGTCGTCTTTTGAAACTGCACTGAAGAGAGTATTCTGCAATTCATTGATATCCTGAAACTCATCGACGAGTATTTCATCGAACTTTTCCGAAAACTCTTTTGCAAGGTCAGTTTTGTGTGCATTACCGTCTTCATCAAAAGAAACAAGCAATTTAAGTGCAAGGTGTGTTATATCCGAAAAATCCACACCGTTGATTTTCGCCTTTTCTTCCCAAAGGATTTCCGAATACCTTTTGACAACACCGATCAGCTTATCGGCTATCGGTTCAAGGTATTCCATATCACCCTTATGTTCCTCTTCCGTTACACAGAAATAAGGCGGAAGCTTTTTCTTAAGCTGTTCCGTAACTGCCTTTTTCTGTGCTTTTATAAACTCAGCCTGTGGCGAAGAATAACCCGTAGGAAGTCTGCCGAGTGAAGGCAATTTAAGAGCCTGCAAGGCTTCAATTGTTTCGTCCCATTTGTTGTTAAGCATAAGCTCATACAGCTCACGGACACACATATCTGTTTCACGTACACTTGCACCGTACTTTTCGTTGACGGTTTCGTCTTCATCAAGGCATTTAAGCATCATTTCTACAATACGTAAACACCTGCCGACTACATTCAGCGCGTGAAGAAGGACAACCCTGCCCCAGCTTGTCTGAGGTAAAGAGCCTTTCTCGCGATACGGCATCATCAAAGAATCAAGACAAGCACCAGGTCTTGCGAAAGCCATTGAATGTCGGTAAAGCTTAAGGACCAAGTCACTGAGTGCACTGTCGTCCGTACCGCTCGCAAGGACATTGACAAGCTCACAGAAATCAGGTGAATTTTCTTTATAGAACTCATCAAGAGTTCTGCCGACAGCTTCAGCTTCAAGTATTTTCAGCTGTGCACCCTCAATCAGCTTATAATCAGGCGACAGCTCAAGCTCGTGAAAATTAGCCTTGACTATATCGTTACAGAAGCTGTCAATCGTGCTGATTTTAGCAAAAGGAAGCATCATAAGCTGACGTTTGAGATGCTCATCGGAAGGATTCTTCTTAAGCTCTTCGCTGATTGCTTTGAATATTCTTTCCTTCATCTGCTGAGTTGCCGCACGAGTGAACGTTACAATAAGAAGCTTATCCGCAGAGCAAGGCTTTTCCCTGTCCATAAGCCGACGGATAACTCGTTCAACGAGCACGGCGGTTTTACCTGAGCCTGCGGCAGCAGAAACAAGGACAGTACCGTTACGCGAATCTATTGCATTTTTCTGTTCAGGGGTCCATTCAGGCATCGTCCTCACCTCCAAGCATTCTGAGGCTGTCATCGTGTTTTATTTTGAAAATTTCTTTTTTCTTTGTATCTTCATCAAGTCCGCAGACATCCTTATAATCACAGTACTTACATACATCGTGATACGGACTGGTGGTAGTTTGTGCAAATGCAGGACGGACTGCAATTTCACCTTCGTGAAGGCTTACTGCCATATCCTCAAGGATTTTTTCAACCCTTTTCATAAGAAGTCCCATCTGCTTGAGTGAAATGAGCGTACCAGAATTTTCTCCGTCTTTTTTAACGGATGCAGGAACAATATCGCCCGAAAGTCGGCTGTCCATCGCATAGATAACACGGCTGTCATCAAGCACCATTCCGCTCATCTTCGTCGCTTTCTGTTTCTGTGCCTGAATCTCGTCCTCACCCTCGTCACGGCCGACACTTGCATACGGAGCGTTGACGGGCATATACAGAATTCCTGCAGGCTTTATATCCTTATAATCTCTGAATCCGCTTCGCCAGATTGCAAAAAGATAAATCAACATCTGCATATTAAGACCGTTGAAAACCTCGTTAAGGTCAAACTTTTTACCGCCTGACTTGTAGTCAACAACGCGTACAAACGCTTCGTCTTTCTGAGTCATAACGTCAACTCTGTCTATTGAGCCTTTGATTTTAAGTGTTCCGCCGTCACGAAGTTCAATTTCGTAAGCAGGGATTTCACCGTCGTTATCTATTTTAAGCTCAAATGCAACAGGTTCAAATTCGCTTACCGAAAATTCGGCAACAAGCCTGTCCACAACCTCGCAGACAATGAAACCGAGCTGACGGTAAAGATAATTGAAACGTTCGCCCATATCCTCACCGGGAACAAGAATTTCGCTGAAATAAGCTTCAAGCATATCGATAACACGTTTATCTCGTTGTTCCTTGCTCATTTCGCAAAGACCGTTACTGCCGTAAGCCGCAATAAGATTTTCAAGAATATAGTGAATAGCCGTACCCTTCTGTATCGGGTCAAGCTCCGCGACCTTCCTTGGCTGGGCATTGAGTCCGTATTTACAGAAATACTGGAACGGGCATTTATGGAACACTTCTACCCTTGAAGCTGACATATACATATCCATTCCGAAAAGCTTTTTCGAAATATCTTTATCTTCTATTGAAAAATCGTCTTTTTTAACAGCACGCTTCAGGGAGGCAAGCCTGTCCTTATAGTCATCTCTTGAAGAAAAATATTTTTCAAGAGTTTTCTGCATAACACCGCCTTTCGGTGTAAGCCTTGCCATAAGCTCAAAAGCCGCTGCATCTCCCTCTACAAAATCGATTTCGGGAGTTACTACCGTATCCACAACAGTTACCTTCGGAAAAATCTGCTTAATCTGTGTCACAAGCTCCGAATGTGTAAGCTGTGCACCTGTGATATCCTTTCGCGAATATGTAACATAAAGCTTATCTGAAGGACTGCAGAGCGTACTGTATGCGATGAAACGCTCCTCCATCATTTTTTCTTCAAAGTTATCGTCCATCTTAAGGTCGAGCTCAGAAAGAACCCGACGGTCCTCGTCCGTAAGGATTCCGTTCGCTGTCGGAATCATCGGGAACAATCCGTCATTTACACCGACAGCAAAAACAACCTTCGGTGCAGTTGTTTTCACTCTGTCGGCACTGCCTATGACAATTTCGTCAAGCCCCTGCGGAACGTTACCTATTGTATACATCGATACAATAAGATTAAGAAGTTCGCTGAATCGCTTCGGCTGAAGGCTTGTTTTCTCAAGTGAAGCCGCGATGCGGTCAAGAATTTCAATAACCACATCCCATATTCTGTCCTGCTCATTTGCAAGTTCTGTTTCGCCCTTTTCATGAAGGTGCAATGCAAGAGCTTTAAGGTTTTCAGGCACATTCATTTTCACAAGGAGTCTGTAAATTGCCTGTGCCGCTGTAAGACCGTTACATTCTCTGAGTTCGAATCTTAACTTCTGCAGTTCTTCAACAACCGCTTTTCTTGAAAGGTTTATTTTGTCGAGCTTAGCCTGATCCTTTTCAAGCATCTTTTCGCCAAGTCCGTCAGGATGTGCCGTCCATTCATCAAGCCACTTATTGCCGTTAATCTGCCACATAAGTGCGTAATTTTCAAGCTCCGATATTTCTTCTACCGAAAGGTCTGTAAGTCCCGTTTTCAGCACGCGCATAACGCTGTCGCAGGAAAATCCGCTGACCGCAATATCCACGGCACTCAGCACAAATTCAACAAGAGGCTGAGTCTGTATCGGCTGGCGTCTGTCATCAAAAACAGGCACACCGTGCTTTTTAAGAGCAGCACGGAGTTGACGGGTATAGTTATTCTCGCTTCGGCTGATGATTGCAATATCCCTGCATCTCAGATTTTCGGTACGGATAAGCTTTTTGACCGTGTGTGCAACAAAATTACACTCACTTTCAAAATCTTCCGCAGAGCAGACAACGATATTCTCCGTCGGATTTTCATATATTTCGTACTCATCCTCAAACAAGCTTTTTTCAAGTAAATCAAGCTCGGGATTTGTATATCTTTTTTCGTTAAATTCATCTGCAACCTCAACAGGTGCAATTGCAACTGAATTTTCTTTTGCAATGTTTATAAGCTTACGTAAGGTACGTTTTGTATGTGCGAAGGATGAAAAATCATCGGTTTCAGAAGTTTTATCCGTACACAATGTAACATAAACATCATCTGACTGTGCAAGGATACGTTTCATAACATCCAGCTGCTGGCTTGTGTAGCCACGGAAGCCGTCAAAAAAAATTGTTTTCCCCGCAAATTCTTTATGTTCATCGATGACTTTACAAAGAACATCAAGTGCACATTCTTCATCAAAATAGCTATTCTCAACAATTGCCGTATACGCTTCGGTTACCAAAGAAAGCTCGTCGACCTTGGACTTGAGAAGGCTGTTCCCGAGCTTAAGCGAAGCTTCGTGAAGCATCTGTGCAGAAACTGAGCACTGCCTTAATTCCTTGATCATTTTAAGCATCTGTGTTATAACAGCCGCCGAATATCTGTGCTTACCGTAAACCTGCAGAGAATCGTGTACGCTTTCAAGTGCAAGACTCATCATCAATGCTCTTGTACTGTCATCAAGACGCGGCAAAGAATTAAGCCCGTATTTTTTAAGAAGTTTTTCGGCAAGGAAAGAAAAGCTCTGCACTTCGACCTTGTCCGCACCTTTGGCTCCGAGCATTTCGAGCATAGTCTTTTCCGTTTTAAAGGAATACTGTTCCGGGACGATAAGCATTACGCTTTCATCCTTTTCAACCATAGTTCTGATTTTTTCGTATATCCTTGTTGTTTTGCCGCCCGATATGCGTCCCGTAATAAGTCTGAGCATAAAATCTCTCCGCAATAAAAGTATAGCTGAATTATACTATAAAAAACACATATTTGCAACAAGCGCATATTGCAATTAAGTACTGAAAATGGTACAATAACAGATAATTATTATAACTTTCAGAGGTTTATACTATGGCAGTCAAGAGTTATATCAAAAAAGCAAATTCGGTTGTTCCCTCAAAGGCACAGCTTGAATTTATGGACACAGAATTCATCGCCTTCATTCACTACGGAATGAATACATTCACCAACACCGAATGGGGTTCAGGACGTGAGCCTGAGAAATACTTCAAGCCTGCGGATTTTTCTGCAAAGCAGTGGGTCAAGGGAATTAAGTCAGCAGGAATGAAGGGTCTTATTCTTACCTGTAAATTTTCGGACGGTTTCTGCCTTTGGCCGAGTGCATATACCGAGCACAGCGTAAAAAATTCACCGTGGCTTGACGGCGAAGGCGATATGGTAAAAGAACTCAGCGAAGAATGCAGAAACGAAGATATCAAGTTCGGAATTTACCTTTCTCCGTACGATATGCACGAACCGACCTTCGGCACAGAAAAGTATAACGATTTCTTTGTGAATCAGCTTACAGAGCTTTGTACAAATTACGGTGACATTTTCTGCGTATGGTTTGAGCGTGATGAAAGCGGTAAACAGCCTTACGATTGGGAAAGATATTACAAAACTATCCGCGAGCTTCAGCCGAATGCAATGATATGCAACTGCGGCCCCGATATCCGTTGGTGCGGTAACCATTCGGGAATCGGCAGACAGAGCGAATGGAGCGTTGTTTCCAAAGAGCTTATCAACGATGCTCCTGCAGTAAAGCTTGTGCAGACCGACCTCGGCAGCCGTAAAAAGATAAAGAAAGCTAAGGAGCTTGTATGGTTCCCTGCGATTATGGATATGAAGATGCGTCCAGGATGGTTCTTCCACGACCACGAAACCTCAAGCCTTCAGGTTCTTTCAACAGCTGTTATGAGCTATTTCAAATCTGTCGGCAATAACGGTACTTTTATCCTTAATGTTTCACCTTCCCACACGGGACGTATTGATACAAAAGATCTTGAACAGCTTGTCACACTCGGTGCACAGCTTGAGCTTGAATTTAAGGAAAACTTCACGGAAGGTGCAGAGTTCACTTCAAACGGATGCAGTGACGAGCTTCATTCTGAAAAGTTCATTAATTCAGGCAAATCATATTTCAAATCTTCCCCCGATAACCGCAAGACTTCAATCATTGTCGATATGAAAGAGGTTCGTTCAATCGATAAAATTGTTCTTGCTGAAAATGTAGCAACAGGACAGCAGATTGAAAAATTCTCGCTTTACTATTACTACGATAAGCGTTGGCACAAAATATACAAAGGCACAACAATCGGCAGAAAGAAGATTTGCATAATTGCTCCGATGGAAGCAAGACGAATTAAACTCGTAATTGAAAAAACCAGAGAATTTGCTACAATTTCTGAATTTAAAGTATATTAATTGTAAAAAATCAACAGTCTTCATTATTTTCGATGAAGGCTGTTGATTCGTTTTTCGTTAATATTCACAATAAATCAGGCAATTCATTCCATTTTATATTGATAATATTCACATCACTTCACACATCGTTTCGTGATTATTAACAAACAATTCATATATTCTTTGTGCAAAACGCTTGACAAAGGTAAAATATGGTGCTATAATAAAGCCACGGTAAGAGAAATACCGAAACAAAAGAAAGGAATGAATCATATGTCAAACGAAAAAATGTATTATGAGGCTCAGGAAGTATTGCTCAGTGAGATCGCGAAAGAAAAGTCTCTCTTTTCATTCCGCACAATTATCAAGCTTCTTACAGCAAACGCAATTGCAAGAAACTTCTGATAATTGCAAGCCACAAGGCTTCATAATCTAAAAAACGGGGTTGTCAAAAGACAACCCCTTAATTTTTTATTATTTAACTGTTTCCATAAGGCTGATGAAAGCTTCGATTGTGTTTGAACCTGCTTTGTTACCTGAAGCAACAATTTCTTCATTTTCACCTGCAAGAAGGCTCTTGAATTCGTTGTCAGGAAGGATGTAACCAACCTGATCGTTCATAAGACCGAACACAAGGAGCTTCTTATCCTCGCCTACAACTTCCTGCATTGAAGGATAGTCAAAGTCTTCGTATGTCCATGAATCGTCTGCACCAAGGCATCCGCCATATGCGATTGCAGCTTCAAGCTCACCTGGAACAAGAGCAACAGCGATATCTGTACCCAATTCAAGGTAACCGATTTCTGTAAGAATCTCTGCTTCACGATCCATTGCATCAAGGCCGACAACAGTATTTGAAATTGCACCAAGCTTACCTGCGAAGAGGAGAATCTGGTTTGTTACAGGAACGTAATACTGAGCCATCTTGAAGTTAAGGAGAGGAGCAACCTCTACTTCTTCAGTTGATTCTTCAACAAGACGTCTTACAAGCTCTGTAGCGTAAGCGTTGATACCCTCAATGCTTTCATAATTTTCAGGGAGATTAAGCGGTTTGTAGTCTGAAGAGATTGCAAGCTCTGCACCAAGAACCATCATAAAATTAGCGTTTTCCTTCTTGTTGATGATCTGCTCCATATAGTACGGATAGTCACCTGTAACTTCTGTACCTGCAGCACCGTTACCTACACAGTGGCTCGGAGAGTCAACAATCCATGTTTCTTTGCTGCCGTCAGCGGGAACAAAACGGAAACGGTGAAGATCGCCGTCAACAACGTAAGGATCTCTCTTTTCTCTGAGAAGATCTTCTATATCAGCTGTTGAGTAGTACATCTTACCTTCTTCCATTGTTTCAACAGCAGTCTTGACAGCCTGCTCTGTTACATTGTAAAGGTTTGCCATAAACTCCGGATTTCTACCGTCAAGGAGCTTGAGGTCTGTACCAAAAAGCTTGTTTGCTACGTTTGAAGCAGGGTTTGTGAACACCATCTTAAGAAGGTCACCGTTCATACCGAATGTGTCAACACAGCTGTGCTGATGAAGAACAGCGATATTGATACCAACGATGTTGTTTGCCTTTGCATAATCTGCAAGCTGTGCACGGATACCAGCAACGTCTGTGTTTGAAAGGCCGAACGCGTCAACAACCGCAAAAACAACAGTGCCTCTGCCGCTACCGTCGTTAAGAGCTACGCAACGTACACGCTGATCATCATAAACAGCAGAAACTGTCTTCGGGCTCGGGAAAGAAAGGCTGCCGCCGACATAATGCTTGCCGTCCATCTCGTTACCTGTCTGGATTGAGCCGCTGCCGTAACCTAAGTTCCATACAGCACCCGGTGCGGGAGCTTCAAGATATTCATCCATACCCGGATAGAACTGATCGTTCACGTATGTTTCCTTGTCAGGGAAGTCGATTGACGGAACAACAAGGTTGATTGCCTTGAGAAGCACGTCGATGAGCTTATCAACGATACCGTAAAGGAATTTAAGAAGCATATCTGTAAATTCATCAGCATCTGACGGGAATTTCATACTGTCAAGACCAAGTGAGCCTATCCAGAATGCAAACTCGTCCATAATGAATTCTGAATCAACAGAAATTTCAGGTATTACGGGAGCCTCAGGAGCTTCTGCTTCAGCAAATGCATTAACATTGAAGCAAACGCTGCCGATTGAGAAAACCATAACAACTGAAAGAATGAGTGAAATTAATTTTTTCATAATTACACACCTTTCATAATATTATTGTACAGATACATTTTAACATAAAATCAGATTATTTACAATAACAATCCCCTTGTTAATAACAAACAAAATGAATGGTAGGTTTTTGTATGAGTTGCTGTATCGCTGAATTAAGAAACAAAGAAGTCATCTGTAAATCCAACGGTGCAAGGCTTGGCAACGTTGATGATGTTGAAATCGATATTGCAAACGGAAAGCTTGTTTCGATTGTAATTTACGGAAAAAGCAGAATGATGGGTTTCTTCGGCAAATGTGAGGATATAGTTATCCCCTGGTGTGACATTGACATAATCGGTGAGGACACGATACTCGTCAACTGCAACTGTCCGCAACAGATAAACCATCAGCCCCGTAACCGATGGTAAACGTCTGTGTTGACAGTACAAACTGTTGGTGCTATAATTTTAAAGATCAGAATTGCTTCAAGGAGGTAAAATTATGAACATCAAAAAATATGTTGCTGAGTTCATCGGCACAATGATTCTTGTTCTTTTCGGTTGCGGAACAGCAGTTGTTACAGGAGGACTTTCCGGAGGTACAGGTAACGGAACACTCGGTGTTCTCGCAATTGCACTCGCATTCGGTCTTTCAATCGTTGCTGCCGCATATGCAATCGGTCACATTTCAGGCTGTCACGTAAACCCTGCCGTTTCCCTTGCTGTGCTTATCAACGGCGGTCTCAGCTTCCCTGATTTCATCGGTTACATTATCGCACAGATTGCAGGTGCATTTGCAGGAAGCGGAATTCTTGCTTTTATAACAAAAAACGCAGAGCTTACGGGCTTCGGAAGTAACGGTTTCGGCGAACTCAGCGCAGTTAATCTGACCTCAACAGGTGCAGTCGTTGTTGAAATTGTTCTCACATTCGTTTTTGTTTTGACAATTCTCGGAGTTACTTCAAACGAGAAAATATCCAATATTGCAGGGATTGTAATCGGTCTTACACTCACTTTTGTTCACATCATCGGTATTCCTCTCACAGGAACATCTGTAAATCCTGCAAGAAGCCTCGCTCCTGCTGTTTTAGAAGGCGGTACAGCTCTCAGCCAGGTTTGGGTATTCATTCTCGCTCCTCTTGTTGGTGCAGCACTTGCAGCACTTGTTTTCAAATACGTTATTTCTCCCAAAACCGAGAAATAATTTAGTCTGAAATATTTAAACCCCTGAAACAGAAGCAACTGTTTCAGGGGTTTATTCATATAGTTTCAAGCAGATTTACAAATTCAACAGCCTTTGAATAAGCCTTATTGACATATTCCTGTGATGATAAATTTTTATAAATATCGTTATCCGTTCTTGTCGGTCTGCCTTTTGAAATCACTTCAAAAGAAAGCGTTCCGTTATAATCAAACGACTTTATTCTTTTTGCTATTCCGTTCCAATCGGCAATTCCGTCAAACGGAAGAAGATGAGAATCATCATAAAATGTCAGTTCATCACCTGTCATACCCATATTGTCATTAAGATGAGTAACAAAAAGACGCTCACCGTACTTTGAAAGAATATCCTTACCGTAGTTATAACAAAGCTCGTGACCCGAATCAAAGCAGAAACCGATATTTTTAACATCTCTGTATCGGTTGAGGATCGCCTCAAGGTACATCTCGCCTTCCGTATTTTCAAAAGCAAGGCAGACATTCTTTTTCACGGCATAATCAACAACATCATCAAGACGTTCAAGTCCGAGAGATGTCGGATTGCAGTTATCCATACCGATAATAGCGTGAATAACGGCATACTTAACACCAAAATCACTGCAGTCATTAATTGTGGCATACAGGTCTTTGAGCATAACTTCAGCAAGCTCCCCGCTTTCATCGTGCCAGATATCATTCATTCCGTAAAACGGTGCGTGGATATACTCGCAGAATAAATCAAGCTTTTCAGCTTTTTTCATCAGCACCTCAGTTAATTCTGAGGTGCCTTTTTTTTCTCTGTCAAAAGCGAAGCGATCAAAACCTGCTGTCTTAAGCAGTTCCGGCTGGTCAATTACAGGGATATCAAGCTGCATTCCGAGAGCCAGACACAAGGATTTATTTCCTGTCATAAATTACACTTCCTCAAAAATATAGCTGCCTGCACCAAGCTTGATTACGGCACAGTCACCCTGCTTTTCAAACTCATCAAAGCTGTGTTCAACACCGTTGATGACAACACCACTCGTGAAAACAGGAAGAAGAAGCGTTGCTGATGACTCAGCGGGAACCGTACATTCATAAACAAAGCTTTCGTCGTTTCGCCAGTTGCTTTCGATAAGGCCTGCAACTGAATTGTATGAACAGCGTATCCACTTCATTCTCTGCTGACCGTCAGGAAGCTCGTCAGCAGTTCTTGTATCAACTCTTGGCTGAAGAAGAATGTTTTTGAATGCGACACCGTCAGTTTCAATACCTGCCATATAGCGGTACATCCATTCCTGAACAGAACCGTAAGCATAGTGGTTAAAGGAGTTCATACCAACATCGCCGAAGCCCTTGTCTAATGTATATGAATTCCAACGCTCCCAGATTGTTGTTGCTCCCTGATCAACGCTGTAAAGCCATGAAGGCTCGTTTCTCTGCATAAGAAGAGTATAAGCAAGGTTATCTTCACCAATTTTTGAAAGTACCGGACACAGATTGTAAGTGCCTACAAAACCTGTTGACAGACGATTACCGTTATCTCTAATCTTCTGTACAAGCTCTTCCGAAGCCTGCTTCAGATAATCGCCCTCGATAAGGTCAAATGCAATTGCGATAACATAGTCTGTCTGAGTTTTTCCGATAAGCTCACCGTTTTCCATAAATGTATCAACAAAATATTTGTGAGCCTCTTTTCTCAACGCTCTGTAATGCTCAGCTCTGTCTGCTTTGCCGAGCTCCTCGCTCATAAATATCATCATATCGATATCGTGCACAAGGAACGCTGATGCGAGATATTCATTCTTACAGTAGTCATATGCAAGCCAATCACCGTAACGAGGAATCGGACCTTCAAAACCATAGTTTTCGATAAGATTAGCGATATACTTTTCCATTGATGGATAGTGTTCTTCAATGAATTCCTTGTCACCGTAGAGCTTATAAAGATTGTAAGGAATAATAACACCTGCGTCGCCCCAGGCAGTTGCATTGTCAGAACTGCAGTACGATACTCTTGGTGCGATATCACCGTATGCACCTCCGTCGCTCTGTGCATCACGCATATCCTGCATCCATTTTTTGAAGAATCCGCTGACATCGGCATTGTAAGCCGCAGTTACGCTGAATGCCTGAGCGTCACCTGTCCAACCGAGTCTTTCATCACGCTGCGGACAGTCTGTCGGGATAAAGAGATAGTTACTTCTCTGACCCCAGATAACGTTGGATATAAGCTTATTCACAAGCTCGTCTGAAGTTTCCATACAGCCGATTTCTTTTGTATCTGAACCTACAACTTCAGCCTTGAAGCCTGTAATTTCGACATCACCGTCTACAGAAATTTCTACATATCGGAAGCCGAAGAAAGTAAAAGTCGGTCTGTAAACTTCTTCACCGTTACCGTTGAGCACATAATGGCTCTTACCCTTTGCAGAACGAAGGTTAACAGTATATACGCTTCCTTTCGGACCATCATTTCCGCGTTCAACATCGCCTGAATCGTTAAGGAATTCAGCATAGCGGACCTTGACTGTTGTACCCTTCTCACCTTTGAGCTTAAGGTTTACCCAGCCAACAACCTCCTGAGTTATGTCAACAACAAGCTTCTGTCCTTTTTTGAGAACAACAGGAAGATTTTCGGGTTCTGACACAACGTCAATTTCACCGAACTTTGTACCGTTATCCTTTGTGTTTTCGTAAACGGTCATTTTTTCAGCACCGAAGCCAAGACCGTCTCTTACACGGACAGTAGGACCGACAAACGGAGTGATTTCACCGTCAAAGTAATCACAGATTTCAGCCTGCTTCCAACCCGAAATATCATAATCGGCACAGGAAATCTTTTCATAGCTGTCGAATCTTCCGTCGCGGTATTCACCGTCCCAGATGTCCGCTGTGCGGATCTGTCCGCCACAGGTAGCCTTCCAGCTTTCGTCTGTGATAAAAGCTGTTTTTGAGTTGTCATTTTCAACTGTTACACAAGCCATTACAGCAGGCATATGTGCACCGTAGTAGCCACCGCATATTCTTCCCTGATACCAACCTGGTGCCGCAACAAGAAGAATTCGGTTTTCACCTGCAGTAATATATGACGTTATGTCATATTCATAATAGAGGGTTCTCTTATTATAATTAGTCCAGCCGGGTTTAAGCTCATCGTTACCTACCCTTTTGCCGTTGATATAGATATCGATACAGCCGAGAGCTGTAAAACTTAATTTTACTGAAGTGAAACTTTCCGCTTCGAAATCCGTTGCAAACATCGGCATACCGTCGTCACAACGAACGTCAGAAAACTGAAATTTTGCCTTTTCCTCGTCGTCTGCCCACGGTGAATTTTCGAAATCGGCATAGGGCTTCATATCCGTTTTGATTAATTTTGCATTATTCCAATATTCAGCGTTATATTTATACATAGCTTTTTCTCCTGTTAAAACGGACGGCAGACTTATAAACAAATTATTAAGTCTGACCGTCCTTTGCTTATTTATTCAAAATATACGGGTTTACCTGTCTTTGCAGATTCATAGATTGCTTCAAGAATCTGAGTAACAACAAGTGACTGTTCAGGCTTTGTCGGAACTTCTGTGTCATTGATAATTGCCTGATAGAAGCCGTTTGCCTCAAGCACTTCGGGATCTGTGCTGTCGCCGTCGTAGAAAGCAACACCGCCACAGTCGAAGTTAGGAGTTTCGATAACCTGACGTCCGTTCTTTACGAAGTTGATACGAAGGTCATCTTCACCCATTGTGTCTGCACCGCCCTTGTCACCGCAGATCATAACAGTTGCTTCCATTGGGTCTGCAATATTAAGAGCCCAGCTTGATTCGACAGAAACTGTTGCACCGTTTTTCATAACAACAAAACCGAAAGCTGAATCTTCAACAGTAAACTTTTCTGTGTCCCAGTCACCCCATGCGTTAGCTGTGCCGACCTGTTTGCCGAGCTTTTTGTATGATGTGCCGACTACCATCTTCGGCTCGTGGTTATCCATAAGCCAGAGTGTGAGGTCAAGAGCGTGAGTACCGATATCGATAAGCGGTCCGCCACCCTGCTCATATTCGTTAAGGAAAACGCCCCATGTCGGAACGGCACGTCTGCGAAGTGCGATTGCTCTGCCGTAGTAGATATCACCAAGTTCACCGTCTTCACAAGCCTTTTTGAGGTAGAGGTATTCGTCTCTCCAACGGCTCTGATAACCGATTGTAAGCTTTTTGCCCGTTCTCTTTGCTGCATCAAGCATAGCCTGAGCTTCCGCAGCAGTTTTAGCCATTGGCTTTTCACACATAACGTGCTTGCCTGCCTCAAGAGCATCGATCGTTATAAAGCTGTGTGAACGGTTAGGAGTAAGAACGTGAACAACCTCGATTGATTCGTCCTTAAGGAGCTCTTTGTAATCCTCATAAACCGCTACATTTTCACCAAGATTAAATTTATCTCTTGTTTCATAAGCACGCTCAACGATAATATCGCAAAGAGCAACAATTTCAACATAGTTAAGGCTTGTAAGTGCCTTCATATGCTTGCCGTTACAGATACCGCCGCATCCGATAATACCAACTTTAACTTTTCTTTCCATTTTTTACACCGCCTGTATAGTTTTAAATTAATTATTTAAGAAAAAGATTGCCGAGAGCAATAATTCCTGTAAATCTGAGAACAAAAGCAAGAGCTTTTACAATTGTGTCACAGATAAGAGTTGCCGGTAAGCCGAGGTCAATAAAGAATGTGTCCTCTGCCTCAGGTGCACCCTCATACTCAAGTGTAAATGCCTGAGTGTAAAGCACACCGCCTTCACCGATAACCTCGGCTCTTACGTATGAGCCGATTTTATCTGAATAATCGTCGAGGTCGATTGTGTTACCTGTTGCAATGAATTCACCGTCAGCGATCCAATGAACCATATAAGCGTCCTTTGTGCCGATTGTGATTGTGTCTGCATTTTCGTCAACCGCAACGTTTGTTACCATAGGAACCTTTGCATTCTGGTCAAATTCAAACTTTGTATCCTGACCGCCGTTCTTTTCCTCTTCAACAATTGTTTCGTATGTAGCCTGAAGCTTTGCTGCAAACTCGGGTTCAACACCTGCCGCTGCAAGTTCAGAAGCCCACGCTCTGATTTCCTCGCGGCTGCCCATATAATAGCTTGCTGAGAAGAATGCACCGTCTTCCATTGAAGTTCTCAACGCATCTGTTGTAAGCTCAGGCATAACCATCCATGTGTAACCTGAATTTACGATATTCGGGTTATGAGCATCGGATGTTGCGATGCCGTAAACGTTTCTGCCGTGAGGAACAACCTTCTGAAGAAGGATATCCCAGAGCTTTCTGTCAAAACGTGTTCTGCTGTCGCCCTTACTGTTGATATCGATACCGATACATGAATCGTACTTAAGGAGAAGGTTTGCAAACTTATTGATAACATAGCTGCAGTGAATGTTATCCATATCGTATGCATCTTCAAAGCACTCTTCGTCCCTTGCATTTGTGTATTCGCCCGGATGATTGATTACAGAAAGTCCGCCAAGTGCATCAATCTTCCTGATAGGTGTTGCATAATCGCTTGTACCGCCGACAACATCGTTACCGTAATCTGCAAACCATGTGTTTACGTGAGCGTTATTGAACGATGTCGGATTCTGCTCGTTTGCATAAGGAACTCTCATCATTGTGTGAAGAGCATTTCCGTTTTCGTCATACTGTTTGTAGTAGTCATCAGCATATGTATAGTCAAGGCCTGCATCCGTAACGCCTGAAGCCTTAAGCGGATCAATCGGGCGGTTGCCTTCCTTAACTGAGAGAACAACGCGGATAGTCTTAGCTTCTGTGTCCTTATCCCAGCCGTAATCAACTGCGCCGTGGTCACTGAGAGCCATAATATCAAAGCCGTGTGAATAGTGAGCTTCAACCTGCTCTCTGATTGTCTGATCACCGTCAGAAACCGTTGAGTGAGAATGAAGGTCAGTCTTGTACTGATTGTAAGTGTTCCAATTAACGTTTGCATAGGTATTGTTGATTGTGTAATCAACACCGTCTGCAGCATATGCGCCGACAGCTGTACCTGTTGCAAGCATAACCATTGCCAACAACACAGCAAATGCTTTTTTGATTTTCATAAGAAATACCTCCTGAAATTATATAAAGCTACGTAATGATTTTAGCACATTAAAAGGCTGAATTCCAGCAAAAATTTGCCGATTTTGCAAAACTATCAAATTGCACTAATAGAAGCTTTTATTTTGACAAAAATGACAAAAGAAAAAGATGGAGCATCACTCCATCTTTTTAAAAATGTTTATTTTTCTGTGCTTGCTGCAAGCAGTTCAAAAAGTGCAACAAAGTCAACGTCCGTACTCTGTGTGTCTGAATTTTCCTTGGTAAGCGGTTCAAGTGCTTCCGTTTCCTGATTGTTAAGCATAAACTGCGGATACTGCGGGAAAGTATGTATTGTTTCCTGACCCGGTGTGTAGATAAGTGTATAAACAAACTCGTGATAACCGTCAGAATACCAGGTGTGCATCATATCCTTTACAAACCACGTAATTTCAGGAAATGCACAGGTTGAAGCATCGATTACGTTATCGGGTGAAACGTGATTGTGACCGTCATTAATTTTCTGCACGTAGCCTTCACCGAGAGTCTGACCGTAATCGGCACAGGTTGCACCCATCGAAGTATGCTTTGTATCAATGAGGAAGTCGCTCATGTTTGTGCTCTGTGAGCCAAGAGGCACTGCCGCTTTACCGTAGTTTGAAATAATTGCGAAGTTAACACCGTTTGCCATTGCATCTTCAATTATTTCTTCCTTACAGTTCATTACCTCGTAATGATACTTATCAATTTTCTTTATAAGCTCTGCATTCACTTCTTCGTCAAGCATAAACTCTTTTGCTTCTTCGTAAGAATCTTCCGAAACAAATGCCCAGATTCCGGGGATATAACCGAAGAGTGACTTTATACAATCCTCATAAACAACATCTTTGATTTTTGAAATAAGTGCAGTATCGAGGAACTTCACAATAGGATTGAAGGCAAGAGCCGCAAAAGTATTGTAAAGTGCACGGTAAAACACCATATCAGCCGTATTTCCTTCAAGGAAATTGCCGACATAATTCATAACCGATTTCGGGTCAAGAGTGAGGTCACCGACAAAAAGAGATGTCATCATTTCGATGCCCTCAAAGGCAGAAGACTGCATAACAACAGTTTCAACACTGTCGTAACCGTAAGCGTAAAGATATGCCATTGTTACGGCACCGCCCATGCTTTCGGCACGGAGGGCAACCTTGCTGTGTCCCGTAAGACGCTTGGTTTCTTCAATATAATCGTTAAGCTCGGCAGCGATATCAAAGACATCCTTACGCCAGTCATAACGGAATACCGTACGTGTATTTCTGAAATGATAAGGTGACGGCGGCTCGTAAATTTCGATATCAACCGTCGGATTGTTCGGGTTTCCGTTCACGTCACAGCTTGCATCGTAGAAAAGATCATTAACCTCTGCACTGAGAGTGTGTGCAAATTTATCGTAGTTGCCTGTAAGAATAAGACCAAACAGCGGAAGAATAAGTCTTTTAATCATATCCGTTATCGCTTCGGTTTCAACACCGAATGCGCCGTATTCCTCTTCGGTGCCTGCATTTGCAACAAGCTCGGTATATGCAAATCCTGTTACGAAAATTACGGGAATATTGCCGCAGTGACATTCATCAGACTCCGCCTGAGCAAAAATTGACAAGCTGAGTGAAAAAGCAATAATAACCGAAAGTAAGACTGCAAGAATTTTTTTCATAAAAACTCCTCCTTTGCAGGGATTATATCACAAAAGAATTATATTTTCAATTCTTAAAAACAGTTCGGTTGAATATAGTTTATCGGAGTGATTATATGTCTGGCGCTAAAAAACTTTTACATAACACCTTGCTTCTGACGGCAACATCTTTTCTTATGAGGACAATTGCCGTCAGCTTCAACGTATACCTTACGGACAAAATCGGAACAGACGGAATCGGGCTTTTTCAGCTTATAAGCTCCGTTTATGCTATGGCAATCAC
This sequence comes from Clostridia bacterium, assembly GCA_017380575.1. Taxonomy (GTDB): domain Bacteria; phylum Bacillota; class Clostridia; order Oscillospirales; family Acutalibacteraceae; genus CAG-488. The sequence continues at coordinate 8,539 of JAFODS010000023.1, read as the reverse complement.
CTTCGCTTCGGGTGGAATAAAGCTTGCATCAATGCGGCTTGTCGCGGACGACAGGGTTTCTTCACATCTTTCGGAAAGGCAGATTATGAGAACGTGCCTGTTTTATGCATTTGCCTGCGGAACAATTGTTACAATTATTCTTTATGAGTTTTCGGGATTTATCGGTACAAAATGGATTGGTGACGAAAGAAGTATCTCTTCATTGAAGGTGTTGAGCTTGAGTCTGCCTTTTATATCTGCTTCGGCAGCACTCGGCGGATATTTTACTGCAATCGGCAAGGTTTTCCGTTACACCTTTGTTCAGCTTTGCGAACAGCTTTTAAAAATTACCGTTACCGTTTTCGCTTTGAGAAGTGTTGTTTCCTACGGCTTGGAAGCCTCGTGTATTGCAATTGTCAGCGGAATGACGGTTACGGAAATCTTTTCTGCAACTGCATCAGCTGTCCTTTACCGAATCACAAGCAAAAAATCAGAATTCACAGACAAATTGAAAAACATATCGAAAAAGCTGCTTCACATCGCAATTCCCGATGCCATCGGTTCAGAGATGCGTTCTGTTTTAATGACGGTCGAGCATCTGCTGATTCCTGTCGGTTTCAAAAAATCGGGTATCAATCCGCAATCGGCAATGTCAACATACGGCATTATTCACGGAATGAGCCTGCCGTTGGTTTTGTATCCCTCTGCCCTGCTTTCCTCGCTTTCGGGTTTGCTTGTACCCGAAATTTCGGCACAGCACAGCGAAGGAAACCGCACACGAATAAGCTATATGACCGCAAGGGTTTTGCACATTGCACTTCTTTTTTCAATCGGCACAGCAGGAATAATTTATTACAATGCACACGAAATTTCTGTTGGTGTTTATTCGGACGAGAACGTTACATTTTACACCCGTCTGCTGTCCCCTCTTATACCAGTTATGTATCTTGATATGACAATCGACGGTATACTCAAGGGGCTTGACCAGCAGAAAAGCTATATGCGTTACAACATCATCGATGCAAGCATATGCGTTGCTTTAGTATATTTTCTTGTTCCTATTTTTTCGGTTAAAGGATACATCTTCGTTGTTTTCATCAGCGAGATAATCAATTTCGCACTCAGCTTCAGGCGGCTCACCGTTGTCAGCGAGGTAAGAGTTGACCTTTTCAGGGATATTGTTGTGCCTCTCGGCTGTGTTATCTGCACGGGTGCTGTCAAAAACATTGTTTCTCCGATTGTTTTCGCAGGTACGGGTGACAAGCTTCTTGCAATTTTTTCAGTTTCGTTAAGTGTGATTGTTTATCTCATCTTCCTTAAAATTTTCAGTTCGATTGACAACGAAGAAATCGCCTGGGCAAAAAACATTACTGTCAGAAAAATTAAAAACCACTGATTGAATTCAGTGGTTTTTCTGTATAACAATTTACTTTATCTGCACCTCGACATATGACGATGCAACTTCTGTACCTTCAGCATCGTAAAGCACAGCCTTAAGCCTTGTTTCACCCTTTGAGTTTGCCGTTACAACTCCGTCGTTGTCAACACTTATAATTTCGTCTGATTCACTTGACCATTCAACCCTTCCGCCGGGAATAAGGTTTTCATAATCAATTTTGCCCTTACTGCCCTTATCCAACAAAAGATAATAACAGTTAAGTCTTAACGGAGCATCGATATCGCTGTTAAGTTCAAGCATCTGCTCTTCGGTAAGAAGACGCATCCACGTCATCTGCACATACGGCTGATGAACATTAAGTGCTGTATAAAACTGTGTAAAAACTGACGTTACGCTACCGAAATTTTTTTCGATCCACTTAATAAGCTTTTCAAGAATTTCAAAAAGCCTTTCCGTTTCTTCGTCTGTTAATTCTTCACACGTACCGCTTGCTTTGAGCTCATCTGAAATATAAGCAACAAAGCCATCAGCATCAATTACAGCTGAATTTGAAGGTGCAACACCCTTAACAGAAGCAGTCGCGATAACTCCGAACGAGCCGAACAGCTCACCCATGCTCTTGTTCTTTCCCATATACTGTCCTGCGAAATAAACCATAGGCTTTTCAAGATTTTCGGCATAGTATTCCCTGCTTATCATAACATCCGTTGCAAGAGCATGGAAAAGATAATTGAACATTGCTTCACATGATACGGAATTTTCCTTCGAATAGAAGCAATTATCGGCTTTTTTACCCATACGTGTCATAAACGACTCAAATTCCGTACACGCCGCATTATAAAAATCATCGTAATTTTCACAGCGTGAAACAGAAGGAAGATAAAGCTTTCTGCCGTAGCAGGTAAAATCATAAACATCCATAACAAACATCGAGAAATAATCGTTTGGGTTTATGATATTGAATATGTTATGGTAAATTTCGTCGTCCGCTGACGGGTCACTTGTGCATTGAGGAATCTCGTAAAAATAGGAATAAATATTTTCTTTTTTGAGAGAAGCTTTTGAGATGTTATCTTCAACATCTCCAAGTGTTTCAACATAGCTTCCGTCAACAAGCTCCGCTGAAAAAAGATTTCCGATTGATGAACCTCGGCTGTAACCCGCAACAAGGAGCTTAACCTCACCGTACGGCTCAAAATCTTCAAAATACTCGTTGAAGTAAAGCATAATTTTTTCTTTTGAAATATCAAAGCCTTCGTGATGCACTCCCGTGCCTATACGCAGGTTGCCGCCCCACTCCATACCGTAGTTACCGCTTCTTACGGCAGCTACAAGCAATGTTGTTTTCTTGCCGTCGAGTTCAATATCCTTACGTCCCACAGCAAGTGCAATTTCATCGTAACCTGCAGTTTCGTAAGCAAAGCTTTCGAACTCATAACCGCACTCATTAAGCATTTTGCGGATATGCTCGTCAGGCTGTGAAACATCAAATGAATTGAACGACGCCATTGAAACACCGAGTGCATACCTTGCCAACTCGTGGTTGTATTCGTATGCATCTCTTTCAAAGTAAGAGTCAGAATAAGTGTACGGATAAATGAGCGATTCACCGAACCAATCGCACCTGAATTCGCTCTCCAATGCAATTCGGGGTTCTTCCTTCTTTGAAGCCGAGCCCGTCTGCAAAGACATTGTAAGAAGAAAAACAGCAAGAACAACAGCAAAAACTTTTCTGTGCTTTTGAGCTGCTATTTTTCTTTTTTCTTTTCTGAGCTGCTTTATTTCCGTTTTCTGCTCAGGTGTCTTTTTTTCTTTAAGTTTCACTGTTATCCCTCCTTTTCTTCAGTATTTTTATACTTTTACGGTTTTATCAATTCAAATTCACCGCTTCTGAGAATGCGAAGCAAATCATCATTAGTTCGGATTTTTTCGTTTGTAAGAATACCCGTCATATTCGGAATGTGAGATTCTCTGTGAAAATCAGTTCCTGCAACACGGATTTTCATATTATTTTCCTCTGCCCAGGCCTCTGCTTTTTCATTAATATCCGTTCCTGCACCTTTACCGTTAAACACTTCGCAACCGTCGAGGTATTTAGGGTTTGTCCTGGTTATCATGGGTCTGAACGGATGTGCCTGAAGAAACAGCATATTATTTTCCTTGCAAAGCTTATAGAACTTGCGCGGATAATGAGCCATAAGATTTCCGTGTTTTCTTATGAATTCCGGTGTCATACCGTAAACGAGATAATCGTTTACTGTACCGTAAAAGCGGATTTCCATTCCGAGAAGAACGGTAAAATCATCCCCTGCCGCAGCAAGAGCTTTTTCGTAACCGCTTAAATAAAAGTCCGCTTCCTTCTGAGGTGCAAAAAGATGCCTGTCAAGAAAAGTCTGCGGTGAATAATGGTCGGTTATAACAATACCGTCATATCCCTTGGACTTGTAAATCTCAACTGCCTTTTCTGCAGGACAGGCAGCACAACGGCTGACATCACCTGTATGACAATGTAATTCATACTTATACTTCATAGAAAACCTCTTGAAAGCAGTACAGCTTTCACCGTACTGCTTTAGTGTTGATTTTTATTTTACTCTGCTCATAATATCAGCAAATGCATTTGAAAGAGTTTTTGCCGCTGAATAGCCGAGTGAATTTGTTTCGTGATAGTGACCACGGTCAAACTTGTCCTTACCTGTGCTGAGGTACGGCTCTGTCTTGTGAAGAATGAAGTCATTCGGTGAAACAACGTAACCCGTGAAGTCGTTACTTACACCGAACACAAGGAGATTTTCGTCGCCTGCAACCTCAACGAATGACGGCGGATTGATTTCCGGACCTCTGCCTGTCGCTGATTCTTCTGCAGATGAGGAACCGCCATAAGCGATTTCGGGGAATGCTTCACCAGGAATAATAAGAACCTGCTGTGTACCGACCTTCATATATGTCATTTCTGAAACAAGTGCCATTCCGAGTTCTGATTCGTTACTTGCAACCATCTTTGAGCTCATAACCTTGAGCATTGCGAGGAAAGCAAGAACACCGTTATCAGCGTGATAATAAAACGGCTGCTGAAGAACTGTGATTTCTGCAGGCATTTTTTCATCGTTATCAATGCGGAGTGCACCTGCCGCAAGAGCCTTGCCCTGCTTTTCTGTACGTACCCATCTGTCTTCTTCATCGTCAAAAGCACCCGGATCAACCGCACCGATTGCACCGATACCGAAGAGAATGTTTACATCCTTCTCAGCATAGATTGCCTGACGGAGGAAGTAAGGATAGTCCGCACTGCAGAGTGTGTTTCCGCCACCGAGTGTATTGGGATGAGCGGCGAAATTAAGAAGCCATGTTTCCTTTGAACCGTCATCGGGAACAAAGCGGAATCTTGTAAGCGTATCGTGAAGAACAAATGGCGGACGTCTGTCATTCTGAGCCTCGGGAACGTGAGTTGTACCAAGATAGAGGTCGCCTGTCTTTCTGTTTTCATAAGCCTCAATACAGATTTCCTTGATTGTCTTAAAAATCTTCTGCATATACGAGTCAACCTTGCCCGTAAAGGGAAGTCTTCCCCAATAGCCGACAGTATCAAAACCTGCGTGCTGATGAGTACAGCAGATGTTGATTGCCTTACACTTTACTTTTTCGCAGAAGTCAGAGAGGCTTGCACGGATGAGTGCAACCTCAGTGTTTGTAAGACCGATGATATCAGCAGTTACCATAATGATACCGCCTTCTTCACCAACACCGAGCCACATCGCACTTGCAGTAAGATTGTCGTGAATGCCTGTCATATCCTGAGCCATTCTGTGACCTGCTATGTAATATTTCTGCTTACCGAAGTCATCAGGCATAATTTCTCGCATTGCGAAGCCGACATCGTACTTTGAATCTTTATTGTTCTTGATAGTTGTCGGCATTACCTTCTCTAGCTCGGGAGCAGGACCTTTTTTCTTGAGCTTATTGCCCTTGTTTGTTGCAATTTTTTTAACGGCAGAAGCCGCAAGCTTTCCTATATCCATAAAATAACCTCCGTATATTTTGTAAATATATTTCCGTTTATATTATATCATAACAGTAGTAATCATACAAGTAAATTTTATATTAACAAATATGGTAAATCCGATTGAAAGAACAGATAAAGTCTGTTATAATGTTGTCACATCATTGAAAGAGGCGATTTTATGAAATACGTTCTTTACGTTGTTCTTGCCGTTGTTGCAATTCTTTTGCTTTTGCTTCTTGCGGCAGTTATAAGAACAGCTCTTATGAAAACGAAGAAAGCAGATTATGTACCCAACCCTGATCCAAAGCGTACAGATGAGTATGTTAAAAAGCTTTCTGAAATGGTACAGTACGAAACTATTTCGAAGCGCGGAGAGGTTAACACAGAAAAGTTCCTTGGCTTCCATAAGGTTCTTGAAAAGCTTTTCCCCACAGTTCACGAAAAGCTTGAAAAAACCGAGATTGACGGTAACCTTCTTTTTAAATGGAAGGGTAAATCAAGTGAAAAGCCTATTCTTATTATGAGCCACCAGGACGTTGTTGAAGCAACAGGCGAATGGAAATACCCTCCGTTCAGCGGTGAAGTTGCTGAAGGCAAGGTATGGGGACGCGGAACATCGGATACAAAATGTACGGTTATGGCGTTCCTTCAGGCTGCTGAAGAGCTTCTTAAAGAAGGCTACACTCCCGACTGCGACGTTTACATCGCAAGCAGCTGTACAGAAGAAATCGGCGGTGACGGTGCTCCGAAAATTGTTGATTACCTCGACAAACAGGGTGTCAGACTTTTCCTCGTATGTGACGAAGGCGGTGGAATTATTCAGGACCCGATGGCAGGTATCAAGGGTAATTTCGCAATGGTAGGTGTTTTTGAAAAAGGCTACGGTGACGTTAAATTCATCGCACGCTCAACAGGCGGTCACGCAAGTGCTCCCCCGAAGAACACTCCGATTGCAAGACTTTCAAAGTTCGTTGCAGCAGTTGATAAAAAGAACCCGTTCAACGTTGAATTTATGCCTGAAGTTGAGGCTATGTTCTCAAAGCTTGCTCCGTATGCAGGCTTCGGTTTAAGACTTATCTTCGGTAACCTCTGGCTTTTCAAGCCACTTATGAAGAAGCTTCTTCCGATGATCAGTGCACAGGCAGGTGCAATGCTTTCAACAACAATTGCATTTACAATGTCTGAAGGTTCAAACGGCTACAACGTTATTCCGCAGGAAGCTTCAATCTGTGCAAATATGAGATTTATTCCTCATCAGGGTACAGACAACAGCCTTGAGGTTATCACAAACCTTGCAAAGAAATACAACATCGAAACTGAAGTTGTTTACAGAGGTTATCCCTCCCCCAGCGTTGACATCAACGGTGAGGCTTTCAAAATGATTGAAAGTGCAATCAACGAATGCTTCCCCGGTGTTGGATGCAGTCCGTATGTTGTTACAGGTGCAACAGATGCTCGTTTCTACTCAAAAATCTGTGACAGCTGTGTACGTTTTGCTCCCGTTATTTACGGCCCCGAGCAGATGAAAGGTATGCACGGACTTAACGAAAACATCGAGTGCAACACACTTGCAGGTGCAGTTGATTTCTATAAAAAGATTATCACAATGCAGAAGAGATAAATAAAAATAACAACAAATGCGATAGAAAACCTTGACGGATTTCTATCGCATTTTCTTTTAGTGTTATGTTATTTTTCACGTATCACCGAATAAATAAGCGGTTGTTTTTCAACGGGGTCAGTTGAAAATCCGACAGCTTCGTTAAACTTCTGTGAAGCAGATTCAAACTTTGTTTCATCGTTCGCATAAAGGGTCGCTATTGTTTCTCCCTTTGCAACCTTGTCACCTGTTTTTGCTTTTAAAATTATGCCTGCAGAAAAGTCGAGGACATCCTCTTTTGTGTTTCTGCCTGCACCCAGAAGAAGCGAAGCAACACCGATTTTCTCAGCATCCATACTGCAGATATATCCGTCACTTTCAGCCTTGATTTCAAAGCTGTGTTCTGCCTTCGGAAAAAGTGACGTATCAGAAATCCATTCGGGATTTCCGCCCTGTTCCGAAACCATTTCTTTAAGCTTATTAAGTGCCGAACCGTCAGCAATTGCTCCCTTAGCCATCTCAACACAGGTCGCTTTATCCTTGCCCGTCACAAGAGTGAGCATATTCGAAGCAAGCTCGATACAGACCGTTGTAAGGTCCTCGCATCCGTTACCTTTAAGCGTTTCAACTGCTTCGATAACTTCAAGAGAGTTGCCGACCGCATTACCGAGCGGAATATCCATATTCGTTATAACCGCAACAGTATCTCTACCCGCAGCATTTCCGATTTCAACCATAGTCTTCGCAAGGGCTTCGGACTCTTCAACACTTTTCATAAATGCTCCGCTACCTGTTTTAACATCGAGCACAATTCCTTTTGAGCCTGCTGCAAGCTTTTTACTCATAATGCTTGATGCGATAAGCGGAATGCAATCGACGGTTGCCGTATCGTTACGCAGAGCATAAAACTTTTTATCCGCAGGTGCAAGGTCGCCCGACTGGCCGACAACGCAAAGACCGATTTTGTTGACCTGATTCAGGAAATCATTGCCTGAAAGTGTTGTTCTGAAGCCTTCAATTGATTCAAGCTTGTCAACTGTACCACCCGTATGTCCAAGGCCTCTTCCCGACATTTTTGCAACCTTACCGCCGAGTGCGGCAACAATCGGAGTTACAATCAGCGTTGTCTTGTCGCCGACACCGCCCGTGCTGTGCTTATCAACCGTATAGCCGTCAATTGAGCTTAAATCGACAGTATCTCCCGATTCCGCCATAGCGATTGTCAGCGTTGACGTTTCACGTGCCGACATACCGTTAAAACAGATTGCCATAAGCAAAGCTGTAATCTGATAATCCTTTATATTTCCGTTGACGCTTTCCGAAACAAAAAATTTTATTTCCTCGTCCGTAAGCTCTTCGCCTTTTCGTTTTTTGTGTATAATATCATAGATTCTCATATGACCACCTCATACTTTCAGTATACTTTAATTGCCAACAAGCCATAAGGTTTTGAAAGGTATATTTTCGCCTCGACTTCGTTAAAAATCCTTGAAATACGTCAGTATATCTGCAGATTTTTGCCTTGCCGAGTCAAAAATCTCCTCTTTCAAAACTGCTT
>JAFODS010000022.1 GCA_017380575.1 Clostridia bacterium | reverse complement strand
GTCGAAAGAACTAAAAAACGGAATGACTCTTGTCCTTTCGGCAAGTTATGACGATATAAGGCAAATCAGGTATGAAATCGGTTTTGAGATTTTATTTGTTGTTTTGGTGCTTTCTGCGTTTTTCACGATTATTGCAATCTTTGTTGTAAGAAAAATTGTTGCTCCGCTTAAAAAATTAGCAGATGCATCGGTAAAACTCTCAAACGGAGATTACAATGTGGAATTTGTGGATAGTAACGTTTCCGAAATAGAACTTTTAAATACGGCTTTCGAAAATATGGCAATACATTTGCACGAACGCGAAAAAGAATTGCGTTTTTCTGCTAGCCGTGATTCTCTTACAGGTCTCAGAAATACCACGTCGTATAAAAGATGGGTAACTGAGTTTGATAAGGAGATTGCAAACAAAACTGCCAATTTCGGCGTTGTAGTATTTGATTTGAATCAGCTGAAGGAAACGAATGATACGTACGGACACGACGCAGGCGACAAGCTTATTGCGACAGCGGCAAAAGTGATTTCGGATATTTTTAAAAGAAGTCCTGTTTTCAGAATAGGCGGAGATGAGTTTTTGACGGTTCTTCAACATAGAGATTTGAAGGATTGCGAAAAATTATTTGCGCAGTTTGACGTGGAATGTGCGAAGGCACGCATAAAAGGCAATGGAGAAAAAGCCATCAGCATTGCAAGAGGCTTTGCTTTGTTTGAATCAGATAAGGATTTTTGCTTTAACGACGTATTTAAGCGCGCAGATAATGCTATGTATGAAAACAAAAGAAAGATAAAAAAAGCACAGTAGACTTATTTGTGCTAAATGGAGGAAGAAAATGAAAAAACTATGTAAAAGAATCATAACCTTTAGCCTTGTATTATGTATGGCCCTCTCTGTTTTTACAGGTGTGGTCTATGCAACGGATACTGACACCGTCGTAATCCTTTATGAAAACGACGTTCATTGCGCAGTAGAGGGTTATTCAAAACTTGCCGCAATGAAAAATGAACTATCAGAAACCTATACAAATGTAGGTGTTGTGTCTGTGGGCGATTTTGTCCAAGGCGGAACGTTGGGTGCTGTATCCAAGGGCGAGTACATTGTAAATCTGATGAACAAGGTTGGCTATGATGCGATTGCTCTCGGCAATCATGAGTTTGACTATCAGCTTCCTCGTCTTAACGAGCTGAATGCTATGTCGAACACAAAGTTTATTTCCTGTAACTTTCAGAAGATTGGCGAGGATAAGTCTTATTTTGAGCCATATACAATTGTGTCTTACGGAAACGTGGACGTTGCCTATATCGCCATTACCACGCCCGAAACCATCAATTCGTCTTCTCCTGCACAGTTCAAAAATGATAAAGGCGAGTTGATTTATACCTTCAACGAGTCAAAGCTTTACAATATTGTACAGACAAATATCAATGCAGCCGAAACCGCAGGCGCTGATTACGTGATTGCGCTTTCCCATATCGGCTACGATGAATCGGGCAACTTGGCTGACATTACCGATGTGATTGAAAACACCGATGGCTTTGACGTGGTATTGGATGCTCACTCTCACTCAATCATTGAAGAAAAGGTGATCAAAGACAAGAGTGGCGACGATGTTTTACTAACCTCTACCGGAACAAAGTTTGAATACATCGGAAAGCTCACGATCAAGAACGGTGCCTTTGATACCGAACTTGTAGAGGTGGAAAGCTATACCAAAACGGATCCGGTTGTCGATGCATACATAACGGAAATCAATGAAAACTACGCGCAGCTTGGTAACCGCAAGATCGGTGAAAGCAAGGTCGAGTTTATCACACACGACAAAGACGGTAACCGCTTGGTAAGAAGCGCAGAAACAAATCTGGGCAATTTTTGTTCTGATGCTCTGCGCGTGATGACCGGTGCAGATATGTCCTTTGTCAATGGAGGAGGTCTCCGTGCACCAATGGAATCGGGAGATATTACCTTTAATGATATTTTCTCTGTATTTCCGTTTAATAATCAGATCGTAACTGCAGAAATTTCGGGACAGATACTCATCGATTTTCTTGAAATGGCTGTGATGAACTATCCTGAAGAAGACGGTTCGTTCCCACATATGTCGGGCGTAACTTTCTCGGTCAATAAATCAATTCCTACATCCGTCAAGGTGGATGCGAATGGATTTTTTGAAAAGGTTGACGGTGCGTACCGTGTATATAACGTTAAGGTTCTTGATAAGACAAGCGGCGAATATAAAGCACTTGATCCTAACGGTAAGTATGTTATTGCAGGCTTCAACTATTTCCTCCTCGATTTTGGCGGCGGTATGACCATGTTCAAGGATGCCAAGATTCTGGATGCCGAAGGAACACTGGATGTGGAACTGCTTGAAAACTACATTGTCGAGCACCTGGGTGGCGTTATCGGTGAAGAATACGCTGAAGTTAAGCCCAACATCTCCTTTACTGATGGCGTGATCGAAGAGACTCCCGACAATAACAAAAATAATGAACAAGAGGACAAAGAACCTTCCTCTCCGCAAACCGGTGACAATTCCTATATTGTTGTGTGGGTTCTCTTACTGATCATCAGCGCAACCTGTATAGTAGTTTTAGAAATCTATCGTAGAAAGAAAACAGTAAACTAATTATTTCATCGCGAAAAATGATAATATGAATTGCCGAAAGGAGGCACAGAGCATGCGCCGTAGAATACTAACCTTGTGTGTGACAATATTACTGATTCTAAGCTGTTCACTCACAGCTTTTGCGCAGGAGTTTGATCCTCAAAATAACGGATCTATTTCTGTAACGCTGACGGAACAGTATGATAAAGAGCCAATCGTCGGTGCAGAGCTTAGCGTGTATTATGTGGCAACAGTTCGTATGAATACGAATGGAAATTTAAGCTACGTTTACACCGTCGCCTTTGAAAACTCCGGAATTAACATTGATGATCCGTCCCTTGCAATCAAATTGGATGCGTATGTCTTAGAACACAATGCATAAGCGTCCCAAACCCGCATTAATAAAGGAAAATTTTGGGAGACGAAAATTTATGGTGTTCTCTTGACATTTTCCCCTGCTGCAGCCTCTACCCTACTTGCGTTTTTCGAAGATACGGGAACTGCCCCTGAGGATTATGATATCATTTATACTGGTGACCTTGGCTATGTTGGAAGCAACCTCCTT
>JAFODS010000079.1 GCA_017380575.1 Clostridia bacterium | reverse complement strand
ACGCACTTCGGTAGGACCCGAGCAGGAATATTTCCTTGTTGATAAGGAAATGTACGAAAAGAGAAGGGATCTTCGTTTTACAGGCAGAACTCTTTTCGGAGCAAAGCCTCCCAAGGGTCAGGAAATGGATGACCACTATTTCGGAGTAATTAAGCCCAGAGTTGCAGCATATATGGAAGAGCTTAATGATGAACTCTGGAAGCTCGGCATTCTTGCAAAAACAGAACATAACGAGGTTGCTCCTGCTCAGCATGAGCTGGCACCTATTTATACAACCACAAACATCGCAACCGACCATAATCAGCTGACAATGGAAATTATGCAGAAGGTTGCGGCAAAGCACGGACTTGTCTGTCTGCTTCATGAAAAGCCTTTTGCAGGCGTAAACGGCAGCGGCAAGCACAATAACTGGTCACTCGCAACCGATGCAGGTGTTAACCTTCTTTCTCCGGGTGAAACACCTTATGAAAATGCACAGTTTCTTCTTTTCCTCTGTGCGGTAATCAAAGCGGTTGACGATTATCAGGATTTACTTCGTATCTCTGTTGCAACGGCGGGCAACGATCACCGATTAGGTGCAAATGAGGCGCCACCCGCAGTTGTATCTATATTCCTTGGCGATGAATTATCTGCTATTCTTGATGCCATTGAGGCTGACACTCCTTACAATGCCGCAGAAAAAACGCAGATGAAGCTGGGCGTTGACGTTCTCCCGAAGTTCAACAGAGATACTACCGACAGAAACCGTACCTCTCCGTTTGCGTTCACGGGCAATAAGTTTGAATTCCGTATGCTCGGTTCATCAAACAGCATTGCCTGTGCAAACATAATGCTTAACACCGCAGTTGCGGAGAGCCTTAAGGTTTATGCCGACAGACTTGAGGAAGCGGCCGATTTCGAATGCGCTCTTCACGAAATGATTCGCAAAACAATCAAAGACCATAAAAATATTATTTTCAACGGTAACGGCTATGATGATGCGTGGATTAAAGAAGCAACCGAAAACAGAGGTCTTCTGAACTACCGTACAACTCCTGACTGCGTGCCTCATCTTCTTGATAAAAAGAATGTTCAGATGCTCACATCTCACGGAGTTTTCTCCGAAGCGGAGCTTAACTCCCGCTATGAGATTACTCTTGAAAACTACTGTAAGACGGTTGTTATCGAAGCAAATACCATGGCGGATATGGCAAAAACAGAAATTGCTCCTGCAGTTGAAGCTTATGCTGCAGAGCTTGCAAAATCTGCTTCGGCTAAGAAGGCTCTTGATGAAAACATAGCCTGCAGCTATGAATGCAGTCTTGTTAAAAAGCTTTCGGCACTGACCGACAGAATAGCGGAAAAGGCGGATGAGCTTGAGAACGCTCTGGTTGCTCTTCATAAAGCTGAAAGCATAGGTGAAGAAGCAAACGCAATCCGTGATTCGGTTCTCGTCAGAATGGGTGAGCTCAGAGTAACTTGTGATGAAGCAGAAAGAATAACAGCTAAAAAGTATTGGCCGTTCCCGACTTACGGCGACCTTCTTTTCGGTGTGAAGTAAAAAAGAAAGGAATGTTTCTTTATGACATACAGTGCGGTTAATACAATATGGGTACTTATCGGTGCGGCTCTCGTATTTTTTATGCAGGCAGGTTTTTCAATGTGTGAAGCCGGTTTCACAAGAGCAAAGAACACGGGCAACATACTGATGAAAAATCTTATGGATTTTTGTATAGGAACGCCTGCTTTTTGGCTTGTCGGCTTCGGAATTATGTTTGGAAGCGGTTCAGCTTTGTTCGGCAAAATAGATCCTCTTATTTTTGGTGATTACAGTAATATCTTACCTGAAGGCGTACCTCTTTGGGCTTTTGCGATATTTCAGACGGTTTTTTGTGCAACTTCGGCAACGATTGTTTCGGGAGCCATGGCTGAAAGAACAAAATTCAGCGCATACTGTATTTATTCGGCAGCAATTTCTCTCATTATCTATCCTGTTTCCGGACATTGGATTTGGGGCCGCGGATGGCTTAGTGAACTTGGATTCCACGATTTTGCCGGTTCAACAGCAGTTCATATGGTAGGCGGAGTTTGCGCTCTTATCGGTGCCAAAATTCTCGGACCCCGCATGGGAAAATACGATAAAAACGGCAAGCCCCGTGCAATTCTCGGTCATAATCTGACTTTTGCAGCTCTCGGCGTATTTATTCTTTGGTTCTGTTGGTTTGGCTTCAACGGTGCTTCAACTGTCGGTATGGATAGCGACGAGCTTGTTGAAAGCGCAGGTCTTGTGTTCTTCAATACAAATCTTGCGGCTGCAGTTGCCTGCTGCATAACACTCATCGTCACATGGATTCGCTATAAGAAACCTGATGTTTCAATGACATATAACGCAGCTCTTGCAGGTCTTGTCGGAATAACGGCGGGATGTGATGCGGTAAGTCCCGTAGGTGCAGCGATAATCGGACTTATTTGTGGTGTTGCAGTTGTTTTTGCAGTTGAATTTTTCGATAAAATTGCAAAAATTGACGATCCCGTCGGAGCAATTTCCGTGCACTGTGTTTGCGGTGCACTCGGAACAATTCTTACCGGATTTTTCGCAACGGGTGTTTCAACCGAAAAAGGCTTATTTTACGGCGGCGGTCTGCATTTTCTCGGAGTTCAGTCTTTGGGCGTTGTTTCGGTTGCAGTTTACGTTGCGGTTGTGATTACCGTTGTATTTCTTGCTATTAAGCATACGATAGGACTTCGTGCAGAGCCTGAAGACGAGCTTGCAGGTCTTGATGTTTCGGAACATGGTTTACTCACCGCTTATGCCGGCTTTGCAATGCTTCCTGACACTACAGTTGCGGATGAAGATAAGCCGATTGAGGTGACGGGTGATATCCCCGTTGCAGAGGCAATACCTGTTAAAAAGATTCCGGACTTTGATGACGGTATGCCTAAAATGACGAAAGTGGAAATTATATGCAAAGAATCAAGGTTTGAAGCTCTTAAAACCGCAATGATGAGCATAGGTATTACGGGTATGACGGTATCTCATGTTCTGGGTTGCGGTGTTCAGAAGGGTAAACCCGAATACTACAGAGGTGTTCAGGTTGAAGCGAATCTTCTCCCGAAGGTGCAGGTTGATATTGTAGTCAGCAAGGTTCCCGTTCGTTCGGTTATTGAAACAGCAAAAAAGGTTCTTTATACGGGACACATCGGAGATGGTAAGATTTTCGTTTATGATGTTGAAAACGTTGTTAAGGTCAGAACCGGTGAAGAAGGCTATGATGCACTTCAGGATATTGAATGATAAACATAAATTTGCGAAAGGAGCATAATCTTATGCCAAAGACAGAAATTCAATTTATTTCTCGTGTGACATTCACAGAGCAGACTCCGGATATGCTTCTTGAAAGAAAACAAATTGATTCGCTGTACGAAAAGGCTTT
>JAFODS010000078.1 GCA_017380575.1 Clostridia bacterium | reverse complement strand
TCCCATCCCGAACACGGTAGTTAAGCTCTTCAGTGCTGAAAATACTTGGCGGGCAGCCGCCCGGGAAGATAAGGCGACGCCGACATTTTTTATTTAATGCCTCAATAGCTCAGCTGGCAGAGCACGCGGCTGTTAACCGCGGTGTCACAGGTTCGAGCCCTGTTTGAGGCGCCAAAGGACAGAAATCCGAATTTTCGGGTTTCTGTCTTTTTCTTGTCTGGCAACGGATGAAAAGAAAACGACCACCTTTTGGTGATCGTTTCTTTTTGGCAGGGGCAGAAGGACACGCCTGTTTCACAGGCTACGTCCTCGGCGGCCGTTGCTTCGCAACAGCACCCGCCTCAGACTTCGGAGCTAAAAACAATTCACCGAATTGTTTTCTTCACGCTCCTCACCCCCTTGGGCTTCAAGTCCTTCTTGTTTGTACTTTTCTACAAACAAAAAACCACCCTATTGGGTGGTTTCATGTTTTTGGCAGGGGCAGAAGGACTTGAACCCTCGGCACGCGGTTTTGGAGACCGCTGCTCTACCAACTGAGCTATACCCCTATATTAACTTGGTGGGCCATCAGGGACTCGAACCCCGGACCAACCGGTTATGAGCCGGTTGCTCTAACCAACTGAGCTAATGGCCCTTGTTGTCGCTAACAGCCTAATTATTTTATCAAATCATTTCGAAATTGTCAATATAATTTTGCATAAATTTTAAGATATTTTTAAATCTTTTTTGCGACGTGTTTTAATGTTGACTTTTTGCAGTTTAAATATGTATAATGTATACTGTAAAGGAGGTATTTTATGTTTTGTCCGTATTGCAATCAGGTCATTCCTGACAATTCTAATTTCTGCAGCCGTTGCGGTTCGGTGATTTCACCTGCTGAAGAGGCTGTAAATAATAACAAAAAGCTTAAGTTTTTTAAGGGTCCTTCAGATGGCGGAAAAAGCTATGCCGCGATTATGACTGCACTTATGGTTTTTCCTGCTACATTGTCAGTTGCTCTCGATATGATTTTTCATCACAGCGACGGTTGGTGCACTTACGTTGTTGCAACGCTTATTACAGCTTGGGTTGTTACGGTTTTTCCCGCTTTGCGTATAACTCCTGCTCCTGTTACGGCATTGATTTGCCTGTTTACGATTTTATTTTACGTAGCTTTTCTTGTCGGCAAAAGAATCGAAGCCGCGTGGTTTTATGAGGTTGGCTTGCCGTTGTTCATTATAGCCGCGATTTTCATATCAATCGACTCAGCGTTGATAGGTGCAGGGAAGGTCAAGGGTCTTCACTTTATGTCGTTGCTTTCGGTTGAAGTTTCGTTGTTTTTAGTTGCCTCCGAATTTGTTGTTGATAACTTTAAGTTTGGCGAAGTAACACTTGGTTGGTCAGCAATTCTCGGTTGCTTCTGTGTTTCAGCAGTTGCATTGTACGAAGCTCTCAGTTACTCACTAAACTTACTTAAAAAGAGAAGGAATCAGAAATATGACAACAAAAAATAAATCAAAAGAAAGCATCATACAGGCGATTAAATTTACACTTTTCTCGCTGTCAGCGGGAATCATTCAGGTTTTGTCTTTCACAGCACTTCAGGAGCTGCCGCCGCTTCTCGGTTTGGGTGAGCTTGATTATTGGATGTGTCACATTCCGTCACTTGCACTTTCGGTTATTTGGAATTTCACGCTTAACCGTAAATTCACTTTCCAGTCCGCAAGCAATGTGCCGATTGCTATGCTCAAGGTTGCAGTTTTTTATCTTGTGTTTACTCCCGTTTCAGGATGGCTCGGCGATTTTGCAGACACAGCAGGATGGAACCATTACCTGATTGAAGCACTCGTTATGGCAAGCAATTTTATTCTTGAATTTTTGTATCAGAAATATTTTGTTTTCCGTGATGCACAGAAGAAAAACAAAGAATAATTTCCATTATTGAAGGGGACGGATTACCGTCCCTTTTTTGTCGAATAGTTTTTCTTGACTTTTTTTGGTGATGTGATATAATTTTCCTTGCGACATATTCGCAGAAGTGGCGGAATCGGCAGACGCGCTAGATTCAGGTTCTAGTGAATGCAAATTCGTGAGGGTTCAAGTCCCTTCTTCTGCACCAAAAACATCCTGACACCGAGAGGTGTTGGGATGTCTTTTTATTTGGGACTTGAACCCTAAGAGGAAATTAAAACCATCTTTATAGACCCTTGATTTTTATTGAAAAAACAGCTGTTTTGATATATACTGACAAATGAAAATATTAATTTACAATGTAACAAGAAAGAGAAATGTTATGGAATTCAATGTAAAGTTACAGGAATTAAGAAAACAGAAAAATCTTACTCAGGAAGAGCTTGCACAAGTGCTTTTTGTTTCGCGTACCGCTATTTCAAAATGGGAATCGGGCAGGGGGTATCCGAACATAGAATCGCTCAAAGCGATTGCAGGATTTTTCGGTGTTACCGTTGATGAGCTTCTTTCAGGCGAAGAGGTTATGACAATCGCTGAAGAGGATAACAAACAAAAGATGAACCGTATGTGCGATCTTGTGCTCGGGTTGCTTGATATCAGCGTTGCACTGTTTTTGTTTCTGCCTATATTCGGTCAGAAATCGGGCGGAAATATAACCGCAGTTTCGCTCTTGTCGCTGACGGAAATTGCACCGTACGTGAAAGCTGTATATTTTGCTGTTATAATTTTGATTGTATTGTCGGGAATAATAACTCTTGCATTGCAGAACTTTAACGGCAGATTTTGGTTGCAAAGAAAAAATAAAATCTCGTTGATTCTGAATGCGCTCGGTGTTTTACTTTTTATTCTCAGTCCGCAACCGTATGCGGCGGCGATACTCTTTGTTTTTCTTTTAATTAAGGTTGCTGTTACCGTTAAAAAGAAATGACACGAAAAGTGTCGCGGATGTGACAGCTTGTTTCTTTAAAAATTTTTTATTATTCTTTAAAATTTTCTCAGGCGGAAGCCGAAGAAAACGAAAAGGATGATAAGAATGAAGAAAAAGATTAAAAAGAATTTTTTGGTTGCCGTGTGTTTGCTTGCAGCATTTATACTGTGGACGGTGGCGGTTCGTTTTGTAGATGTTGAGGCGATCGGCCCCGAAGGCTCGTCGGTCGGATTCGCAAAGCTGAACGGATTTTTTCACAGCCTTACAGGTGTCAATATGACGCTTTACACGGTCACGGATTGGCTCGGACTTGTACCGCTTGCGGTATGTTTCGGTTTTGCGGTGCTCGGACTTATGCAATGGATAAAGAGAAAAAATCTGTTGAAGGTTGATCGCAGTATACTTGTCCTCGGCGGATTTTATCTTGCGGTAATGGCGGTATACATTTTGTTTGAATATATCGTTGTAAACCGAAGACCTGTCCTGATTGAAGGTTACCTTGAAGCATCATATCCTTCGTCAACAACATTGCTTGTTCTGTGTGTTATGCCGACGGCATTTATGCAACTAAACAGCCGTATAAAAAATAATTTTTTCAGGCACACGGTAACAACCCTGATTATTGCATTTATTATATTTATGGTTATCGGAAGATTCGTTTCGGGTGTGCATTGGCTGACGGATATCGTCGGCGGAGCATTGCTCAGCTCAGGACTGGTGATGATGTATTATACTTTCGCTCATACAAAAGGTTGAGTTTTTATAAAACTCCCCGACTCAACCAACGGTATGTGTACTTTTTGAATAAACCCCGATAAAATACAGGTGAAAGGAGACAACGTAATGGACCAGGTTAAAATCGGCAGATTCATTGCTGAAAGAAGAAAATCAATCGGCCTTACGCAGGCACAGCTTGCAGAGAAGCTGAGTATTACGGACAGAGCCGTTTCAAAATGGGAAAACGGAAAATCGTTGCCCGATTCATCTATAATGCTTGAGCTTTGTGCCGAGCTTGGAATCACAGTCAACGATTTGTTAAGCGGGGAGGTTGTTACAATGGAAAACAACAAAAAGGAAATGGAAAACAGACTGATAGAAATGGTCAGGGAAAAGGAACAAGCGGACAAACAATTGCTTACTCTTGAATGGGTAATCGGAATTTTTTCCTTAATAGTTTTGTTCATTCCGATTATTATCGGTTCGTATGTTCCGATTGAACCGGAGTGGAAGCGAACAGCGATCGTGCTTTCGGGATTCATACCTGCAATTATAGGCTTTGCTTTTGCAATGAAAATCGAACAGGTAGCGGGATATTATGAATGTAAGAATTGCGGACACAAATACGTACCGAATTTCAAAACAATAAGTTTTTCAATGCATATGGGCAGAACAAGATATATGAAATGTCCCGAATGCGGAAAAAAGACATGGCAGAAAAAAGTAATCAGTAAAGATTAATTCAAAAACAACCCTTGCACCGCAGGGGTTGTTTTTGCTATGTCAGAATGGTATAATTATATACGATAAAGCTCTTGTTGAGGTACAGAATAGCTTCAAGAAAAGAAAAATAAACCCGGATTTGGCTAACAAAACTTTTACGGAGAATGGTTATGGCTAAAAATTTGTTTATTCAGGCGATTATAAAGTTTATAGTTGGAGTTGTTCTTGTGGGATTGTTGGTTTTCCTTCCTGCAGGAACGGTTTCGTTCTTTAACGGGTGGCTTTTTATGGGAGTTCTTTTTATCCCGATGTTTATCGCAGGAATTGTTATGATGTTCAAAAATCCTAAGCTTCTTGAAAGCCGACTTGACGCGAAGGAAAAGGAGAAGGAACAAAGCCTCGTTGTGAAGCTCAGCGGACTGATGTTTCTTGCGGGCTTCATCGTTGCAGGTCTTGATTTCCGTTTCGGATGGCTACCGTTGCCGAAGGCTGTTTGTATCGGTGCGTCGGTTGTGTTTCTTTTGGCTTATGTGCTTTATACTGAAGTGCTTCGTGAAAATACATATCTTTCACGCACAATAAAGGTGCAGGAAAATCAGAAGGTTATTGACACGGGACTCTACGGGATTGTAAGGCACCCGATGTATGCTGTTACATTGCTTCTTTTTCTTTCGATGCCTCTTGTTCTGGGTTCAGCGTGGTCTTTTCTGATTTTTCTTGCATATCCGTTTATAATAGCGAAAAGAATCAGGAACGAAGAACAGCTTCTTGAAAAGGAGCTTGACGGTTATGTTGAATACAAGAAAAAGGTAAAATACAGATTGATACCGTTTATTTGGTGAAAACAAACCGCTTTTTGTCGGAGCTTTCCTTCAAAAAGGCGGTTTTTATATATATTACACAAAAAGCATTTACAATCATAAAATTTAATGGTAAAATAATTTAAATATATTGCTGTTTCGGCAATTTTTGAAAAGAGGTCGTTACTATGAGAAAGGCTGTTAAAACGATTCTTTCGCTGATGCTTTGTGTTTGCTTTTTAATGCCGACGGTTGCATTCGCTGCGGAAGAAAAAACAGCGGTGTACAATCCTGTTCAGGAGTACATTGAAGAATCACAGATGGACACAGGCTTGCTTGTAAAAATTCAGCTTTCAAAGGTGCTTAATTTTATAAGTAATTTTGTTATTAACGATGTTCTCGGCGGTGCACTCGGTTTTATTATTCCCGATTCATCAGCTGTTGCAGATTTTGAGGATTTCAAAATTGACGAATACGGTAATTTTTACCGCGGTATGGAAACATTCATTGACGAACCTCAGGGCGAAAAGGTATGGAGCCTCGGTTACGGTAAGGCTTCCGTTCTTCCTGCAGATTTCGGCGAAAAGGCTTATGCAAAGGGTGCATACCTTCCCTATGTTTTCGGCGATGCAATGTATACTGACGAAGACGGTCAGGAAGAAGACCTTATGGCAAGAGCTGTTGTTATGAATGACGGTTCGGGCAGAGGCAACGTTGTTTTTATTTCTCTTGATGCAATGGGCTTTGCAAATGCGGACGTAAGACTTATCCGTGAGGCTCTCAAGGACATCGCAAAGGAAAACAACATCGTCAGCATCAACGTTTCCTGCACACATATTCATACAGGTATTGATTCTCAGGGTGTATGGACAGATCCGATCGGTTGTATTCTTAACAACATCATTTCTTCAGATGTAAGATACGGTGTTGAGCGTTCTTTCATTGAATCTGTTGTCAAGGGTTCAAAGCAAGCTGTTGAAACAGCTCTTAAGGATATGACAAAGGGTAAGCTTTATTATTCTCAGACAAAAATCGAAGAATATATTCACGACAGAACAGCTCCGATTTCACTTGATAAGAATTTATACAAGCTTGAATTTGTTCCGTTTGATTCAGCAAAAACTCCGACGGTGATTGCGACATTCGGTTGCCATCCTGAATCTGCAAGCTACGACTGGGCAAGTGCAGATCCCGACAAACCTCTTTCTTTTGATAAAAAATTCACGGCAGACTTTATCTGGTATGCAGAAAAGATACTTAATGCTGCAGGATACAACTTCCTCTTCATTCAGGGTAATGTTTCAACGGTAACTTCTTCAAGACATCTCTCAGGTGACGGCGTAGAGCAGTCTGCTCATTATTCGGCTGTTCGTTACGGCTATGAAATGGGTTACAT
Source organism: Clostridia bacterium (assembly GCA_017380575.1). Lineage (GTDB taxonomy): Bacteria > Bacillota > Clostridia > Oscillospirales > Acutalibacteraceae > CAG-488. The sequence goes on along the minus strand of JAFODS010000078.1, from coordinate 8,501 downwards.
AATCGCAGGTCTTAATCTGACAAAAGCGGAAAGAATTGCTCTTAACGAAAAGACAGGTGACAGACTCGGAATTGATAAATATAAAGACGTTTACGCTGAATACACAATCTGGTACGATGGTCTTGAAACAGTTGAGGCTCAGGAAGTGAAGCCTGTTCTTAACATCAAGCACGAACAGTTTACGGTTCAGATTGATAACAACATCATCGCTCTTCTCGGTAAGACATCCGTTGCAGACAATTTTGTTCTTAAGGATAATTTTGGAAGATATTACACCGTTTCTGAAGTCGGTTATCTTGAAATCGGCGACAATATGAAGGTATATATGAGCCCGGGCGAAACATTCGGTGAGCTTCTTCTCGGCGGCAGCGGTGCCAAAGGCTTTGAGTACGCTCCGATAAGAGAATACACGGGTGAAGACATTATTATTATGGATCTTATGAACGATGCCGCGGGTTACGTTGCAAACCCTGCAAACTATGTTCTTGCAGGTCTTCAGTACAATGAATACACAGACGTTTTCGACAGCGATACATGGTGTCTTATTTCCTACGGTAAGGGTGCGGCACCGACATTCATCGGAAACTTCTATAAAATTTATGACAGCGTAAGATAAGGAGGACGAACTGAATGAAAAAGACTTTCAAAAAAATTATTTCAACACTTCTTGTTGTTGTAATGCTCTTCACGGGTGCAACGGGTGTTGCTGCTTCGGACTCAGCAGCTATGGACAACAGCGGAGTTATGTTCGCAACCAATGCAATCAACAGCTTGCTTAACGTTGTGTTTATCGGATTCAGTGCTCTCTTCCCGAAGAATTTCCCGACTGTTGATGAGTACTATGCATCAGGAAGCGAAAACTTCTATGCAGGTATGGATTCTTTTGTTGATGAACCTGCTTCGGGTGCAAAATGGCACCTCGGCTTCGGTCAGGCAAGCATGGTTCCCGAAAACCTCAAGGACGGTTCAAAGGAATATTACACAGGCGGTTACTTTACACAGAAGATTGACGGTGTTTATGACGACCAGAGTGCAAACGCAATTGCAATGCACGACAATTCAGGCAGAGGCACGGTTGTTTCAGTTTCAATCGACGGTGTAGGTGTTAACAATGCTGACGTGCGTACAATCCGTGCAGAGGCAGAGCGCAAGCTCAGCGAGCAGGGTGTTGAAAGCGATATCGTTGCAATCAACATCAGCGCAACTCACTGCCATACTGTTATTGACACTCAGGGCTTTGGTCTTGGCCCGATCATTACAAAGCTTTTCCACAATATTCTTTCTTTCCTTCCTTTTATGGAACCGATCAGAAGCATTGACGCGGATTTCTATCCTGTTATGATTGATGCTACATCAGATGCAATTGTTGAAGCGTACAATAATATGGAAGCAGGCGAGCTTTACTATTTTGAAACAGCAGGTATCGGCAGAAGCGAAAGAAACCAGAACTATATGGACGACGAATACGATTATATTTTCAACAAGAGATATAATCTTGAAGGTTATCAGCACGTAATTGCTTGCTTCAAGTTTGTGCCTGACAACAAAGCTTCAGAGCCGACGGTTATTGCAAACCTTGGCGGACATCCCACAACAATCAACAGAGCAACAAAGCTCCTTTCAGCTGACTATCCTCATTATATAGAGAAAAAGATAAACGATGCAGGAATGAATTTTGCATTTATTCAGGGTGCACAGTCACCGATTTCTGTTAACAAAGGCGGTGTTCAGACTCAGGAAGTCATTGACGAAGTGAATGCTGAAATTGAGGCTGATCCGCGCGTTAAGGATTACGAGGGTGCAAAGTCGCTCGGTTATGAATTCGCAAGACTTATCCTTGAAGCTCAGGAAGATGCAAAACCCGTTGAGCCGATGCTCAATGTTAAAATGGAAGAAATAACAATCCCGATGGAATACGGTCTTATGCAGCTCGGTGCAGTTTCAAGCCTTCTCGGAACAACAACAGTCAAGGACAAATCAGCTCCTTGCGGATATTCCGTAATCAGCGAGATCGGTTACCTTGAACTCGGTAAGGATATTGTTATGCTTACAGTTCCCGGTGAGCTTATTCCCCAGCTCGTTTACGGCAACGTTGTTGATAAAACTCAGTCCTATCTTGGCGAAGATTGGGAGCTTGATATCACATCTGACCTTATCGGTGAGGACAAAACCGTTCTTGTAATGGGTCTTTGCAACGACGCTATCGGTTACATCGTACCCGACAACGATTACGCTCCGTTTATCGCGGATTCACTCTGGAACACAGAGCTTGGTGAAAAACTCTGGGGTCCTGCTCAGCATCATTACGAAGAAATGCTTTCAATGGGAAGCAAGACAGGTTCAACTGTTATGGGTGCACTCAATGCCCTTGTTACAGAGGTTCAGTAAATAACAAAACATCATAATTTTTTCAGGGGTGAAAATTATGGCTTTTAGAAGGGAAAAGGGAGCTAACGCGCAGGCGTTCGATGAGCTTCGCAAGCAGGACGACACTTCCGAAGCGAAGCGAATGGTCAACCGCCGCTACGTCGGCACAAAGGAAACCCTCGGATTCATAATCTGGGATGCGGCGCAGAGTTTTAATATCAATATCTATTCAACACGTTTCATAACGAGTATCGTTGGTGTTGACCTCGGTCTGCAGACAATCGCAAATGCAATCAACAGCGTATGGGATATCGTTAACGATATGATTTTCGGTGCGGTTGTTGATAAAACCCGTACCCGTTGGGGTAAGTTCAGACCGTATCTTATGTTCCTTGCACTTCCGGGATGTATTCTTACATCGCTTTACTGGCTTATGCCGCACCTTTTTGCAGGCACGTCGCAGGTGGATATGCTTAAGTTTATTTTCTATCTTTTGCTGACGGTTACCCGCGAAGGTGTTACAACTTTCCAGACAATTTCACGAACGGGACTTATGGCGACGATAACGCCCAATCCGATTGACAGAACACGTCTTATTACAATTGCAAACTTTGCTTCAGGCTTCTTCGGCGAAAAATTGCCCGAACAGGCGGTAACAATTCTTATCGACGTGTTCCGCGGAATGTATGCAAAAAATCCGATTCAGCTTTCAAAAGCTTATACGAATCTTTTCGTCGGAATGGGTATTTTCACTACGGTCGCATCAAGTATTTCCTCTTTCTGGTTCTTCTACAATTCAAAGGAAAGAGTTATGCAGTCCGTAAAATCTCCGGGAGTAATAGAATCTGTGAAGTCAGTTATCAGCAACAAACCGTTATTGCTTATAACTTTGTCAGATTTCCTCAGCGGTTTTGCAATCAAAGGAAGTCAGGATGACTATTACACCGATGTTCTTCATTTCTCATCGATGACGCTTGTTGCAGGTATTCCTGCCGCACCGATAAGCCCTGCCAGCTACGCTTGGGTTCCGTGGATGAGAAAGCATTTCTCAAGCCGTACGCTTTATATCCTTGCAAAAGAAATCGGTAATATTCTTTATGTTCCCGTGTTCATTTTCGGTTGTATCGGTATGAAGGGCAATTTCGCAGGCGGTATGTACCAGAAGGTTGTGCCGATGGGTATTGCAATGGCTCTTTGGGAAATCATATGGACTCTGTTCTTCGGACTCAAGTCTGTTATCGGAACAGAAATGTACAACGAAGCAATGGACTACTGCGAATGGAAGAACGGCTACCGCACGGAGGCGATGGCATCCGTTGCACGCGGTACTGCTGCAAAAATTTCTTCAAGCGTAAGTAACGTTGTTACAACAATGATAAAGAAAATTATCGGCTACGAAGCGGATGCATTCAGAACGGGTAAGGAGCAGACAGATAAGGTTAAGTTCTACCTCTTTGCTATGTTCACAATTATTCCTGCCGTTACAGGTTCACTCGGAATTATCCCGATGCTTTTCTACGACCTTGATAACGACAAGAAGGAAAGAATGTATGCAGAGCTTATTGCAAGACGTAAGCTCATAACCGAAAAACTCGAGCAGGATACAGAAAACATTCTCGGTCTTGCTGATACAGTTTCAGTAGGTGCAAACAAAGAATAACCCCGCAAAATCAGGAGAATATTATGGAAATCAGATACATAAAAGAAAACGAAGCTGCCGACTTTCAGAAGGTTTCGGCTTCCTCGTTCATCTGGAAATTCAACGCTGAAGAAGACAACACCGTAAAAGGTCCTGTCCTCGCAGCTTTTGAAAACGGAAAGCTCATTGCAGGAGTTGAAATGTTTAATTTCAGGGTTAACTTCTGCGGAGGTCTTCTGGATGCAGTTGTTGCAACAGGAGTCTGCAGTCTTCCCGAATGCCGCAGAATGGGCGGTGTCCGTAAGATTTTTAATAAAATCGCACAAGATGCAATTGAAAACGATTGGACACTCGGCTTTTTGCATCCGTTTTCAATAACATATTATGAAAAGTTCGGTTATGCAAACCTTACACGAATGTTCTTAATAAAGGTGCCGTTTGAAAAATTAAAACACATTCCGCACAATGCGGACGTTGAGCTTTACGACGGAAGTCAGTATGATGAACTTCGTGAACTTCACGAAAAATGTTCGTTCAAGGAAAATCTTATGGCACTTCGTGAAGACAAAAATCACTTCTGCGACAAACCGCTTGAAGAAGCAAATTATACTTACATCCACCGCGACAAAAACGGTATTGCTGACGGATACGTAAACTTTATGGTGAACAGACCAACTGACCTTACCGTTGAGGATCTGTTCGTTCTTACTCCCGAGGCACTTCTTGGTATAATCGGTTTCTTACGTAATTACGACGGTATTGTAAAAACGCTTCAGGTCAAAAAACAGTATCCGGGTTCTCCGTTTGCTTGCCTTTGTGAAAACATTGATGAAGTTACCTATGTTCAGAATGGCGGTGCAGCGGGACGAATTTATAATATGCAGAAGCTTCTTGAAGCTAATGCTTACCCCGAAAAGCACGGCAGATTCAGCCTGAAATGCATTGATGACATTGAGCTGAACAATGCAATTTTTGACGTTGAATATGAAAACGGAAAAGCAACCGTAACACGTAGGGAAGACGGTGAATATGATATCTGTCTTACTGCCGCTGCTGCCGCAAAGCTTATGCTTGCGGGTGAGGGGCACACTGCCGAAACTGCGGTGTACCTTAGCGGAGTTGAAATCAACGGCAATGCGGACGATTTCTTCCGTGCATTTCCTCACCGTTTCACAAGATTTACAGACAGTAAGTGGACAGAGTAAATTTGAATTATTGGAGATGAAGCTATGAAAAACGCAAAAAAGTTTTTATGCATTTGTCTGACTTTAATAATGCTGGCTTCTTTGTTTGCAGTTTCGTCAAGTGCTGCTGAGTTGGGTTTTGATGTTTCAGAGGCGGTAATAGTGATTTCGCAGAACGCAAACAAGACTGACAAATATGCTGCAGAGCGACTTAAATATTACCTTGATGAAATCACAGACAACAACATTCAGATTGTTACTGACAATATGAATGCCGACGTTGCAATTTCTGTTGGTGCAACAAACCGCACGGATGCCGATTTTTCTTCAGGTGCGGACGGAAGTTATATCATAACCTCTTCCGGGAATGAAATTATAATCAACGGAGCAGGTAACAAGGGTACCATCAACGGTGTTTACGCTTTCCTTGAAAAATACTGCGATTGTCATTGGTATGAATCAGAAGTTATAATTGTCCCGAAAAATGCAGAGCTTGAAATTCCTGCAGGAATTGATGTTGAATACACTCCGTTTTTTGAATATACGGAAGCGGACACAAAAAGTGCATGTGATCCCGAATTTTGTATCGCAAACGGTCTTACGGGAGGCATTTACAAAAACCTGACGGATGAACAGGGCGGTGACGTCGATTATCTCGGTCTTCCAAGTCATACGCTTACAAGCATTTACTGCAACCCGTCAAAATATTTCGATGAGCATCCCGAATATTTTGCTTTGCATAACGGTTTACGAACACAGAAACAGCTTTGCCTGACAAACGAGGATGTTAAGGACGTTGTGACTAAGGAAGTTTTTGAAGTGCTTTCTCAACAGCACAATCCCGAAGCTTCGGTTCAGATTCTTTCCATAACCCAGGCAGATAACAGTGAGTACTGTATGTGTAAAAACTGTGCGAAGCTTGATGATGAAAACGGCTCGCATGCAGGAACAATGATTACTTTTGCAAATGAAATTGCAAAAAGAGTCAAAGAGACAGGAAAATACGACAACGTTGTAATTGACACTTTTGCATATCAGTATACACGAACGGCACCGTCTCAGGTTGTACCTCGTGAGGATGTTATAGTCCGCCTTTGCTCAATCGAATGCTGTTTTGGTCACCCTCTTGATGATCCGAAATGTAAGGAAAACGTCAGATTTATGGAAGACCTTGAAGCGTGGAGTAAAATCTGCAACAGACTTTACATCTGGAATTACAATCTTAACAGTGACGAAAGTGTGAACATTAACGCAAACTTCGGCACACTTCAACGCAACACACAGATTTTTTACGAACATAACGTAAAAGGAATTTATCAGCAGGGCGTCTTTTACATCAACGAGTGCGACGGTGAGTTTGCCGAAATGAAGACATATCTTCTTTCAAAGCTGATGCAGGACCCGTACCTTGATTACGAAGCTGAAATGCTCGGATATTTAACGGGAGTTTACGGCCCCGGCGGTAAGCACCTTAAAGAATTTATTGATATTGTGACTGAACATGCAGTTACAAAAACTAAACACCTTTACCTTGAAGAGGATTCAAGATTTTCTCTTCCCGGTATGATGCCGTGGGAAGTTTCACGTTGCGATGAGCTTTGGGAAATGGCAAAAGCCGAAGCCGAAACAGACGAACAGCTTCAGCAGATTCTCCGTTCAGAAATCTGTTGGCGATATTGGAAATGTTCAAACAAGCGTTCCGAATTTTCGCTTTTCCAAAGTCCGTATCTTCAGATGAAAGCTAATCAGGAGCTTTACGAGGACTTTGTAAAGTTCGGAATAACAAAAATGGGTGAATTTCCCGGACACGAGCTTTCAGATAATGAGTTGCGACGTTACACACGCCGTATTTATACGTGGATTACGCTCTATGACAGCCCTGTATGGGATGCAATTAATCCGTTGGCTGTTAAAATGTACGAAGCGTTAGAAAGAATTTATATATTTTTACATCCCCGTATGTATTAAAAACAACCACGGTTCTCTGCAAAAGAGAACCGTGGTTTGCTGTTTCAGGGATGATATCCATTTAATTTTGTTCAAGAATCTTTTCTTTTTTTCGTTCAAATTCTTCTTGCGAAATAAGTCCGATTTCAAGAAGGTACTTGGCTTTTTTTAACTCAGTTTTTGTGTCAGTCTGTTCAGGGGTGTTGTCAGCTTTCTTTATTCCGATAAGCCAGAAAAGGAAGAATGAAACCGTTGCGACAGAATCAAAAAATGCATTTATTAAATATACGGGGTTGCCATAGTTCAATTCATCAATATCGAAAAGCAGGGTACTGAGTGTGAATAAGATGTTCAGCACAATTAGAACGATACTTAAAACCCTTAAAAATATTATTTTTTTGAAATTTTTACGAACAGAAACAATGGCGTAAGCAGAAAAAATTATCGAAAACAAACTTTCGTAAAAACAAAAAGTAATGCGAATTTCGCTCCAAAAAGCATAAACGTTACCTGAGATTGCCAGGTCTTCTATTGTTTCAAGCGGAACAATTACCTTCAGAAGTCCTTCGGAACCCCAAATAAACGGAGCACAGCTGACAACAAGAACACACAAACTGCTTATCAGCAAAAGAATACAGCTTACAGAAAGTAACCCGTGATCAAGCTTTTTTCGGGCAACGAAAAGGATATAAACAGCTAAAAAAATGAACGGTGAGTACAAAAAAACTGAGAATGCAATATCCGTCAGAAACACCAATGAATGAAATACAGGATGCCGAAGATAGTCTTCAGCGAAAATAAAAATATTTGAAAAAAGACTGCCTGCAGCACCGATTGCGGTAACGATGCCGAGCCATAAAAGATTTTTACGGTTAACCGAATAATTCATACGCACACCTCCGTTGACTGTTATACCGCCATTGTAGCACGGTATAATTGAAAAGTAAAGCAACATATAATTATCAAAACAATAAATGAGGCTTGGAGGGTTCTTTGGTTTCGCACAATCTGACTCTGTGCGCGTAGGGTCCGGCCTCCCGGACCATCCGCAGATTCTGCTGAAATAACGGGCGGTCGAGGACGCCCGTCCCTACGCAGTTGACTAAAACAGGGTTCGTAGGGCACGACGTTTACGATGTGCCGATACCATTCAAAAATTACGGTGTGTCGCAAGCGTCACACCCTATAAGAAGTTTTAAACATCCTGCCAAATTCTGGTTTGCAGGGGTGTTTTAGCACAATTATGAAATCAAGCAAAGCCTCCCTTGCCTAAAGGGAGGTGGATTTTGCGAAGCAAAAGACGGAGGGATACTTTTAGAAAAAATATTTGAATTTCGTTGTTTTCTTTAAAAATATCCCCCAGT
>JAFODS010000077.1 GCA_017380575.1 Clostridia bacterium | reverse complement strand
CAATACGTTAAATTCAAGAAAATTGACGTTTAAGAGTATAACATATTAATTATAAAAAGTCTACCATTTAACACAAAATTAAGCAAATCTTAAGAATTGGAATAAATTAAACAAAAACGAATTTTTAGTAGTTGATAACCAGAAACACAGTATACATAACTGCTCTAAACAGAACAAAAAATAGTATTATGATACAAAACACCGCAAACATATTTCACAAATACCCACAGAAAGCTTATATCATTAGGGTTTATGTTGCCGTAGTATAAATCTTCAAGTGTTGATTGTTTCATACAAAATCTCCTTTACAAATACAAAATGTGCAACAGGATTTCATTTCCCATTGCACTTAGCCGCTTAATCAAAGTTCAGTATTTGGTCACTTAAGTAATCAAATCAGATGTCGTATTTATCTGCATCATATTTTGTGCAGGGATAGTTTGCAACACCGTTTTCATCGGGGAAAGGCGAAAGGTTATCGTTTTCATAAGCCTTTCTTTCTTCTTCATTCGAGAAATCAGGAATTTTATATTCTGCACCGTTATGAAGGCTGCTCCTCCAGCCGAGAATAGCTACCGCACTCATTGCACAGGATCTGTAAGCGTTGAAATAAGGCTGTCTGCCCTCAAGAATACAGCTTAAGAATTCATTAGCTACATAGTAGTCGCCGCCTGAATGACCGCACTGTCTCGCTTTATCCTTATCAAAGGGAAAGCCTACAGTTGAAACCTTTTCTTGCTCAACGCCTTCGGGAATTTCCCAGTCATTGTAAACAACACGGATTTTTCCGCCATCGCCTCTTACGGTTTCTGCGCTGCCCTTTGCACAGGCAAAGCGATACCAGTTGCCGTGACCGCCGAATTTCGCCCAGCCTGTAATTCTTGCAACTGCTCCCCTGCTCATTGTGCAGAGCATAATTGATGCAACGTCCTTAATGGGCTCGCCTTCGCGCTCCTGACGCATTCCGTCGGTATAAATGCTTCTTGCATTAACTGAAACGGGAATATCGTTTGTAACTCTCATAAGCGGTGCAAATGAATGGCTCAGATAGAAGCCTGAAGGCATAAGAGCGCGCCAATGAGTGGTTGTGGGTGTATAGTGAACATATTCCTCGTGACTCATCGGATGAACGTATTCACCTTCACAGTAAAGCGCTTCACCAAGTGAACCGCTCTGATAAATTTCCGTAAGCTTACTGATAACTGCAAAATAAGCGTAGTTTTCTGCAAGCATATAAATTGCGCCGCTCTTTTCTGAAGCACGGCATATTGCAACACATTCTGCCATTGTTACCGCGGGCATTGTTTCACTCAGAACGTGAATACCCTTTTCAAGAGCAATAACTGCATATTTTGCGTGCTGATGGAAGAAATTAGTCAGAACAACAGCATCCATACCGCTGTTGATGAATTCATCAAAATCTGTATAAAATTTGGTTTCATCGCAGCAGTATTTCTTTATGTTTTCATAAGTTGATTCATCATAATCGCAAACTGCGCTGATGTACGCTTTATCGGTAAGAGTAAGACCCTGCGAAATGCCGCAGCCTCTTCTTGCACCGAATACGCCAATTTTAAGTTTCTTATCCATAACAATCAACCTCCGTTATTTATAAAAAATTATTCGTTAGTAAGTTCAATAGTTTTGCCTGCAGAAAGCTCTGTTTTCAGGCAGTTATCTTCAACGGTAAAGGGCTTATTAGCCTTGAGATTTTCTGTTTTACCGTTTAATTTAATTCTTAATATGCAGTCGTTTTCAGCAGTTACCGAAGCGATTTTAAGAATTGAATTTTCCCAGGAAATATCAAATGTCAGATTTCCTCTTGCTCTTATACCCTTAATGCAACCCTTGTTCCAGTCATTCGGCAAAGCGGGCAAAAGCTCTGCAACTCTGCTGTCAGGAGAGCCGAGATGGCTTTGAAGAAACATTTCGGTAATCGCCGCAACACCACCGAAGTTGCCGTCAATCTGGAACGGAGGATGGATATCAAAAAGGTTGTTGGCAGTACATTTTTCCAGTAAATATTTAAGGTGTTTGTACGCATTTTCGCCGTCCTTAAGTCTGGTATAGAAGCAGATTGTCCAGGCTCTTGACCAACCTGTTGAACCGCCGCCGTTTTCAATTCGACGTGCGATGGTTCTTTTTGCCGCTTCATAGATTTCAGGATTGCTTTCGTTGATCTGGTCACCGGGGAAAAGACCGAAAAGATGAGAAATATGGCGATGTCCCGGATCAGTTTCCTCGTAATCCTTGATCCATTCGCGAATTGTCCCGTAACGCTTGCTTATTTCCATAGGAGGAAGCTTTTCCAGAACTTCGAGAAGAGTTTTTGAAAATTCTTCATCTTTGTTAAGAACCTTGCAGGCGTGAACAGTACGGGTGAAAAGAGCATAAATAATCTGGAAATCTATTGTTGCACCCTCAGTAAACATACTTTCATGCTTTTCACCGTCAGCGTCAACATAATAAAACTCATTTTCGGGAGAATTGGACGGAGAAGTAATAAGCTGACCGTTCTCATTCTCTGTTAAATAGTCCTGAACAAATTCGCAGGCGCCTTTTAAAACAGGATAAATCTCTTCAAGATATTCAGTACTGTTAGTGTATTCATAATGTTCCCAGAGATTAATGCAAAGCCACGGGCCTGCCATCGGAAAGAATCCGCAATCAACGCTGTCGTGAACACCCGTTCTACCGAATGCATCGGTAGTATGGTTAATCACCCATCCCCTTGCACCGAAAAGCTCTTTTGCAGTTTCAGAACCGAAAGAACTGACCATTTTCATAAAATGAATGAAAGGCGCAGAAGTTTTTGAAAGATTTGCACTTTCACTGGGCCAGTAATTCATCTGAAGATTTATGTTAGTATGGAAATCGCTTCCCCAGGGTGGAT
>JAFODS010000076.1 GCA_017380575.1 Clostridia bacterium | reverse complement strand
GAGTTTATTATTTCAACACAAAGGAAATAATGGACAATAAGTTCGGCACACCCAATCCGTTTATGTTTGAGGTTGCCAACAAAAGACTCAATCTTTACCGTTCCGTTCAGGTAAGATGTAACGGTGTGTATTCCTACAGAATTACAGATCCTCTTCTTTTCTACACAAAGCTTGCAGGCAACGTAAGCGACGAATACAGAAGAGAGGAAATTGACAATCAGCTCAAGACAGAGTTTATCTCTGCTCTTCAGCCTGCATTCGCAATGCTCACAGAGCTTGAGCTTCGTCCCGCACAGATTCCCGCACACACAACTGAACTCAAAAATGCTCTCAATCAGGCACTTCAGGTTGACTGGACACAGCGCAGAGGTATTTCTGTTGAGTCAATCGCACTTAATCCGATTACCCTCACACCCGAGGATATGCAGAAAATCAATCAGATGGAAGATGCCGCAACAATGGGCTCAAATCCGTTTATGATGGCAGGAAGAATGACGGACGCTCAGGCAACTGCAATGGAAGCAGCGGCAAACAACCCCAACGGAGCAATGATGGGCTTTATGGGAATGAATATGGCAATGGGTGCCAACGGCGGTTTCAATGCACAGCAGATGTATCAGGCAGGCGTACAGCAGCAACAGCAGATGACAGCTCAGCAGCAGGCACAGCAGCTGATTGATGCACAGGCACAGGCAATGGCAAATGCAGCAGCTCCGACAACTCCTGCTAACGGTTGGAAATGTGCTTGCGGAGCAATAGCAAACGGTAAGTTCTGTCCCGAATGTGGCTCACCCAAGCCTGCAGAAGCAGAAGGCTGGACCTGCAACTGCGGTGCAGTGAATAAAGGCAATTTCTGCCAGAATTGTGGCTCACCAAAACCGGCAGGTGCACCGCTTTATCAGTGTGACAAGTGCGGTTGGCAGCCTGAGGATCCTCACAATCCTCCGAAGTTCTGCCCCGAATGCGGTGACATTTTCGACGGCTCGGATATTAAATAACCGAACAAACGGAGGGAAATGCTATGGAGCCTTTCACAGGAATTCATTTTGACGGACACTTTTATGCCGATGTGGCTGAAGGCGGTATGACGTTGCTTTCTGAAATCAGCTTTACCGCAACTCTCAATTATGTGATTTCAGATCAAAGCAAGCTCAATACTATGTTCGGCGGTCAGCTTCCCGTTGATATCTTAAAAAGGGAAGCATCACTCTCAGTTGAAAGAGCTTTTACAAAGCTTTTTGAGGGCGGATGCTCACTTGACGAGCTGAAGTATAAGACTGCAACTCAGGCGAGCGCGGTATTGCAGGAGTCCAACTTTTCCGATTGGGAGGGCAGAGCAGGCGTCAGACTTACGGGAATCAGCGATATGGTTATTACGCTTGACCCAAGCACGGAAAAAATGCTGTCAAATATGGCGGCAATGAATTCCGTACCTGCACCCGCACCGACGGCACCTGCACCGAGCGGCAGCTGGAAATGCACCTGTGGTGCTGTGAGTAACGGCAATTTCTGCCCCGATTGCGGAAGCAGAAAGCCCGTCAGCGCACCGCTTTATCAGTGCGACAAGTGCGGATGGCAGCCCGAGAATCCGCACAATCCTCCCAAGTTCTGCCCCGAATGCGGTGACATTTTCAACGAAAACGATGCGAAATAATTAAATTAAAAATTATATAAAGGAGATTTTATTATGGGACTTTTTGACAAGAAATTTTGTGACATCTGCGGTGAGAAAATAGGTCTTCTCGGTAACAGAAAGCTTGAGGACGGCAACCTTTGTAAGGATTGTGCAAAGAAGCTTTCACCGTTCTTTGATGAAAGAAGACACTCAACAGTTGACCAGATCAAGCAGCAGCTCGCTTACAGAGAGCAGAACAAGCAGGTTCTTGCAGGCTTCTCATCAACAAGATGCTTTGGTGAAGGCAAGAAGATTTACCTTGACCAGAGAAACGGCACATTTGTTGTTTCTCGTCTTTCACCCGGAAATTGGAGCGAAGAGAATCCTGATGTTATTCAGCTCTCACAGATCAGCTCAATCAATCTTGATATCGATGAGGACAGAGATGAAATCTATACACAGGGCAAGGACGGTCAGCGCGTAAGCTACACTCCGCCGAGATACAAGTATTACTATAACTTCGACCTCAAGTTTATCGTAAATCATCCCTATTTTGATGACTTTACGGTAAGACTCAATGACAGCCGTGTTGAGGGTATGGGAACAATGGAATACAACCGTTACCAGCAGATGGCTATGGAGGTTATCGGCACACTTCTTCCCGGTCAGGCAATGCCGAATATGGGTATGCCGATGAACAACGGTATGAATATGGGTATGAATAATGGCTACGCTCCCGCTAACGGTATGGGCATGGGTATGAACAACGGTATGCCTATGAATAACGGCTATGCTCCCGCTAACGGTATGGGTATGAATAACGGAATGCCTATGAACAACGGTTACAACCAGCCGATGAACAACGGTTACGGTCAGCAGATGAATCAGGGATATGCTCAGTCGATGAATAACGGCTATAACCAGCAGATGAATCAGGGCTACAATCAGCAGCCTCAGTACGGTCAGCCTGTACAGCCTCAGGCACAGGGTCAGTGCCCGTTCTGTGGTGCACCTCTTACAGGCAGTGCTTTCTGCACAGCCTGCGGTGCAAAATTGGCAGACTGATTTTAAATGAAAAAAACAATAATTATTGCAATCGCTGTTTTCACAGCGGTTGCAGTACTCGTTACGGCAGGTGCTTTTATGTTCAAGTGGTTTAAGCACAGACACATTCTCGACGGTCCGGGTATGGAGCGCCCTCTTTGCTATACCATTACCTCCTGCAGGTACTATACAGGCGGAGGGATGGACGGCGGTTCATCTTACATAGAGGTTTACATAGGCGAAGATAATAACGTTTACCTGTCATATTATGACTGTCCCTATATCGGTGCCGAGGAGGAAAGCTACACAATCGAGGTTGGAACTGGTGCGCTGAATGAAATTCAGAAGGCTTTTTACAGCAGGAAATTTCTCTCGTGGGGCAAGCTTCCGAAAAGTGATTTAGAGCTTCTTGATGCTCCGCAGACAACACTGAGCGTTACTTACGGAGACGGTGAAATGTATTCGGTTTCAAGCTCTGATGAGATACCGGGAGAGGGATATAAAATTTTCGGCGAAATCTATTCTATTTTAAATTTATACACACAAGGAGATGATTAACCTTGTCAACGATTACTGAACAGAAATGTCCTTGCTGTGGCGGTGCGGTGGAATTTAATGTAGGTGCACAGAAGCTTAAATGTCCGTTCTGCGATACCGAGTTTGAAATCTCTGATATGCCACAGGTTGAGGAAAATAATGCGGTTGAGGCAATCAACTGGAATTCACAGGCATGGGCTGCGGGTGAGACTGACGGAATGAATGTTTATTCCTGTAAATCCTGTGGCGGTGAAATCGTTGCCGATGCGGCAACGAGTGCAACAAGCTGTCCTTATTGCGGAAATCAGGTTGTTATGAAGGGACAGTTTTCGGGAGCATTCCGTCCTGATCTTATTATTCCCTTCAAGCTTGACAAAAAGGCTGCCAAAGAAGCCTTTAAAAAGCATCTTAAGGGAAAGAAGTTTGTACCTTCAGGCTTCCTGAGCGACAATAAGCTCGACGAAATCAAGGGTATCTATGTACCGTATTGGCTTTTCTCCTGCGATGCTTATTCACAGATGACATTCTACGGTGAGAAAATCAAAAAGTGGTCTGACAGCAATTACGAATACACAAAGATTGATACATACAACGTTTACCGTGAGGGCAGTGTTACATTCGACAATGTTCCCGTTGATGCTTCACAGAAGATTGACAACACGCTTATGGAATCAATCGAGCCGTTCAATCTTTCGGATGCAGTCGGCTTCAACACCGCATATCTTGCAGGCTATGTTGCCGATAAATTTGATGTAAGCATGGACGAAAGCTCAGTTAGAGCCAACGACAGAATCAGACAGACAACCTATGACACTTTCAAGAGAGATACCGTTGAGGGCTATACGAATATTGTTGACGGTGCAATCAATATGAACGTCACAAACGGTTCTTACAAGTATGCACTTCTTCCCGTATGGCTTGTCAGCACAAAGTGGAAGGATAAGACTTATACATACGCGATGAACGGTCAGACGGGTAAGTTTGCGGGTAATATCCCGACAGACGAAAAGAAGGCAAAGCTTATGGGCGGTTTTCTCGGTGTTGCCGCAGGTCTTATCGGATATGGCCTTCTCTGGCTGATTGAATTGTTATAAGGAGGTGCAGAAAAATGACTAAAAAGATAATTGCTTTAATCTTCGCAATGTTACTTTGTCTTTCAATGATGGTTTCTGCATCGGCTTATACAGAGAGCTATGTTGTCGATAACGAAAATATCCTGACTTCTTCAGAAATCAGTGAGCTTAACCTTCAGGCACAGACTATTGAAAACAAGTACGGCTGTGCGGTTATGTTCTGTTTTACCGAGGATACCGAAGGTCTTTCAACAACAGATTTCTGCGAAGAGTATTATGACGATTTCACAGATTCACCTGACGGTATTTTAATCACCCATAATCTTTCTGCGAATAACTATTCATGGTACTGCGCAGGTAAGGCACAGAGCGTTTTCGGCGATTCGGTGATGGAAAATGCTATGCAGCTTTATAATGATAATGAATCATATTTCGGCGGCGTGAAGGCAGTCTTTACAATGGCAGACAATGTGCTTATGTCTGCACCGTTACTCAATCAGCCGACCGAACCCACAAAGGGCGAGGAAAAGCCGACTGAAGCAACAACACCAACAGAGCCTACAACAGAATTCCAACGTGTTGAGAGAACGCTTCCTCTTGTTGTTGACAGAGCAGAGCTTCTTTCTGACGAAGAAGAAAAGGCTCTTATTGCAAGATGTGAAGCATTTACGGCTGAGCACAAAATCGAAATTGCGATTGTTACCGTAAACGATTTTGAGGGCAAGACCTACGAGGAATACGGCGACGATTTCTATGATTACAACGGCTATGGCTACGGCAAAAACGACGACGGTCTTCTCGTTCTTTTTAAGCCCGGTGCTGACGGCGAGCGTGCTCTTTACATCACAACTCACGGTAAGGGTGAGATGAATTTCTTCGAGACAATCAGAGAAGAAATGTATTCGGCAATGAAGGAGCTTCTTGTTGCGGAGGATTATAACGGTGCATTTAATGCTTTCCTTGATAAGGCAGAGTATACGATGCGTCCGAACGTAAGCCCCATCTGGCTGTTCGTGCTTGTGATCGTCGGCGCTGTCATCGGCTTGCTTATCATAACGAAGATGACAATGCCTAACTATACGGTGGCTAAGCGTGATGCGGCAAATTACGCCCGTCCCGGCAGTCTTGCGGTTACAAACCGATATGATAATTTTGCTTACACCAACACTAAGAGGGTTGCAAAGGCAAAGGACAGCAGTGATGACAGCGACAGCGGCTCACGCAGCTCGACTCACACAAGCTCTTCAGGCAGAACCCACAGCGGAACAGGCGGAACTTTCTAAATATTTTAAAAAGCTGATCGGAAACGGTCAGCTTTTTATCAGATAGTAGATTCTTTTTGTTTTTTATGTTATATTGTATATATAGTACCGACTTTTAAGGAGGTGAAACCATGCAGAGAGTTCAGCAACGCTCAGCCTTATATCTTACAGTCGCAGGTGTGCTTGTGTTTATAAGCTTCCTGCTTTTTGAAGTATATTTTACTTCTCAGTCAGCGTGGGTAAGAATGTCTTTCGGTCTGGTTTCACAGGTTATCCGTTCAGGACTGCTTATAGTCTGGTGCGTATCAATACATAACAGAATACTCAATAAGCAGATACGGCAATATCTGCTTTGGGTCGGAGCCTTGATGCTTATCTGGCTGAATGTCAGGTTTATCAAGTGGGATTTTCTGCATTTTACTGATCCTCTCGGCAGATATATCTGGTATGCGTTCTATGTTCCGATGCTGTTGATACCTCTTCTCGGTGTTTTTATCATTCAATGTGTGGATAAGCCCGAAAATTATGTTCTGCCTAAGAGAATGAAGCGTCTTTATATCCCGTTTGTATTTTTGCTTGTGCTGGTATTTACAAATGATTTTCACGAGCTTGTATTCGTTTTTCCTAACGGAATTACGAACTATAATTTTGATTACGGATATAATTTCGGATTTTATCTCGTCTGTGCCTGGTTTGTCATTCTCGGTTTTTATTTTGCAATTATGCTTCTTCTCAAAAACCGTACCCCGGGCAGACGTTCTTTTAAGAAAATGCCGATTGTTATTATGGTTGTTGCAGTTGTATTCTGGATTTTTTATAAAAAAATTATGACGAGTGTTGACCTTGTTGCGATCGATTGCCTGTTGATTACAGCCTTGCTTGAAAGTGCAATCCAAAGCGGACTAATACGTTCCAACACGGGTTACCACGAGCTTTTTGAAATTTCAACGGTTGCTGCTCAGATTGTTGATGAAGATTATCAGGTGTGCTATCTTTCGTCCTGTGCGGACGATTTTTCCGAGGATATAATGCGCCGAGCCGAGCAAAAGCCTGTTGATAAGGGTAACACAGTTCTCAACAGCAAGAAGATTTCGGGTGGACGCATTCTTTGGCAGAATGACCTGACACAGATTAAACAGTTGTTAGCTCAGTTGACGGAAACTCAGGAGCAGCTTAACGAAAACAATGTTCTTCTTAAAGCGGAGCTTGAACTTAAAGAAAACAAGGTACGTCTTGATGAAAAGAACAGACTGTATGACCGTATCGCAAGTGAGGTTTATTCGCAGCTTGAAAAAGCAGAAAAGCTCTTGAAGCTTGCCGAAGAAAATCCTGAAAAAACAAGAGAAACTCTTCTTCAGATATGTGTTCTGAGTGCTTATATCAAGCGCAGAAGCAACCTGCTTTTGCTTAATGAGGAAAACTCAACGATTCAGTCAAAGGAACTTGAATATTGCTTCCGTGAATCGCTTAAAAATATTGAACTGAATAATGTTCTGATATCGTTTGACAGCGTATGTAATGATATGCTCAGCGTTGAGTTTGCAGTTCTTGCATATGACTTATTTGAAAATATTGTTGAGGTATTTATAGAGAATATCAATGCTGTTCTTGTGCATCTTCACTGTAAAAACGGCGATGTAAAGCTTCGCATACAAATCGGCTGTGAAAACGAAATAAGCGAAGCTGCTATTCCCGAATTTGCTGTTGAATACAATGAGATAACATACGATATCCAGGAAAATGATATCGTGTTTGATGTCATTCTCTCAAAAGGAGGTGGCACGGATGATTGATTTTTTAAGTTTAAACATATATGTGCGTACAGCTATTCTTCTGTTTATGCTGTTGATTACAACGCCTAATCTTTGCTTGCTGATAACACTTGTCGCAAGAAAAAAAGAGTGGTACAAAACGCTTATCGGTCTTGTGCTGACGGTGTTCACATCGGCTGTTCTGGTTTACTTTTCAAGTATGCAGAATGCAGCTGTAAACAATCTTTATTTTGACACTTACGGTCTTTCGGGATATATCCTTCCGACGCTTCCGGTTTTTGCAATCAACACAGCCTTTTTATGCTGGATGGCTGTGAGCTTTAACCGTGAACGTAAAAATTCAATTCTGCCGTCATCCGTCAAGGAGGGCTTTGACAATCTTCCTACAGGACTTTGTTTCTCCCGAAAAAACGGTATGGTACAGCTTGTCAATCATCAGATGAACACTCTCAGCTACCTGCTTACGGGTTCTGATATACAGAATGCCGAAAGCTTCTGGCAACTTGTAAGCGTCGGTCAGCTTGATGACGATGTTGAGCGTATTTCCTCGGGCGAAAGACCTGAAATACGCTTCAGAAACGGAAGCGTATGGAGCTTTGCGAGAGAAAATCTGGGTTCTGTTGTGCAGATTACAGCAACTGACATTACGGAATATCTTTTGCTGACCAAAACTCTTGAGCAAAAGAATACGGAACTGAAAAAAATGAACAGCAGATTGCGTAAGCACGGCGAAAATGTTGATGAGGTTACCCGTTCGAAAGAAAGACTTGAGACAAAGGTGCGCATTCATAACGAATTCGGTCGGTCGTTGATTGCAACCCATCACGCCTTGCAGGAGGAAGGGTCACTTGAGGATATTGCCTCATTGTGGAAGCGTAATATTGCCGTTCTGCGAATGGAGGCTGAACCGTCAGCGGATTCGGACCAGCTGACAGCACTTATGAAGTCGGCAGACTCAGTTGGTGTGAAAATTGAGATAAAAGGCAGAATACCGCGTGTCAAGGAAACACGATTCCTGATTATGGCGGCGGCAACAGAAACTCTGACGAATGCCGTAAAGCACGCTGATGCAGGGAAAATGATTATCGAAATCGAAGAATTACGCGACAGCTATCTGGTTTGCTTCACAAATGACGGCAAAAAACCTGAAGTACAGGAGATTACCGAAGGCGGCGGTCTCAGCTCCTTACGTAAAAAAATAGAAAATGCAGGCGGCGAGATGTATGTTTCAGGTATGCCTGAATTTCTGCTGACGATAAAACTGATGAAAGAAAGCGGTGACAGGATATGACAAAGGTAATGATAGTTGAAGATGATCCGATGGCGAGCAAGCTTCTTGAAATTTTTGTAAAAGAAAGTGACAGATACTCGGTTGCTCACACCATTGACAATGCTTCAATGGCTGAAATGTACTGCTTAAAAAATCCGATTGACCTTATTCTTATGGATGTCTGCACCGCCATGAACGCAAACGGACTTGATGCGGCGGCAAAAATCAAAAAAAGCTTTCCTCATATCAAGGTTATAATAATGACCAGTCAGCCCGAATGCAGTTTTATTGACAGAGCAAGGAGCATAGGTGTTGACAGCTTCTGGTATAAGGAATCAACAGCAGAGAAGGTTATCGAGGTTATGGACAGAACGATGAACGGTGAGTCTGTTTATCCTGATACAACCCCAACGCTTCAGCTCGGCAATGCGAAAAGCAGTGAGTTTTCTCCGAAGGAACTTGAGGTTCTTCGCGAGCTTATCAGCGGTGAGTCCGATGCGGTAATTGCCGACAAGCTTCATATGTCGCTGAGAACGGTAAAAGCACACATTCAGACTATGCGTGATAAAACAGGCTTCAGAAACAGAACGGAGCTTGCCGTCCGTGCAAGAGAATGCGGACTTGTTATTAACGAATATAAAGACGAATAGTGTTAACGCGGTGTCATTCGGCATCGCGTTAATTTTTGCACGAAAGTACAATGTATTTGTTTTCTTGAAAATATATAATAAGAATGAAGAAATACAAGGAGGTTTAATTATGTCATTATTCGATACTTTAAAAAGACAGGCTGCTCAGGCGGCTCGCTCTGCCGCGAATCAGGCAGGACAGAATATTGTTCAGGGTGCAAAAAATGCGGTTTCGGGTATGGGCAATAAAACATATAAGGTAACCTTACAGCAGTTACCCGTTAACCTTGCACAGCTTCAGTCAATGCCCGAAGCTGACCTTAAATCCCCCGAAAAAGCGGCAGCTCTCACTATTGCCGCTCTTTGCATTTACCCTGTAGATAAAGAGGCTTGCTTCGAGATGCTTAATTTCCTGCATGGTCCAAAGGGACTGAGTACCTATGATAAGCAGTTTATTGCTGACCGTTTCAGAGATAAGGATTATGTGCCCCGTTCATATTTTGACGGTGCAACTCCCGAAAACAACTACGAGCCGAGTGCACCGTACACGCTTACGTTCTTTGAAAATCCGTACAGCCGTGACAATTTGGGTGAGGGATATATCACCTTACATATCAAGTCGGGTGGTGCTGATTCCGCCCGTCAGATAAAGCTTCGCACAAAGCCGTCAACAGGCCAGTGGTTCCTCTGGGAACAGTTCCTGCTTGCAGATATCAGAACACCTGCCGCCGCTGACCCGTGGGCATAACAACACAAAAAGTTTAGAAGAGAACGGTTTTTAGGATTAACTGAATAACATTAAGCAATACAGAAGCACAAAGGTGCGTTTTTCTTGCAAAAGTCAGAAATTTATTTTTTAAATTCTTTTTAGCTTTTGAATTTTTAAAATTGAATTTTAAAAATTTTTGCACTTTTGCACCTAAATTGGAGAGAAGCTAAGGTAAACCAACACTTTTCTTAGGTGCATTTAAGGTGCGTTTAAAATAGATTTGCACCTAAATTCATTTTTATACTTGAAATGAATAATTCAGATAACCGTTTTATCACTCATATTGCATATAAAATGAGCGATGAATGATTGATGAAATAAACGATGAAACCATCAACGTATTTTCTGCGACCGATCCGCCGACGGTTCGCCGCCGAAAAGGTTATAGGGTGAACCGTCACTTTCTCGATTCGGACAATTTTTCGTGACCCCACAAACCCATACATAACAAAGAAAAAAGCCAGGGAACACCTAGTGTTTCCTGTCTTTGTTTTTATGGCTTAAGCCAGTTGAGGGAGGAACGACCGAAACAGACAACCACCCGCTATGCGGGTGGGGAATAAAAGTTATACAAAAATTCTCCAATCTAGTACAATGAGGGTGTTCAGGCCTTATTGAAAAAGAAAGGAGAAATTTATGGCAAACAAATATAATAGTTTATCGCATACAAAATGGTTATGTAAATATCACATAGTAATAGTACCAAAATACTGAAGAAAAGTGATATACAAGCAGTATAGAAAAGAATTGTAAGAAATAATAAGAACATTATGTAAATACAAGGGAGTGGAGATAATGGAAGGACACATGATGCCGGACTATGTTCATCTGCTTTTAAGTATACCACCTAAAACAAGTGTGTCAAGTTTCATGGGGTACCTGAAAGGTAAAAGTGCGTTGATGATGTTTGATAAACATGCAAATCTTAAATATAAGTTTGGTAACAGGCACTTTTGGGCAGAAGGATACTATGTATCAACAGTTGGGTTGAATGAGTCAACAATCAGAAAAAATATACAAGAGCAAGAAAAAGCATATATAGCAATGGATAAATTAAGCGTAAAAGAATACGAAGATCCGTTTGCTAGGTAACCTCTTTAGAGGTCTGCCAAAGCGGCAAAAGCAATAAGGCTTGAACGAAGTGAAAGCCCGCGCCTTGAGATGCGGGCTAGTATCAGGGCTTATAGCTCTTGTGCAAACCACCCGTTTGACGGGTGGTTATGATTTCTTATTCATTTTCAAAATTAAACAGTCTGAATTCCTTTGCACAGCGTGTTGCAATCGGAACAAAGCGTGTTTTCTTTATGCACGGTCTACAGGATGCTTTAAAGTCAATGTTCGAGCTTGTTACTGTCTGATCAAATTCAGAACCTGATTTATAAATACACAAAAACGAGGTTATACTATGAGCAGATTGGATGTGAACAGCTTGGAAAATATTTTTAAGAAGTCCCATATTAAAGGCTTTACACCATATGCACTGGCAGCCTTTCTTGTGGGTTTAGTCGGTGGATTTACTTCTTTGTTCAGTCCTGCTTTTGTCGAGGAGCTGAATCTTCCCTACAACAACACAACATGGACTGCGCTTGCAATGGCAATGTCAACCGCTGCGTTTGCACCTGTTCTGGGTAAATTGGGAGACCTGATAGGAAGAAAAATAACTTTGCTGATTGGCATAGCTATATTCACATTTGGCAGTGTTCTTACGGCAATAGCACAGACGTTATTCTTTATGCTGGCAGCCCGTTTTATTGTCGGTATAGGAACGGCAGCCATTGCACCGGTTGTAATATCATACATTCTGACAGAATTCCCTCAGGATAAAATCGCAAAAGGTTTTGCTCTTTATATGTTTATTTCAAGTGTTTCGGTGATTTTTGGTCCGACTCTCGGCGGATTAATTATCGAATATTACGGTTGGCGTGCAATGATATGGGTGTGTGTCGCCCTTTCGGCGGTTGTGTTTTTGCTTTGTCTTGCAATCGGTGACAAAAAAGCATCTGTGAAAAAAGGAATAAAGAATTTCGACGGTGTGGGTACTGTTTTTATATTGATTTTCTTCAGTCTTCTTCTTTGTGTACCGTCCTTCGGACAGAATTTCGGTTGGCAATCCAAACTGTTTTGGGCGGTGCTTGTTGCCACCGTAATATCGGGCATCGGTCTGTATATTGCTGAAAAAAAGGCAAGGAATCCTATTATTCAATGGGGATTTATAAAAAGAAAAGCGTTCGTACTTTCTGTGATTGCTCTATTTATTACTCAAGGTCTTATGCAGGCTAATATGACCAATATTATTATTTTTATAAATTACACTCAGCCTGAGAATTCAGTTATATCCGGATATGCGATTTCTATTATGTATATCGGAATGTCTCTCGGTGCTGTAATTCTCGGACCTCTTGCAGACCGTTATGAACCAAAAAAGGTGCTTGTCGGCTCGCTCATTCTTACAGGGATAGGTTGTGCCGTTATGCTTTTGTTTGCGCAAAACACTTCTGTGCTTTTGTTTGCGGCTTCACTTGGATTGCTCGGCTTCGGACTCGGTGGTAACGGTACAATATTTATGAAGGTTGTTCTGTCGGGTGTCCCTGCCAAGAATTCAGGTGCAGGCACGGGAATATACGGACTTTTCCGTGATCTTGCCGCACCCTTTGGTGTTGCCGTATTCGTGCCGATGTTTACAAACAGCGTTGCAAACCTTATTAATGCAGGAACAGCAGAAATTACCGCAGCTATCGATTCTGTAAAATTACTTTCAGTTGTTGAATTAGTATGTATTGCAGTCGGAATAATTACCGTACTTTTCCTGCCTGAAATTTACAAAGATAAAAAAGGAGCAAAAATATGAAATTAAAAGACAAAATTGTTTTAATAACCGCGTCTACCAGAGGTATCGGCTTGGCTTGTGTTAAAGCCTGTGCAAAAGAGGGAGCAACGGTTTATATGGCGGCAAGAAATCTTGAACTTGCAAAAGAAGAAGCTGACAAGCTTAACTCACAGGGTTATAAAGTGAACTACGTGTATAACGATGCGAGTAAACCGGAGTCATATAAAACGATGACAGAAGAAGTTGTTAAAGATGCAGGTCGTATCGATGTGCTTATAAATAATTTCGGCACTTCAAATCCGGGAAGAGACCTTGATTTTTCAAATACAGATACAGATATTTTTATTGATACAGTAAATATAAACCTGAAAAGTGTGTTTATGGCCAGTCAGCAAGCTGTTAAGCACATGGCTAAGCAAGGCGGAGGCAGTATTATCAATATTTCTTCCGTCGGAGGTCTTGTTCCTGATATTTCACAGGTTGCATACGGAACGAGCAAGGCAGCAATAAATTATCTTACTAAATTGATTGCGGTTCACGAAGCTAAAAACAATATTCGCTGTAATGCGGTTCTTCCGGGTATGACTGCAACTGATGCGGTTGAAAAAAATCTGACAGGGGATTTCAGAGAGCTTTTTCTGAGGCACATACCCTTTAACAGAATGGGCAAGCCTGAAGAAATAGCGGCAGCGGCAGTTTATTTCGCAAGTGATGAATCTGCATATACCACGGGACAGATATTAACAGTATCAGGAGGCTTCGGTCTTGCAACACCTCTTTACGGTGACTTATCGAATAAAACTAACCGAAGATGATTTTTGAAAATCCTTTAGGTTTTATATAAACCTATTGTTACAAAGAAAGACCGTTATAACCTTCAGGCTATAACGGTTGGTGCTTTTATTGCAGATACTTATAATTTGAATTTTTCGGAATAGTGTGATAAAATCAAAATAATACACAGACAACTTGCAGGAGGTTAATATGAAAAAAGTACAGATAATTATTTCGTGCCTTTTAATGGTGATTGTTCTTGTTTTTTCACATTTTTCTTCGTTGTTCATATTAAAGGATTCATCGGAAATGTCATATACAAATGTTTATGAAATTCCCGATGCTATTCCTGAATATACTGCACTTTCTCCCGAAAAGAAAACCGACTGGAAGGCAAAATGGATATGGGATAAGGAAAACCTGACG
The DNA here is from genome assembly GCA_017380575.1 of Clostridia bacterium. Classification (GTDB taxonomy): domain Bacteria; phylum Bacillota; class Clostridia; order Oscillospirales; family Acutalibacteraceae; genus CAG-488. The sequence continues at coordinate 11,656 of JAFODS010000076.1, read as the reverse complement.
GAAGAGAATGTCTGGATGTGCTTTAATAAAAAAGTCACTGTTGATAATCTTCCTGATATACTTACTGCCCACATCTCTGCCGATTCGAAATATTGGCTTTACATAAACGGTGAAACTGTTGTTGTTGAGGGAAGTGTTAAGCGTGGACCCAATGAAAACAGTTGTTATTATGACAGTATAGATATCGCTTCTTACCTCAAAGAGGGCGAAAACTCAATCTGTGCTCTGGTGTGGTTCTGGGGCGATGAAAAGAACTATTCTTATAACAGCAGCGGTCAGGGAGGTTTCATTTTTGAGGCTGTAAGTGAAGATATCACAATAATCTCCGATAAAAGCTGGAAGGTGAAGAGGAACAACGCTTATTCTGACAGCGTTTTAAATCAGCCGAACTACAGACTTCCCGAACACAGTATATATTTTGATGCAAGAAAAGATTTCAGCGATTGGGAGAACGGAAATTATGATTTTTCCTCGTGGGAAAATGCAACTGAATATGCAGTCGGTGGCGAGGGCGTTTACGGCAAGCTTTGCCCGAGAGGAATGCCTTTCCTGAAAGATTACGGACTTAAGGATTACGAGAATTCAACGGATTATGAAAACTATACGGTAAAAAAGCTTTTCGGTGAAAAAATTACCGTGGATATTCCTTATAATGCACAGCTTACTCCTTATCTTAAAATCATAGCACCTGCTGGAAAAAAGATCCGTATAACAACCGAAAATACTCCGATAGGAGCAGTTTCAGCTACCTATGTTACCAAAGAAGGCGAGCAGGAGTTTGAGGCGTTAGGGTGGTTCAACGGAGAACATATTACTTACAGAATGCCGAAAGGTGTTACGGTTGTTTCGCTCAAATACCGTGAAACAGGGTACGACAGCTCCTTCTGCGGTGATTTTAAATGTGATGATGAGTTTCTGAATTCCCTGTGGCAGAAATCTCTTCGTACTCTTTATGTTACCATGCGTGACAATTTTATGGATTGTCCTGACAGAGAAAGGGCACAATGGTGGGGCGACGTCACGAGCGAAATGTTTATGACAATGTACTCTATGGACAGCAAATCATATCTGCTGTATCAGAAGGGTGTGGAGGCAATGCTTTCGCACGTTGATGATTCAAAGGTACTGCAGACTGTTGTACCAATAAACGGTGACTATTTCGAACTTCCCGTTCAGCAGCTTGCGGGAATCGTCGGATTCCTCACTTACTATGAATATACGGGCGACAAAGCTTTTATTGAAAAGGTTTATGACGCTTCCGTCGACTACCTGAAACTCTGGGAAATCGGAGAGAATAATCTTGTTGTTCACCGCGAAGGCTCGTGGGATTGGGGCGACTGGGGTCAGAAGGCAGATATGACGGCAATCGAAAATGCCTGGGTGTACTATGCACTTTCCTCAGTAGAGAAAATGGCAGAAATTTTAGGCGAAAATGAGGACACTGTTTTTATTGCCGAACGAAAAGAAGCTATATCGGAAGGATACAAAACACTTTGGACGGAAAACGGCTTCAGAAGTGAAGATGTTAAAGAACCTGATGACAGGGCAAATGCGCTTGCGGTGTTGTCAGGTCTTGCAGAAAAAGAACAGTACGGTGCCGTTACAAAAGTTCTTACAACCACTAAAAACTCAAGTCCTTATATGGAATACTATGTCCTTGAAGCACTCTGTAAAATGGGTGAATATGGTACGGCAAAAGACAGGATCAAGGACAGATATGGGGAAATGGTACGTGCTGATTATTCCACACTCTGGGAATTCTGGGATGCTTGGAGAGGTACAAAAAATCACGCGTGGAGCGGTGGTCCTCTTGTTATAATGAGCAAGTATTTTGCAGGCATAACACCGCTTGAAGCAGGCTACGAAAAGGTTGAAATAAATCCGCAGTATGCTCTTTCTGACAGTATGACTTGTACCGTCCCGAGCGTAAAAGGATTAATAACCCTGAACTATGAAAAGACTGAAGCAGAATATGTTATCAACCTCACCTTACCGCAAGGGGTGAAGACTGTTTTGTTTGTACCGGGCAATTCGGTTGTGAATATCAACTCAGAAGTATATTACCAAAACGGTGAGTATATAAACGACGGAACCTGTGATGTTGAAATTGTGAAAAAATAACCTGAAATTCACTGTTTGAAACAAGGTTTGCGGATAGCTTTCTTTTGTTGTTTTTGTTTTAGCTGTGTGCTATAATTACAGCATACACCTTGAAAAGGAGATTTACTGATGCAGAAAAATGAATTACTGAAAAGCAAAAAGCTTTATTTATTCGATATGGACGGAACCTTATATTTAGGCAGTCAGCTTTATGATTTCACGCTGGAACTGCTCGATACCTTAAAAAATACAGGTCGCAGATACCTCTTTATGACAAATAATTCCTCAAAGAGTGTGGACGATTACGTCAAAAAGCTCGGTTCTCTCGGTATCAAGGCCTGCAGAGAAGATTTTATGACATCCTCTCAGGCGACGGCTTATTATCTCCATAAGCACCACGAGGGACAGAAGCTCTATGTCTGCGGAACTCAGTCCCTGAAGGATGAGCTGAGCAGGGAAGGCTTTACCGTAACAACGGATGTTAATGAAACTGAATGTATTGTTATGGGCTTTGATACGGAGCTTACATTTCAAAAGCTTCACGATGTAAGCTATATGCTCCTGACTCGTCCTGAACTTCCGTATATCGCAACCAACCCCGATTATGTCTGCCCGACAGAGTTCGGATCTGTGCCGGACTGCGGAAGTGTCTGCGATATGATTTATAATGCAACGAAAAAGCGTCCTGTGGTAATCGGAAAACCTTCTCCGCTTATGCCTCAGCTCGCAATGGATGCCCTCGGTGTCACAGCGGATGAAACCTGTGTAGTCGGTGACCGAATTTATACGGATATTAAATCAGGTCTGAATGCGGGCATAACATCTATCCTCGTTCTCAGCGGAGAAACAACCAAGGAAATCCTGGATGAAAGCGAAGAAAAACCGCATATTGTATTGCAGGATGCAGGAGAAATTCTTACAGCACTTAAAGAGTGAGGTTGATTTAAATGTTTTCACGAATAGTTGCAATGTTGATGTGCATTGTTTCTTTTTTTACAGCACCGTTTTCACAGACTTTTTCAAAATGGGAGCTTAAAACCGAGCTCAGAAAGGGTAGCTACGAAAGCCCGTACATTGTAAGAACACTTGCGGATATAACAGTTAACGGTGTGTCTGTTGACGAATATTCGGCTGTTGCTCCTGACGGAGAACTGTATTCAAATGCCGCTGAAACGCTTTGTAACGAATTTTATAAGGCGTGCGGTAAAGAAATTGCCACAGACAAAAAATCCGATAAAAAAGCTTTTGTAATTGAAGAAGAGCTGAATGATTCGGACGTCTTCAGCCTTAAGGTTGAAAACGGCACAGTTTATATCAAGGGAAGTAATGGTGCAGGTATCTCAAGAGGTATAGCCGCTTTTGCTGACGAAGTTCTGCTCAATGCACAGGGTGCATACGATTTCAAAGACGGTTATGAATACACAAAAACATTTTCTGATTATGTAACTTATGAAGCTTTCGGTGCGGTGGGCGACGGCAAAACCGATGATTTTGAAGCTATCATAAAAACTCACGAATTTGCAAACAAAAACTCAAAGAGTGTTTTTGCAAACGAAACCGCAACTTATTACATCGGCGGTGCAGATAAAACTGCTTATGTTATGACAGACACAAGCTGGTCAACAGCTCGCTTTATAATTGATGATACCGCTGTCGAAAACAGAAGTGCGTGGGTGTTCAATGTTGCTCCCTCAAAGGGTGCGTACAGCATAACAGATAAGGTTTCACCGCTTAAAATCGATGCCGAAAATATCGGAACAACGCTTGAAGAAAAGAGCCTTGTCGTGCTTACGGATTCTAATGTGAAACGTTACATCCGAAAGGGTGCAAATCAGAACTCGGGAAGCAATCAGACGGACGTTATCCTCGTCGATGAAAACGGAAATATCGCACCCGAAACTCCGCTTATATGGGATTTTGATGCAATTACATGTGCAACAGCTTATCCCGTTGATGCCGAAATTCTGACAATCAAAGGCGGTAAATTCACAACAATCGCGAACAATGCATCTTCTGAGTACAATTATTACACAAGAGGAATCGTGGTAAGACGTTCAAACACCGTTATTGACAGTATTTATCACGATATCAAAAACGAGGGCAAAACGGGTGCACCGTATTCTGCATTTGTAAGCCTTTCTTGCTGTGCTGATGTAACGGTTAAAAACAGCACATTCACAGGTCATAAGAAATATTCAACAATCGGCTCTGCAGGCACATCCGTAACAATGGGTACTTACGATATCGGTGCCGCTACGGTGGTCAATGCAAGCTTTATCAACTGCAATCAGACAAACGATATCACCGATAACGATTACTGGGGAATTGCAGGAACTAATTACTGTAAAAACCTTGTGTATGACGGCTGTGCACTTTCACGCTTTGATGCGCATCAGGGTGTGCTTAATGCAACGGTTAAAAACTCCGTTCTCGGTCATCACGGAATAAAGCTTATAGGCAGCGGAACGGCACTCATCGAGAACACAACAGTTCTTTCAGACAGTTTTGTTGACCTGCGTGCGGACTACGGTTCAACCTGGAACGGTGATATGATTATCCGCAACTGTAAGTTCTATCCGACAGGCGTTTCAAGCCACATTATCAATGCGGAAAATTCCGAGGACCATAATTTCGGTTATACCTGCTATATGCCGCAGAAAATAGAAATTGACGGTTTCTATGTCCATAGGGGAGGTATAAATTACCTTTTCACAAAGGTAAACCCGAACCATAAAAAGGATTCGTACAATGCCGAATATCCCGTTGTTCCTCCGCAGGAAATAACCGTTAATAATTTTGATTGTTTAGTTTTCGGAAATCTTAAGGCTTCAAAAAACAAGGCGATATTCAAGGTTGAAATTGAATCATAAATAAAAAATCCGAGGTTTCAAACCTCGGATTTTTGCTTTAGTCTTAATATTTCTTAAGCTTTCTGACATTCCTGTAAAAAACTCTTTCGCTGTTAAAGTCAACGAATTCAACCATAACAATGCCGTCAAAGCTTTTGCTTTTCAGTTTTTTGAGAAGCTTATCAAGGTAGAAAACATCTTTCTTTCTGTGTAGCTGCTCTTTCTTCAAATCTCGGTATGATACGTGTACGTCACGAATAAATTCAAAGGTTCTGTCAATTCGGTCAAGGTCGTATTCCATACGGAAATATCTTGATTGAAAGTAGGTTTTGAAATTATCCTTCTGCAAATCTTTTTTTAGGCGTAAGAATGCATCGGTGTTATTGTTGAAGGTGTTATCGTGACATTCGGGGCAGACGTCAAGTCCGTAACCCGATGCAATATCACACATTTTCTTTGTGTTTTCAAGCAATGTGCGGTATTCCTTGTCGCTCATTTCCTCGCTGTTCTTTTTGCCAAGCCAGATTCTTATCGAGGGAGCCTCCATTTTCTTTGCAATTTCGCAGACCTGAATCCATTTCTCTTCATCGTATTCAATGCTGTTGAAGTAGCTTCCGTAAGAGCTGATTTTTATCCCCTCGTTATCACAGAGAGATTTCACTATCCGTGCATCCTCAACCGTTGTAACGTGAATATCTCCGCCCCATTCGATGTAATCAATACCTGCTTTTTTTGCTATCAGAATCACTTGAGCGACACTCTTTTTTCTGAAAGTGACACTGCAAAGCCCAAGTTTAAAACTGTTCATAATTCTTATCCTTTATTTACACTGTTTCCCTAAGATAATGTTCAAAGCTTTTTTGCTCACAGGGAACAGGTGAAACCTTAACAAACTCAACCTTGCCGTCTTTTGTAACGGTAAGATAATCCCTGTAATGCGTGTTTTCTTTCAAAGCTTTACCGTCTTTTATGAAAATTGCTCCTCCGCGGCTTCCAGTTTCGGGACACTCCGAAATTATCGCCTCAAGCAGAGCCTTCATACTAACGAGCATATCCCTGTCGCGGTAGTATTCAGCAAGGCTTCTGTGCTTCGTCGGGTAAGAATCAAGTGCGGAACTGATTTCACCGAGAAGTGAAACACAACTCTCGTAATCCCTCTTGAACGAAGCAACACGGCTCATTTTTGTTCTGAAGTGAGAATAATCGATATCGTCGCATCTGACAAAATCCTTCTCTTCAGGTTCAAAACACGGGAAAATAATTGCGGCTGTTGGTTTGTTCTTGATGTGCCTTGCCGCAATAAGTCCGCCCACTTGAGTGTCGTTGAGTGCAGAACCGCCCGGACGTGAAAGACCGAATGTGCCTGCAGCTTCACCGATAACGTAAAGTCCCTTGATGTCCGTTTCAAAGTTGTTGTCGGTGTAAACTCCGCCGTTATTATGCTGAGCGCAAACGGCAATGCGAAGCTTGGTTTTATGTATATCTATACCTTGCCTGAGGTAAACATCAATTGCCTTGCTGTTAAGCTTCTCAAGCCTTTCTATCGGTGTGTCGGCAAAGCATTCTGTGTTTATAATGTAATCCTTTGCTTCCTCGCAGAGCATTTCAAAAGAAAAATCACGCGGATTGCAGGTATAGTCAAGAAAAACTTTTCTTCCCTTCAACATCTCGCTGTGTACTGCAAGGTCAATCTTTGAGCTTTCTTCCGATCTTCCTGAAGAAAACGGCCACTGATATCCCTTAAGAAAAACGTAGCTGTATGCTTCGTGTATATTATCAAAATAATCACCGAGAAATTCGTGCTCGTTTCCGTCAGCATCAATGCTTACAAATCTCGGCACAACCTGCATAAAGCTTCCCGAAACATTCCAACGGAAATCCACGGAAGCCATACCGTACTGCCACTGTGTGAAATTACACATCCTGACACCTGCACGGAGAAGCACACCTGTCATACCGTGCTGGGATTCAGGATAAACGCTGTCTTCGTAAATGCAGGCAGGTGCACCCGTGGCACAGATTATGTTTTCAGCATAGATATTTTCTTCTTTCTCGTTTTCAAGGTTCAATGCTCTTATGCCGTAAGCAACACCGTTATCCGTCAGTATTTCTGTCACAAGCAGATTGTCGAGCAGGGGAGTCCTGTTCTTTTCAAGCACAACCTTTTCAAGCTTTTCTGTCATAACCTTTGAGGTTAACGGGCCGACAGAAGTTGCACGAAGCGTGTTGTCGTGGTCGGTTTTGTAACCGGGGTAACAGCCGTAGCTGTCAGTGGGAAAGCCTACGTTGTAATCACAAAGACGCAGGAAGCATTTACTGCTGTTGACAGCTTCAAGATACATTTTTTCTCCGTCGCATGAACCGCCCGAAAACATATCCGAAGCCATTTTATACGGACTGTCGGGTGTAAGTCCGTCCATTGAAAGCTTATAATAGGTCTGTTTGTCGCTGCCCGTGTTTCTTGATGTTCCCGAAAGACGGTTTTCAGTAACGACGGCAATGTCTGTTATGCCCTCGCGGTAAAGCCAGTCAGCGGCACTGTAAGCCGCGGCACCGCTGCCTATGATAAGACATTTATATATTTTACTCATAAGCGCCTCACGTTAAATCCGCCGTCACAGTCTATGACCGTGCCTGTGCAGAAATCAAAATTACCCTGAGCAATTGAAACAACACATTTTGCAATATCCTCGGGCTGTCCCATTCTGTTTATAGGTGTGATTCCTTCTGCAATAAGCTTTTCATATTTTTCCTTAACCTTTGCGGTCATATCAGTTTCAATTATGCCCGGTCGGATTTCAATAACGCTTACGCCGTATTCCGCAAGCCTTGCCGCAAAGAGCTTTGTTATCATCGATATTCCTGCTTTTGAAATGCAGTATTCACCGCGATTTACCGAAGCTGTGTAAGCGGACATAGAAGAAATATTGACGATTCTTGATTTCTCACTCTTAATAAGCAGGGGAGCGAGCTCCTGCGTAACAAAGAATGTGCCCTTCAGATTTATATCAGTAAGAAAATCGAAATCCTCGGGAGTGATATCAAGAATATCTTTTCTTTCACGCGGTGCAACACCTGCATTGTTAACAAGCAGGTTGATTTTTCCGAAATTGGACTTTGCAAAATCAAAGAGTCTTTTTCTGTCCTCTTCAACAGAAATATCGCAGGGGACAAAAAACACTTTTCCCTCAAAGCTTTCTTTCAGCTTTCTGATATCTTCACTTTCGTTTCTTGCCGTAATAATTACGCTGTAATCTGTTTTCAGAAGACCTTCAGCAATCGCTTTGCCGATGCCTCTGCTGCCGCCTGTTACAATTGCAACCATAGCCACTTCTCCTTATTTTTTCAGAACAAACTTGTTGTAATAGGGCATATACACTTCGCTGTCCCTGATAACACATCCCGAAACAGTTCCTGCGCGCATAAGCTCGGAACATTTACTGCACTTGATGCAAACCTTGTTTTTATCGAGCTTGTCTGTTTCAAGATAATCCTTATAGAATGTTGGATATGCGAATGTCATTCTGCCGAAACCTGCAAAATCACCGATGCCTGATGAAAGTAATTTGTCAGCATATTCAACTGCGTTTTCACCTTCATAAGAGAGTGCGGAAACGGCAAATTTAATATCGGGGAATGCTTTGGTAATCTCTTTGGTAACGTCATAAACACGTTTCATTCCGATTCTTCCGTCTTCGGGAGACTTAACGGAGTACGGTCTGTTGATATGAGGTATAAGATATGGATTGCCTATAGTGAGATTTATAAATTCAATACCTTTTTCACGTAACTTTGCAATAATCTGCTTTGTTTCATCAAGGTCAATTTCTTCTTTTTCGTTTACTCCGAAGCCGTAGCCGTAGGGGAAACAGTCGCAGGCGTTAAGCCTTGTTGTAACAAATGCACTATCACCGACAGCCTTTTTAACCGCATCAATGCAGTCAAAATAAAGCCTTGTACGGTTTTCAAGACTTCCACCGTAGTTGCCCGGGCGGTCATATGCACTGAGTATTTCGTTGAAAAGATAACCGTGACAACATTTGACGTCCATTCCGTCAAAGCCTGCTTCAAGAGCCAACTTCGCAGCATTTTCATACAATGCGGGAATTGTTGAAAGATACTCGTCAGTTGCAACCGTAAACGGCTGTTCTTCCTTGCCTTTCTCCCAAAGAGAATTTCTGTAAGCAACAATCGGCTCAGGCGTGCCGTTCGGCTTGCTGTAACGTCCGCTATGGGTGAGCTGAACAATTATGATTGGCTCAAATCCGTGAAGTTCCAAGGATTTAGCCTTGACTGCACTGACAAGCTCTTTGAAGGAGCCAACCGTGTTTTCGTTTATGTAAAGCTGACGCGGATTTGCTCTGCCTTCGTTACAAACGGCAGTTGCCTCAAACCATATAATTCCGGGTGCACCTTCACTGAAACGCATATACCTGCGGAATGTAAGATCATCGACGGCACCGTCCGCTGTTCCGTCACAACCCTCCATAGGCTGAAAGAGTATTCTGTTGTGAACTTTTCTGCCGTAAATATCTGCAGGTGTATTGATTAATTTGTTCATTATCTCACCTCGTAAAATGGTAAATTTAAATATACTTTAATTTACCATTTTCTCAATATAAATGCAAGTTATTTTAATGAAACGGATATGATTATGAATTTATTGATATATTTTGTCATTTATGTTATACTACTTCAGTAAAATGTAAAGGAGAGAAGCTTATGAGCAAAAAACAACCGAAGCTCCAGAATCCTCTGTGGCAGACAACAAAGCCCGAAAGAAAAAGCTATTATACGTACTTCTTCGGACAGAATATGATTTACAATATGATAGCCGGCTATCTTACAACATTCCTTCTTCTTATCGGTGTTGACCCCGTAAAATCCGCGGCGGTTATGCTTGCCGTAAAGGTATGGGATGCTGTCAACGATGCTGTGTTCGGCGTGATTTTTGACAAATTCAAGTTCAAGGGCGAAAATAAATATATCCCGTGGCTGAAAATCGCCTGTGCAACCACTCCTTTGGCAACTATAGCAATTTTCATTATCCCTAATGCGGCAAGCGAAACAGTTAAGCTCATCTGGTTCGCACTTGCGTATATTATCTGGGATACAGCGTACACAATCTGTGATGTGCCTGCCTTCGGTATCATCACCGCAATGACAAGCAATATTGAAGAGCGAAACACAATTCTTTCTCTCAAGGGTATTACAGGCGGTGTCGGCTCAGCTCTTACAACCGTTCTTGTAACTCTTCTTATCAGTGAGTTTGTCGGCCTTGACTACGGTCCGGTTTCAATTATCGTTGCAATTGTGGCTATGGTAACGATGTTCCCTGTATGTAAATACTGTCAGGAAAGAAACAAAACTGTTGACGAAGAACAGTTTACAGTCAGAAGAATGCTTAAATATGTTATAAGCAACAAATATCTTCTTGTATATTATCTTGGCTATATCTTCTATTCAGGTGCACAGACATATAACTCTTTGCATATGATTATGGCTTATTATATATATAATAACTCTTTGGCTTCCCTTATTACGGGTACCGTTGCAGCATTGCCACAGCTGTTTATGGCACTTCTTGTACCGAAAATTATCAGAAAGATGGATAAGACAACACTCTTCAAAATCAGTGCCGTGGCAACGATTGTTCTGTCTTTCCTTATTCTTCCGACAAGAAGCAATTTCGTGCTCTTTGTTGTCACATATATGCTTCGTTCAATTCCGCTCGGTATTATAGGCGTACTTTCGTTCACATTCACACCCGACTGTGCAGAGTACGGTCAGTACACAACAGGCACAGAGGCAAAGGGTATTACATTTGCAATTCAGACCTTTGCGGTTAAGCTTGCGGCAGCAATTTCGGGTTCAATGGGTCTTGCACTTCTCGGCTGGTTCGGATTCAAGACAAAGTTTGAAATAAACGGTGTGTTAACTGAAGTCGGTAATTTTGAAGACCTTGACGCTATCAATGCAATCGCTCAGCAGACAAGTGAAGCTCTTGACGGACTCTGGTTCACCTATAATATTGTGCCGATCATCGGTCTTGTTATTGCTCTTGTTATCTGGGCATTCTACAAGCTCAACGATAAGGATGTGCAGGTTATGGCGGACTGCAACGTAGGAAAAATCACAAAATCAGAAGCAGAAAAAATGCTTTCAAAAAAGTATTGATATTATAAAAGACGAAAAATCCGAAGTTCTGAACTTCGGGTTTTTGTTCTTATATCTGCAATATGGTGTTATTGAAAAATTAATATATTTATGATATTATGACTCTATAGGTTAAAAGATTCTGAAAGGAGACTTTATATATGGGACTTATAAGAGCAGGAATCGGAGCATTGGGCGGTGTAATGGCTGACCAGTGGAAGGAGTTTTTCTACTGCGATTCATTGGAAAACGATGTGTTGATGGTCAAGGGCTCGAAGAGAGTCGGCGGACGTTCATCAAACACAAAAGGTCACGATAACGTAATTTCAAACGGTTCAGGCATCGCTGTTGCCGACGGTCAGTGTATGATTATCGTCGAGCAGGGCAAGGTTGTTGAATTCTGTGCCGAGCCCGGTGAATTTACTTATGACACATCAACAGAGCCGAGCATCTTCTCAGGTAAGCTCGGTGACACAATCAAGGAAACATTTAAGACCGTAGGTAAGAGATTTACATACGGCGGAGATACAGGTAAGGATCAGCGAGTTTAT
>JAFODS010000021.1 GCA_017380575.1 Clostridia bacterium | reverse complement strand
CAAGAAAGTATTGATAAAGGAGAGTTAAACATGAAAGCAGAAAAAATCAAGCTCGGTATCGCTCCCATCGGTTGGACAAATGATGATATGCCTGACCTCGGCGGTGAAATCACATTTGAACAGTGTGTAAGTGAAATGGCACTTGCAGGCTATAAGGGTTGCGAAATCGGTAACAAATATCCCAAGACAGTTGAAGGTATGCACGAATACCTTGACATCAGAGGACTTGAGATTGCTAACCGTTGGTTCTCATCTTTCATTCTTACAAAGCCTTTTGAAGAAGTTGAAAAGGATTTCAGAGAAAACTGTGAGTTCCTTAAGGGTTGCGGTGCAAAGCGCATCGGTGCATCTGAGCAGAGCTACAGCATCCAGGGACAGATGGAAACACCTGTTTTTGAAAAGAAATATGTTATGAACGATGAAGAGTGGAAGAAGTTCACAGACGGACTTTCAAAGCTCGGTAACATCGCTAAGGAATACGGTATCACTCTCGTTTATCATCACCATATGGGTACAGTTGTTCAGACAGCTGAGGAAATCGACAAGATGATGGATATGTGCGATCCCGATGCAGTTTACCTCCTCTTCGATACAGGTCATCTTGCATACTGCGGTGAGGACTATATGGCAGTTCTTAAGAAGTACGCTAAGAGAATAAAGCACGTTCACCTTAAGGATATCCGTCCTGAAATCGTAGCTAAGGTTAAGGCTGAGAGCCTTTCATTCCTTCAGGGCGTTCGTCTTGGTGCATTCACAGTTCCCGGTGACGGCACAATCGACTTCAAGCCTGTATTTGACGTTCTTGACGAGGCTGATTATGAGGGTTGGATGCTTGTTGAAGCTGAGCAGGATCCTGCAATCGCAAATCCATTCAAGTACGCTAAGATGGCAAGAGAATATATCGCTGAAAAAGCTGGTATCTAAAGGAGAAATAATTATGGGTTCTAGTGTATTATTAGTTTTTATAGTTCCGTTCATACTTCTTGATTTTATTGACACGCAATTCGGAACAAATTTATCTTCTTCTCTCTCAGACGTTTTTTCTAATGCTATTGATTATTTTGTGGAATCCGGAATGGCCGAAAAGTTCGGAACTTTTGTATCAGAGCTTATCGCATCATTTGATAAACTTTGGTGAATTTAATTTAATAAGGAGAAACTGAAATGGCTGAAAAAATCAAGTATTTTGTCAACGGTCAGTACGTTGAATCAAAAACAGACAAATATTACGACCTTGTAAACCCCAGCACAGGTGAGGTTATCGGCTATGCACCTAACTGTACTGCTGAAGAGGTTGAAGAGGCAATCGCAGCAGCTAAGGCTGCATATCCCGCATGGAGCGCAACTCCTGCAATCAAAAGAGCGCAGATTATGTATAAAGTCCGCGACCTTCTTATGGAGCATATGGAAGAGCTTACATACCTTGTAGCTGAAGAAAACGGTAAGGTATGGAGCGAAGCTGAAGGCGACGTTCTCAAGGCTAAGGAAGGCACAGAGCTTGCAACTCAGGTTCCGTCACTTATGATGGGCGAAAGCACAATGGACGCTTCAAAGGGTTACGACACAGTTCTTTACCGTGAATCAATGGGTGTTTTCGCGGGTATCGTTCCCGTTAACTTCCCTGCTATGATTCCTTTCGGTTGGATGGCTCCCGTTTGCCTTGCAACAGGTAACACAATGGTTCTCAAGGCTGCAAGCCTTACACCGAGAACAGCTCTCAGAATTGCAGGTCTTTACAAAGAAGCAGGTGTTCCCGATGGTGTTATTAACATCGTTACATGTTCAAGAAACGAAATCAACGTTCTTCTTGACAGCCCTGACGTTAAGGGTATCACATTCGTTGGTTCAACTCCCGTTGGTAAGCTCATTTATGAGCGTGCTGCAAAGGCAGGTAAGAGAGTTCAGGCTCTCTGCCAGGCAAAGAACCACGCTCTTGTTCTTGAGGACACACCGATTGAAAGAACAGCTGCAGGTGTTATCAACTCAGCTTTCGGTTGTGCAGGTCAGAGATGTATGGCACTCTCCTGCTGTGTTGTTCAGGAAAGCATTGCTGACGCATTCGTTGCAGAGCTTGTTAAGCAGGCTAAGACTATCAAGGTTGGCCCCGGCTACGACAAGACTTCAAAGCTCGGACCAATCACATATAAGAAGCACTATGACGAAGTTATTGCAGACATTAACAAAGGTGTTGCTGAGGGCGCAGAGCTTGTTCTCGACGGCAGAAACTGTGTTGTTGAAGGCTATGAAAACGGCTTCTATGTAGGCCCGACAATCTTTGACAAGGTAACTCCTGAAATGACAATCGGTGACGAAGAAGTATTCGGCCCCGTTCTTTGCATCAAGAGAGTCAAGACTTTTGAAGAAGGTCTTAAGCTTATGAACTCTAACCCCTATGCAAACGGTTCAGTTATCTTCACACAGAACGGCTACTATGCACGTGAGTTCACACGTCACACAGACGGCGGTATGGTAGGTGTTAACGTTGGTATCCCTGTGCCGATCGGATTCTTCCCCTTCGCAGGTCACAAGGATTCATTCTTCGGTGATCTTCACTGCCTCGGTAAGGATTCATACAGATTCTTTACAGAAAGCAAGTGCGTAACAACACGTTGGTTCGACGAAGAAGAAATGAAGAAGACAGAAGTTTCCACATGGGACGGTACAATCTGAGTAAATTAAACATAAGGAGATAAAAGCTATGATTAATGTTGGTATTATCGGCGCAGGCCGTATCGGTAAGGTTCACTGCGAATCAATTATGAGATATGTTAAGAATGCAACAGTTAAGGCTGTTGCTGACCCATTCCTCAACGACGAAACAATCGAATGGGCAAAGGGTCTCGGCATCGAAGAGTTCTACACAGACTATCACAAAATCCTCGAGGATAACGATATTCAGGCTGTTCTTATCTGCTCTTCAACAGACACTCACTCAACAATTTCACTCGAAGCTATCGCAGCAGGCAAGCACATCTTCTGCGAAAAGCCCATCGACCACGATGTAAACAAGATTCTTGAGGTTAAGGCTGCTCTTGAAAACAGCAACGTTAAGTATCAGGTAGGCTTCAACCGTCGTTTTGACCACAACTTCAAGGCTGCAAGAAAGGCTGTTGAAGGCGGTCAGATCGGTGACCTTAACATTCTTAAGGTTTGCTCAAGAGACCCCGGTGCTCCTCCGGTAAGCTACATCAAGGTTTCAGGCGGTATCTTCCTTGATATGACAATCCATGATTTCGATATGGTTCGTTTCATGTCAGGCTCTGAGGTTGAGGAAGTATTTGCATACGGTGCAGTACTTGTTGACCCGGCAATCGGTGAAGCAGGCGACATCGACACAGCAGTTATTTCAATGAAGCTCGCTAACGGTGCTATCGCAGTTATCGACAACTGCCGTCGCGCAAGCTACGGTTACGACCAGAGAGTTGAAGCTTTCGGTTCACTCGGTCAGGTTGCTATCGGCAACGATTCAGAGTCAACAGCTGTTATCTCTGACGCTAACGGCGTTCGCGGTGAAGTTCCCCTCAACTTCTTCCTTGAAAGATATATGGGTGCTTACGTTGAAGAAATCACAGAGTTCATCGACTGCATCGTAAACGATAAGGAAGTAAGCGTTGGTCTTGACTGCGGTCTTCAGCCCGTACTTATCGGCCTTGCTGCAAAGAAGTCACTCGTAACAGGTGCACCTGTTAAAATTGCAGATATCGCTGCTGAATACTCATTATAATTAAAACATTTAAAACACCGGAATCTGCGGATTTCGGTGTTTTTTGTTCTTTTAAGGAATATTGAGCGCAAAAATATCGAAAATTAGTTACAAAAAGTTACAAATATTCCTGAAATGTCATAATTTCGTAACATTTATATGTTATAAAGTATGAGGTCGATTTCGGCTAAATTTAAAAAAGGACGATTTTTATGCATACTAAAAACTACATAAAGAAAGCTCTTATTTGTTTACTCGCAGTAATTACTGTTTTATCTTCAACAGCAGTTGTTGCTTTTGCAGCATCTGTTCCGACAAACAAAACAGTTCAGACTATTTTCGATTTCCTCGTTGATGAAATGGGACTCAACTCTGCAGCAGCTTGCGGTGTTCTTGCTAACATTGAAAAGGAATCAAACTTTAACCCTAACCTTTACGGTGATAACGGTTCAAGTTACGGTATCTGCCAGTGGCACAACGGCAGATTTGATAACCTTAAAAGTTTCTGTGCCAAGAACGGTTATTCTTGGAAAACACTTGAAGGTCAGCTCTATTTCCTTAAATATGAGCTTGAAAAGCAGGCAAGCACAACAGGTTATATCCTTGATAAAATCGAGGACGTTCCCAACTCTGCACAGGGTGCTTATCAGACGGCTTACGACTGGTGTTACTACTTTGAGCGTCCCGCTAACAAGGTAGCTAAGTCTGAAGCAAGAGGCACACGTGCTCAAGAAGATTACTGGCCTGTTTATAAGCTCGTTTATAACGTCGGAGATGTTAACAGCGACACTAAAATAAACTCAACTGACGCACTCAAAGTTCTTGAGTATGCAGTAGGTAAAGCAAAGCTTAACAAGAGCCAGCTTAAAGCAGCAGACATTGACAAGAACGGTCAGGTTAACTCACAGGACGCATACATCATTCTTTCAATCTCATCAGGTAAGGCTAACATAAACAGTTACAAATAAAAGTGAAAGACCTCGGATTTTTTCCGAGGTCTTAATTTTTGTTTTTTAATTAGCTTTGTTCATCGCCTTATCAATTTCTCCGTCAAGCATATACGGCAAAACTTCGGTTGCTTTTACAATAGCTTTCTTAAGCTCTTCCATCTCATCCTTTTTGAACGTAGAAAGCACCCAATCCGCAAGGTTATAATCAGGATGCGGTTTTGCTCCTACACCAACCTTGATGCGAGGAAAATTATCTGAATTAAGGTGGTAGATGATACTCTTGATTCCGTTATGTCCACCGTCGGTACCCTTACGTCTTATTCGAAGCTTTCCGCAAGGAAGCGAAATATCATCGAAAATCACGATGATTTTTTCAGGCGGAATCTTATAAAACTGAGAAATTTCTCTGACAGCCTCACCGCTGTTATTCATAAACGTCTGCGGTTTCACAAGCAAACATCTGTGGCCTGAAATAACCGTATCTCCGATAAGAGCCTTGTACTTAAGCTTTTTAATTTCAACATTCTCTTCAACAGCTATGTGGTCAAGAGTCAGGAAACCTGCATTGTGGCGTGTGAATTCATAATTCCTACCGGGGTTTCCCAGACCGACAACCATAAACTCAGGTGAGCCTGATGGTGATGCTGTTGCTTTTTTTCTTAAAAACATTTCAAACTCCTTGGTTATCAAAATTATCGGGACGGCTGACCGTCCCGACATATTTTTAGAACTTAACAGGCATATAAGCTGTTGTAACCTTTGACCAATCATCAACTGAATCTGAGGATTCATTCATAAGTGTATATGCAATCCTGATATCCATGCTCTTGAGTGTCGCAATAATTTCTTCTTCAGTCTCATATTTTGAAGTATCAATATAAGCATCTAAAGCAATATAATTGCCTCTTCCGGTAGGAATACCATATTCAGAATCAAGTTCGGTATCAATAATCAAAGACTCTGTCTGCTTTGACTTGACAAATCGCATTGCAGCATCCTTCTGATAAGTATTAAGAACATAAACAAAAACGCTTACGTGCTTCCATGTTGTTCCGCTTGCAAGCATCTTTTCAGCTTTAGCTTTATCAATGCCGAAGTCCCCTGCTTTTTCTTTCAGGTGACGTTTCATATTGTCGCTTACGCTGTCAAGAGATTTCTGTATACTGATATGATACACTTCACCTGTTTTCTCTGTAGTTTTCGTTGTTGCTCCCGCTTTTGTTGTACCGTCAATCTTTTCCGGATACATCGTTACGTCAACCTTGAAGGTTCCGTTCTCAGCCGAAGGTAATGCAAGTTCACCTGTCGTATTGGTATCTTCTGTTGTAGGCTGCTCATCATCGCCTTTTTTACAACCGAACGCTGAGAGTAAAACACCTGCGACAAGCACAAGTGAAGCTGCTCTGATTAAAATATTCTTGTTCATAATCTACCTCTTATTTCTGCCATTTATATGGCTTTTTCTTTGAAATCCAATCTTTTTTGATCGTCTGTCTTGAACGTGCAATTGCAAGTGCATTGTCAGGGACATCCTCAGTAATAACCGAACCTGCAGCCGTATAACTGTTCTTGCCTACACTTACAGGAGCAACAAGGTACGTACTGCATCCGATAAATGCATGATCATCGACCTTTGTTCGGTTCTTTTCCTTACCGTTGTAATTAACCGTTGCACATCCGCAGCCTACGTTGATATCTGAACCGAAGTCTGCATCACCGATATAAGAAAGATGCGAAACGCTCGTTCTGTCGCCGATTTTTGCATTTTTGAATTCAACAAAGTTGCCTGCCTTAACATCTTCACCGATAACACAATCAGGTCTTACCCTTGCAAACGGACCGATTGATGTTCCGTTCTTGATTGTTGACGAATAACACTGAGTGTTATTGAGCGTAACATTGTCACCGATAACGCTGTTTTCAATAAAGCTGTTCGGGCCGATTACGCAGCCTTCACCAATAACGGTATTACCCTTGATAATTGTTCCCGGAAGAACTTCCGTTTCAGCACCGATTTTAACATTCGGGCTTATCATAACACCGTCAGCACACGGAATTGAAACACCGTCAAGCATAAGGTCTTCCATAACCTTTTTGCGTGCAATTTCATTAAGCTTCTGAAGCTGTACCCTGTCGTTAGCACCAAGCACGGCATCGGGATCGCCCGCTTCGTAAGCAACAGCATTGAGATTCTTCTCAAGAATAACCTCAATAGCATCCGTCAGGTAATATTCCGCCTGATTTTTCTTGTCGTGCATTTCGACAATACCCTCAAGCGACTCAAGCAAAACAGAACAGTTGAACCAGTATGCACCCGAGTTTACTTCGTTTATCATCTTCTCGGCATTGTTTGCATCGTTTTCTTCAACAATCTTCTTAAGGCACTTATCCTTATTACGGATAATTCTGCCGTAGCCTGCAGGATTGTCAATCTTTGCCGAAATGATTGTAACCGCATTTTTATGTGAATTATGATATTCGTATGCCGTGCTGATTGTCTTCGCATCAATAAGCGGAGCATCGCCGTTAAGAATAAGAATATCGCCCGGGGTATGAGCCTTGATAAAATCTTTCGCCTGCATAACGGCGTGACCTGTACCAAGCAACTCTTTCTGTTCAACAGTGCTGAACTTTCCTCCAAGGTGAGCTTCAAGAGCCTCTCGACCGTGTCCCGTAACGATGCATATATCGTCAACACCGCCTGCGATTGCCGCATCAGTCACCCAGTCAATCATAGGTTTGAAAAGCACCTCAGCAAGAGCCTTGGGCTTTGATGTTTTCATACGTTTACCCTCGCCTGCCGCGAGAATCAATGCACAATTTCGTCCCATAAACAAACCTCCGATTCCAATATACAATTATACAAATTTATTATCGCACAAAACTTATGAAAATACAAGTTTTTTTTGGCTGTTGATATCTGTTCTTTCAACTTGATTTTTGTGCTTTATGGTTGTATAATGACAACCATAGAAAGCGAGGAGAAAATTATGACATTAGGAACAATTTATGTTATTTTTAAAAAGTTAATCTGCCTCATTTCAGCAATTATGCTTATGGTGGTCGGAGCAGATGAAAAAGATCTTCCGTCACCTGACAGAGCAGAAGTCATTGCAAAGAACACCTATGTGCTTACCGATTATCAGATGTCCTCACAGGGTGTGACAAACGACGGTGAATATTTCTATTTCAGCGGCAATGAAAACCTCGGCAAAGCTGATATGGAAAGCGGTGAGATTTTCCTTATCAATGCAAACCCCATTCCCAAAGAGCTTAAGGACAAGGGTTGCAACCACATCGGCGGACTTAGCTATTATAACGGCTACATTTATGCCGCTGTTGAGGACGGTCCGGATTATCTTAATTCCTTCATTGTTCTTTACGATGCAGAAACTCTTAAATTTACGGGGACATATTACGAGCTTCCGCACGAATTGCATATTGAAGGTGTGCCATGGTGTGCAGTAGACGTTGAAAGAAATTATCTTTATACAGCTGAATGGTCAAATGCAACCGTACTCAATGTATTTTCACTCGACGATATGAGTCTTGTGAAAACAGTTCCGCTTTCTGAGCCTATTGACAGAATTCAGGGAGCTGAAATGTTTAACGGCAAGCTCTATATGTCCTGCGACGAGCTTAACGATATGAAGAGAATTTTTACTCTCGACGTTGAAACAGGCAAAGTTGAAGTTTGCTTCACAAGAAACATCGGTGAAGTTTTTGAAGCAGAGGGTCTTACAGTTTTTGCTGACGAAAACGATGAACCTGTCATCTGTGTGCTCGACCGTGGCGAACGCCGTAAGAGCTCCAATCTTACATTCTATAAATTAGTGTAATAGTACAAAACGACAAGCGGTGTAATCCCCTTGTCGTTTTTTTGTTTGTGATTTACTTGACAAATTCGGGTTTGGCGGGATGATTTTAGCACAATTATTAAATCAAGCAAAGCCTCCCTTGCCTAAAGGGAGGTGGATTTTGCGAAGCAAAAGACGGAGGGATACTTTGTAAAAAAACATTGATTTTTCGTTATTTTATAAAAAATATCCCCCAGT
>JAFODS010000075.1 GCA_017380575.1 Clostridia bacterium | reverse complement strand
TTTCTGCGTTCTTCCGAATACGGTGCGGTGAGTCTGAAACTCAATCTGCCTTTCTGAATTTCAAAAAGCATTCCGCCGTGTTCATCATCGTCTGTTAGTTTGCAACAGTCTGGATACTGCTCGCTGAATTCTGAAAGTCTGTTTTTCAAATCCGTATTGTGTGTCCGCACATCAATGATGTCACTTTCTTCGTTGAAGCAGATAACCGTATCTTTCTGACGCTTTGTTAATCCTGTTTTCATTTTGCCTCCTTTCCGCCGGATATCGGCTTATTTTAGTGATTTTTTCTCGGTTCAAGAACCGTAAAAAGCACCGTGTTTTCCGATGCATTTTCATGAAATGATGCGTTGGTCGTTTGGAACATTTCTATCGTCTCATTTTTAAAATCCTCCTTTCGGGCATCAAAAAACAGCCACGAATTTAATCGTGACTGTCTTTGTCTGCTTGATAATTCAGGTTTGTCGGGAATATTTACCCCTTCACTTATATATGGAGCAAAGTCGGATAAATTTTTCCTGAAATTTAAAATATTTTATAACAGTTTTTTCTGCGGTGTCAACAGGTGAAAAATAAAATTGCAGGTAACATTTGTTGCCTGCAATTTTGGGAATTTATTCTTTATTATAAAAGTACTATTCCGTTTTCTTCACAAATTTGTTTTGTGCGGTCATCCCAAAGAGAAACCTGAACTTCGCCGATATGCGCTTTGCCGAGAAGGAGCATTGAAAGTCTTGATTGACCGATACCTCCTCCGATTGTAAGAGGTAGTTTGCCTTCTGACAATTCTTTATGGAATAACAAACGCCGCCTTTCGTTATTGCCGGAAATTCTGAGCTGTTCATCAAGACTTTTTTCGTCGACACGGATACCCATTGATGAAATTTCAAATGCACAATTCAGAACATCATTCCAGAAAAGTATATCACCGTTAAGGGACCAATCATCATAATCGGGTGCTCTTTGGTCGTGAACCTGACCCGATTTCAACACACTGCCGATTTGCATAACAAACACTGTTTTACGGTCTTTTACAAAAAGATTTTCACGCTCTTTAGGTGATTTGTCGGGATACATATCTTCAAGTTCTTGCGAGGTAATGAAGGTAACATCACGTTCAAGCTGAACAGTCAATTGGGGATAAACATGCTTGAGAAAATCAAGAGTATCACAAATTGCATTTACAATACTTTTTACAACCTCTCTGAGATAATTTTCATTGCGGTTTTCTTTTGTAATAATTTTTTCCCAGTCCCACTGGTCGGTATAAACTGAGTGAAGATTATCCAATTCTTCGTCACGGCGGACAGCATTCATATCCGTATAAAGTCCTTCGCCCTCCGAAAAGCCGTAAGTGCGCAGTGCCATTCGCTTCCACTTTGCAAGAGAATGAACAATTGCGGCATTTTTACCTGTTTCTTTAATATCGAATACAACCGCACGTTCAGTGCCGCTCAAATCGTCATTCAAACCCGTTTCGGGGTCGACGAATATCGGAGCAGAAACACGCCTTAAATTAAGAGCAGGGCATAAATTATCTTCGAATATTCTTTTTAGCATCCCTATAGCTTTTTGCGTTTCATACATATTTAATGCTGATTTATATCCCTCAGGAACAATAACATTACTCATAAGAATCACCTCCGGGTTTTATATGTGTATGTTTTTAAGGCTGCTTCAATAAATCCTCTGAACAACGGATGTGCTTTATTCGGTCTGCTCTTGAATTCGGGATGATATTGAACTCCGACAAAGAACGGTCTGTCTGTGATTTCCACCGTTTCAACAAGAGTGCCGTCAGGAGATGTGCCGCTGAGAGTCAGTCCTGCTTTTTCAAAAGTTCCACGGTACTCGTTATTAAATTCATATCGGTGTCTGTGCCGTTCACTTATATTCAATGTACCGTAACAACGTTCCATTGTTGTTCCGGATTTAATGTTACAAGGATATGCTCCGAGTCGGAGTGTACCGCCTTTATCAATATTATCGCTCTGACCCGGCATAAAGTCGATTACCTTGTGTTTGCACAACTCATCAAATTCACCGGAATTTGCATCTTTAATGTCAAGAACATTTCTTGCATACTCTATAACAGCAATCTGCATACCGAGACAGATACCGAAATAAGGAATTTCATTTTCTCTTGCGAATTTTGCAGCAAGTATCATACCTTCAATGCCACGGCTGCCGAAACCGCCCGGAACAAGAATACCGTCGATGCCTGCGAGCTTTTCTTCCGCATTTTCTGCTGTAATTTCCTCAGAATCAATCCAATGAATACGAATGTGCGTGTTATGGTAATACCCCGCGTGGCGAAGTGCTTCTGCCACCGATAGGTATGCATCGTGAAGTCCAACATATTTACCAACAAGACCGATATCCACATAATGCTCTCTTGTTTTGATACGCTCAACCATTGCAGTCCATTCAGTAAGATCAGGCTTCGGTGCATCAATACCGAGTTCTCGGCAAACAACCGAAGAAAAATTTGATTTTTCCAACATCAACGGTGCTTCATAAAGATTAGGTAAAGTAATATTTTCAATAACACAGTCCGACTTCACGTTGCAGAACATCGAGATTTTCTTAAATACAGATTCTTCCGGAGGTTCATCGCAACGAAGTACTACAATGTCCGGGTTAATACCCATCCCTTGCAGTTCCTTAACCGAATGCTGAGTAGGCTTTGATTTGTGTTCATCCGAGCCTCTCAGAAACGGAACCAAAGTTACGTGGATAAAAAGACTGTTTTCTCTGCCAACTTCAAGCGAAATCTGTCGAACTGCTTCAATGAAAGGCTGAGACTCGATATCACCAATAGTACCTCCGATTTCAGTAATAACCACATCGGCACCGGTTTTCTTGCCCACCCTGTAAACAAATTCTTTGATTTCGTTTGTGATATGCGGAATTACCTGCACTGTAGAACCGAGATATTCACCACGTCGTTCTTTATTTAACACGTTCCAATAAACCTTACCGGTAGTCAGGTTGGAGTATTTATTAAGGTTTTCGTCAATAAAACGTTCGTAATGACCGAGATCAAGGTCGGTTTCCGCGCCGTCTTCGGTAACATATACCTCTCCATGCTGATACGGACTCATGGTTCCGGGGTCAACATTTATATACGGGTCAAGCTTTTGTGCGGCAACCTTCAGTCCTCGTGATTTTAGTAATCTTCCCAAAGAGGCGGCTGTGATTCCCTTACCGAGACCGGACACAACGCCTCCGGTTACAAATATATATTTTGTCATTTTCAATCACCGATTATTTATGCGGTATCACAGCATTGTTCTGATTAATTCCGCAGAACTTTTTTCGCTTAGATATTTGGGTGCAATATCAAATGCTGTCATACAACCTTTTTCACCTTTTTCGTAAAGTCTCCATGCAGCTCTTGCATAGGCTGTAAGTACCGATGCAGTAAACTCCGGATTTGAATCAAGTTTCAGACTATACTCGATAATATGCTGATGCTCACCGTTTGAACCTGTTTTTCCGCTTCTGATAACAAAGCCACCGTGAGGTATACCGCTGTGCTCCGATTTCATCTCTTCCTCTGTTATAAAATGAACCGTGGTATCGTAGTCTGCAAAATAGTTCGGCATTGTCACGATCTCATTCTCTATTTTTGCTGAATCCGCACCTTCCTCAGCGACAACAAAGCATTCTCTTATATGTTTCTCCCTTGTGGTTAACTCCGGCGTTTTACCGCTTCGTACTGCTTCCAAAGCCGATTCAACAGGAATGGTATATTGCTTCGCATCAAGGACACCCGGGATTCTTCTGATAGCATCGGAATGACCTTGACTTACACCTTTTCCCCAAAAAGTATAGTCCTTTCCGTTCGGTAAAACAGCGGAGGAATACATTCTGTTGACAGAAAACATTCCGGGATCCCATCCGACAGATATAACAGCAACCTTTCCCGAAACCATTGCCGTTTGATTCACATTTTCAAAATGCTCCGGTATTTTAGCATGTGTATCAAAGCTATCAACAACGTTAAAATATTTTGCAAGTTCCGGCGTTTGACGGGGCAAATCGGTAGCACTGCCACCGCATATAATCATAACATCGATCTTGTCTGTCCACTCCATAACATAATCGGTGTTTATCGCCGGAACCATTACAGAATTTGTTTTAATTGCTTCGGGGTTTCGACGTGTAAATATTGCAACAAGTTCCATATCACTTGCTGCATTTACTGCAAGTTCAACTCCTTTTGCGAGATTTCCGTATCCGTATATTCCGATTCTTATCATAAAAAACAGTTCCTTTCATTAAAAAAATAACGCAGAGGAAACCAATCGACCTTCCCCTGCGTTTAAGACTATTATGCAAAGAACAGCTTGTTCAGGGTCATAGGATCAACATACTCGCCGTCTTTGTAAACACGCATATTACCTGATGCGATTTCGTCAATCAGCATTACGTTGCCGTCCGCATCATACCCGAATTCAAACTTGATGTCGTAGAGTTCAAGACCCTTGGATTTCAAATCATCGGCAACAATCTTTGTAATAGCCTGTGTCTGTGCCTTAAGAGAATCATACTGCTCTGCAGTCATAACGCCTAAGTCTACAAGACCGTCTTTGGTAACAAGAGGATCGCCTTTAGCGTCGTTCTTAAAAGTAGTTTCAACATAAGCGGGAAGATCTTGTCCTTCGGTACAATAATCCGAATAACGACGGAAGAAGGAACCGACCGCTTTATAACGGCAAATAACCTCCAAACCCTTACCAAACACCTTGGCAGGAAGGACTTCCATTGTGGTATCGTCAAGATTTGCGGAAACGTAATGTGTGCGGATTCCTGCCTCGTTTATCTTCTCGAAGAAATAAACAGACATACGAAGATTTACATCACCGACACCTTCAATGGTAAGGCCAACGGAATTTTCACCGGGATCAAATACACCGTCCTTGCCGGTGCAATCATCTTTAAAAAGCAACAAACAGTTACCGTTAGGGAGCTCGTAAACATTTTTTGTTTTACCTGTGTATAACAGCTTTAAATTTTCCATTTTTAATACCTCTTTCTTCAGTTCTGATAATCTGCAAATTTACAAGATCAGAGTTTGACTCTGTCATAGCTAAATCAGGCGTCAATAGTAGAAATGGTCAGTGTTGTTTCCTCCAGAACATCAAGAAGAACATTTACGGTATCAAGTGCCGTAAATATCGTAACGTTATTTTCGGTTGCGAGGAAACGAATCTGATGACCGTCATTATTTTCGTTGGTGGTGCTGATATCTTTTGTGTTGATTATATAAGCAATATGACCTTGACGGAGAGCTTCGGGAACTTCGTTGCTGCCTTCACTGATTTTACCGAGAACATGAGTTCTGATTCCGTTTTCTTTAAGGAATTTTGCGGTACCGGCAGTTGCCTGGATATTGAACCCGAGCTTATAGAAACGGCGGATAAGAGGCAGAGCATCTTCTTTATCCCTGTCTGCAACAGTTACGAAAACTGTACCATAGTTCTGAAGGTGCATACCCGATGCCTGAAGAGCTTTATAAAGAGCTCTGTTTAATTTATCATCATAGCCGATTGCTTCACCGGTTGATTTCATTTCAGGTGAAAGGTAAGCATCAAGTCCGCGAATTTTGTTAAATGAGAATACGGGAACCTTTACATACCAACGTTTCTTTTCGTCGGGATAAATATCAAATATACCCTGCTCTTTAAGGCTCTTGCCCATAATAACCTCTGTTGCAATATCTGCAAGAGAGTAGCCTGTTGCTTTTGAAAGGAAAGGAACCGTTCTTGATGAACGGGGATTAACCTCGATGATATAAACATTGTCGTTTTCGTCAACAATGAACTGAATGTTGAAAAGACCGACAATTCCGATTCCGAGACCAAGCTTTTTAGCATACTGAAGTATTATGCCTTTAACCCTATTTGAAATACTGAATGAGGGGTAAACGCTGATTGAGTCACCGGAGTGAATACCTGTTTTTTCAACAAGCTCCATAATACCGGGAACGAATACATCTCTGCCGTCGCAGATAGCGTCAACCTCAACCTCTTTGCCGTAAATGTATTTATCAACAAGAACGGGCTTATCTTCATCAATTTCAACGGCTGTTCTGAGATAATGACGGAGCTGTTCTTCATTAGCAACAATCTGCATAGCACGTCCGCCGAGAACGAATGAAGGACGAACAAGAACGGGATAACCGATTTCTGCCGCAGCGGTGATACCGTCTTCAAGATTTGTAACGGCTTTACCCTTTGCACGTGGAATATTAAGCTCATTAAGAAGATTTTCGAATGCGTTACGGTCCTCTGCCCTGTCAATTGCAGTGCAGTCAGTACCGATAATTTTAACACCACGGTCGTGAAGCGGCTGAGCAAGATTAATAGCAGTCTGACCGCCGAGAGAAGCGATAACCCCTTCAGGCTTTTCAAACTCAACAATATTCATAACATCTTCGGGAGTGAGTGGCTCAAAATAGAGTTTGTCAGCAGTTGTGTAGTCTGTTGAAACAGTTTCGGGGTTATTGTTTATAATAATAGCCTCATAACCTGCATTTTTAATTGTCATAACTGCGTGAACAGTTGAATAGTCAAATTCAACGCCCTGACCGATACGGATTGGTCCTGCACCGAGAACGATAATCTTTTTCTTATCTGTCAGACGGGAAGCATTCTCGCCTGTGTATGAAGAATAGAAATAAGGAATGTATGCACTTGTGTGGCAAGTGTCAACCATCCTGAACGCAGGAAAAAGACCTGATTCTTTACGCATATTGTAAATATCAAGCTCGTTGCAGTTCCAAAGTTTTGCAATGTATTTATCACCGAAGCCCATCTTCTTTGCTTGAGCAAGAGTATCTGCATTTTTATTTTCACGAAGCTTTTCTTCCATATCAATAATGTTTTTGATCGATTCAAGGAAAAAAGGTGTAATCATAGTGATTTCGTGAATTTTTTCAACAGAAACACCGTGATAGATAAGCTCTGCAATAGCGAAGATATTATCAGAACGGAACTCCGAAATATAATCAAGAAGTTCCTCAACACTCATATTGTCGAATTTTGAAAGGTACATATGATCAGCACCGATTTCAAGAGAGCGGACTCCTTTGAGAAGTGCTTCTTCAAGGTTTGAACCGATACCCATAACCTCGCCGGTAGCTTTCATCTGAGTACCGAGTTTATTGGTAGCAGATGCAAATTTATCGAACGGAAAACGGGGTAATTTAGCGATAACATAGTCAAGCTTGGGCTCGAAAGCAGCATTAGTGTTAGCAATCTGAATATCTTCAAGAGCCATTCCCACGGCAATCTTTGCAGTAACACGTGCAATAGGATAACCCGATGCCTTTGAAGCAAGAGCCGATGAACGGGAAACTCTGGGATTAACCTCGATAAGATAATATTCAGAGCTGTGAGGATTAAGAGCAAACTGAACATTACAGCCGCCTTCGATTTTAAGTTCCTTGATAAGCTTGATTGCAGAATCGTTTAGCATTTTCTCGTCTTCTTTACTGAGCGTCATAATAGGTGCCACAACGCAGGAGTCACCTGTATGAACGCCAACGGGATCAATGTTTTCCATACCGCAGATGGTGATTGCGTGGTCATTGGAATCACGCATAACCTCAAACTCAATTTCCTTATAACCCTTAACGGACTTTTCAATAAGAGCCTGATGAACGGGAGATAATTTGAATGCGTTTGTACCGATTTCAACGAGTTCCTCTTCATTGTTAGCGAAACCGCCGCCTGTACCGCCGAGAGTAAATGCAGGACGGACAACAACCGGATAACCTATCCGTTCTGCAGCGGCTTTTGCTTCTTCTAATGAATAAGTGATTTCTGAAGGAATAACGGGTTCACCGATAGATTCGCAAAGTTCTTTAAACAATTCACGGTCCTCTGCACGTTCAATTGAAGCACTTGATGTGCCGAGAAGCTTAACCTCACATTCTTTGAGAATACCTTTTTTCTCAAGCTGCATAGCAAGATTAAGACCTGTCTGACCGCCGATGCCCGGAATGATTGCATCGGGACGCTCATGACGGATAATTTTTGCCACATATTCGAGAGTGAGAGGCTCCATATAAACCTTATCGGCGATAATGGTATCTGTCATAATTGTTGCAGGGTTAGAGTTGACAAGCACAACCTCGTAACCCTCTTCTTTAAGAGCAAGACAAGCCTGAGTGCCTGCATAGTCAAACTCTGCAGCCTGCCCGATAACTATAGGACCTGAGCCTATAATCAAAACTTTTTTAATATCTGTTCTCTTTGCCATATAATTTCATCTCGCATTCTACGTTGTGACCTTACTCGAATTCTATTGTTCCCACAGGCTTTGGTGTATAATCTACAAGAACACGGTTAATACCTTCCACCTCGTGTGTAATGCGTTCTGTTATATGATGAATAAGCGAATGCGGAATATCCTCAACGGTTGCCGTCATTGCATCGGTTGTATTTACTGCACGGATAATCGCCGCCCAACCCTCATAACGTTTGCCGTTTCTTACTCCGACACTTTTGAAATCGGGTACCGCAACAAAATATTGCCATACTTTTTCTGCAAGACCGTTTTTGTCAAACTCATCACGAAGTATAGCATCCGCTTCTCTCAAAGCGTGCAAACGGTCACGGGTAATGGCTCCGAGACAACGAACACCCAGACCGGGACCGGGAAACGGCTGGCGGTAAACCATACCGTGAGGAAGCCCTAATGCTTCTCCAACAACACGAACCTCGTCTTTAAACAGAAGCTTAACGGGTTCGACAAGCTTAAATTCCATTCCTTCAGGCAAACCGCCCACGTTGTGGTGAGCCTTCACGCCGTCGGATTCAAGTATATCGGGATAAATAGTACCTTGTGCCAGATACCCGATTCCTTCAAGCTTTGCAGCTTCTTCGTCAAACACTTTGATGAATTCACCGCCGATGATTTTACGCTTCCTTTCAGGGTCAGCTACACCGTCAAGCAAATTCAGAAAACGGTCTGCAGCATCAACATAAATAAGGTTGGCATCCAATTCCTTGCCGAAAACATCGATAACTTGTTCGCTTTCACCCTTACGCATCAAGCCGTGATTGACGTGAACGCAAACAAGCTGTTTCCCTATAGCTTTGATAAGAAGTGCCGCAACAACGCTTGAGTCAACTCCGCCTGAAAGTGCCAGCAATACTTTGCCGTCTCCTACATGAGTGCGGATTTCCTCAATCTGTTCTTCAATAAATTTTTGTGCAAGCTCCGGAGTAGTAATTCTCTCCATACTTTCCGGACGAATTATTTTTTCCATACAAGCCTCTCCTTGCTTATTCGTTGGTGTAATTATCAAAATAACCCTGGATATATACGATAGGTGTTCCCTTGTCGCCCGAACCCGAAGTCAGGTCGCACAGCGAACCGATAAGATCGGTCAGACGACGGGGCGTTGTTCCCTGAGAAACCATGTTGCCGACAAGAGAGGAACCGTCTTTCTGCATAATTTTCTTTTTGATTGCTTCTTGTAATGCTTCTCCCGAAAGAGCCGAAAAATCGTTATCAGCAAGATATTTCAGCTTTAATTCATTTGGTGTTCCTTCCAGACCGGGAGTATATGCAGGAGATACGACAGGGTCAGCAAGTTCCCATATTTTACCTACGGGATCTTTGAATGCACCGTCACCGTAAACCATAACTTCAATATGCTTTCCCGTAATTTCAAGCAATCTTGATTGAATATCCTCTACCGTTTTCTGACATTCTTCTCTCGGGAACAGCTTTACCGTATCTTCGCTTGATTTGTTTGAACCTAACAGACCGTAACGGGCATTAAATCCGCTTCCTTCAACAGATTCAGCCATAATTTCATCAAGACCGTATACTTTTTCAGCACCCGCTGCCTTTAAAAGACGTTTTGTTCGAGCACGGGTATGAATATCGCAGTTAAGTACATTTTTTGTATATTTTAAAACAGAACGGCAGTCATTGGCAAAGACGACCTCAACTTCTGCTCCGGATTCACGGATGAGATTTGAATAATAATCTACATAATCAACACCTGTAAAAGTATGCTTAGGATAACCGAATAACTCACGCCACTGTGCTTCAGATAAAACATCCGTATAAGGATTTATGCCTTTTTCATCCAGCTTATCCAAATCCACAAGATGGTTTCCCACTTCATCAGACGGGTAACTCAACATCAGCACAACCTTTTTGCAACCTTTAGCAATACCGCGCAAGCAGATTGCAAAACGGTTTCGGCTCAGAATCGGGAAAATAACACCTACGGTTTCGCCGCCGAACTTATTGCGGACATCGGTTGCGATGTTATCCACGCTTGCATAGTTCCCTTGTGCACGTGCCACGATGGCTTCCGTCATACAAACTACATCCCGATCTCTCGGAACAAGTCCCTCAACATTCATTGCTTCAACAACAGAACCGGTTACGATTTCCACAAGGTCATCTCCCTGACGGATAATCGGAGCACGAAGTCCCATTGAAACTGTTCCATAAACTCTGCTCATAATTATTCCTCCCAATTATTGACTTGTTTGTCTGACTGTATTATAATCCAATCAACAGCATAAGTAAAACAGATAATTCTTACAACAGTTATAAGGAGAACTTATATGAAAACCAAACTTGATTATTATCGGATTTTTTATGAAACAGCACGTTTTCAATCATTTTCAACTGCTGCTCAGCATTTATATATTTCTCAGTCTGCCATTTCACAGTGCATTCATCAGCTTGAAAGTGATCTTAATGTTCAGCTTTTTGTCAGAACAAGAAGAGGAATAACCCTTACTAATGAAGGTAAAATACTGTTTTTAAAGGTGGAAAACGCAATCAACTCTATAGATCAAGGTGAAAAGCAATTGGAAAAGCTTCGGCATCTTGAATCAGGTGAATTAAAAATTGCCGCCGGTGATACAATAACAACACACTTTCTGTTGAAATATCTTGAAGATTATCACGCCACCTATCCCGAGATAAGAATTGAAATGGCAAACTCTTATTCTTCTCAGATGCTCAACCTTGTAAAAGAAGGAAAAGCAGATCTTGCATTTGTAAATATGCCTTTATCAGATGATGAGCTTATAATCGAGCCTTGCCTCGAAATAGACGATGTATTTGTCTGTGGTCCCGATTTCGAAACAAAAGAGTCCTATTCCTGGGAGGAAGTGGCAGAATTACCTCTTATTCTTCTTGAAAAACATTCATCATCACGTCGTTTTCTTGATAAGAATTTCAAAGAAAAAAACATAGCATTGAATCCACAGATTGAAGTAGCGGTGCACGATTTACTGATTCGTTTTGCTTCCATTCATCTCGGTGTTTCGTGTGTTATTGAACAGTTTGCCAAAGTTGAATTGGAAAAAGGCATCGTACAAAGACTGTCTGTCAACCCGCCACTGCCCAAAAGGAGTATCGGCTGTGCATATTTAAAGAACGCACCGCTTTCCTATGCTGCAAAAGCATTTGTTGAAATGATCAAATAAAACAGTATAAACTGTTTCTGCGTTCTTCCGAATACGGTGCGGTGAGTCTGAAACTTTTCTATCGTCTCATTTCTGAAATCCTCCTTTCGGGCATCAAAAAACAGCCACGAAATCAATCGTGACTGTCTTTGTCTGCTTTTTCAGTTTTCTTAGATTTTTTTGAGTGGGTGTCGAGAAATTCTCCGTACTGCATAGTAACAAATTGTTCGTAGGCTGTTGCTAATTTTTGAATGCGTTTATAAATTGCACTCGGTGTTTTGTAGCCGAAAAATGCCGCAATCTGTTCAAGCGTGCATCCGTCCATACGCATCTGCAAAATTTGTTTGTCCTTTTTGTCAAGTGCCGATGTGAACGTATCGACTTTTTCTTTTGCAAGGATTTTTGTTTCAAAATCCTCACGTGGTGCAGGCAAATGAATCAGCAATTCTTCGCTGATTTCTTCGTCTGACTTGATTGCTTCATCAAGAAAGATAGGCTTTTTGTTATCGTTCCACGAGCAATACCATTTGTTGACGAAATCTCTTTTGTTTGTGCTTTTTCGTTCGCTGTAATCATCCATCTGACGGTTTTTCCACACTTCATCAATCATCGGTTGCCAGTTCTGTTCCTCAACAATCATATCCGTGAGATTACCGATAAGGTTACTGAACTGCTGATATGTAAGCCACGGAATTTCCATGCCCTGCGGCATCGTAAACAGTTTTTGAAAGCTCCATTCCATTTCCGTTTCAAATTTATTGCGAAAATGATTCTGGATTGCATAACACAAACGCCACAGAGGAAAATCGCCCGAATAACTTGTCCACTTGCCGGGAATATCACCGTAACCGTTACTGCGAGGTACTTGAATAAACTGCCACACAGACCAAGCATAACAATCCCAGACAAGTTCGAGAAACGCATCGTCATTGATGAGATTATCATATTTGTCTGTGCGGAGAACATCATACGGGCTTCTCGGGATTTCAAGATAAGCCTTGCGTTTTG
>JAFODS010000020.1 GCA_017380575.1 Clostridia bacterium | reverse complement strand
GACTGGGGGATATTTTTAAAGAAAACAACGAAATTCAAATATTTTTTCTAAAAGTATCCCTCCGTCTTTTGCTTCGCAAAATCCACCTCCCTTTAGGCAAGGGAGGCTTTGCTTGATTTCATAATTGTGCTAAAACATCCCTACAAACTCGAATTTGTTGAGCAAACTAAATTTTGGATTACAAGCTCAGTTTGCAAATCAATTACCAAAAAATACGCAAAACTCTCTTTAACATATGTGTTTCACTTAAGAAAATAGCCTATTCCCATAAGAATATACAAAGGGCCGAGGCAATATACCATAAACATTTCCTTATGAGGAACTTTCGTTTTGAAGCAATTTGTCAACAGAAGACATTCAAAAACGTACGCAATCGCACCGCTGAAATACGCTACGCCCTTGAGGATATGATAAACATCATCAAAAAAGAAAGACAGTATAAAAAGCACAGCTGCCACGCCAACAAACACATTGCGAAGTATCAGCATTATGTAGTCACGTTTCTTATGACCCTCGTGAACAAGCTCGTCCTTATCGGGCATTGTCGCATCCACGGTATGTTTTATCTGTTCAAGCAAATCTGACATAATATCTCCTCTTTTCCTCACGTTAGTTGAATGTATCGTTATATCCTGATTTAATTATATCCTCACCTTACATCAGAGTCAATAAATTTGTAATAACGGTCATATCAAGCACCTCTTGTCAAATCGACACAAAGTGCTATAATAGAAACACAAACTTTTACGGAGGCAGATTATGGGTGTAAAAACAAAAATTTCATCAAAAGCTGTTTATGAATTTTACAAGGAGCTTGAAAAATACAACATTGAAAATCACGCTCTGATTATGCTTAAGGACGGAGAAACCGTCTTCGAAAATTACGTATATCCGTATTCTGCAGATATGCCACACACACTTTTTTCTGTCACAAAATCGATTGTTTCAACCTCTGTCGGTTTTGCGATTGATGAAGGTCTGCTTTCTCTTGACTCTAAAATCACAGATATATTCAGCGACTTCCCCCATAACCAGGATGATGAATGGGACAGACTTACCCTTCGCCATGTTCTCACGATGCAGAGCAACAAGGAATTCAGCTTCACGCAGGATATGACGGGTGACTATGTTCAGATGTTTATGGAAGCTCCGTTCAGAAAAACAGGACGAGGATTTTTATACAGTAACAACGATGCTCACATAGCTGCTGCAGCTGTTCAGAAGGTTGCGGGAATGAACCTTGTCGATTATCTTACGCCCCGCCTTTATGTGCCTCTCGGAATTGAAAAAACCTTCTGGGAAACAAACTTTCTTGGCGAAAACATCGGCGGTACAGGATGTTATCTTAAGCTCCGCGACCTCGCAAAAATCTGTCAGTGCTATGCCGACGGTGGCAAATGGAACGGTGAACAGATTATTCCCGAATGGTGGACAAAAGAGGCAACACGAGTTCAGGTGGAGCACAAAAACGGTAAAGACAACGGTTATGGGTACCTTTTCTGGATTTCAAACGGCCGTTTCAGCATGGACGGTATGTTCGGTCAGAGAGTAACATATATTCCCGAATACAACGCTGTTGTTGCAAGCTTCAACAGTTGCGTAAACGACGGTGATTTCACAACGCCTTTCGAAAAAATCCTGCCTAATGCATTCTGCGAAACCTGCGACAGTGAATGGGATGAAAAGCTTCAGAAGCATCTTGAAAGCCTTAATAAAAAGCCGGTGAAATGTGATAAGCTTCCCAAAGTTCCGACAGGCAGAAAGTTTTATCTCGCTTCAGTTTCCGATGTTCTTGCTAAAATAATATTCCCTGCAAGTCTTATACCGCGTTCTCTTACTTCAAGCTTTGCGAAAAGACCGAAATCAAATCTTGATGAAGTTTCATTTGAAGTAACAGACGATGTGTTTACAGTAAAATGGAAAGAGGAAGAAGACGAAGTTGTTATCAACTGTGGACTTGACGGTGAACCGCGTTTTTCGGAGTGCAGTATCAAAGGATATCAGTACAAAATATGGGCATACGCTTTTATGAAAGACGGAAAGCTCAATGCAGTTGTAAAGCCGTTCAACACACTTTCAACTCAGTACATTGAATTTGCTTTCAGTGAGAAAGCAGTCAGGCTTCAGTTTAAAGGCACTCCGTCTTTTGTTGATTTCATAGCCAAAAATGCCGATCAGAGTCCGTTCATAAAGAAGAGCGGTAAAGCAAAACCTGTGTTGATGAAAGTTGTCCGAAAAGCACTCGGCACAACGGAAATGCCGATGACATTCAAATCCAGATAAAAAGAAAACTCGGATAAGATTTTGTTCTTATCCGAGTTAATTTTATATAGCTTCAAGCTCTTTTAATTTTTCGTCAACCTCTGCTCTTCTCTTCATAAGCTCAGCCTGAATAGGCTCAAGACGCTTCTTTGAAAGAGGATAGATGATTGTAAGGATGAGAATAAGTGTATAGACAATAGCCGGAACAATTGTGCACATCTTGTAAATATTGTGGCCGAAGCTGCCGACACTTGTTGCAACCGTATTACGAACCTTATCGGTGTAACCTGTTTTCTTAAGAAGCTGCATTCCGCCTGAGTCTGCAATTGTCTGACCAAGCTTTCTTGAGAATGTGTAAACGGCATAAATCGCACTTTCGCTGTGCTCGCCTGTTGTGTACTCGTTATAGTCAATAACATCCATAACGATTGCCCAGTTTGTGATACTCATAAATGAGTAACCGAAGCCTGTGATTGCCTGCATAACAAAATATGTTGTTACGTTCGGAAGGAATACTGCATTGAAAATACTTGCAAAAGATGAAAGGAAAAGACCGAAAACGCAGATTTCTTTCTTACCGAATTTTTCAACGAGCTTAGGCATAATCGGAATCATAATTGCCATCGGTGCATATGTGCAAAGTGTATTTATGATTGAAAGGTCAGAGTTACCGAAGTGGTTTTTGAAAAGATACTGGTTAAATGAACCGTACTGAAGAAGTCCGCTGATAAGTACACCTGAAAGTGTGACCGTAATGAACGGAAGGCTCTTGAAAAGAGGACCGTATGTACGCTTAAGATTAATCTTTTTCTTGACGTCAGGAACCTTAACACGTTCTTTGGTTGATTTGTAGCAGAAAAGATAAGAAGCGATCGCAAGCGCAGCAAGAATAACTGCAAAAACAAATGCTTTGTCACCGCTGAAAACCGAAACTTCTTCCTGAGTTTTCGGGTCAATAACTTTGTTGTAAACAACCATCTGACCAAGAAGAGTAACAACTGCACCGCCGACACCACCGCCGATTGAGCGGAAGGTTGAAAGAAGTGTTCTGCCCTTCGGGTCGTCCGTGATAACAGATGCAAGCGAACCGTAAGGAATATTAACACCTGTATAGAGCATACCGAAACAAGTGTATGTAACGTATGCAAAAATAAGAATAACTATGTAATTGTTAACGAACTTGTTGATTCCAAGGAAGCAGACAGCCATTGAAACACAAAGCGGAATCGAAAGCCACTTAAGGTAAGATCTGAACTTACCGTCCTTTGTCGGCTTTCTTGCATCAACAATAAGTCCCCACATCGGGTCATTAATTGCGTCCCAGAGTCTTGTAACAAGGAAAAGAACTGTAATGTCGTTATAAACCTTGTCCGGGTCAACACCAAGGTCTGCCATAAGAGTATCCGTATAGAAAACCTTGAGGAATGTTGAAATAAATGTAAGCACCAGAAGGTTGCCTATGTCACCAAGGGTATAGCCTAAGCCTTCCTTGATTCCTATGGCATTAGGGTGCTTGAGTGCATTTTTAGGTGCAGCATCTTTATTTTTAGCCATAATTATTACCTCTATCAATTTAGTGCCTTTATTTTATACAAATAATTCAGCATTGTCAATGAATAATTACATTTTAAAAAGAAAAAACGCATCTTAACGACGCGTTTTTCCGTATTAACATTAAAGATAGTTCTTCACATTGTTTTCGTAGTGACCTGTATCCTGGAAGCCGTTCTCTGTACGGATACACTCGCCCCACTTGCGTGCAATTTCTTCATAAGAATCAGTCTGTACCTTTGCACGGTGGAAACCATCCTTGCTTCCTCTGATACACCAGTCCGAACTCCACATTCCGTGGCCTGTTGCTTTGTAAGTCCAAAGTGTCCAGCTGTAATCAAGATTATTGAGAGTATTGAAGCAGTTTTCCCATGTTGTTTTCTGATGCGGATAGAATTCACCCATATACATCGGAACATCAAAGTAAACCAACTTTGTGAAGAAAGCAAAAAGATTGAAGATAAAGTTTGAGTTGTTATAGAAATGAACCTGATAAACAACGTTATCCCAGCCCTTAGTCCATGCCTGCGGAAGAGCGAACGCTGTCCATATGCACTCCATTGTAATAACGTGGTCTTCATCAACAGCTCTTACTGCATCATAAAGTCTTGAGTAAGCCATCGTGTTGTTCTTTCTTCTTTCAAGCTCGCCTGACGGTACATCACACATCGGCTCGTTAAGAAGGTCGTACATTGCAACAGCAGGGTTACCTTTGAACTTAGTTGCAATTGCTGTCCAGAGTTCATCGGTAAGCTCGCGGTATCTTTCGCCCTGTTCGGTATCTTCATAATAACCGCAGGAATGACCCTTACCGCTGTGAGGAGCATCGCTGTGATATCCGACAGCACCGTGCATATCAAGGATAACATAAAGCTCACGCTCCGAGCATTCCTCAACTACCCATTCAAGGCGAGAAAAATCCCATTCACCGTCTTCATCAAGGATTTTTGTGCCGTTGTCGTCATAATAGAAATTTCTGAACCAGAACGGAACACGGACACAGTTGAATCCCATCTTTTTGATTTCGTCAAGGTCGTATTCTGTAATCCAGTTGTCCATATAAGTATTGAAAAGCTCGTAAGCACCCTCTCTTCCGAAACGCTCTTCAAGAGTTGTAAGAACAGAATAATGGTCTGTAGCTTCTTCGTAAGGAGAAAGCCAGTCTTCCCATATCATCCACGAACCGAGGTTGACGCCTTTAAGCTGAATTTCGTCACCATTACGGTTAACAAGCTTACGGCCTTTTGTTGTAATAAAGTCTTCGTCGGTAAATCCGACAGTTTCACCAACCGCTTCCACTGCGAACGCTGCCGAGCAGACTGAAAACGCCATTACCAACGCAAGTACCAAGGATAAAACTGATTTAATTGTCTTTTTCACAATATCACTCCCTGAAAAATTTTACAGTTTGATTATATTACATTTCGGGTTTTATGTCAATTAAGTCAACTTTTAAAATACGCAACATAACTCATAATATATAGCAACAATCCGCAAAGCTGAAGCCTTGCGGATTTTAATTTTGATATATCTGTATTCAGTTTTACAATATATTTAGTCTTCAGACATTGCTTTCAACACGGCTAAGGAGTGCAACCATATCGTCATAAAACTTATGTGTTTCCTCTTTGTCTGCAAAAAGTCCGATCGGTGTGCCGTGGTCACCCTTACCTGTCGGCATAACATTCCAGACACCGGAATCAAGCGATACATCAGGAACGTATGGTTTATACGGCTCATTCGCAGGATGCATCGCAGACGCAACATCAATCAAACCGTCGGTTCCGACTGTAGTTTTGTTTAACGCTTTGTCTGTTCTGAGCATAAGATTTGCTGTTGACTTCATCAGCGGATTTTTTGTGTTTTTCGGAACTAATTTTCCTTTTTCATTTTTCTCTAACAAATTATACGGGTATGAAAAATAATATACAGACGAAACATTCTTTACAAATCCGTTCAACTGTTCTGTGCCCTTGTCTGTCATATCAAAATCGATACTTTCTTTGCAAAGGAAAAGATCCTTCATTACAGGAATAAACTTCTTTGTATCTTTTATCTCCTCTGTTTTATTAACTCCCATTTGCTCAAGGTGTACATCAATCATTCCTCCCTGCAGTTTTGTTCGGGCTAAAAGCACAGCAGAATTCAAAGTAACCAGCTTCAACACAGGTAAAAGATGATACCTTTTAACTGATTGATAAGCATCTGTGCCGTTAAGCGGTGAACAGATGGCAGATACACTGCATACAAGGTCTTTCTGCCCACCTAAAAACAGAGGTGAAGTATCTTCCCTGTTCAATGCGATTTCATCGGGTGCACCGTTTTCAAGAAGATAGGTCAGAAGTCTGATAACATGACCGCCGAAGCTGTGGCCGATCAGATGAACTTTCTTTTCAGCGCTCCAGTTTTCAAACAACGGCTTTTTATAGGTCCTGCCGAAACGCTTATGTCCGTAAACACGTGAGTGATGTTCACCGTAGTCAACTCTTGTTCCCTTCAGCTGAGCATACAGCTCACAAGCCTGATCCCATGCACTTGAAATCGGACCTTCGGAAGTTGCATAACACTCGATACCCTTACCCGTAAGATATTCGACAATACTGCCTGTTGTTCCGCCCCAATAAGGTGCCTTTTTATTTATTCCTTCGGTATCTCCCCAACCGTACATTCCGTGAACAAATATTAACGGATATCGTGTTTTTGCATCATTCATTTTCATCCGCCTCTTCCGCTACTTTGTTTTTCTATTATAGCACAATTCACAATTTTATTCAATAATATATTTTTGTATAAAAAGCAAATTACATACCCATAAACGTCCGTTCAATAACATTGTCCTGAAGCTCTTCACTCAGATTTACGAAATAATCGCTGTAACCGCCGACGCGTACTATGAGGTTACGGTGATTTTCAGGGTTTTCTTTTGCACCAAGAAGGTCTTCGGGTGAAACAACCGTGACGGTATACTGCTGTCCGCCACCTGAAAAATATGCTTTTGCAAGTGCAATAAAAGAAGCTTTTCCTTTTTCGCTGTTAAACATATTTTTAGGAAATTTGTTTTGGAACACGAATCCGCTGCAGGCGTCGGTATGGTTATATCGGAGCACAGATTTGATCTGTGCCGTCGGTCCGTTGGTATCCCGTCCGGGAGTTGCCGCTATACTGTCCGCAAGCAAAGGCTCGCCTTTACGTTTTCCGTTCGGAAGTGCAGCTGTGCGAAGTCCGTAGCCTGCTGCTCGGTTGAATGTACTGCATCCACCCGTAAAAACACCGCCTCTGTAGGTGCGGTTACGTTTAAGAACCGTAAAGAACCGATTCAGGGCACGTGCAGTTACTCTGTCGACCTCTTCAATATCGTTTCCGAACTTTTCGCAATTCTTAAAATCGTGATAAAGCTGTTCGTAACCCTCGAAATCCGCATTCAACGCATCTATAAGCTCTGCCATTGTATACTTTTTTTCATCATAAACAAGCTTTTTGACAGCATAAAGACTGTCGCCCGTATCGGCAATGCCCTCAGCCAAAATCTGACCGTGATTATACACAGGTCCGCCGTTTCTGTAATCCCGACCTTTTTCAAGACATCCTGCAATAAGGCAGGAGCGAAGAGGATGCGGTTCAAACACAGCTCTGAGATGTTGCCAGGTATTTGCACTGCTGCAGGAATTATATGTCACAAACTCAAGCTGATCTAAAAAGGCACGTTCAAACCTCTCATAAGTTTCAAAAATTATCGGGTCACCCGTTTCAATCGAAACCCGTTCACCTGTCATTGCATCAACACCGTTATGCAGGGCAAATTCAAGACACTTTGTGAAAAGAACCTCGCCATCCTCAAGACCCATATGGCTCTTTCCGAAAATATCTATCTGATTGCAACCGTTCATACAATAATCGTGACTGTCCTCGGGCGTAATACCGATTTTTTCAAGTGCCGTACAAACAACATCATCGTTGTACAAGGCAGGAAGTCCGGTTCCGATTGCAAGTGTTTCTGCTATAGCGTTCCAGAGTTTTTCGGGCGTGTTTTTGTGAACACGGCAGGTAAGGTTCGGGGTGTTATAGCCTTTCTTTCTCACCATTGCAAGAATCTCATATGTAAGCTCGTTGCTTTCATCATTCCAATTCTCATCGCTTCCCGAAATGCAGAGATTCCATGAACGGTGACTGTGGAAATATTCCCACAGCCTGTCAAGCAGGTCTGTTACCTCTGCCTTATTTTCCGTTTTTGTATATGCAGGATACATATACTGATCAAATCTGCCCGGAGAATCGCTTCCGTCAAGTGCAAAAATAAGCATAAACGAGCACATAGCCGAAGTGAAATCATAAGCAGGCTTCTTGGGCACTGATTCAAATGCTTTCGCCACACGAATCAAAAATGCTTTATCATCGGCATTTTCACACTTTTCCGCTTTTTTAAGTGCCTCTTCACGGTATCTTTCACCGATAATATCTATTGCATCAAGAGTATAAGAGCAGGAGCGGTAAAACCAATCCTCATCAGGATATTTAACACGGTTTTCAGCAATAACCGAACGGATATACTCTGTGCCGAAATTGATTAT
The DNA here is from genome assembly GCA_017380575.1 of Clostridia bacterium. Taxonomy (GTDB): domain Bacteria; phylum Bacillota; class Clostridia; order Oscillospirales; family Acutalibacteraceae; genus CAG-488. Next base: position 10,217 of record JAFODS010000020.1, on the reverse strand, counting down.
TCTTCCGTAATCGGGATTTGAATGGCCACCCCAACCGCCACCCCATTCGGCGCCTGAACGGTCAAGGGAATCTGTAAGCTCACAATTAAGTCTTTGCGACTTGCTTCTGAATATTTTTATTTTCTCGATATACTCTTTAAGAGTTTCCTTATGCTCAGGGAACTCCTCGGTAAGTTTCTCAATATTATCAATTTCAAAGCGAAGACCCTCGGACGGAGTATAGAATGAGGTACCGTACTTTGTTTCAAACGAGGTTTCGGGAAGTAGCTTTTCCGAAAATCTGATTTCGATATTCTTTGCAGCATTGAGCAACGCAAGACCGACCCTCTCACCGTGTTCAAGGGTCTCGTCAAGAAAATATCCGTAAAGGAAAGGATCAATCTTTGCTAAACTTATCATAAACAAACCTCTTTTATTCTGATACTCTCACATCTGCACCGTAAGAATCGAAAAGCGTGCACCAACGGGATATTTCTTCTTCCGTAGCGTTGGCATTAGCATATGCAACCGATGTGCCAAGCTTTTCTGATTTTCCGATTCCGAGTGTGTGATACGGCATAATCTCTGCGTATCTGTATTTTCCTTTGTTCGCATTGAGAAACTCTGCAAGCCTTGCGATATCCTCGTCGCTGTCGTTACAGCCGGGGACTAACGGCATTCTGATAATAATATCTGCACCTGTGTCCATAAGATAAGCAAGATTAGACATAATATGCCCGTTATCCGAGCCCGTAAGTTTACGGTGACGTTCGGTATCGATGCATTTTATATCATATAAAAATATCGTGCCGAGGTCTGCCGCCTTTTCATAAAAATCACGTGAACCTATACCGCAGGTTTCTATCGCGAGTGAAATTTCCGCATCCTTTGCGAGGCTAAGAAGCTCCAGGGTGAATCCAGGCTGATACGACGGCTCACCGCCCGTAACGGTCAATCCGCCACCCGATGTATCGTAAAAAATTTTATCTTTTAAAACTTCTTCCATAACCTCTGAAACGGTCATTTCTTTTCCGATAATTTCATTCGCATCGTTAAGGCAGATTTCCGTACATTTTCCGCAACCTGAACATTTTTCACGTTCAATTTCAAGAATTCCGTTCACGACTGTACGACTTTCGCATACAGGAAGACATCTTCCGCAGAATGAGCATTTGTTTTTATTAAAGGATAGTGTCGGCGTTTTCTCAAAACTTTCGGGATTGTGGCACCATATGCACCGAAGAGGACAACCTTTCAGAAACACACAAGTGCGGATACCGTCACCGTCGTGTATGCAGAATTTCTGTATATTGAACACAGTTCCCTTTTTCACTTTACGCTCACCTGCCTTTACATTTAGACAATTATACCACTCAAACAAATAAAAAAGCAAGACACATCATCAAGGAAGATTCCAAATGATGTGTCTTGCTTTCATATTTTAATTAAAGCACTGCTCCGTTATTTTTTAGTTTCTGTTGAAGCAAAGCTACATCAACAGAGTGAACATCCGTATCAGACTTATGAGCAATCGCAACAGCCATACCTGCAGCTTCGCCAAGACAACAGCAAATCGGCATTATTCTGACAGACGCCTGTGCTTCGTGCGTTGCTGAAATACAGCGACCCGCAACAAGAAGATTGTCATATTCTTTCGGCAGAAGAGAACGGTACGGTATTGTATAATACTCTCCTTCGGCAAAATATCTGTGGCTTGTTCCTGTTCCCGTGGGACTGTGAATATCAATGTCGTAGTTGCCGAGAGCTATTGAATCCTCGAATCTTGTGCAATTGATAAGCTCATCACCCGTAAGGATATGAACGCCCCTGAGTTTTCTGCTCTCTCTTACACCGATATTTATCGCAACCGAAATCAAGGCACTTTCGTGGAATGCATTTGAATTTTCTTTTAAAAAGCTGATAAGCTCATGAATCTGCTTTCTTGCTATAACCTCAGCCTTGCTCACATTGAAAGGATTAGTCGGGTCAAGCATTACAACACGGGTCGAATTAAAATGCAGAACATCCTCACCTACGCCAAAGAAAACGAGTATATTTTCACGCGGATTCTTGATTTCACCTCTCGCCTGCTTTTCCTTATAGAGCTCCTGCAGTCTCGGACGCTCTTCCGTAAACAAATCGAGGTCAACTCCGCTCATCCTGAAACACGTTGTCATCGGCTGACAAAGGCTGTCGCTTTCACGGCCGAGCTGATAATCACAGCCTGCAAGAAAAAACAATTCACCGTCACCTGTCGCATCAACAAAGAACTCTGCTTCCACTGTTATTTTCTGTGCTTTGGCAGTAATATCAACACTCTTTACCTTTCTGTTTTCGGTTTTCACATCGTAAACAACAGCGTGAAAAAGCACATCCACATCAGCCTCGGCTGTCATATCGTCAAGAACTATTTTCAGATATTCCGAGTTAAACTCATGGTCCTTGCAATCATCAACATATTCGTCGTGACGTTCCTTAATTTCCTTTAAAATACCTTGCGAAAGATACTTTTTATAATTACCCACCTTTGTCCAGTACGGCATAAACGGATAAACAAGGTTGTTGGAAATTGCTCCGCCGAGACAACCTGATTTTTCAACAATCAGCACCTTCAGCCCCTCACGTGCAGCACTTACCGCCGCCGCAACACCGCTGAGCCCGCCACCTGCAACAACAAGATCGTATTTCATAATAACACCCCATATATTAAGGATTTTACGCAGATAATTATACCACCCGAACAGAGTGAAAATCAACTGTTTGAACATCTTTAATTTGTGCTGATTTTCTCGCAATGTTCTTTGTCAACATCTGAAAATTGTATTGTATTTATTGAGGAAAAATGGTAAAATATATGTCGAAAAATCAACTTTATGGGTGAGAAAATGAAAATTGCCATATGCGATAATGAACAGGTCATACTTGACGAAATTTCACGTGAAATAGAAGAATATGCCAACTCACAGGATTTTGACCTTACTTATGAAACTTTCAAATCATACGAGAGCCTTACGGACAGAATCGACGAATTTGATCTGTTTGTGCTTGACCACAATATGGATGACTTTATTATTAATCCTGATGAATCTCCGCTTATGACAGGCAAAGAATTTGCAAGAATTATCCGCAAATCATCAGACAGTAAAAAAGGCATCATCATTCTTACTGCATATCACGATATTGTATATGACACTTTTGATATCGGCTTAGTATGGTTCCTTCGTAAACCTACAAGTAAAGAAGACCTGTTTAAGGCATTGGATAATTACTTTTATTCAGTTACCAACTCAGGCTCTGTAGCCGTAAATATCAATAACGAAATTCACTTTGTGGACACAGACAAAATACATTATATTGAAGTTTTTCACAAGGATGTTTTCATTCATACTGATAACGAAACTCTGCGATGCCACAAATCCATTACCGAGTTTGAAAAAGAGCTTACTAAGTTTGGCTTTTTCAGAACACACCGTTCCTATCTTGTGAACATTTCAAAAATCAAAAGCATCAACAGCAAAACTGCTGTTATGAAAAACGGTGATACGGTTTACACCAGCGAAAAGAACTACGCAAAGCTTCGCGAGCTGTTTCTTGAAGCTTGATTTTGGGTGATATTATGCTCATTGAATGTATTTCATATTTTGCTAAGAACATTATCGGCACGGTTTTTGTTCTGTTTATTCTCAATAAGCTGATAGGTTACAAGGTACAGGTCAAAAAAGCGGCAACTGTTATCTCGGCCATAGCACTGGCTGCTATGTCAACGGTTCCGTTTTTCACTCTCAACGATACTGAGTCAGCTTTCACCCTTGCCGACCTGTCAACACTGCTTCTGTTCGCGGCTTTTCCTTACTGTGTGTTAAAACCGACCAAGAAAAAGACATTCTTTCTTTTCGGTTTAATTTTAAATCTGCTTCTTGATTTGTCGGTTGCGGTTATAACTACCACAATAAACATCACAACGGAAGTAACAACGAATTGGATATATGCAGGTATTCTTGCCGTTCTTCTGATAATTGTGTTTGCGATATACTACAAGCAAGATTTCGTAGTTCCTGTTAACTTTTTTGAAAGCATACCGTCTTTGTTTTATTTCGTTATTCTCGTCGCGTGTGTTGCTACACAATATACGTTGACCCTTTCGCAGGATACAACATCTTACGCTGACGTAGCTCAGCTGTTGCTGATTGTTTCCGCAGGATTCGTTTTTGTGTGCCTTTCGTATATGGTGTTCAAATATATCACCGTTTCACTCAAAGAAAAAGACTCTCTTGAACAGCTCGATATGCAGATTCAGCATTACGAAGAGCTTGCCCGAAAAAGTCAGGATATCCGCCGTTTCAGACACGACTACAAAAACCACCTTTTTATGCTCGGAGTTATGCTTGACGAAAACAAGCTTGACGATGCGAAAAAGCACCTTGCACGGCTGACGGAAGACATAAAAGAAACCGAAACAAAGTTTGCAACGGGCAATTATTTCGCAGATGCTCTCATAGCACACAAGGCTGATGAGGCTTTAAAGAGTAACATTCAAATCACATTCCACGGCAGCATTCATCCCGATAAAATTGACAACAGTGACCTTTGCACAATCCTTGCAAACAGCCTTGATAATGCAATATGTGCAAGTATTCAACTGTCACCGTGTACAATTCACGTTGAAGCTTCAACTAATGAAAAAGGTTGTACCGTCACCGTTACGAACCCCGTAACAAAAAAAGTCGAAATAAAAAACAACACAATCAGAACTTCAAAGAAAGATACCGATAACCACGGTTTCGGTATCGGTAACATTAAAAGAACTGCACAGAAATATAACGGTTTTGTAACGCTCAACAGTACGGATAACGAGTTTTCAATTAAAACAGGATTGTTGTTTTAATATGCAAGAGAAGAGCTGTGATTTCAATTTGAAATCACAGCTCTTCCTTATATTATGGCAATACGAGTTTTTTAATTTATGTCTTTCTTTCCCTTTTAGCCTATCCTTGTTTTAAGTGAACCTTCTTTTACTTCTACAAGAGTTGCCTTATCGCCTGTTTTTTTCTGTTTGAAACACTGCTTAGGATCGTCAAGAGGCTGCATTTCAACATCTGAGTTGCCACCAAGCATTGCTGTCTGCATCATAATGAAAACAGGTATCACAACGAGAGGCATAACGCCCTTTTTAGAAGTTGTATCCCACACATATCCTGCAAAAAATGTGCAGTTCAAAAAAGGATCCCAATGGTTCCAGTTTCGGATTCTGTTGCTGATCTTTATAAGCTGATCCTTTGTTATATCCTTGCCAACCCAGTTTGCGCTTCTGAGACCGTACTTCTGAGCGCTGTATCTTTCAACGTTGTAATAAAGACCGCCGCCGTCTCTGCGTGACACACCAAATGTTCCGACCGATACACTACCGTAAGGTTCAACCGTATAACAGCCAACGGTCATTTCACCGTCAAAACAGCTTTCGATATATATCCACGAGTGACCGAGGAAAATAATTTCTGTGCAAAGATACATTCTTCCGACTACCGTATTACCCGGTATTTCATCGAAAGTGGGTTTCGGCGGTTCTGGTTCTGTGGGAGGTTCAGGTTCTGTCGGCTCGGTCGGTTCCGTTGACGGCTCGCTCGACGGTTCCGAAACAGGTTCTGTTGTCGGCTCCGTTTCAGGCTCTGTTGTAAGCTCTGTGACAATTTCAGTTGTCAACTCTTCAAAAGCTGTTGTAATTTCTTCAATTAATGTTTCCTGCGCAGTTGCCGTTACACCTAAAATAACGGAGAAAACAAGCAAAACAGAAACAATTTTAATTAACTTGTTTTTCATAAAATCACCCTTTGTGAATAACTGTTTTTATGGGCAGAGCAAGGCTCTGCCCATAAAACTTTTAAAAAGAATTCAAATTAAAACTTAAAAAGATTTACAAACCATTCGTAAATACTTACGAAGAAATCGCCGACCTTTTCAAAGAAATCAACAACCTTATCCCAGGAGGTAGGTTCCTCTTTAGGCTGTTCGGGCTCAACGGGCGGGTCGGGATTTACGGTTACATTTTTGAGCAAATCGTCGTTTCCTTCTGCAACTGCAACAGCATTCCACTGTGACTGTGTGCCGTCAAACCTTGTTTCTGTAAGAGCTGTGAAACCTGTGAAAACATTTTCACCGATTGCTGTAATACCGTTGCCGATTTCAACTGTTGTAACGATACCCTTGAAAACATCAAAGCCTGAATAATTGTCGCTGATTGCACCGTTACCTGTGATTGAAAGCACACCGTTTTCACGGTCAATTGCCCATTCTACACCTTCACCACAAGTGCCTGATGTGAGGGTTGAGAGGGGTTTCATCGGATTACCGCGGTCAGTTAAATAATGAGCGTGTTCCATACTTTTATTGAGTACTTCCTTACTGAACTCGTAAGCCTTGTCCTCATCATTAAACATTTCTACATACGTTTCATAACTGCTATACTCATCATTTGCAAGCACATAATCAAATTCTTCTCTGGAAAAATCTTTAATTTCAATACGCTGACAACCTTCAAGCGTTAACGCGTATAATTGCTCGTAAAACTCGCAAAGATTCTCAAATGTTTCCTCTTCAGGATACACTATACTATCTTGTGCTTTCTCAAATGCGGCTACATATTTATCATACTCTTCAGGGAAAAGGTCTTCATCAAGATATTCTCTTAAAGAGAAATATACCGTATATGCGGACACAATCGCTGAATTATAAAGTGTATCAATCGTATAGGGATAATCAGTCTCTTCAGAAGTAACAAGTGAATCTAATGTTTCTTGTGTCTCATTTACATAGATATTAGCATATCGGGCATAATACAAGCTTTCCGCGTTCATATCCCAACCAACAGCATAATCTATCATTTCCTGCAGTTGACCCTGTCTTGTAATATAAAGATTATATTCTTTGTCAGTTGCCGGGTAGTATCCTGAACTAAACAAAAACATTTCATATGTATCCAATAAACACATCCAGTATATATATTCAGTGTTTTCATGGAGGACAATGTCAACATCGTCATTCTGAATCGGATAGTATAACATCATCTTTTTATCTTTTGTGTATACAGCTTTGTCATAAACGCTATAATACGGATGCTCTTCATCAATAATTACTTCTTCAATATTTGGACAATAGGCAAAAATATAAAACAACTCATAATTTTCACCTTCACCTGCCAAAAAGTCTTTTCCAACATACACTTTTCTAATGTTCTTATGATTCTCCACAAACCATTTGGGAATTTCATTTCCATACCAGATAATAAGTTCTTCATCGTTAAACATTTGTTCAAACTGTTCTTGACTTTCAAGAATCAAGGTGCCAGTTTCTTCGTCGAAGTATGAAACTTCCTCCGCTGCAAACGAAACCACCGTCAGGTTCATCACGCAAAGGATTGCCAATAAAATGGATAATAGTTTTTTCATAATACATCTTCCTTCTGCCGTTTGGCTATGATGCATAGATTTTATCATTAAAAAAACAATGTTTTTTACACGAAGACCTGAAATGCCGTTTTGACGACCTGAAATATCTTGAATTCTGATTTTTATGCCGAAAAATAAAAAGGCAGGAATGCCGAAGCAAATCCTGCCGATTTGAACTTATTCTTATTTAAAAAGTTTGCGGATTGCATTTATAACAGTTTTGATTACCTTGAACGCCTGTGTAACAAGTTCACCGACCGTTTCTTCAAAGAAATCCGAAAGCATTTCAAAAAATGTTTCGCCCTCTTCCTCCTCAAAGCTTATGATTCCGTCTGTATCTTCAGCCTGAAGCAACTTTATAAGTTCGGGAAGAGAAACTGTCTTGCCGTTGACAGAAATGCTGATATAAACCTCATTAAGAGTAAAATATTCTTCTGCACCGTCAAGGTTTTCTGTATCAATGACAATTGTGTCGGGAGCTATGCCCTCAAATGTTATCTTGTCTAAGTAAAGATAATATGCATCGGAATTATCTGCAACCAGATTTGAAATGTAGTTGTAATCAAGGTTCTGATATATGGTTGTTTTGCCGTCAAATGAAAGCACCTTGTGACCGTCTTTTTCTTTATCGGTGCTTATTCCGTTAACGGTAAAGCCTGCTGATTTGAGGGCTGTGTATGTTCCTGAACCTGCTTTTGCAATGAAAAACAGGCGTGAATCGTTGCCCGAAAAAGCATTGCTGAAACTCAAAGCATCCGAAAGTGCAGTAACAATCGCAAGCTTTGAACAACCTGCAAAGGCATCGTCGCCGAGCTCGGATACACTTTCAGCCATATACACTTCTTTAAGTGAACTGAATCCGTTAAATGTATCTTCATCCACAGATGTTATACCGTTTTCAATTTCAACATAAGTGACAGCATTTACAATATCGTTCCAATCGGAATAATCGCTGACTACACCTGTGCCCGAAATAGAGAGTGTTCCGCTTGTCTCGTCAAATGCCCACGTCGCATTTTCTCCGCAATTTCCTGATGTTGCCACATAGTTAAAAACAATGTTTTTAAACAGATCCATATTATTGGCTGTAGAAATTTCAATTTCATTCCATTGAGCCTCTGTACCCTTGTAGTATGTTGTAAACTCATCTTTCCCGAAAAACGATACACCGCCAATTTCCTTCATACTTTCCGGAATTACTATGCTTTTGAGAGATGTAACATTAAAAGCACAAGTGCCAATAATTTCCACATTGTCCGGAATTATTATACTTTCAAGTGCGGTGCAATGACTAAAAACAGCAAATTCGATTGATAAAAGACTTTTCGGCAAAGTTACATCTGAAAGATTATCGCAATAAAAAAACGTGAATGGTCTTAGGATTGTAACCCCTTCGGGTACCGCTACCTTTGTGAGAGCTTTGCAGTGGCAGAACGCACCGCTGCCTATTGTTTTAATGCTTTTGGGAAATTCGATATTCTTAATACTTACGCAATACTGAAATGCGTAGTCACTAATATCAACAACACCGTCCGGGATTACAAGGTTTTCAATCAAAACGCCGTTTATATAAAGATTTATACCGGTAACAAAGACGTCAAAACCAAACTCTATCGCACACCAATCTTCAATATCACCTGTGTAGTACACATCTGTAACAGTTTCCATGAAATTGAATGCATTATCACCGATACTTGTTACACTTTCCGGGATTTCTATGCTTTGGAGCTTAGTACAGTTGTAAAACGCACCTTTACCTATTCTTGTAAGGCTTTTGGGCATTTCTACACTTTTAAGGCTTGTGCAAAAACTAAAAGCATAGTCACCGATAGTTGTAATCCCATCAGGTATTACAAGGTTTTCTATAAGAGCACCATTAATGTAAAGGTTTACACCTGTAGAAAATATACTTTCATTAAAACTCATTGCACACCAATCTGCAACATCGCCTTTATAATAAACATCCGAAAGGCTTGCGGTTTCCCTAAACGCATTTTCGTCTACATTTACAACACTGTCAGGAATTATTACTTTTTCAAGAGAAGTGCATCCCGAAAAGGTATCAGTTTCAAGCTTGGTTATACCGTCAGGGATTTCTATGCTTTGGAGATTCGTACAGTTGTAAAATGCTCCTTCTCTTATGCTTACAAGACTATCCGCAAGTTCTATGCTTACAAGCGACGTACAACTATCAAACGCATAAAAACCGATTTTTGTGATACCGTTGCTTATTTCGATATTCTTAATTTCACTTTTAAAGCCTTCCCAACCCGAATAATCGCTGACTGTGCCTGTACCTGAAATTGTAAGTTTAAACGCTTCTGCATCATAAACCCACTCTGCATTTTCACCGCAGGAACCTGACATCACCGTATCTTCAGCAAACGATACGACCGACAGATTGAATGCAAAAAGTATTGAAAGCAATATTGCGATACCTTTTTTAAAAATGTGTTTCATTTTAGATTTCCTTTCGATTAATATATAAGGCAACAATAACCCATAATTATTATACATATTTTTTTAATTTTGGCACAACCAACGGTCCGAAATCGTCTTTTACGGGTCTGAAATGGGGTGTTTTTTCCAATTTTAGCACTATCAATGCCTTATGTCAAAGTTACGGCTATCAAAACGGAGGACACATTTGAAAATTTATACTTTAATTGCCAACAAGCCATAAGGTTTTGAAAGGTATATTTTCGCCTCGACTTCGTTAAAAATCCTTGAAATACGTCAGTATATCTGCAGATTTTTGCCTTGCCGAGTCAAAAATCTCCTCTTTCAAAACTGCTT
>JAFODS010000074.1 GCA_017380575.1 Clostridia bacterium | reverse complement strand
GTTAAGCAAGGTGCTAAATCCTGCGGTGCAACCGAAAGATAAGTTCTTTACAGCTCTCGGTTTGTGCCGGGAGCGTTTTTTTCGACAAAGGAGGACTTTTAAAATGGCAAAACATCTTTTTTCATCAGAATCAGTAACAAAAGGACATCCCGATAAAATCTGTGACCAGATTTCCGACGCAGTGCTTGACGCAATCCTTGCTCAGGATCCGAAGGGTCGTGTTGCTTGCGAAACATGCTGTACAACAGGTATGGTGCTCGTAATGGGTGAAATTTCAACTTCAGCTAACATCGACATTCCCGCAATCGCACGTAAGGTTATCTGTGACATCGGTTATGACAGTGCAGAAAAAGGCTTCGACGGTAACACTTGTGCAATTCTTACTTCACTTGACAAGCAGTCAGGCGACATCGCAATGGGCGTTGACGCTTCATTCGAGCTCAAGGGCGGTGAAGAGGACAAGTACAACCTTCACGGTGCAGGCGACCAGGGTATGATGTTCGGTTACGCTTGTGACGAAACACCCGAGCTTATGCCGATGCCGATTTCACTCGCTCACAAGCTTGCTCTCAAGCTCACAGAAGAAAGAGAAAACGGCAACCTCGGTTACCTTCGTGCAGACGGTAAGACTCAGGTTACAGTTGAATATGATGACGACAAGGTTGTAAGAATTGACGCTATCGTTGTTTCATCACAGCACAGTGCTGACGTTGAGCTTGACAAAATCCGTGAGGACGTTATCAACCTCGTAATCAAGCCGACAATCGATGCTTCACTCATCGACGAAAACACAAAGATTTACGTTAACCCCACAGGCAGATTCGTAACAGGCGGTCCGCAGGGCGACTCAGGTCTTACAGGCCGTAAGATTATCGTTGATACATACGGCGGATATTCACGTCACGGCGGCGGTGCTTTCAGCGGTAAGGACCCGACAAAAGTTGACCGTTCAGCAGCATATATGTGCCGTTACATCGCAAAGAACATCGTTGCGGCAGGACTTGCAAACAAGTGTGAGGTTCAGCTTGCATACGCTATCGGTGTTGCAAAGCCTGTTTCGGTTATGGTTGACGCATTCGGTACAGGCAAGGTTTCAAACGCTGAGCTTGCAGATGCAGTAAACAAGGTATTCGACCTTCGTCCCGCTGCAATCATTGATAACCTCGGTCTTCGCCGTCCGATTTACCAGCAGACAGCTGCATACGGACATATGGGCAGAACAGACATCGACCTTCCCTGGGAGAAAACAGATAAGGTTGACGAGTTGAAATCAGCTCTTTAATTAAAATAAAGGTAAGAACTCATCAGGGTTCTTACCTTTTCCTTTTTATAAACAACAAAAGCACCCTTTCGGGTGCTTTAATAATAACCGGACAGCTGTAGCAAGCAGATGAAGGTTACTGATTGTTTTTATTATATCACACCAACAAATTCGGGTTTGTGGGGTGTTTTGAATATACGGTTGCGTTGCAACCTACACCTCACCACCGCCTACGGCGGAGCCTCCCCTCAAGGGGAAGCCTTGGACTTGCGTAGTTTTTCAGCCTTCTCCTCGAGGAGAAGGTGCCGAGGGACGAGGCGGATGAGGTGGAAATATAAGAACTCCACAAACCCGAAAATTCTTATCTTTTTATAAAACACATCTGTTTCAACGTCTTAATGTTGTGTTTTCCCTACTCAATAAGTATAAAAGTAAAAATAGATTGCGTTTTCTTTTGCGGATAGACATACAAATGAATAGAACTCAGATTGAAATTCTTCAGAAATCAAATATGTTTGATTTGTTATAACATCTTCAAATTCACCTGACAATTTTTTCGAATTCATCGCTTGATAATCCAATATTCCTGAACGCTCGCTAAAGCTATATGTTTCTAATAATTTTTCGTAATATTCTTCTGAAACATTAATTTTGCCGTACGAGTAAAACTCCAGGACACCTCCCAAAAAAATCACATCATTTCTTTGATAAAAATCACACGATTCAATCGGTATATCAGCGAATTCAGGGTTTAATTCTATCAATGTTTCAGCATCCGTGTAGTGATGAGGAATCCTATTATACACATAAACAAATGTTGCTGTTATAATAATAAACATAACTATTGCAATACTTATTTTCTTAATCTTCATCATTCTCCCCCAACTTTCATCAGAGTATAATTCAAAGCTTATCGGTTTGATTATATCACCCTGAAACAACCTTGTCCAGTTTCATATTTGTTGATTTTTATTTGCATTTTAATCTGTTTTATTATATAATTAAATGTTGTACGGAGGTGGTCATATGGCAATTACAACAATAGTTTTTGATATGGGCGGTGTGCTTGTTGACTTTGATGCAAAAAGAAGTCTTACAACTCATTTCACACCCGAATATCACGAGCTTATCAACGAAAAAACCTTTGCGTCCCATACCTGGAAGCTTATGGATAAAGGCGACTTCGAGGTTGAGGAAGCAATCGAAATTATGTGCCGTGACCTGCCTGCGGATTTTCACGAAGAAGTCAGCAAGATGATTCTTGACCATGAGGGTGAAATGCCTCCGATTGAAGAGATGTATTCGATTGTTAAAACACTCAAGGAAAACGGATATAAAATCTATCTTCTTTCAAACTGTCCTTCATGGTTCGATGAATTCAAAAAAAGTGTTCCCGCATTTGACTTTTTCGACGGATTTATTATTTCTGCGAAGTATAATTTAATTAAACCCGGCAAAGAAATTTTTGACGTTCTGTTTAATGAATTTTCGCTTAAGGCTGAGGAATGCTTTTTCATCGATGACTCCCCTGCCAATGTTGCAACAGCACAGGAAATCGGAATGAAGGCTCACTGCTTCAGCAAGTACAAGATAAACGAACTCATTGATAATCTGCGGAATGCAGATATAACCATTTAAGGAGCATCTATGTCCTGTTTTACCAAAGCTCTGAAAAATTTAAATGAATATCGGTCAATTATTTATGACCTTAATAACCGACGCCTCCCCGCAGGAGTTGTCGGTCTTTCGGCTATACATAAGGCTCACGTTATCAGTGCAGCTTGCGAGGATTTAGCTCCGCACAGGGCTATTATCATCACACCCGACGAGGCTCAGGCTTCAAAGCTTTGCAAGGATCTCAATGCCTTCGGTTGCGATGCACAGCTTTATCCTGCTGGCGATATCACGCTTCGTCCCGACAACGTCAAATCACGTGAATATGAGCATAAAAGGCTGAGTGTACTCGGCAACCTTGTGGACGGCAAAATCCGTGCTGTTGTCTGCTCCGTTGAAGCGGCTTTGCAATACACGATTCCGCCCGAGGAATTGATTGCTAAAAGAATCACGCTTAACGTTGACGATGAAATCAAGCAGGATGAGCTTATTGAAATGCTCATAAATGCAGGTTACACGCGAAGTGCACAGGTTGACGGTTCGGGTCAGTTTTCCGTTCGTGGCGGTATTATTGACATCTTCTCCCCCGATTGTGAAAATCCCTACAGAATCGAATTCTGGGGCGATAACATAGACTGTCTTTCAACCTTTGAAGTTGACAGTCAGCGAAGAATTGACTCAACCCGTACGGTCACAATCACACCGACAAATGAAATCTGCTGCAGTCCCGTAAGGCTTATTGAACTGCTTGAAGATTTCATAAAAAATGCACGCGGTAAGGGCACAAACAAGGTTAAGGAAAGCATTAAGCTTGACCTTGAAAAGCTTGAGGGCGGTATCAATCTGCCGAATATCGACAGGTATCTTCCGCTTATCTATCCCTACCCTGCCACAATTTTTGATTATATCGAGCAACCGCTCGTTTTTATAACAGAAAGCTTCTCTGTCAAGGAAACTGCTAATGCCTGCCTCAAGATTTTCCACGAAGACCTTAAGGCTTACCTTGAAGACGGCATCATCTGCAACGGTCTTGACAAATACATGATGGAATTTTCCGAGCTTCTCGGTCTTTATGAGGACCTCGGTGCTGTTTACCTTGACAATATGACGCGAGGTTCATTTGACACTCCCGTCAAAAGTCTTATCACATTCAACGCCAAACAGTTCAGTCCGTGGAGCGGCTCACTCTCCGTGCTGATTGACGATATCCGTCCCGTTTACGGCAAGAAAGGAAACTCAGTTTTCGTTGTTGCGGGTACGGAAAAATCAGCAAGTGCACTTGCATCTGACCTTGAAAACGAAGGCATTTCCGCAATGTATCTTGCGTCACCTCCCGAAGAGTGTATACCCGGTAAGGTCATTGTTCTTCCCGGCGGTTTTTCGGCAGGTTTTGAGTATCCCGACGCAAAGCTGACAGTTATCACTTACGGAAGCAAGGCATCCTTACCCGTCAGAAAATCAAGCAAAAAAGTTAAGAAAGCTAATATGTTCAACTCCCTTGAGGATTTGCACAAGGGCGACTACATCGTGCATACGGCTCACGGTATCGGTCTTTTTGACGGCATAACAAGCCTTGAAGCTGACGGCAAAATCAAGGATTACATCAAAATCCGTTACGATAAAGGTGACGTGCTTTACGTGCCTGTAACTCAGCTTGACCAGGTTTCCAAATACATCGGTGCAAGAAGTGAAAACGGCACAGTCAAGCTTAACAAGCTCGGCGGTAAGGAATGGCAGAAAACGCGTTCAAGAGTACGCAGTGCCGTTAAGGACATTGCAAAAGAGCTTATCGAGCTTTATGCAAAAAGAACACAGATTAAGGGGCATGCATTCTCGCCCGATATTGATATGCAGAATGACTTTGAGCGAAGATTCGAGTTTGACGAAACTGAAGATCAGCTCAGGTGCATTTTTGAAATTAAGGAGGATATGGAAAAACCGTATCCGATGGACAGACTTCTCTGCGGTGACGTAGGCTTCGGTAAAACAGAAGTCGCACTTCGTGCCGCATTCAAGTGTGTTGCGGACGGAAAGCAGTGTGCAATCCTTGTTCCGACAACAATCCTTGCATTGCAGCATTATCAGACAATCTGTAAGCGTTTCGAAGGCTTCCCGATTGAGGCACAGATGCTTTCACGATTTGTTCCTGCAACACAACAGAAAAAAATCAAAGAACAGCTCAAATCAGGCTTTGTTGACATCATCGTCGGCACACACCGCCTGATTTCAAAGGATATCGAATTCCGCAACCTCGGACTTATCATCGTTGACGAGGAACAGCGTTTCGGCGTTGCACAGAAAGAAAAACTCAAGGAAAACTATCCTGATATCGATGTGCTTACTCTGAGTGCGACACCGATTCCCCGTACGCTTAATATGGCAATGTCAGGAATACGCGATATGTCAATTCTTGAAGAAGCTCCGCACGACAGACACCCTGTTCAGACTTACGTTGTTGAATATAACTTTGAAGTTATTCTTCAGGCAATTCATTCCGAATTGCGACGCGGCGGTCAGGTTTACTACCTGCACAACCGTACCGAAACAATTGAGCGAACAGCCGCAAAGCTTAAGGAATTTCTTCCTGACCATAATGTTGCCGTCGCTCACGGACAGATGTCTGAAGACCAATTGAGTGAAATCTGGCGCAAGCTTCTTGAAGGCGAAATTGATGTTCTCGTGTGCACAACAATTATCGAAACAGGCGTTGACGTTCCGAACGTTAACACAATAATCATCGAAGATGCTGACAGACTCGGGCTTGCACAGCTTCATCAGATAAGAGGACGAGTCGGACGTTCCGCAAGACGTGCAAGTGCATACCTTACTTTCCGCAGAGGCAAAGAGCTTACGGAAATCGCTTCAAAGCGTCTTACCGCAATCCGTGAATATACGGAATTCGGTTCCGGTTTCCACATTGCAATGCGTGACCTTGAAATCCGCGGTGCAGGTAACATTCTCGGTGCTCAACAGCACGGTCATATGGAAGCTGTCGGCTACGATATGTACCTGAAAATGCTTGAACAAGCAGTCAGCGAAGAAAAAGGCGAAGCACCGCCCGTTTCGGAAAAAGAGTGTCTTATCGACCTTCCGATTGATGCTCATATTCCTGCGGATTACATCGAAAACGTACCGCACAAGCTGAAGATGTACCGCAGAATTGCAGACATCAAAAATCAGGAAGATGCTGACGACGTTATCGACGAGCTGATTGACCGTTTCGGCGAACCGCCTGCCTGCGTAATGGGACTTATAACGGTTTCTCTTCTCCGTAATTCAGCACTCTTGCAGGGTGTTTACGAAATCGGCAGAACAGGCAACAATGTAAAGCTTTACATCGAAAGTCTGCAGATGGAAAAGATTTCTCAGCTTGCAAAATATATGCCGGGCAGAATAACCGTTTCTGCTGCAGGCAAACCGCACATCGCAATTAAAGTTAATGTTGGTGAAGACCAGCTTTCGGTTATAAGAAAAGCCCTTGACATAATGTCAAGGACAGACAGCGAATAAAACTAAAGCCTATCGCTTTTTGCGATAGGCTTTAAATTTTATCTGATTATTAAATAAAGAAGAAAATCTTATCGAAGATATTTGTCACAAATCCTACAACCTTATCAAAAGCAACCTTGATGAAGCAAACATCTTCAGCTTCAACATTTTCTGAAAGGTCCTTGTGAATTGCGAAAGAGTCAATGTTGCTTGCTTCGCCTGTTTCGGGGTTAACCTCGTATGCGTCAAAGTAAAGCGTGTCGCCTACGATCTTAACGCCTGAGAATACTGAATATTCAACGTCAGCAATAGCTTCAGCTCTCGGGAAAAGTTTATCTGTAAGTGACGGATCCTTCTGCTTGTAAACCTTAACGCCTGAGCAGCCGCTGATTACGTAAACTGAACCCTGCGGATTTTCTTTGACTTTGTATTCCTTACCGTCGAAAGTTGTTGTTGATGTTTCAAGGTTCTTTTCAACCTTGTTATCAATCATTGAGTCCGTACGGAGGTAAACGTGGTCGTGACCCTGGAATACCATATCGATATCAAGCTCGGGCATAAGAACAGAGAACTGCTCTCTCATTGCAACAACATCGCCGTCATCGTAGTGTGAACCGTTTGAATAAACAGCTCTGTGGAATGCAACGAACTTCCAGTCGGCATCGCTTGCATTCATATCCTGCTTGAGCCACTCAATCTGAGTTTCTGACAAAGCATCGTCATCATTAAGGTCATTTGTATTAAGAACAGCAACGTGAACGTTGTTGTAATCGAATGAGTAATAAACACCTGATTCGACATTCTGCTCGGGAGCGTTCGGAAGAACATAGTTTGTAACTGTTGCATTTGTGCCGTGTCCTTCGTGGTTACCTGAAACAGGCATCATAGCTGAGTGCATAAGTGTGTCTGATGACTGGTCAAGGAGCCACTGCCACTGATTGAAGTTGTCACCGTGGTCAACAAGGTCACCTGTGTTAATCGCAAAGCCTGCATCAGGATACATATCGTAAGCCTTATCAATTACAGTTGCGAATGTTTCGTACTGATGTGCTGACATTGACTGCGGGTCAGTTACATGGATGAATGAAACTGCATCTGAACCGTCTTCAATTACAAATGTACCTGCATCGCTCCACCAGTTTCTTGAAGCATCACCAACGCGGAATGCATACTTTTTGCCTTCTTCAAGACCTGAAACTGTAATTGTGTGTCTTGTCATCGGGATTTCATACTGCATGATACCGATAAGACCGAAATCAATACCCGGATAGCTTCTGATTACACGTTCGCTGTTTGTTTCAAGTGTAATATCTGCAGGAATTTCATCTGTGAATGTGATTGAATCTGAATATTCAACAATCTGGATATCTGTGCCCTGTACAGTTGACTTTGTGTACCAGCTGATGTTTCTTTCTGAAGCATCCTCACCGAGAGTTACTGTAAGTGCTGTCGGAAGTCTGTAGTTTTCTCTTGTTGCTTCAACGGGAACCTTGCCGTCGTAAACAATTGTTGCACTGTAATCATCAGGGAAGTTATAGTCTGTTGCAAAGTCGCGAACAATAGCTGCAAGAGAATCACCGATACCGTCAAGGAAGGACGGAGTAATGTATTCTCCCATAAGGTGGTCAACAACACCCAAAACGGAGCCGCCCTCAAGCACACCGAAAGTATCAAGAAGTACCATTACACCATCAGCGATGTTGAGAATTGTTGTGTCACCAAGGAAAGCAACATTAAGAACAACGTCAAGAGTCTTACCGAGTGCGAAACCGAATTTGCCGAACGGGAAGAGTGTATCAACTCTTAATTCAACATCGTTAAGAAGATGCTCCGCAAGAAGATCGTTAACAAGAATATCGAAAAGAGCATTGAAAATTTCAGTTGCAAGCTCCGGATCGTTTTCAAGGTTATACATAACATCAAGAAGGAATGCATCACGGTTAACGTCAAGAGTACCTTCGTATGTATAAAGGATTGTGTTCATAACAGCGTCGGCAAAAGTACCGGGTTCTGTTGTGCTGCCAAGACCGTACTCCTCATAGAATGCTGAGTTAGGAAGATCAGACATCTTGATATCGAAGAGTTTTGCGAGTGTTTTATCAACAAAATCTGCAGTTGCCTGCGGATCTGTGAGATAAAGCTCCTGAACCTGACCGAGGAAATCCTCAATGAAAGACATAAGATTGTCCGTTGTGAAAATACCGATAGGTCCGAGCTTGATGCCGTCGCCAAGAAGACCGCCAAGAAGCTCTTCAAGGTCAAGTCCCATATCCTTAAGAGCAGGGAGAACACCCTTCTCTTCAAAGATAGGAGCAAACTTCATAATATAACCGCCAAGGAAGTCGCTTGCAAAGCCTGAGAAACCTCTTTCATCAAAGTATGAAACCTTTATTGATTCCTTACGGAACGGCTGTTCATATGTTTCACCGTTAACAGTAACAGGAAGAACACAGTCGATATCGAAGCTTTCAACATCGAGTGTTGTTTTGTCTGCACCGTCAGTTGTGAACTGAAGCTCACGGATATAGTTCGGGAAAGATGTTATTGAAGACATACTGACTTCAGTAAGCTTTTCACCGTTATCGCTTACGATTTCTGCGATATCATTGATATGAACGTGACCTGTGAGTGAGAAATTCATACCTGCATCTGCAAGCTGTTCTGCAATCTCGTTCCAACCGTCAACGTTAAAGCCTCTCATAATCTTGTACTCATTTGCAAAATGAGGAACAAGGTTATGGTGAATTACGCCAAGAACAGTTTCACCCTTACTCTTTGCATCTGCGATTTCATCGAATACCCAAGCAAGGAATTCTTCTGAAAAAGCACCTGAAGTTTCACCGACATCTGTGCCGTCCTTTGTTGCATCAGCGCTGTACTTTGAAACGTCCATAATAACGATTCTGTAACCGTTATCTCTTACAGAGTAAGAAAGCATATTTGCCTTGCCTGAAGTAGGCTTGTATGTATGGTAAGCAAGGTCATAACCAAGGTCAGCATAAACCTCAAGGAACTCTTCGGGAGTGATTGCCCTTGCCTTTTCTTCATAGCCGTTTTCAAATGTGTCAGCTACGTCTGTTCGGTTTATATCGTGATTACCGTTTGCAACAATAACCTTAAGGCCTGTATCCTTTTCAAACTGTTCAAGTCTTTCTGCAAGCTTGACGTGAGCAAGATACTGACCGTCAGCTGAAAGGTCACCTGAAACGATAACATATTCCATACCGTTTGTTTTTGCGTGCTCCTCAAAAGCAGCCAATGCTGAATTAAGAAGACCTTCGCCTTCATATGTTTCCCTGCCGATAGACATCTTAAGAGAATCCATATAAGCATCGCAATAGTTACCTGTGAGTTCTACGGGATAATAGTGAATATCAGAAATTGCACCGATACTCAATGTTTTCTCCGGAAGAACCGCTGATTTGATGCTGTCCACAGCGTTTACATTCATCGGAATTACTGAAAGTAACAATACTAACGCAAAAACTGCTGACAGAATCTTTTTTGAGATTCGTGTTGACTTTCTCATAGTTTTTCTCCTTTTATGCTAAATTTACTTAAGCCTGAGTAAAGTTTTCGCCGATGCCGAGGTAATCCTCCGCTGCAGCTGTGTCGATTTCCTCAATGTTCTTGAGTTTCTTCTGAATGATACGGTTTCTGTCCTGAGCTTCGTCAAGCGACTTACCCGCTTCGTCAATCTTCTTTCTTGCCTTTTCGAGCACTGTGCCGAATTTTTCGTACTGTGCCTTTGTTACGGCAAGGAGCTGGCGCACTTCGTTCGCCTTTTCGTTTATTGCGACTGCCTTGAAGCCCATTGACAAGGTATTAAGCAATGCAATGATCGTCGTCGGTCCTGCAACCATAATGTTTTCACGCTGGATTTTATCAAGTATATCCGAGCTTGATGATGTAATCTCCGCGTAAAGACCTTCAGTTGCAAGGTACATAATTGCAAATGGTGTTGTTGAAGGAACATTGATATATTTTTTGATTGTTTTTGCTTCCGTAAGCACTCTGTCGTAAAGAGCCTTTCTTGCAGCTGCAAGTGCGACTGCATCCGCATTGTCTGCCGCTTCGCATACTCGCTTGTAGTCTTCCATCGGGAACTTTGAGTCAATCGGAAGATATGTAATCTTTGAAGAATCGTCACTTGACGGGATTTTTACCGCGAATTCAACAAGGTCTCTTGAACCCGGAACAGCCGCATAGTTTTTGACGTACATATTCGGAATTGTCTGGTCAAGGATTCCTTCAAGCTGAATTTCTGCCCAGGTGCCTCGTGCTTTGACGTTTGTAAGAACGCGGTTGAGAGCCGTAACGTTCGTTGTAACACCTGTTGAAAGCTCTTTCATTTCACCAAGAGATTTATAAACATTTTCAAGCTGTTCCGAAACAGTTTTGAAAGAAGAATCAAGCCTTGTTGAAAGCGTTGCCGTAAGCTTTTCGTCAACGGTTTCGCGCATCTGGTCAAGCTTCTTTTCGTTGCTCTCCTGCATTCTGCCGATTGCGGCGTCAAGAGTACGGGTCTGCTTTTCGTTAAGCTCGGCACTGCTTGTACGGATAAGGTTGAGAGAATCCGTCATATCCTTGTTAAGCTTGATAAGCGTTTCGTAATTCTGCTTTGTCATTTCGTCAAGCTTTGAAGTCATAAAATGAAGGCTTTCGTTAAGCTCGCGTCGGTTTCTTTCAAACTCTTCTGCATTGCTTCCCATAACACGCTGAAGGTACATCGAAAGAGCTGAAACCTGCTTTTCAAGCTCCGAAACCTTTTGCGAATCGCCGCCCGATTTAACGCTTTTTATTACAACAAAAAGCAAAGCAACTATAACAACGGCTAAAACCGTGACAACCAAAACAAGTATATCTGTCAAATAATCACTTCCGTTAAAAAATATTTAAAATATTATACCAAATTAATTCACAATTAACAATATAAATTCTTAAAAATATATGGCTTTTTTTATTTTATTTTGTTATAATACTTCTGTTAAATTTCAGTTTTTTTACAAAACTTCATTAGTGTAGAAGAGGTTTTTTCTATGATAAAAAAATTACTTTGCATACTGCTTTCGTCGGTTTTGTTTTTATGTACATTCAGTGCCTGCGGAGATGATGACGACGTAAGCCTCGTTATGCCGATTTCGTCTGACCCGCTTTGCCTTGATCCGCAGATTGCCGAAACACTCACCGCTAAAACAATCATCAACAACTGCTTTGAAGGACTTGTAAGGCTCGACAAAGAGTACAAGGTTGTCTCGGGTGTTGCGGAAAGCTGGACGGTTTCCTCTAACGGACTCGAATACACATTCAAGCTCCGTGAAGACACCAACTGGCAGCTTCTTAAAACATATAAAGACGTTCTCGATGACGAGAATTATATGGAGAATTTCAAAACTCAGGTTACGGCACACGATTTTGAATTCGGACTTAAAAGAGCTGTCGATAAAATTACAGACTCACCCGATGCAGACAAGCTCTACTGCATTAAAAATGCTCAGAAAATTCACAACGGTGAAGCGGACAAATCCACACTCGGAGTTAAAGCGACGGATGACAGCACACTTGTTATAACCCTCGAAAGACCTGACCCCGATTTTCTCCGCATTCTCACTCTTCCGCTGTGTATGCCCTGCAATGAAGAATTTTTCAAGGCAACACACGCAAAATACGGTCTTGAGCTTAAATACACCTTCTGCAACGGTCCTTTTTACCTTGGCAGATGGACGGTTGACCATTCGCTTGTTATATACAGAAACGAAGGCTACAAGGGTAACGAAAAAGTTAAGCCGACAGCAGTTTATTTCAACATTAACAAGGAAGAAGAGTCTGTTATTTCCAAGCTCAAACAAAACGATTATCACTCAGCTTACATTTCAGACTCGGCAAAATTTACGCTTGAAGACACAAAAATGAACTTTGCAGTAAGCAAAAACTCCGTTTACGGAATTGCATTTAACTGTAAAGATACTTTTCTCAGCAACGAAAATCTCAGAAAAGCACTTGTTATGCTTACAAAAACTGAAGGCATTGAAACACCGCATCAGGCAATCGACACAGCAAAGGGAATTATCCCTGAAGCCTGCCGTTATGCGAATTCAACGTACAGACAGGCAGCAGGAAACCTGACCGTACCCAAATACGATGAAGTGGCTGCACTTGAGCTTTGGAACAACGGTCTTAAAGAAATTGAAAAAGAATCTGCTACAATAAAAATCATCTGTCCGCAGGAATACCTTGGCATTATACAGGGCATTATTCAGAACTGGCAGAGAGTTTTAAGCACATCAATCGTCGCAAAGGTTGAAGCAGTCAGTGCAGAGACACTCAAGGATTCAGTAAGAAACGGCAAGTATCAGCTTGCTGTAACTGAAATTACCGCAAACTCTTCCACAGCATTTGATATGCTGAAGATTTTCACAACAGAAAACAGCAAAAATATATTCGGCTATTCGTCACCCGAATTTGACGGACTTCTCGAGAAGATTATCCGCACTTCTGCAGGTGCGGTAATCCTTACAGACATCAAGAAAGCTGAGCAGATGCTTCTTGACAGTGCTGTTTTCCTTCCGCTTCACAATCACGGAGATTATTTTGTATTCAGCAGTGAAGCAGAAAACATTTACGCTTCACCCGTGTTTGAAAGTATATGCTTTATAAGCGGAGGTTTGAGCTGATTGATTTTTCTTAATAAAAACAAATTTCTTGCTGTGATTTTCTGGATTTTGAGTGTAGCTGTTATGTATATAATTTTTATGTTTTCAGCTGCTACGGGAGAGGAATCGGAAGAAGTCAGCCAGAATCTGCTTTCAAAAATAATCGAATTTATCGGAAATTTCATTTCCCACAACACGCTTCGTAAGCTTGCGCATTTCAGCGAATTTGCCGCACTCGGCTTCTGTATGACGGGTGCAATTCATTACACATTCGGGAAGCAGAAATTTTATGTTTCTCTCATCCCCTGCTTTCTGTATGCGGTAAGTGATGAAATTCATCAGCACTTTGTTCCCGAAAGAGCTTGCCGTGTTTTTGATATGTTTGTTGACACCTGCGGAGTTATGACGGGAATCGGAATTTTCATTTTGTTAATTTTCATAATTTCAAAAATCATAAAGAAAAAGGAGTCGTGAATCACGACTCCTTAAATTTTTATATACTGTCGATATCGTACGGTGTGGTCTGGTAAACGAAGTAGTTAAGCCAGTTTGAGAAAAGAAGGTTTGCGTGCGAACGCCACGTTGCAAGCGGCATCTTTGTCGGGTCATCATCCGGGAAATAATTCTTCGGAATCTGAATATCAAGACCCTTTTCTCTGTCACGGAAATATTCGTCACGAAGCGTTGTTGCATCGTATTCGGAATGACCTGTTACGAAAATCTGTTTTCCGTTTTCGCTCGAAACTGCATACACGCCCGTTTCTTCGGACGAAGCGAGAATCTTAAGTTCTTCAACCTTTTCAACGTCTTCACGGCTGATTGATGTATAGCGCGACTGCGGCACCATAAACACATCGTCAAAACCGCGGAAAAGAATTGAGCGTTTGTAATCCACAGTATGCGGATAAACACCTGAAATCTTCTTATCAAGTCTGAACTTGTCGATACCGAAATGGTAGTAAAGTCCTGCCTGAGCACCCCAGCAGATATGGAATGTACTTGTAACGTGAGTCTTGCTCCATTCCATAATTTCGCAAAGCTCGTTCCAATACTCTACCTCTTCAAAGTCCATAAGCTCAACGGGTGCACCTGTTATAATCATTCCGTCGTACTTTTTGTGCTTGATTTCTTCAAAAGTCTTATAGAATGTCAGAAGATGCTCAGCTGATGTGTGCTTTGATTTGTGAGAGCTTGTGTGGATAAGCTCAAGCTCAACCTGTAACGGAGAGTTACCGAGAAGACGCGCAAACTGTGTTTCGGTTTCAATCTTCTTGGGCATAAGGTTAAGAAGCAGGATTTTAAGCGGACGGATATCCTGCGTTATGGCACGGGTTTCCGTCATAACAAATATATTCTCTTCATTAAGCACCCTTACTGCAGGGAGCTCGTTGGGAATTTTAATCGGCATAAATTATCAACTCTTAATCAACTATTAATCTGCAACTTTTTCAAGTGCCTGTGCGATATCTTCGATAAGATCTTCAGCACTTTCAAGACCGCATGAAAAACGTACAAGGTTTGCAGGTACACCTGCTGCTGCAAGCTCTTCGTCGTTCATCTGACGGTGAGTTGCACTTGCAGGATGAAGACAGCATGTTCTTGCATCTGCAACGTGTGTTTCGATTGCGGCAATTTTAAGATTTTTCATAAATGTTTCTGCAGCAGCTCTGCCACCCTTGAGGCCGAAGCTTACAACACCGCAGGAACCCTTCGGGAGATATTTCTGTGCAAGTTCATAGCTCTTGTCACCTTCAAGTGAAGGATATTTCACCCAATCAACCTTGTCACTTGACTGAAGGAATTTTGCAACCGCAAGACCGTTTTCGCAATGTCTTGCCATTCGTACGTGAAGGCTTTCAAGGCCGAGGTTGAGAAGGAAAGCGTTCTGCGGAGACTGGATTGAACCGAAGTCACGCATAAGCTGTGCCGTTGCCTTTGTAATGAATGCACCTTCAAGGCCGAAACGCTCGGTATATGTTACACCGTGGTAGCTGTCATCAGGAGTACAGAGTCCCGGGAATTTGTCAGGATACTTTGTCCAATCGAACTTACCTGAATCAACGATGCAACCGCCAACGCCTGCACCGTGACCGTCCATATACTTTGTTGTTGAATGAGTTACGATGTCTGCACCCCACTCAAACGGACGGCAGTTAACGGGAGTTGCGAATGTATTATCAACGATAAGCGGCACACCGTGTGCATGAGCTGCCTTTGCAAAACGTTCAATATCAAAAACATTGAGAGCAGGGTTTGCAATTGTTTCACCGAAAACAGCCTTTGTGTTCGGTCTGAATGCTGCTTCAAGCTCTTCGTCTGAGCAATCAGGCTCAACGAAAGTGAATTCAATACCCATTCTCTTCATTGTAACTGCGAAAAGATTGTATGTTCCGCCGTAAATTGTTGAAGAAGAAACAACGTGATCTCCGCAAGATGCAATATTGAAAACAGAGTAGAAAGAAGCTGCCTGACCCGAGGAAGTAAGCATTGCAGCTGTACCGCCCTCAAGCTCACAGATTTTTCTTGCTACTGCATCGTTTGTCGGATTCTGAAGTCTTGTATAGAAATAGCCCTCTGCTTCAAGGTCAAAAAGCTTACCCATATCTTCACTTGTAGCATATTTGAAAGTTGTGCTCTGAATAATCGGAATCTGTCTGGGTTCACCGTTACCCGGTGTGTAGCCACCCTGAACGCATTTAGTTTCAATTCTTAAATAGCTCATAATAAATTACCTCCAAAAGAAAATAAAAACCGTCCCAAAGCGAAAACTTTGAGACGGGAAATATACCCGCGGTACCACTCAAATTGCAGTAAAAACTGCCACCTTTAGACTCTGACAAGTCCTATACCTTAACGCGGTAGCACGAAAAGCCCTACTTGATTTCAAGCTTTCAACTCGGAAGCCATAGGCATTGAGGAATCCGTTATCAGCTCGCACCGTCCGCTGACTCTCTTAAAACTTCAGGCTCTGCCCTCTTCGTCACAGTTATTAAATGAATGATAACACTAAAAAAGTTAAATGTCAACTTAAATTTAAAAAGGAGCCGTTTCCGGCTCCTTAAAATTATTTAACAAAATACTTCCAGATAATTTCCAGAATACCTGATACGAAATTAATCCATTCCATAATCAATGTGACAACGGAGAATTTATCTTCTTCAGGTTCGGTATCTTCAGGTTCAACTATTTCAGGCTCCTGTGAAATAAGGCTTACATACTCGTTCCACTCCGACATTGTCTGAAGTTCCTCAATCGGCTTGTTCTGGTCAATAGAATTGAGAAGAAGACCGGCTTTTGTAAGAATATCCATATCGTGTTTTGTGATATTACCGTCGTGTGTGCAGTCTGCAGCAAGCATTCTTGCACCGCCGATTATCTCTTCAGTAAGCAGTCCTGAAATAATTGCATCAACATAAACTGCATCCTGACCGTCATACCAACCGTCGGAATTTATGTCGCCAAAAATGACAAGCTCATATTTTTTAACAACCTTACCCGTCGCATTATCCGTTACGGAAATTTTTGTGCCTGTACCGAGAGTCTGAGTATCGTTCATAAACTCATAAGTGTAAGTTACGTTTTGGTGATTGAGATAATCTCTTTCAAGCACATCCTTCGTTATACCTGCATAAAGACCGCAAATGTATTCGGGCGGAAGCTCCTTCCAATGTGCATAAAGAACACCTGTAGCAACAGTATAGTTAAGCGTTGATGAAGTAACCTGATTTCCTCCGACAGGCTCTGTAAACCAACCGATAAATTCAGCATCGTCACGAACAGGCTGATGAAGGTTACCGTATTTATCACCGTATCCGAAATGCTTGCCTGCAGGTGAATATACCGAATCTCCGCCGTTTACAACCTCAGCCTTGATTCTGAACTTGAAGTTATCAAAATACTGACCTGCTGCATAATAATAAACCCAGAAGCGATAGTTAGCCATATCATTTGCAGCCTTAGGTGTATCAATCTTAATGTTGTATACACCGGCAGAGCTCATATCTGCATGATGTCTCTTTCCGTCCGGACTTGCACTGAAATCATTGAAAAATTCAAAAACGAGAATACCGTTTGTCATCGTTCCGCTGACAGCTTCAAGTGTAACGCGAACAGTATCGCCTACCTTAAACATTGTATTGACAGGCGTCAGATCCTGAATGTAGAAACTTTCCGTAAGAGTGCCGTTGAGAGTAATTGTCTCATCACTTTCATCGTAAGTTACAGTAAGTCCTCCGCCTGATTTAACATTCTTCATATCAGACATAAGATTCTGCGCAACATTACCATAGTTAAGGTCAAATTTGATATCCGAACCGAAATCAAATGTTGTTCCCCTTGATGTTTCACCGCTGCTGTTATAAGCGTACATATGAACTGTGTAAGTACCGCGTTCATTGTTGTGTTCTGAAACCGGAATGTACGTTCTGAAGTTATATGAAAGACCGCTGATTGTCCAGCTACCTTTTTCACCGTCGTGCCAGATGATATCGTCACGGTCATTATAATTTGTCCACGTGGGAGTTTTTACATACTCCGTATTGACGCAGTTGGTATAAACATAGAAACCGTTTGCATCTTCAGCAATCAACTTGTATCTTGAAATTGAAACCGTACCGTTTGTTTCGATTTCTGCCAATGCCGCAGCGTATTTACCGTCGATTGAATTCATCTCGGTAACATCAATCTTAAGATATCTCATATCTGTTTCAGCAAATTCGAGCAACATATAATCGCTTACGCTGACGTTTGTTTTTGTTGCAATCTCTTTCCAAGTAATTCCGTCTTCAGAAGCACTGACTGTAAACGATTTTGGGAAATAATTTCTGTAGCCTGTTGAATCATCAACAGCGTGAAGTGTAAGAGAATTAAGAGTTTTAACCGCACCAAGGTCAATTTTTACATATGTTTCAAAAGATTCATCCTTGAGCTCTGAACACCAGCCGTTGAGGCCCAAGCCTGCATTAGCATCAATATAACCGTCAGTAAGACAGCTGAGATACCAACCCGGAAGCATCTCGTCGCGTACGCCCGGTGTGCCGAGTGAGCTGTTACCGTAAACAGTCTTGTGATAAAGTACATTTTCGCCCTCAGCTTCGTTGAGTTCACCGTAACGGTAAGACTCAGGTAAACGGATCAATGCAGCTCCGCCTTCCTGAAGTGTAACTTTATATGCACCGCGTACTGTTGATTTAGACCATACTCCTGTATCGTTATTCAACAGTTCAACGCTACCGATACTGCTTGCGAAGTTAATCGGTGCCGTTACTGAATTTTCAAGGTCATTATTGACTACCATAAGATAGTTTCTGCCTGTAGTCTTATCCTTAAGATATGAAAGAAGAAGACTCTGATTGCTGTTGCCCGGCTGAGCGAAGAAGCCTGCAGGAACCGCATGCTGTCCGTACTGATTCGGACCTGCTATATAAACCTCT
Organism: Clostridia bacterium; assembly: GCA_017380575.1. Taxonomy (GTDB): domain Bacteria; phylum Bacillota; class Clostridia; order Oscillospirales; family Acutalibacteraceae; genus CAG-488. The sequence goes on along the minus strand of JAFODS010000074.1, from coordinate 65,115 downwards.
CTTGCATCACAGTTGTAAATCTGTTCGCCGACAGTATGTATAATCGGATTGACAGCCTTCATTCTGTCGTATACAGGAGTTGTATTACCGTCAAGGTCAATAGCACCAAGATTGTGCTGTTCCGTTCCCACTGATGAAGAAGAACTGTACTTCCAGTATGAAAGGTGCTTGATACCGTATGCAAGATAAACCATACCCTGATAGTACATATCTGTTTCTGACGGGTCTCTGTGAGACGGTGTGCCGTTCGCAGGACCATAGCCGTGTGTCTGCATACATGCAGCTGTATTCTGATTGTACTTAAGACCTGACTGACGTATTGCTTCGAGGGAATTAAAAAGATAGTTATAGTTTGTCGAACCGTCATACATAAACGGATAAACGTCAAACATCATATCTACCTTACCCTCTGCAAGTGCCGCAAGGTCATCGTATGTGTATTCATACTGTTCGTATGAATTGTAGATATACCCGGGGAAGAAGTTAAGATAAACAAAGCTTCCGGGCATTACATCTGCAAGGTTTGTTGCAGACTGTGCATAAATATTTCCGTTCCACGGTTCATCAAAAAGGTAAACACCCTCAAGGTTTGAAATACCCTTATAGTCCTGATAAACTTCCTCAGCAAGTTCCTTTGAAATATTTTCCTTCACATTCCAGAATCTGCTGTCTGCAACAATGGAGTTCATTCCGTTGTTGCGAGCAAGTTCAAGCATCTTAAGGTTATCTTCAACGGATGTAACGTTATATGAGTTGATAAGCAAGTCAACATCTGCAGCCGCAACTGTTGCATAATGTTCATTGGTAAACAATTTACCTGTCGGTGGCGAGAAGACAGAAATTGTGATATTGTCACGCTTGTACGGTAACTTTTCGCAGATGTTAACATCAACCTCTGCAGAATAACCGATTGTTGTATTTGTTGCAATAATCTTGGTTTTACCGATTGACTTACCCGTTACAAGTCCTGTGTTTTCATCAACCGTTGCAATGGCAGGGTCATTTGATTTCCATTCAATCTTATTTTCATAGCCAAGATTAGTGTTGTATCTCTTTGTCTGCCAATCAAGATCAAGTGTATCATTAAGAACAAGATTTATGCTTGATTTATTAAGTTGTGCATCAAAAATATTTCTGACACCGTAAATTGCAATTTCTGCACACTGAGCAGTTATATCATCCAGACCAAAGCTTTCAGTGATTAATACCTGTACGTGTGAAGCAAATGTTTTTTCAGGCAAATCAAAGGTGAAATACTTGAGTACTTTATTTTCACTGTCTGTATTTCCGTTATTTTGAGAAACACTTTCAGGAATTGATACAGTCTTGACTGTTTTATAATTCACACCGTCAAAGGATGTACGGATCTCAAGTGTTTTAGGTGCAATACCGTTCGGGAAAAGAACCACTCTTTTAACCTCAGCGATATTACCGAGACTGAAATCTATATTAGAGGCATTATTTTTAAAAATAGTGAAACCGCTGTTTCGTGAAGTGTCTTCATTGTTAATATTTGCCACGCCCCACTTTCCGTCACCTGACTCATAGCTGCCGGGAGCGGTAACCGTGCTTTCGGGTGCAAGGTTGATGCAATGCTCGGGTGCATACGAATTTATTTCAAGACCGGTATTTGTCGGAGCCGCAGGAGTACCGTAAATACCAATTTCGTTAAACTGAACAAAGTGAATATTGTTGCCGTCAAGTCGACCTCTCTTAGTAACATAAAGACGAACGAAACGTGCTTTTATTGTAGCAAAATCAAGAGAAAGCGCTTCCTTCGAATAACCTTCACGTCCGCTTTCAGAAGCAACCGTTTTATAAGTTTCACCGTCTTCCGATACCTGAATTTCAAAAGTATCCGGAAAAGCTCCGTATGTGAACAAAGCTACTCGGCTGACATTATAAAAACCCTCAAGGTCGAAAGTCATTATAAACTCCTTTACCTTTGACGTAGCAACAGCAGCATCTTTTTCCTCCTGCGTCATATTGTTGTTGTATGCTACCTCATCAGTTGCAGTACTGAAGCCTGCAGGTCCACCGTCGAAAGTAAAACTGCCGTCATTGATTCGGTCAAGGTGCCATTGGCCGTTCGCTGAAGTATAACTACTGGATGCGGTTACACTTGCTCTGAGTGCCAAGTCTTCCGTACCTTCGGGAGCATACTTCATAATAGCATCTTCAAGTGCTGCTGCATTAACAGAGAATATCCCTTCGAACATCTTCTGCAATGTCGGCTGTGACAGCGACAAGAAGCTGAAGCTCAGCATCATCGTAAGGGTCAGAACAACAGCTATTGCTTTTTTCATTTTCATATCTGCGCCTCCTGAATTGAATAATTTTACATTTCATTATAACATTTAATTTTTGTTTGTTCAATACATAGCGAATAAAATGTAAAACAGTACAAACCAGACAAATTGGGTTTGTCGGGCTTTTCAGTGGTGCAGTTTTCAGGCCCCCTTGCCTAAAGGGGGCTGGCACGACGAAGTCGTGACTGGGGGATATTTTAAAAGAAAACAACGAAATTCAAATATTTTTTCTAAAAGTATCCCTCCGTCTTTTGCTTCGCAAAATCCACCTCCCTTTAGGCAAGGGAGGCTTTGCTTGATTTCATAATTGTGTTAAAACACCCCGACAAACCCGAATTTGTTTGTATTTTTAGTAAAAATAACATCTCATCGGGATTGGTGATAAGCTTATTTTGCAGTATCATCCTCCTAACTGTTTTCATATTATAACTAATGAGGTGTTAACCTCAAAAATTAAAAGGAGGAAGAAAAATGGCAACTTTTTTTAACCGTGCAACACTTACCTTCAATGACAGTACCATTAACTCTAATATCGTTACAGGCGAAATCATTGAAGTTGTTTCAGCAACAAAGACTGCACTTTCCGACAACTATGTTCCCGGTGAAACAGTCAGCTACGTTGTGAATATTACAAATTCGGGCACTCTGCCCTTCACAGACCTTACGGTTACAGATGACCTTGGTGCATACACCTTCGGTGACACAACACTTGTCCCGCTGACCTACATTGACGGTTCGGCAAGACTTTTCATCAACGGTATTTTACAGCCGGCACCCACAGCAACCGCAGGACCTCCGCTTACTGTAAGCGGCCTGACAATTCCTGCAAACAGCAACGCGACCCTTATCTACTCTGCAAGAGTAAACGAATTTGCTCCGTTTGATGCAGGAGATACAATAACAAACACAGCAACTGTTACGGGCGGCGGACTCAGTTCGGACATTGTTGCTCAGGCAACAATTCCTACCGCACAGGGACCACAGCTTTCAATTTCAAAATCACTTTGTCCGACAACAGTTATTGATAACGGAGAAATCACCTATACCTTCGTTGTTCAGAACACCGGCAATGAACCTGCCATCGCAACGGATAATCTTGTAATTTCTGACACATTCGATCCGATTCTTGACATCACCTCAGTCAGCTTCAACGGCACAGCGTGGACAGAAGGCACAAACTACACCTATGATGAAACAACAGGTGAATTTGCAACATTACCAGGTCAGATTACAGTACCTGCAGCAACTTACACTCAGGATCCGACAACAGGTGCTTTTGTAATCAATCCCGGCACAGCAACCCTCACAGTAACAGGTACGGTATAAAAGAAAAAGGCTGTCTTGCGACAGCCTTTTATTATTTTGAATTAATATTCTACAACGCCTTCGTAAACCTTCTGTGTGTCACCGTTAACGAGGATTGTTTCGTCTGTGTAAGTGATTACGAGGTCACCGCCCGGCATTTTGACTGTTATGTCTTCGCCCTTCTTGCACATTCCAAGCTCTGTTGCAACAACAACACAAGCTGCTGCTGAAGCACCGCAGCTGAGGCTTTCACCGTTAACTGCACGCTCGTAACATCTGAGCTTGATTGTGTTCTTATCAATGAGTCTTGCTACACCTGTATTGATGTATTCAGGAAGAAGTTCAGAGTTTCTGATCATATCACCGAATTCATTGATGTTTACGGAATCGATATCATCTCTGAATACGATACAGTGCGGGTTACCGACTGATACACAGTTGAGTGTATACTTCTCGCCGCCGATTTCTGCTTCGTAGCCGATTGCATTTTCTGCATCAATGTTCATCGGGATGCTTGCAGGGTTGAAATCAGGCTTGCCGATATCAACTGTTGCTGAGCGAACCTCACCGTTGAATGTATAAAGCTTAACCTTCATAACACCGCTGCTTGTTTCGATTGTCATATTCTTCTTCGGAACAATGCCGTTATCGTAGAGATACTTAGCAGCACAACGGATGCTGTTTACAGCCATACGTGTCTGTGTGCCGTCGTTGTTATAAACAACCATCTTTGCATCTGCGATATCTGAGCTTTCAAGAAGAACAACACCGTCTGCACCGATACCGAAGTGACGGTCCGTGAAGTTAACTGTGAGTGATTCAGGTGACGGAATAACCTTGCAGAAGTTATTGAAATAAATATCGTCGTTACCTGTTGCCTGCATCTTTGTGAACTTAAGCTGCATCTTCTCTTCGCGGAGGTTGTTGATATCAACAAGCTCTGTGTTTCTCTGAGTGAAACGGCTTGCAAGAGTATCGCAGAGAGCGTTTGCTGTATCAAGAGATGTAAGAGTACATATTGAAAGCTGAACAGCACGTCTGTGAATCTTGATAAAGTTCTGGATTGTTGCCTGCTTTGTTGAACCTGTGTAAACGATATAGTCAATCTTACCTGTTTCAAGAACATCGAGGACTGCACTGCAATCGTTGAAGTCACCGATTGTTTCGACCTCAATACCTGCTGCACGGAGGCCTACGCCTGTCTTTGCAGTTGAGTAGATTTTAAGACCGAGATCTGCAAACTTCTTTGCAATACCAACGATTTCGGGCTTGTCCTTATCGTGTACGCTGATAAGAACACCTGCGTTATACTTCTTATCGTGATAGGTGCTTTCAAGACCTACCTTGAATCCTGCAGAAACAAGACCCTTGAAGAGTGCCTCGTTGAGAGTTCTGCCGATACCGAGAACTTCACCTGTTGACTTCATTTCAGGACCAAGCTCTGAGTTGATATCACTGAGCTTTTCGAATGAGAATACGGGAACCTTGATTGCGAAGTACGGCGGAATCTTGTAAAGTCCTGTGCCGAATCCAAGCTCCTTAAGCGGAGTGCCCGTCATAACCTTTGTTGCAAGCTCAACCATCGGTACGCCTGTAACCTTACTGATGTAAGGAATTGTACGTGAAGCACGCGGGTTAACTTCGATAACGTAAAGCTCGTTACGGAAGATAAGATACTGGATATTAACAAGACCCTTTGTGCCGAGTGCAAGAGCAAGGTTTGTTGAACATTCAATTACCTTGTCAAGCATCTTGTCGGGAATGTTATACGGAGGATAAACAGCGATTGAGTCACCTGAGTGAACACCTGCACGCTCAATATGCTCCATAACACCCGGGATAAGAACATCCTTACCGTCAGAAATAACGTCAACCTCAAGCTCGTCACCCATAAGATACTGGTCAACAAGAACAGGGTTTTCAATCTTCTGAGCGAGGATGATGTCCATATAGATACGTACGTCTGTTTCGTTATAAGCGATTGTCATATTCTGACCGCCGATAACGTATGACGGACGAAGAAGAACGGGATAGCCGAGCTCGTCAGCAGCCTTGAGAGCCTCGTCAACATTCATAACTGTAAGACCCTGCGGTCTCTTGATATTGAATGACTCAAGAAGAGCATCAAAACGCTCTCTGTCTTCTGCGATATCGATACCTTCAGCTGATGTGCCGAGGATTTTGATTCCGCTTTCGTCAAGGAACTTTGTGAGCTTGATAGCTGTCTGTCCACCGAAAGCAACAACGACACCAACGGGATTTTCAACCTTGATAACGTTCATAACGTCTTCGTCGTTGAGGGGTTCAAAGTAAAGTCTGTCAGCTGTATCAAAGTCTGTTGAAACTGTTTCGGGGTTGTTGTTGATGATAACGACTTCGTAACCGAGTTCTTTAAGAGTCCATACACAGTGAACTGATGAGTAGTCAAACTCGATACCCTGACCGATACGGATCGGACCTGAGCCGAGAACGATGATTGTTTCCTTCTCACCGCGTTTGATTTCTCTTGATTCACATTCTGTGTCGTATGTTGAATAGAAGTACGGTGTTTCAGCCTTGAATTCAGCACCGCAGGTATCAACCATCTTGTAAACAGCGTCGAGCTTCTTTTCGGGAAGCTTACCTGCATACCTGAGGATTGTTGAATCCTTGTAGCCTAATTTCTTACCCTTGATGTAATAATCTTCATCAAGGTCACCGCTTTCAAGCATTTTTTCATAGTCAGCAAGATTCTTGAGCTTTGCAAGGAACCATTCATCAATCATTGTGATTGAGTGAATCTCATCAATGCTTACGCCCTCTTTAAGAGCCTTGAAAACTGTGAAAAGTCTTATATCATCCTGGTCATGGAGCTTTTCGATAACATCCATATTCTCAGGGAATTTATTATAGTTAAGCGTATCAAGACCGATTTCAGCACCGCGTACAGCCTTCATAATAGCCATTTCGAATGAAGGTGCAATAGCCATAACCTCGCCCGTTGCCTTCATCTGTGTGCCGAGCTTACGGCTTGTTGAAACGAACTTGTCAAACGGCCACTTCGGGAATTTAACAACACAGTAGTCAACTGTCGGCTCGAAGCAAGCACAAGTTTTACCTGTAATATCATTTCTGATTTCGTCAAGTGTATAACCGAGAGCAATCTTTGATGTAACCTTTGCAATCGGGAAACCTGTTGCCTTTGAAGCAAGAGCTGATGAACGCGATACTCGGGGATTAACCTCGATAACAGCGTATTCAAAGCTTTCAGGGTCAAGTGCAAACTGACAGTTACATCCGCCTTCGATGCCAAGCTCTGTGATAATATCAAGAGATGCTGAACGAAGCATCTGATACTCTTTGTCTGAAAGTGTCATTGCAGGAGCAACAACGATACTGTCACCTGTATGAACACCAACGGGGTCGATGTTTTCCATTGAACAGATTGCAATTGCATTACCTGCACTGTCACGCATTACCTCGAACTCGATTTCCTTCCAACCTGCGATGTACTTTTCAACAAGCACCTGAGTGATGGGAGAAAGCATAAGTCCGTTGTATGTAATAACTCGGAGTTCCTTTTCGTTGTAAGCAACACCGCCGCCTGCACCGCCGAGTGTGAAAGCAGGACGAAGAATTACGGGATAGCCAATTTCTTCCGCGATTTCAGCAGCACGGTCAACTGTTGTTGCGATGTCCGACGGGATACAGGGCTGACCGATTTTAAGCATTGTGTCGCGGAACATCTGTCTGTCTTCAGCCTTGTCGATAGCTTCAGCATTTGTACCGAGAAGCTTAACGCCCATCTTTTCAAGGTAGCCGTCCTTAGCAAGCTGCATAGCGATTGTAAGACCTGTCTGTCCGCCAAGACCTGCAAGAATTGAGTCAGGACGCTCTTTTTCAATAATTCTCTTTACTGTTTCAACTGTGAGGGGTTCAAGGTAAATCTCGTTTGCAAGTGCACTGTCGGTCATAATTGTTGCGGGGTTTGAGTTAACAAGAACAACGTCAAGACCTGCATCCTTAAGAACGCGGCAAGCCTGTGCACCTGCATAGTCAAACTCTGCAGCCTGACCGATAACAATCGGACCTGAACCGATAACAAGTACTTTTTTTATGTCTTTATTAAGCGGCATCAGTTTTTACCTCCCATCATAGTGATAAATTCGTCATAAACGTAGTGTGTGTTCAAGGGGCTGATACAAGCTTCGGGCTGGAACTGAGTTGTGATAAGAAGCTTGTCCGCATATTTCATACCTTCGCAGGTACCGTCGTTAGCATTCACAAAGCTTTCGAATCCGCAGTCAAGGCTCTTTGCAACTACTTCATAGCCGTGATTCTGGCTTGTGATGTAAGTCTTGCCTGATTCTGTGCTCTTAACCGGCTGGTTAGCACCGCGGTGACCATACTGAAGCTTTACTGTTTCGCCGCCGAGTGCGAGCGCTGCAAGCTGGTGACCGAGGCCGATACCAAGCATCGGAGCTTTGCCGATAAGTTTTTTGATTTCTTCAACTGCATCCGGAATATCCTTCGGGTCAGCAGGTCCGTTTGAAAGAACGATACCGTCCGCACCAAGTGCGAGGATTTCATCAGCAGATGTGTTGAAAGGAACAACCGTTACGTCGCATCCACGCTTTGTAAGCTCAGCAACCGTAGCCTTAGTTTTTCCGAAGTCAACAACTGCAACCTTCTTGCTGTGAGCTTCTGACTCAACCGTGTAAGCTTCCTTTGTGCTTACTGTTGCAACTGCATCTGTAATTTTATAAGCTTTGAGTTCATCAAAGTCAACAGTTGACGGATCATCAACGATTTTTGCATTCATAACACCGTTGTCACGGATAACACGTGTAATTTCACGTGTGTCAACACCGCAGACACCAACGATACCCTGCTTTTTGAGGTACTCGTCAAGAGTATATTCACATCTGAAGTTTGAGGGAGCATCGCACCACTCACGGACAACGTAAGCCTCGATGTATGACTTATCACTCTCAAAATCTTCTTCCATAATGCCGTAGTTTCCGATAAGCGGGAATGTGTGCATTACTATCTGTCCGTAATATGTCGGGTCAGTAAGAGTTTCAACATAAGCACCCATTCCTGTGGTGAAAACGAACTCGCCTGTTACTTCACCTTCAGCGCCGAATCTTTCACCCTCAAAAACGTGACCGTCTTCAAGAACAATGTAAACTTTTTTCATCCGAAAACCTCCTATCAAAGTGTAGCAGCCATAACGGCTTTGATCGTATGCATTCTGTTTTCTGCCTCTTCGAAAACGATTGATTTTTCACTTTCGAAAACTTCGTCTGTAACTTCCATTGCATCACGTCCGAACTTTTCGCCCATTTCCTTACCTACCGCAGTTTTGTGGTCGTGGTAAGCAGGAAGGCAGTGCATAAACACAACGTTTTCTGCTGCCGCATCCATAAGAATCTTATTAACCTGATACGGTGCGAGGTCGTCTATTCTCTCCTGCCATACTTCAATCGGTTCGCCCATTGAAACCCATACATCCGTGTAAATTACGTTTGCATCCTTAACGGCTTCAATCGGATCTTCGCAGAAGCGGATAACTGAACCTGTTTCCTTTGCGATTTCAAGGCATTCATCAACGAGTGCCTTGTCCGGGAAGTACTTTGCAGGTGCGGCTGCCGTGAAGTTAAGACCCATCTTCGCACAGCCAACCATAAGTGAATTACCCATATTGTAACGGGCATCGCCCATATAAACAAAATTTATACCTTTAAGGTAACCGAAATGTTCCTTGATTGTAAGGAAATCGGCTAATATCTGAGTCGGGTGGAATTCGTTTGTAAGGCCGTTCCATACGGGAACCTTTGAATACTTTGCAAGCTCTTCAACAAGCTCCTGGCCGTAGCCTCTGTATTCGATGCCGTCAAACATTCCTGCAAGAACTCTTGCTGTGTCTGCAATACTTTCTTTCTTGCCGATCTGTGAGCCTTCTGCAAGGTAGGTTGTGTGCATACCAAGGTCATTTGCGGCAACCTCAAAGCTGCAACGTGTTCTTGTGCTTGTCTTCTCAAAGATGAGAGCAATATTCTTGCCCTCGTGGAGTCTATGAGCTGTTCCTGCCTTTTTCTTTGCCTTCAGATCTGCGGCAAGGTCGATAAGATATCCTATTTCTTCGCTTGTGAAATCAAGCAGTTTAAGGAAATCTCTGCCTTTCAAGTTTACCATTTGTAGTCCTCCAATATTCGAAAAAGAGGGCGGATAAAATAATCCACCCTTTTTTATCAGTCGATAAAAGTGCTTACATATTCAATCTGCTTCTCAACAGAGTCAATACCTGTACCACCTGCAGAGATTCTTTTAGCAACGCAGGTTTCAAGAGATATTTCCTTGTAGAGGTCTTCGCAGAAAAGGTCACTGTATTTATTATAATCTTCAAGTGACATTGTTTCAAGCACTAAGTTATTATCTATACAATATGCAACAATCTGACCAACGATTTTGTATGCACTTCTGAAAGGCATACCCTTCTTTGTAAGATAGTCTGCAAGGTCAGTTGCATTAATGAAACCTTTCTGTGCTGCAGAATACATATTATCTGTAAGCACAGTCATAGTTTCTATCATCGGTGCAAACACCTTAAGACATTTCTTAACGGTGTCGATGCTGTCAAAGATACATTCCTTATCTTCCTGCATATCCTTGTTGTATGCAAGAGGAATACCCTTGAGCACCGTAAGCATTGTGAAAAGGTCACCGTAAACACGTCCGGTCTTACCGCGAACAAGCTCTGCCATATCAGGATTTTTCTTCTGTGGCATAATGCTTGAGCCTGTTGTGTAACTGTCATCAAGCTCGATAAACTTGAATTCCCAGCTCGACCAGAGGATGATTTCCTCTGAAAAACGTGAAAGGTGCATCATAATTGTTGAATAAGCCGCCATAAGCTCAACACAGAAATCACGGTCAGAAACACCATCGATACTGTTAAGAGTAATGCCGTCAAAGCCGAGAGCCTCAGCAACGAATTCACGGTTTGTGTTATATGTTGTACCTGAAAGAGCACATGAGCCGAGAGGAGAATAATTCATTCTCTTCAAAGCATCTTCAAGTCTGCCGATGTCACGTGTAAACATCATTGCATAAGCAAGAAGATGATGTGCAAATGTAATCGGCTGTGCTCTCTGCAGATGAGTATATCCGGGAAGAATGGAAGTTTTGTGAGCCTTTGCCTGCACAAGTATTGCTGCAAGGAGCTTTTTGACAAGAGCTATAATCTCGTTTGTTTCGTCACGAAGGAAAAGACGGATATCAACCGCAACCTGGTCATTGCGGCTTCTTGCCGTATGAAGTCTTTTACCGACGTCGCCGATACGCTTTGTAAGTTCGGACTCAACAAACATATGAATATCTTCAGCGTCCATATCAAAAGCAAGGTCACCGCTGTTAAGGTCGTCAAGAATTGACTGAAGACCTGCGGTTATCTTATCACAGTCGTCATCACTGATAATGCCCTGCATAGCAAGCATTGCTGCGTGCTTCATTGAGCCCGTGATATCCTGCTTATACATTTTGCAGTCAAAATGAATGGAAGAGTTGAAATCGTCAGCCTCTTTATCAAGAGCCTTCTGGAATCTTCCTGCCCACATTTTTTCCATAGTAACTTCTCCGAATTGATTAATTGATTATTTAAGGTTGTTCTTAGCCTTCATCTTAGCATAAACCTTGATGGGAAGACCGTAGAGGTTGATAAATCCTGCTGAATCAGCCTGATTGTAAACGTTATCCTCATCAAATGTTGCGATTTCAGGATCGTAGAGTGAGAACGGTGATGTTACACCTGCGTTAATCATATTACCCTTGTAGAGCTTGAGCTTAACGTCACCTGTAACTGTCTTCTGTGTTTCCTTAACAAATGCAAGAATAGCATCTGTAAGCGGTGTGTACCACTGTGCGTTATATGTAAGCTCAGCAAGCTTCTGAGCAACAAGTGTCTTGTAGTGTGCTGTTTCCTTATCAAGTGTGATTGACTCAAGAACTTCGTGAGCCTTGTAAAGGATAGCTCCGCCCGGTGTTTCATAAACGCCACGGCATTTCATACCAACAAGTCTGTTTTCAACGATGTCAAGAAGACCGATACCGTTTGCACCGCCGAGCTCGTTGAGCTTTTCAACAAGAGCAACTGCATCCATTTCTACACCGTCAATTGCTGTGGGAACACCCTTTTCAAAGTGGATTGTAACGTATGTCGGAACATCAGGAGCCATTTCAGGAGAAACGCCCATTTCAAGGAAGCCTTCCTTATTGTAAAGTGGCTCGTTTGCAGGATCTTCAAGGTCAAGACCTTCGTGTGAAAGGTGCCAGATGTTCTTATCCTTTGAATAGTTTGTTTCGCGGTTAATCTTAAGAGGAACGTTGTGTGCCTCAGCGTATTCGATTTCTTCCTCACGTGACTTGATGTCCCACTCTCTCCACGGAGCGATGATCGGCATATCAGGTGCGAAAGCCTTGATAGCAAGCTCGAATCTTACCTGGTCATTACCCTTACCTGTACAACCGTGGCAGATAGCGTCTGCACCTTCTGCGATAGCGATTTCAGCAATTCTCTTTGCAATGGGAGGACGAGCGTAAGCAGTGCCAAGGAGATAGTCCTCATACTTTGCACCTGCCTGGATACCCGGGAATACATAGTCCTCAAGGAATTCCTTTGTAAGGTCTTCGATGTATATTTTTGAAGCACCTGTCTTGATAGCTTTTTCTTCAAGACCTTCAAGTTCACTTGCCTGACCAACGTTACCTGAAACTGCGATAACCTCACAGTTGTTGTAGTTTTCCTTGAGCCAAGGGATGATGATTGATGTATCAAGACCGCCTGAGTAAGCAAGGACAACCTTCTTTATGTTTTCTTTATTCATAATAAAACCTCCAATATGCATTTCTGCCAACGTTTATGCACATATATTAGCACGTTATGCATAAATATGCAACAGAAAAATTATAAAAAATCACTTTTTGTAAACCTGCACAAGCCACCGCAAAAGAAAGCAAATAATCTATGCAAATTTACGAGTTCATATAAATATAACACTTTTTTCGCCCGATTTCAACACTTTCAGGCAAATTTGATGCAAGAAATTTTCATATATTTTTGATAGGATTTACGTTTTTGAATATTATTCATAATTATTGCATAAATTCAAGTTTTCTGCATATTTTTGCAATCTTTTCGGTAAAGCTTTTGTGAAACATAAAATATGCTGTTGCATCTGACAATAATGCCAAACACCCCGACACATTCGGGTTTGTAGAGTTCTTTGATTTTGCACCATCTATCTCTGTGCTCGTAGGGACCGGCCTCCCGGACGGTCCGCAGATTACGCTGAATTAACGGACGGTCGAGGACGCCCGTCCCTACGTGATTGATTGAAACAGGGTTCGTAGGGGCGCGCATTGCGCGTCCGCTTAATCAATTACGTTTTTGTGGACGACCAATGGTCGCCCCTACAATTGTTGATTTGAAATCTGTTCTACAAACCCGAATTTGTCGAGGTGTTTTTTAATATACGAATAAAGGACTGCTCTTTTGCCACATATATAACAAGAATTTTTCTCGGTAAAATATTCTCCCTCGCTGTTTGAGCAAGGTGACCTTATCAACAGCAATATTATACAAAAACTCTACGCATCCTGATGAAATGCGCAGAGTTTTCTTTAAAACTTTATATCGCCCTTTTTAAAGAATTTGTGTACAAATTCAGGCTTGAATTTTCTTGGATTTCTTCCGACATATATTACAAAACCAACGTATAACAACCACACAATAACTAAGCATAAAATGAAAACAGCCAAAATTTTCCTTTCAGACTGATAGAACCTATAATAATCTTCCGGAGTGGTATAAACCGTACCGTTTTTATCCTTTACATATTCAATTCTGTATTTCGTTACGCGGTCATCAACAAATGTTTCATATCCGATTTCAAATTCTGATTTGTTGTTAAGCAAGGAAATAAATCCATTATAATCAGCTATCGTCTGTTCATAACCGCGCAGATACGGTCTTGTTTCAAAACCGTCAATATCAAGCTGAATTTCGTCACCTTTTATTCTGTAGCTTTGTACCGTTACGGTTTTGAATTCAAGCGAATCCATTTCAGTTGGTTGGTTATAAAAAAGGACAAACGCAATTACAACCAACCAGAGTACCGTTATAAACGCATAAACAAATATAGGCGCACCAGGATTGCGGACATTTCCTTTAAAAACAAAGTCAAATTTCGAGGTCTTATTCTTTTTAGGAATCGATTTTCCGCAATTTGTTTTTTGATACTGTTTTTCTGCAAAAGCGATAAACTCAATTTTTCCGATCGCAATTTCATCGAGATGAATCTTTTTACCTTTAGCGATGATTTTAGTATCCTTTTCGAATCTGCCTGAAATATATTCTATATCGGAATACAAAAATTCTCGTTTATTTCCAAAAAATGTTTTTGAAACAAATCCGCTTTCGTCGTAGTAAATACGTTGGTTAAAATATCCGATAATCATTGAAGATGACAATAACGCCATGGCAAGGAAAGCAACCCCTCCGCCGATTGATTTCATTATGAAGAATCCAAAGAAAGCAGGAATCAATAGCACAGCCGTACACACAATTCCGATTATAAGCAACAACGGAGGAAGATACACCGTTTTCCCATCACCCTTTTTCGGTTTATGAAGCTCTTTGTCTATTATCTTTACAATCGGACGAATTAATGGATTCATCTTTACACCCTCCTTATTTTCTGAGTACATTATAAAAGAAACCAAGGTGAATTTCAATAGTGCAAACGTTAGTGTTCATCAAACACACCAGATTGGATTTTCTAAAAAACCAAAGACCGCACAAGGCGGTCTTTGGAGATATTATTAAATTAAAGAAGACCTGATGTAAGCAATACGAGCACTGCGTAAGCACCGACAAAAGGAAGAATCATCGGAGCAAACGGAAGAACAAGAAGTGAACCGAGAATACCTGTGCTTACCTTGATAAGCATTGTGCTTTCTGCTTCAGAGATGTTCTGCCAGCTGAAATGGATATCGTTGCCGTCAACATAAATTGAGTCAACACCCATCGCATTTTTGCTACCTGCTTTTGCAAGTCCGCATTCTGCAAGTCCGTCTGCAACAAGCTTTGTCATTTCAGCGTCCTTGAATGTCATTCTGCCTGTAAGACGAAGCTCATCTGCAGGCTCTTCCTGACGGAGATGTCCGTTTTTGAAGCCTGTACACCACCAGTATTTATCATACTCTCTTGTGAATTCACGGTTCCAGTTGCCGTTGATATCCTCGTGCCAGAGAGTCATTTCCATATTGATCCAATCTTCCTCTGCGGGGCAGTTAAAGAATGTCCACTCATCGATACCCTTATCTGAGTGCTCCTTGGTATAAATACCAACTTCACCGCCGTAGAAAACAAGGCCGTACTGACCCTTCCACATCTGAAGCATCCAGTCCTTGTTCTCGTAAGTAAAGAAAACGCGGATATAGTCGTACTCAAGAAGAATGTAGGGTGAAACGAAGTCATAAATCTTTCCGAAGCCGAAATTGTACTGCCATGCATCCTTATCATTTGTATAATAATAATCGTCAATATAGCTGTACTGATAGCTGAGAACCTGCTTATCTTCAAGAAGGTTTCTGAGGAAATTGTTCTGTCTTACAACATTGATTGTGAACTCTCCGCTGAGAACTTCACCGTCAACAACTGTTGCTGCCGCAATTGTAACAACACCGACAGAAACACCCTTAACAACACCGTTGTGGTCAACAGTTGCAATGCTTTCATCTGAAGATGCCCAGTATATAACGGGCTGCTCCTCAACATTTGTTACCGTTGCTGTCATCTGGATTGTTTTCTTTCTTGCAACTGTAAGGTGATCACTCTGCATAACAAGTGTGTGACCTGCACTTTCTGCCGGTACGGACTTGTTAAGTGCAGCCGCACTCAAGGGCGAAGCGGATGCAACCATAATCAGAACGAGCACAAGTGCAATGAATCTTATTGATTTCTTTGTAGTTTTCATAGTTTACCTCCTATTAATTTGTATCATTTACTTTATAAAAACAGTTTTCAAAAATGCAAGCCATTCTACCACAATAGAAATGACCTGTCAACAAATTGATGTAAAAATTTTCATTATAAATATTGATATTAAAACACATTTATGGTATACTACATTGATTTTTGTTCTGACTGTGTCAGGATTTTACACACGGCATATTATAGTAAAAACGTTTTATATCAGGAGTAATTCAGATGATTTACAACAATGTTTTAGAAGCAATGGGTAACACTCCCCTTATCAGGCTCGCGAATATGGTTGATTCTGACAGCGCTGAAATCCTTGTTAAATACGAAGGTCTCAACGTTGGCGGTTCAATCAAAACAAGAACAGCATACAATATGATTATTGATGCTGAAAACCGCGGTCTTATTAACAAAGATACAATAATCGTTGAACCGACAAGCGGCAATCAGGGAATCGGTCTTGCACTTGTAAGTGCGGTAAGAGGCTACAAGGCAATTATTATTATGCCCGATTCCGTCAGCGAAGAAAGACGAAAAATCGTTGAGCATTACGGTGCAGAGGTTGTCTACGTTCACGATGCAGGCAATATCGGTGACTGCATTGACGAATGCCTTAAGCTCGCACTTAAGATGCGTGACGAAAATCCGAACGTTTTCGTTCCTCAGCAGTTTGAAAATCCTGCAAACGTTGCAATTCAGCGTGAACAGACAGGTGTTGAAATTCTCAATCAGGTTGACGGTCCGATTCACGGCTTCTGCTCAGGCATCGGCACAGGCGGCACAATAACAGGTATCGGTGAAACACTCAAGAAGAAAAATCCCGAAATCGAAATTTGGGCTGTTGAGCCTGAACACGCTGCAATTCTTTCGGGCGGATCAATCGGAACTCACGTCCAGATGGGTATCGGCGACGGACTTATTCCTCCTATCCTTAACACTTCGATTTATAACGATGTCTGCATCATAAAGGACGAGGAAGCTTTGCAGACAGCACGCGACCTTGCAGCAAAAGAAGGTATTATGTGCGGAATTTCAAGCGGTACAAACGTTGCCGCAGCAATGAAGCTTGCAAAGAAGCTCGGTAAAGGCAAGACGGTTGTAACCGTTCTTCCTGACACAGCAGAGAGATACTTCTCAACTCCGCTTTTTGAATAAAATTTATCCCTGACTCAGACGAGTCAGGGATTTTTCTTATATATCAATTTTGTTAAATCCCGCAGTAAGTGATTTTTCTTTTTCACCGTAGCTGAATTTCGCTTTTACGCCTTCGGGAATATTGATTTCAACAGAAATCTCACCGTTATCTTTTTTCCAGTCAACAGAAATCTTTCCGTGAGGTGTGGTTATATAACCTTTTGCAAAGTCAAGGCAATCGGCAAAAACGGGTTTGATTATAACCTCGTCGTATCTTACGGAATTTTCGGTCTGTTTAATGCCGAGAATATCGTTGAAAAGATAAACCGTGCTTGCACCGAACATCGGGTGAGAATGTGACGATTCTGCATTCCAGTTTTCCCAGATTGTAGAAGCACCTGCTTTTCTCATTGTTTCAAATGAAACCGTGTTTTTGTTTGCAAGAAGCTCAGTTGCAAGATTTCCGTTACCCGACGAGTAAAGAACATTCAT
The DNA here is from genome assembly GCA_017380575.1 of Clostridia bacterium. Taxonomy (GTDB): domain Bacteria; phylum Bacillota; class Clostridia; order Oscillospirales; family Acutalibacteraceae; genus CAG-488. Next base: position 47,853 of record JAFODS010000074.1, on the reverse strand, counting down.
AAGGCTGAGTGTGCCGAAAATACCTGTATCAAACTGCTGAAGAGATGTGTATTTTTCAACAAGATTTCCGATTGTTCTCTCGTCCCCTGCTCCGCACTCTGCGGCAAAGGCATCCGCACCCTGAAGGCAGGAAAGGAAGCTTCCGTTTCCGTCAGCATAAGCCTTCTGTACAGCGTCTGTATGCTCCGCAATCATCTTTTCGTAATCCGCTGTATCAACACCGATAGCATTACAGAGCTGAACAAGCATTTTAAGCTGGCTTATGTAGAGTGTTGTGTTTACAAACGGTTCGGGAATTGCAACTTTTTCAGGTGTACACCAATCGCCAAGGCACCAACCGTCTTTTTCTTCGCGTACAATAAGTCCGTTCTCACAACGGCTTTCCATATATTCAACGAACTTTGCCATATTGGGATAAACATCTCTTAGTGCTTCAACATCACCATAATGACGGTAGAAATGATACGGTACAACTATCATCGCACCGCCCCAGCCTGCAGGACCGCCACCACCGCCACCGAACGGTGCTGTGTGCTGAACGTGACCCGTCAGCTGATCCTGACAGTCTTTGATATCCTCAATCCATTTTCTGTACATTTTTTCGGCATCGAACTCAGTCATAACGGCATTGCAGGTAAGCATTCCGTCACCCGTATATCCGAGGCGTTCACGGTGCGGACAGTCCGACGGAATACAGCCGTGAGTGTTTCCGAGCTGAGTATTCAAAAAAGCCTTGTAATACCAATTGAGTGTTTCGTCACTGCATTCGAAAGATGATGTTACATCCATATCCGTATGAATCACGCGTACTTCAGCGACTTCACAGTTGTTGCTGACAGCGAAATACTGAAAACCGTGCCAGGTAAAGTACGGATGATAAAGCTCACCAACACCGTCCGTTATTGCAAAATAACGCTGTCTTTGTTCACCGTAGCCAACGGATGTATTGTCAATATCAAGCTTTTCATCAAGCTCCTCCGCACATTCATACCAAAGGTGCTCCGAGCTTTCCTTACAGCGAAGAACAGGATAACCCGTAATGTTTCTTTCCACCTTATATACATTATATGTATCAGCTTCTTTAACAAGCTCAGGAACGAGAGTTTCAACAACTTTATCTGACGGACAGTTCTGAATAAGATAATTGCTCAAAGGCGGTGTTACGATATCAGGCTTTGCCCATCCGTGTTTCTGTGCTTCAAGTGTGTTCCACTGTCTGTCGAATCTTGAAAAGTCGTGATTTTCACCGTGGAAAAGGTTTGACTTCACAAAAAAGCCTCTTTTGTAAAGTGTGTTCGCATCAGAGAGAACATGGGTTCCGTCCTCAAAATCAATTTTATAGCAAAGCTTGATTTTTCCGTAGCTGACATTACCCTCACCTTTTCTTAAAAGCTGGTGATAAAATCCGCCGCCGACCATTACACCGAGAACGTTTTTACCCTCACGCAGATATTTTGTAATGTCATATTTCATTACGTGAATTCTGTGTGAAAAAACGTCGTTCAAAGGATATGAAAGCACCATATCCGGACGGTTGTGATAATCCGTATAAGCAGGAGCAAATTCGTCCTCGCTCACACGCTGACCGTTGATATACAAAATAAAATAGCCCAATCCGCAGATTGTTATTTCTGCAGACTGAGCCTTATTGTTTATAAATTCAGCACGAAAAAGTGCCGCATCGGCGTCACTCTTCGGGCATATCCATCTTGCATCTGAAAAAAGTTCTTTGTGTGTCATAGTATCGCCTCCGAAAAGATGATACTACATTGAAAGACTTTTTACAACACAAATTTACAATTCTTCGACCGAAACGATTCCTTCAGCGGTTGAAATTGCCGTCATAATTTTATCGTGCGAAATCTTCTTCGGAAGCTGAAGCTGGAAAATCGCACAGGCATTGTTACCCGATTTTGTAATTTCAAGGTCGATGATAACAATTCTGTAACCCTTGATAAGACGGATAACGTTATCAAGATTTTCGTTATCTTCATATTCAACATAGATATTGAGGTTTCTTGAATTAACAAGAACCCAATATTCAAACTTAACAAAAAAGATTTCCGCAATAACAATAACAAACGTTGCGATCACAGCCGCTTCATAGTATCCTGCACCGATTGCAAGTCCGATAATTGCACAAGTCCAAAGACCTGCTGCAGTTGTAAGACCCTTTACCTGACGACGCTTTGTTACGATGATTGCACCGGCACCGATGAAACCGATACCTGCAACAACCTGAGCACCAAGTCTGCCGATATCCGTATAAAGATTAAGATCGTAAAACAAGAACTGACTTGTAAGAGTTGTCATTGATGCACCGAGGCAGATAAGGATATGGGTGCGGAAGCCTGCCGGACGGCGCTTATGCTCTCGCTCGATACCGATTATACCGCCGCATACGACAGCAACAAAGAGGCGGAAGAGCACGGAAACGGTTGTAACGTCTCTTAAGACATCAAGAAAACCAAGCATTCTTCACCCTCCTTATATTTCATCAACAAGCGTGACGTAATCGAGCTTTGAAATTTTCGACATTACGTGAGAATGGGTTTCGCCCTTCGGGAGACCCATCGAAATTACCGCACCGATGACAACACCGTTGGACTGTTTTTCTCGCTGTGTATCAACATCAAAAATTTGAATATTCAAAGCTTTGATGGTGCTGATAATTTCACCGAGGTTATCCATTCTGTCAAATTCAACGTAAAGGTCCATATTCCTTGCATTGGCAATTACCCACGCACCGAGCTTGTTGAAAATTGTTGTTGTGATAAGAATAAGAAGGAATCCGAAAACTGCACATTCGTAGAAACCCGAACCGATTGCAAGTCCCATACATGCCGAAGCCCAAAGACCGGCTGCAGTTGTAAGACCCTTAACCTCCTGACGTCCCGTAACAATAATCGTACCCGCACCGAGGAAACCGATTCCGTTGATAACCTGTGCACCGAAACGTGAAACGTCTGTTTTTATTCCGACTTTATCGGCAATTTCTGCCCAGAGTCCTGAAAGAAGGTTTGCTTCATACTGGCTGAGTATCATCGTAAGTGCGGCACCGAGACAAACAATCATATAAGTACGGCTGCCTGCCGCACGGTGCTTTTGTCCGCGTTCAAGTCCGATAAGTCCGCCGAAGAAGACTGCCATAAGAACTTTAATGATTAATGCAGAAAATGTGACCTGACGGAACGGATCCAACCAAGGGATCAAAGAATCCATAACAAACCCTCCTTTTCCTATATAATATGCTAACGGACGTGATTATATGTTCACGCCCGCCGAGTTATAATGACGTATAATACTATAATTTTCAGTTTTTGTCAAGTTTATTTATGAATTTTTAATATCAGAATCAGCAAAATAATTTCGGGTGATATTATGAATAACAACGACAACAAAGTTTACGGAAAAATCGATGAACCTGTTTTTGGTCAGCCTGAAACCTGCGATGAAATTCTGCATAAATACGGCACATACAACATTCAGCCGACGGCAGACAGCGACAACAGCTTCCCAAAAATTTCTCAGGGTCTTCCGACAAGCAGGAAGAAAAAGCATTATAAAGGGTTCGGGTACAATAACAAAGGAGAGTCTTAATCGACTCTCCTTCTCTTTCTTTCAAAAAGTGCTCTTCTTTTTTCTGCAAGCTTTTTTCTTCGTGCTTCCGTTTCTTCCGCAAGAATAACAGCTTCTCCGTTATCGGCAGAAATAAGGTCGCCCTCTTTCACGCCTTCGGGCAACTTTCCGATTTCAATATTTACTGTCTTTCCGTTTTCGTCTTCACAGACTGCAAAGCCTTCTTCAATTCTGTCAACAGAATACTTCAAATCACTCACTCGCACTTTCGACATAATTCTTTATCGCCGCAACTGTTTCTTCGCTTATAACATGCTCAATTTTACACGCATCCTCTGCGGCAACTTCCCTTGAAACACCAAGACGCACAAGCAATTCCGTAAGCATTGTATGACGCTGATAAATTTTCTCTGCAACATCCTTGCCGACCTCTGTAAGGCTGAGGTGACCCTCTCCGTCAACGCTTACATATCCGCCGTTTTTAAGAAGACCTATCGCACGGCTGACACTCGGCTTTGAATATCCCATATATTCACATACGTCTATTGAACGCACGGCACTGCTTTTTTTAGTTAATACATATATAGATTCAAGGTACATTTCGCCTGATTCCTGCAAAAGCATAATCACACCTCCTGTGACTTTTTTATGATACCACAAAACCAGCTTTTTTTCAAGGTATATACAAACGGTATTTAGTGAAAATGACAATCTGAACATTCAAAGGCATAATTATACCATTAAGAGATATTTATACAACATTTGGTTTTTCTTCAATAAGTTTTTTCTGCATTTAGTAGGCACGAAATTTCGGCTTACATTTATTCTTCATAAGTCGACAAAACAAGCTTTTATATTCCCCTTTTCGCAAGACACAAAAACGCAACAATCGTATACTTCGTATTTACTTTTTGCGACAAAATTTTATTTCTTTCGGTTTTATTTGCATTTCAGCTTCGTCATTATAGCAGAAAAAGGCAAATGATATTGACAACTCTCTGTATCAGGTGTATGATATTAGCGAAACGTGAATTTAATTCACATCATTGGAAGGTTTATTATGAAAGCTTTATATTCAATTACAAAAGGTGCACTCGTTCTTGACGACGGAAACTTCGTTCTCACATACGGAATTGAAGCAACAGACAAGGAAAACGGTTCCCATCTTTCAAAGTTTGCCGACGTTTCCGTTAACCGAAACACCGCAGAAAGAATTGTTTCGCTTCTTAACTCCTGCGAAATTGAACTCTGCCATTTTTATGATGTTGTAATTGATGAACTTAACAGATAAAAAGGATTGGTAGCAAAAGCTACCAATCCTCTTTTTTTATTTTGTAACTGTTTCTTTCTTTGCCTTCTTTTCAGGCTTTGCATTAAGCTCTGCAATCTGCTTGTTGATGTCATTCTTTCCCTTGTGATGGAACGGGAAAATTTTAAGAACAACCCAACCGATTGCAGCACCCGCTGCATTAAGAACGGTATCTGCCATTGTGTCCATAATCGGCCAACGCTCAGGATAAATCGGATCAAAAATTGTTGCTTCCTTTGCAGTACCCTTTGCAAGCTCGTAGCACCAGTGCTGTGCATCTCCGATAGCCCCTGTTTCAGGGTTACACATAAACTGATCTGCAAAGAACTCAAAGAGCTCCCAACAGATTGTTGCAAAAAGAGCAAATCCGAACGAAGCAAGCACTACGATTGCAACTGAACACTCTTTTTTATCTCTCTTCTGCATTGCAACTACCGCTTCATATCCGCAAAGAACAGCAAGACCGCTGTTGAGGAAATGCATACCTGAATCCCACCAGCTCAGGTCGTAGTAAAAATTCATAAACTTGCCGCCGAACGAACCGCAGAAAGCCATAAACGTAATAAGAAGCTGAATGTATGAAGGAACGTGACGGAAAAGAGTGTTTTTCGGGAACATCATCATAATTTCCCAAGCAAACATTGCCGCAAAGTTTGCAAGAACCTGCGAAATATCTGCCGCATCTCTTGTTCCGTTTTTAACACCGATTATACTTGCAATCAAAGCATAAATCATAAGTCCGCGGAAAACCCACCAAACTATGATTTCCCATGTTTTACAGTTTTCTCTGATACGAGAAATATATTCTTTCATTTTTCTCATCCTCTGTTGAAAAGTTCATCTAAATAATATGATAAAAGACGTTCTTTGTCAAGATGAATATTACGGAAAAGAAAAACAGGCAGCTCGAAAGCTACCTGTTTTATTAGTTTTTGGAGTTATTATTTCTGATCGTTCTGATCGTTGTTCTGGTTCTGGTACTGCTGGAACGGATCCACATACTGGAACTGATCCGGAGCCTGGAACTGATTCGGATCCTGATACTGGAACGGTTCCTCTTCAGCCTTTACTTCCTGCTCCTTTGCCGGTGCCTTTTTCTTCTTGCTTTTAAGAACAAGAAGTACAGCAACAACAACGATAAGAAGAGCAACAACTGCAATGATGATAATCAATGTGTTTTTGTCGATACCAAGCTTATCAGCAGGATTTTCAGGTTCGTTCTCAGCATCAGTCATATCCTCATACTGATTACCGTCTACAACGATTGAAGAATCAAAGTTAAAGTTTGCTGTTGAACCGAAGATTGATTCTGCCTGCGGGAAGAGATTTCTGAAATCCTCTTCTGTACCCTCATAATATACATTCTTGAGGTTGTAGCAACCGTCGAAAGCGCCTGCACCGATTCTTACTACAGAAGACGGGATGTAAACTGTTTCAAGGTTGAGGCAATTTTTGAAGCTGCCTGCACCGATGCTTGTGATACCGTAACTGATTGTAACTTCCTTGATGTAAATGCCGTGCTTTGTTACCCACTCGGGTTCAACTGCAGAATAATCCCACATATCGCCTGAGCCTGAGATTACAAGTGTTCCTGTTGTTTCGTCAAAGTACCACTCTGCATTGTCACCGCATTTACCGTTGCTTACAGCAAGTACTGTTGTTGCCTCTGTTGAAGAAGGTACTGTTGTAAGTGTTGTAGCTGTTGTTGATGTCGGTTTCTCAGTTGGGTTAGTCGGCTTCTGAGTCGGCTTCGTCGGGTCAGTCGGTTTCTGTGTCGGCTTTGTAGATTCAGTCGGCTTCTGAGTCGGTTTTGTAGGTTCTGTAGGCTTCTGTGTCGGCTTTTCAGTCGGCTTTTCTGTCGGCTTTTCTGTCGGCTTTTCAGTCGGCTTCTGTGTAGGCTTCTGTGTCGGTTGCTCTGTCGGAAGTGTATTTTTTACAGTAACACTTGCCTTTGCTCCGGTAGCATCGTCACAGTTTGAAACTTTAAGTGCAAAGTCATCCTTTGTAACATTCGTGCCTGCATTTTTCTCAAATGTATAAGTTGCAATAACACTGCCTGCCTTGTCGTATGCCGGCTCAACAGCGATACTGCCGAGACCTGTCGGAGCATAGAACTGCTGAACACCGCCGCTAAGAGCGATATCTGTATTACCTGTAATCTTTGTACACTTTTTAACTTTAGCTGAATTGTATGTAACGCCAAAGTCAACTGCACCGAAGCTGCCGCTGTCAAGCTTAACAGTAAGAACAACCTGAGTGCTTGTTTCTTCTGCAAGGTTTAGCGAAAATGTTACCTTCTCTGCTGCCTGTGATGAAAGCTCCAATCCCATTACGGGAACGATGCTGAACATCATCATAACAACAAGAATTGCTGCTGTGATTTTTGAAAATAATGTTTTCATTATAAATCCTCCCTGATTTTTTAGAAATGCCGTACCGACACTTCCGATAACGGCATTATAACATATATATTTCAAAACTTCAACAATGATTTACATTTATATTGCTGAAAGTGTGTGGTAATATTTTTCTAAAATACTTTTATTTCTGTCTGCTTTGTGGTATACTAATTTAAATATAGCAAATTTTTATTAAGGTTGTGTTTTTATGCATTTTGAAAACATCGCTGACGGCGTACGCCTTTGTGCGCAGGGCACCGACAAATTCAAGACCTGCCGTATCAATATCAGTATGGCTATGCCGCTTGATTCAGGCACATCGGCAAGGGCAATTCTCCCCTTCATTCTTCACAGAAGATGTGCAAAATATCCCGATTATATCACTCTTAACCGTGTGCTTGACGAGCTTTACGGAGCATCTGTTTCTGCAGGTGTTCTCAAACGCGGTGAGTCACAGATTCTTTCTTTTAACCTCACAGCTATCGACGACCGTTTCGCCCTCGACGGAGATACGGTTGCTCTCGAATGTGTTCAGCTTCTTACAGATATGATTTTCGACCCTCTTACCGAAGGTGAAAGCTTCCCCGCTGACATCATCGAGCAGGAAAAGCGTCTTCTTATTGAAGCTATCGAAAACGAAATGAATGACAAGCGCCGTTATGCACTTATGCGTTGCGAAGAAATAATGTTCAAGGATGAGGCTTACAGCATCAACCGCTTAGGTTCAGTTGATGAGGTGAAGACACTCACTCCCGAAGAAGTTTACTCAGCCTGGAAAGAGGTTCTTTGTAAGGCTACTATTCAGGTCACAATGGTCGGCAGTATGGACATTGCTCCCGTTGCCGAGATGCTTAAGAACCGTTTCAGCTCAATTAAAAGAGATGTTGCTGAAATCAACACGGTTTTCGTGAATGAAGTCAATCAGCCCGAATATGTCTGCGAAGAAATGCCCATCAAGCAGGGCAAGCTCGTTATGGGCTTCCGCACGGCTATGGCTGACGAATACGATAACTCCGTGCCGATGCGAATTGCCGTTGATATTTTCGGTGGCGGCACTTATTCAAAGCTTTTCTCCGTTGTTCGCGAAAAGATGAGCCTTTGCTACTATTGCTCCGCTGCATTTTTCTCTTCAAAGGGTATCGTTATGGTACAAAGCGGTATTGAAGACGCAAACGAAGAAAAAGCAAGAAATGAAATTTTAAATCAGCTTTCACTTGTTGCAAAGGGTGATTTTTCTGACGAAGACTTCTCCTCTTCAATCAAGAGTATTACCGATTCAATCATCAGCAACAACGACACACCGGAATCAATCTGCGCGTGGTATTCCTCACAGATTTTCAGAGAGTCACTCAAAACTCCCGAAGCTTACGTTGAGGAAATAAACGAAGTTGAAAAATCTCAGGTTGTCGAGGTTGCAAAGACAATTACTCTCGACACCGTGTTTATGCTCAAATCTAACGGGGAGGTCATCGACGATGAAGATTAATGAAATCAGAAACGAGCTTCTTAACGAAATGTATTATGACATTGACCACCCGTCAGGTCTTAAGATTCTTATTATGCCCAAGGCAGGCTACACAAGCACTTATGCGATTTTTGCAACAAAGTACGGTTCAATCGACACAATGATTGAAACCAAGGACGGCTCTTTCAGAGAAATCCCTGAAGGCACGGCTCATTTCCTTGAACACAAGCTTTTTGAAAGCGAAGACCTTGATGCTTTTGAAAGATTTGCAAAAACAGGCGCATCAGCTAATGCTTACACAAGCTTTGACAGAACAGGTTATCTTTTCTCCTGCTCAGGCAATTTCAAAGAAAACCTTGAAATTCTCCTCGACTTTGTTCAGAATCCGTATTTCACTCAGGCAACTGTTGAAAAGGAACAGGGCATCATCGGTCAGGAAATTGATATGTATAAGGACATTCCCGACTGGGAGGTTATGTTCAACTGCCTTCGCAATATGTACCACAACCTGCCCGTAAGAATTGACATTGCAGGAACTCAGGAATCAATCGCACAGATTACGGCAGATATGCTTTACGATTGCTACAACAATTTCTACAATCTCAACAATATGGTGCTTGCAGTTGCAGGTAACACAACAGTCGAAGAGGTTCTTGAAGTTGCCGACAAGGTGCTTAAACCCGTTGAAGGTAAAATGGCACAGAGAAAGATTATTGAAGAGCCGAAGGAAGTTAAGGCAGATTACTGCGAGAAAAAGCTTTCCGTTGCAACTCCTCAGTTTATGCTCGGCTTCAAAGAGGAATGGGACACCCCCGAAAGAACAGCAAAAGAAGAAATTGCTATGGAAATTCTCCTTGATATGATTTCGGGTCCGTCAACTGACCTTTATAAGCGACTTTTCGATGCAAACCTTATAAACAACAACTTCGGTTTTGAATATTTCACAGGCTTCGGTTACTCGTGTGTTCTTTTCGCAGGTGAAAGCAACGACCCGAAAACTGTCAGCGAGGAAATCAAAAAAGAAATCAGACATTTCCGCGAAAAAGGATTTGACGAAAAAGTTTTTGAACGAACAAAGAAAAAGCTTTACGGCAGAATGATTATGGGAATGAACGACGTTGACGGTCTTGCAAACAATATGGCTGTTTCATATTTTGCAGACGAGGACGTTTTCACCGATTTTGAAACCTACAAAACAGTAACTGTTGAAGACATCAGAGAGCTTCTTAACAAAACTCTTGACGAAAACTACAGCACACTTTCTGTAATTTTACCAAACAACTGAGGTGACAAAAATGCACGATACAGTAGAAGTATTTTTTAACGGACTTTCGGGAAGCATGAATGTTTCCTCAATCCTTGCGGATTTCAATCTTTTCGGAGCAGATATCACAATCCGTTGGTACGGTGCAATTATTGCTTTCGGCTTTTTGCTTGCCGTGCTCTTCGGAGGACGAATGGCTTATAAATGGAAGATAAGCCTTGACAAGATGCTCGACGTGCTTATTTACGGCACAATCTTCGGCATCATCGGTGCAAGATTATATTATTGTATATTCAAATGGGATCTTTACAAGGATAATCCGCTTGATATCTTTGCCATATGGGAAGGCGGACTTGCAATTTACGGCGGTATTATCGGCGGTCTTGCGGCCGCATTCGTCGTCTGCAAGGTTCGTAAAATGAATTTTTGGAATCTTCTTGATATGGCTTCAATGAGCCTTCTTATCGGTCAGGGTATCGGCCGTTGGGGTAATTTTGCAAATCAGGAGGCCTTCGGCACAAATACAGACCTGCCGTGGGGTATGTGGAGCAGCAAAATTGCCACATACATAATCGGACATCAGGACGAGTTCGTGGCAAACGGAATAACAATGGATCCGAACAAGGCTGTTCATCCGACCTTCCTTTACGAATCCATCTGGTGCCTTCTCGGTTTCTTTGTTCTCTATCTCATCTGTCAGAAATTCCGTAAGTTCAGCGGACAGATTTTCCTTTGCTACGGCGTATGGTACGGACTTGAAAGAGCCGTTGTTGAAGGACTTCGTACAGACAGCCTTTACATCACAGGCACAACCCTTCGTGTTTCACAGGTTATTTCCGCAGCTCTCGCTCTCGTTTGCTTCATCGCTCTTGTTGTTCTTATCCGTAAGTACACCAAGAATCCGAAGCCGATTGACGGCATTGATTTCTTCCTTGAAGAAGAGCTAAAAAAAGAAGCTGAAGCAAGAGGCGAAGTTTACGAAGTAAGAAAATCAAAAAAATCCAAGAAAACAGCTGATGCTGAAACTGCAGAAAGCGAGGAAAAACAAGATGTATAAAATCATCAGCGGTAAAGAAGTTTCCGAAGCGGTAAAGCTCCGTGTTTCGGATGAAGTAAAAGAGCTTAAAGAAAACGGCATTGAGCCGTGCCTCGCAGTTATACTCGTCGGTGACGACCCGGCTTCCAGAGTTTATGTAAACAACAAGAAGAAGGCTTGCGAATTCTGCGGAATCCGTTCGCTTGAATATGTTCTTCCTGCAGAAACAAAGGAAGAAGAACTGATTGAGCTTGTTGAAAAGCTCAACAACGATAAATCAGTTAACGGCATCCTCTGCCAGCTTCCCCTGCCGAAGCACCTTGACGAAAAAAAGGTTCTCAATCTTATAAAGCCTGAAAAGGACGTTGACGCATTCCACCCTGAGAACGTCGGTCACATTATGATCGGTGATTTCAATTTCCTTCCCTGCACACCCGCAGGAATTATGGAAATGCTTCGTTATGAAAACATCGACCTTGACGGTAAAAACTGTGTTGTAATCGGCAGAAGCAACATCGTAGGCAAGCCTATGGCAATGCTTATGCTCAAAGAAAATGCAACGGTTACAATCTGCCATTCACGCACCAAGAACCTTAAGGAGGTTGTTGCAGGTGCAGATGTTATTGTTGCAGCTGTCGGCAGACCGAACTTTGTTACTGCCGATATGGTTAAGGACGGTGCAGTTATCATCGACGTCGGCATCAACAGAATGGACGACGGCAAGCTTTGCGGTGACGTTGATTTTGAGGCTTGCAAAGAGAAGGCAAGTTACATCACTCCCGTTCCCGGCGGCGTTGGCCCGATGACCATTGCAACACTTATGCAGAACACAATTACTGCAACAAGAATACAAAACGGAAAGGAATAAGAAACATGACTAACAAAAGACTTTACAAAAGCTCAACAGACAAAAAGCTCTGTGGTGTTTGTGCAGGTATTGCGAACTTTTTCAATATCGACCCTACAATAATCCGTGTTGTTTTTGCTATTGCCGCAATTTTTACAACAGGCTTCCCCTTCACTTTGCTTTACATTGTGCTTGCTTTTATCCTTCCCGAGGATAACGGAGAAATTGACACAGACGTCAGCAAAAAAGACTGAAAATAACAGTTGACAAAGCTTGACTGTTATGCTATAATTCGAAATACCGCATATTACGGGCGTCGCATTTGCGACATAAAGTGATTTTATCCGCCCCACGTAGCGAGTCCATAATAAAGGAAGGTTAGTTAGAATGTACGCAATCATCGTTACAGGCGGCAAGCAGTACAAGGTTGAAGCAGGAGATACTCTCTTCATCGAGAAGCTTGACGTTGAAGCTGACAGCGAAGTTGTTTTTGACAAGGTAGTAGCTGTTGGTAAGGAAGATGGCATTGTTGTAGGCGCTCCTTATGTTGACGGCGCAACAGTAACAGCAAAGGCTATCAAGAATGGTAAGGCTAAGAAAGTAACAGTATTTACTTACAAGCCGAAGAAGAACGAGAAGCGCAAGAAGGGCCACAGACAGCCCTACACTAAGGTTGAAATTTCTGCAATCAACGCTTAATTGCTATGATTAAAGCAAGATTTTTCACTGAAGATAACCTTATCTGCGGTTATGAAATCAGCGGACATTCAGGTTCGGCAGAGTCGGGACAGGACATTATTTGTGCCTTTGTTTCGTCGGCAGCCTATATGGCAGCCAATACCCTCTCCGAAATTGTCGGTTGCGAAATCACGGCAGAGGTTGATGACGGATATATGAATATCCGTGTTACATCAGAGTTATCTGAAGCGCAGCAAATTCTTGAAGGCCTTAGACTTCATCTCGGAAGTCTGGCTGGGGATTACCCCGACAACATTAAAGTTATTTAACATGGAGGTGCCAAAATGCTTAAGTTAAACATTCAGCTTTTCGCTCATAAGAAAGGTATGGGTTCTACTCGTAACGGACGTGACTCTGAGTCAAAGAGACTTGGTGCAAAGCGTGCTGACGGACAGTTCGTTCTCGCAGGCAACATCCTTTACAAGCAGCGTGGAACACACATCCATCCGGGCAACAACGTTGGCAGAGGCAAGGACGATTCTCTCTTCGCTCTTATTGACGGTACAGTTAAGTTCGAGCGTATGGGTAAGGACCGCAAAAAGGTCAGCGTATATCCCGTTGAGCAGTAATCTTTATTAACAAAAGAAACCGTGAGGAAAATCCTCACGGTTTTTCTTTTTGTCTGCAAAAATTTAAGGATAGCTCCGAAGAGCTATCCTTCATTTTTTAATATGCGAAGCTCATAACTTCTCTTTCTTCCATATCAAAATCCATTGTTACTTTCACGCCTTCTTCAGTTGCAGTAGCTTTGACATTTCCGTATGTATAGTAATCAAGAAGCATAAGTCTGCCCTGTCCGTCAGTAACAGCGAGTATCTCGATATTTACATTCTCTTTATATGATTCATAACCGCTTCCGGCAAGGTCATCTTCACTATATGTTTCGCTCACAGGATAAAGCTTCAATGTAACCTTGTAACCGTCACCGTGCGGAACAGCCGTTGCAGTCTCAACATCGTCTGCTGAAATAGCCAAAGTCGAGAATAAATCTGCTGCTATAATTCCGTCCTCAGTTTCACCGTTAACAAAAGTAAGCTTTAAATCCTCGTACTCGGTTTCGTTAAGGCTGTCTTCAAAGATCTTTGTAAGCTCCTCATTTTCCTCACCGTCTAACAAGAACTTATTAACTTTAACACTGACATCGGTGGAAATATCAAGAACAAGCTTGCTCTGTTCAGCTGAATTTATAAGACTTGTGTTATAAAGTGCAACAATATCCTCTTTGTCGGACGGTTTCGGGTCTTCTTCTTCCATACCAACAGATATTTTCAAAATTACCAAAGCATCGGATGAATTAATTACACCGTCTTTGTTAACATCTGCCTGCTGTAAAGGCTTGCCTGTCAATTCGGATTTCTTGACCGCGTGTTTAAGAACCAGCAAGGCATCCGAAGAATTTACGTTTCCGTCACCGTCGACATCACCTTTTATATCCTGCTGAACAGCTTCTTCTGCTGCCACAGGCAAAGTAACGAGTGTAAGCAACAAAACTACAGATAAGAGTATTGCTGAAAATCTCTTTGTTATTTTCATTTAAATCACCTTTCCTTTTTGTGTTAGTGAAAGTTTTATACTTCCCTTTAAATCCATTATATAACAAAGTAAACCGTTCGTCAATGGAAAAAAATAGAGCCAACCCTTCGGATTGGCTCTTAATTTTTACTCTTTCGAGATTAATTACATCATGCTTGCAATTTCTGCTGCGAAATTGTCAACCTTCTTCTCGATGCCTTCGCCCTTTGCAAAACGAACAAAGCTCTTGAGCTTGATGTCTGCGCCGAGTGCCTTAGCAACTGAGTTGATGTAGCCGTTTACGTCGCCCTCGAAGAGGTCTGAACGAACAAATGCCTGCTCAAGGAGACAAACTTCCTTGATCTGCTTTGAAAGACGGCCCTGTACAAGACCTGAGAAGATCTTGTTGTCAGAAATTTCAGCCTTGTGTGAAACTGCGATTTCTGCAAGTGTAGCCATAGCTTCCTTTGAAATGAAGTTCGGGAAGTTCTTTCTCTGCTTCTGGTCAAGACCCTTGTAGATCTCTGCGTCCTCTGCAGTCCACTTACCGTCATTGATTGCTTCATCAATGAGGCTGTTGAGGATAGGAACGGGAAGTGATTCGGGCTTGTTGAGAGCACTGTCAACTGTGATTGACTGCATCTTAGCAAGCTCATCAGCTGAAATATCAGCCTTACCGAGGTACTCAGGGCTCATAGCAGCGATCTGCATTGCAACGTTCTTACCCATTGCTACGAACTCATCGTTAGCAGCTGTTGCATCGTCAACGTCAAATGCAGCAAGAACACCAACTGAACCACCAGCGTGGATGTATGATACAGTGTGGCCTTCAACAAGAGCAAATCTACGAACTTTCATGTTCTCACGAAGAGCAAGGAATACCTCCTGAACCTCTTCTTCAACTGTCTTGTCTGAATCAACTGCCTTTGTAGCAAGAAGAGCGTCAACATCAGCAGGCTTAGCAGCAACAACAGTCTTGACAACCTTAGCAGCAAGCTCTACGAACGGAGCACCCTTAGCAACGAAGTCTGTTTCACAGTTGATCTCAACAAGAGCACCTGCTGTAGCATCGTTGTATGCTGCAACAACACCTTCAGCAGCAACACGGCTTGCCTTCTTAGCAGCAGAAGCAAGACCCTTTTCTCTGAGAATATCAATAGCCTTGTCGATGTCGCCATCTGTTTCAACAAGAGCCTTCTTACAATCCATCATACCAACGCCTGTCTTCTCACGAAGAGCCTGAACGTCTTTAGCTGTAAATGCCATAATAAATTCCTCCTATAAGTAAGTATAATCTAAAAGAAACCCCGTCACTGAAATATAACGGGGTTTTAAATCAAAAATTATTCAGCAACTGCTTCCTCAGCCGGTGCAGCTTCTGACTGCTCACCCTGACGGCCTTCGATAACAGCATCTGCCATTGCGCCAGCGATAAGACGAACAGCACGGATAGCGTCGTCGTTACCGGGGATAACGTAATCGATTTCATCAGGATCACAGTTTGTGTCAACAACTGCTACAAGGGGAATACCGAGCTTCTTTGCTTCCTGAACAGCGATTCTTTCCTTGCGCGGGTCAACGATGAACATAGCAGCGGGCTGCTTCTTCATGTTAACGATACCGCCCATGAACTTCTCAAGCTTCTCGATTTCGAGGTTGAGCTTGATAACTTCCTTCTTCGGGAGAAGGTCGAATGTTCCGTCAGCTTCCATCTTCTTGAGCTGCTCAAGTCTCTTGATTCTTCTCTTGATTGTGTTGAAGTTTGTGAGCATACCGCCGAGCCAACGTGCGTTAACGTACGGCATACCGCAACGGATAGCTTCTTCCTTAACAGAATCCTGAGCCTGCTTCTTTGTACCTACGAAGAGAATTTCATCTCCGTTTGCAGCAACCTCACGGATGAACATGTAAGCTTCTTCAAGCTTACCAACTGTCTTCTGAAGGTCGATGATGTAGATACCGTTACGCTCTGTGAAAATGTACTGAGCCATTTTCGGGTTCCATCTTCTTGTCTGGTGTCCGAAGTGAACACCTGCTTCGAGTAATTGCTTCATTGATACAACTGGCATAATTTTTTCCTCCTTAGTTTTGCCTCCGCAGAGCTTAAAAAGCGGACATTTTTTGAATGCACTTCGCTCAAAACACTCTACGTGTGTAATGATTGCCGATAGATTATAACACAAGGTATATAGCAAATCAAGCATTTTTTAACTTTTTAAGAATTTTTTTCAAACTCCGTAATTTCATCTGCGATACATTTAAATATAGGTGCACAATCCATCGCCCCTGACACTCCGCCTTCTTTGAGAATAACAACCGTATACTTCGGATTATCGGCAGGAAAAAAGCCTGCAAACCAGGTGTTGCAAATTTCTGTACCGTTTTCTCTGAATACGCCTGTCTGTGCGGTTGCGGTTTTGCCTGCCGCCGGAACACCGTTTCTCAGCTTTGCTTTTTGCGCGTTACCGTTTTCTATCACGCTTACAAGCATCGGTTTAAGCTTTTCACAAGTTTTTGACGAAAGAACAAAAACAGGATAATCGCCGCTGTGCGACTGAATTACCGTACCGTCAGCTCCCGTTACTCTTTCAACAAGATACGGTTTTCTGAATCTGCCTTCATCCGCAACAGCTGACATCATATTGCAAAGCTGAAGCATAGTTGCAGTAAACCGACCCTGACCGAAGGAGAAATTTGCAAACGCTCCGCTTGATTCAAGCTCATCAAGTGACGGTATCACTCCCGATTTTGAAACGATTCCGTCAGCAAGTATATTTTCCTGACCGAATCCCATAAGAGATGCTGTTTCAAGCAAAGCCTTCGCCCCGACTTTCTTCGCAAGCTCTATAAAAAAGGTATTACATGAACATTCAAGAGCCTTTGTTATATCAAGCTTGCCGTGCACCGTGTTCTTGTTGCAGATAAATGTTGTTCCGTCAATATCAACGCTGCCTGTGCATTCATAATTAAAAGAACCGAGACCCTTTTCAATCGCTGATGCTGCAACAACAACTTTGAAAACTGACCCGACACTGTACGGATTCAATGCTCTGTTAAGAAGCGGAGAATCTTTATCATTCAGATAAGTCGAAATGTTTCTTGCATCAAAGTCGGGACGTGATGCGATTGCCCTTATTGCACCCGTTGCGATTTCAACAACAACTGCACCTCCGCATTTTACGTTATTTTTATCAAGTGCAGTTTCAACTGCTTTTTGTATTTCTGTATCAACAGTGAGAGTTACAGCTCCGGTTGTGAGTTCACCGTTATTTACTGTAATCTCCATTCCGCTGAGCACCCGACCGTAAACATCGGAACTGAAGCTTGCCGAAAGGCTCTTGCCCGTATAAAGAATGCTGTCAAAGCTTTTCTCAATTCCGCTTACTCCCCTGCCTTCACCGTTGAGGTATCCGATTATATGGTCAGCAATCTGATTTTCCTCATATCGGAAGTATTTCCGCAACACAGCAAAATCCGAGTTCTCGTCAAGTTCCTGTTTTCCTACGCTCAGCGAAACCGCAGTCAGATTTTTCATTCTTTCCCGCAAAAGCTCATATTCACTTGTTTCAAGAACACTCTCAAGTGCAGAAAGTGCTTTGAAGGTAGGTTTTGCCGCAACTATGTTTTCATAATCATACGAAACAAGTTTTAAACCGTTACAGTCAAGAATATCCCCTCTTATCTCGCCTGCGGTTATTGTATACTTTTTTCGTGTGCTGTCAGCCAGCACCGTTTCACCCGTCGCAATTTTATACATTTTTAAAGCAACACTACCGTAGAGTAAAGAAAAGGCTGTCAGAACAGCAATCATACGTTTTGTCATACATATTCTCCCTTGAATTTCTTTTCATAAATATAGTTTTTCACCGTTACACGAAAAATTCAGGCAGATTTTTATATGAACAAAAACATATATTTGTAAAAATATGTGAATTTAAACAAAGCGATATCTCTTTTTTCGTCAAAACATACCTTGACCTTTTTGCAAAAAAGGATTATTATAAGTATGTCTATTTTTATATTCTTACGGAGGTAATAAAAATGAAAAAGATTTTTACAAAAGCTCTTTCAGTTTTCCTTGCAGCGCTTATGTTCCTTACAATTGCGCCTGCATTTGTTCTTGCAGCTGATGAGCAGACTACTCCTGCAGCTCCGGTATTTTCACTTGAGTTGGTAAGCGAAACAGAAGAACAGGCTGTTATCGTCCTTAAGCTTAAAGAAAACAGCTTTAATTCATTCGATGCTACAATCACAACAACATGTCAGGGTCTTACACTTTCTAAGATCGCTTTCAGCGTTGACCTTCTTGTTGCAGGTGCTTCAACAAGCTTCAACACTGCTAACGGTAAAATCAGTTTCGCAATGACAGATCCTGTTGTTGCTGAGTGTGATGTTGTTACATATACTTATACAAAAGCTACCGGCGAAGATGCTGTTGTTGGTGATGTAACTGCTTCTGAGTTTACTGTTGATTTTGAAACATGTGCTATCAGTGCAAACGACGGTACTGAAGCTAACATCGACCTTACAGATTCAATAGTTGTTGAAAACAACCTTCCTACAGTTCACGTTCACGAACCCGCTGATTCTTGGGTTATTACTAAAGAAGCAACATGTTCCGAAGAAGGTACTATTGTTCAGTACTGTAAAATCTGCGGTGAAATCGCAAACTCATCTGTAATTGAAAAGTCTGAACACAAGAACAAGAAAAACGACCACAAGGATGCTACTTGTACAGAAGCAGGCTACGACAAAGTAATCTGCGGTGATTGCGGTGAAACACTCTCAGAAACAACAATCGCTCCCAAGAACCATCCGAATAAAGAAACCGAGCATAAAGATGCTACTTGTACAGAAGCAGGTTATAACAAGGTAATCTGTAAAGACTGCGGTGAAACAATCTCCGAAACAACAATCAATCCGAAGAATCATCCTAACAAAAAGAACGAGCACAAGGATGCTACTTGTACAGAAGACGGTTACGACAGAGTAATCTGCCCTGATTGTAACACTGTTATCAGCTCAACTACGATTGAGAAAAAAGGTCACGGCGAAACAGAAATCGTTAAGAAAGCTCCTGCTTGTGAAGAAAACGGTTATATCAGAACAGTATGTAAGGACTGTGGTGATACAATAACAGAAACTACACTTCCAAAAACAGGTCATAACTACATTATTGACCGTAAGGAAGCAACATGTACCGAAGACGGTTATGTTCGTAACTTCTGCCCTGCTTGTCAGGATGTAAAGAGTTCTACAACACTTACGAAAACAGGTCACAAGTGGCTTGCTTGGAAGGTTGTTGAAAAGCCCACATATAGCAAGGAAGGTACAGAGAGAAGAATCTGTGACAACTGCGGTTCTCACGAAGACCGTCCGGTTGCAAAGCTTGTTGCAAATCCGACAGAGCTTGTTATGAGCATGCAGGAGCTTGGTATGAACTTCAAGCAGACAGTACGTCTCTTCGTTACTATTCTTCCTGAAGAGGCTGCATATTCAACAGACATCATCTGGGAATCTTCAGACGAAAGTGTTGCAACAGTTAACGAAGACGGTGAAGTTTATGCAACAGGATTGGGTAACGCTACCATTACTGCAAAAACTCCCGACGGTAAAGTTTCTGCAACTTGCGAAGTAACTGTTAAGTATTCTACAATCCAGTGGATTATCGTTTACATCCTCTTCGGTTGGATCTGGTACGTATAATCTTTTAAAAACTAACTTTAACACCCGCTTTTACAGCGGGTGTTTTTCTTTGTTTTAAACACAATGAAGAAAGTTTGTTAAATAATTAATTAATCGTTTTTCTATTGAACAAAAAATCAAAAAGGTATATAATCATTTAGAATAAGTTACTATGGTTTATTGTGGGTTCAGGTGATGTTTTGAAAACTGCAGAAAAGCTGAAAAATATTAATAAGCGTGCCTTGATTGCCGTCGCTGTCTGTGTCGCACTGATTGTCGGAATCATCGTTTTTGATTCTGTCAGAAACAGCAGAGAATATCAGACCACAGCTATTGCAATGGGTACGGTTATAAATCTGCGACTCTTCGGACCTGACGGCAAAGAAAACGCTGAGCTTGTTATTGAAAATATAAACGAAACTGAAAAAGCCCTTCTTTCACGAAACGAGAAAAACTCTGACATTTACAGAATCAATGCTAATCCCGGCACTGCAGTTTCCGTTTCTGCCGAAACCGCTGATATAATTTCGAAATCCGTTGATGTTGCAAAAAACTGCGGAGGTGTTTTTGATATCACCGTCGGTGAGGTAACAAAACTCTGGGACTTCGGCGGAGACAAACAGCGTCTTCCGACTGAAAAGGAAATTACCGAAAAACTCAGCGACGTGCGCTACTCCGCAATCAAAGTCACTAATACAACAGTAAGAATTGCCGAGGGACAAACACTTGATTTAGGTGCAGTCGGAAAAGGTGCAGCCTGCGACAGAGTCAAAGCTCTTCTTTCAGCAACCAATACAGATTCCGCGGTTATTTCTGTTGGTGGAAGCCTCCTTCTTTACGGCAAAAAAGATTTCAATATCGGCATTGTCAATCCCGAAAACGATCTGGCTTCAATGGGTACACTCAAGCTTTCCGATACCTTCGTTTCCACATCAGGAAATTATGAAAAGTTCTTTGAACAGGACGGAAAAACATACCACCATATTCTTGATGCCACAACAGGTTACCCTGCCGACAGCAGACTTTCAAGTATAACCGTAATCTGTGATTCAGGTTTGCTCAGCGATGCACTCTCAACAGCCTGCTATATTCTCGGCTATAACCAAAGTATCGAACTTCTTAATGAATACGACGCTCAGGCTGTGTTTGTTTTCAAGAATAAAACAGTCCGTGTTACGGACGGAATCAAGGACAGCTTCACTCTTACCGACGAAAGCTTTGTGGTGGCAAAATGAGAAAGCTTTTCAGACGTACAGATATTTTGATAATTGCAGGTGTTCTGCTTTTAAGCTTCCTGCTTTTCCTTCCAAACCTTTTCAATAACAATGAGCTTATTGCACAGATTTATGTGGACGGTGAAAAAACAGAAGAAATCAAGCTTGATGCAGTCGATGAAGCATACACTTTTTCACCGAAAGAAAACACGGTTATCTCCGTTAAAAACGGTGCTATTTGTTTCACTAAAGCAACCTGCAGAGATGAACTCTGCATAAACAGCGGTTGGCTTTCCTCCAAGGGACAAACTGCCGCCTGTCTGCCTGAAAAAATTGTTATCACAATCAAGGGTGCAGACAAAACAGATATGATAACTTACTGACGGTATTGTTTATGAATACAAAAAAGTCTAAAACAAAAACAATCGCTTTTCTCGGAATTATGGGAGCATTGGCTCTTTCACTTTCATTCCTTGAATCGCTGATACCTCCCCTGCCCGGGTTACCGCCCGGAGCAAAGCCAGGACTTTCGAACGTTGTTACAATGTTTCTAGCGTCCTCATCGGGTGTCGGCAGTGCATTTGCGATAACTTTTTTTAAAGCTGCTTTTGCAGGAATTACAAGAGGAACAACAGCAATGCTTATGAGTGCGGCAGGAGGTCTCCTCAGCACGCTTGCTGCCTGTATTCTTCTGCGAAGCAAAAAAATCAAATTCGGATATATCGGTATCGGAATCATCTGTGCCGTTTGTCATAATATCGGTCAGCTCACGGTAGCTTGTATTCTTTCAGGTACGTGGGCATTGATTACGGGTTACGGCCCGTTACTGATGTTGTTTGCCGTTGCAACAGGTTTTGTTACGGGAACAACGCTGAAGCTGGTGCTTCCCGCTTTGGATAAAATTATTAATCGTATATAGAATTGAAAGGGGTTGAACAAATGGGTAAAATTCACGTTCCCGGCGTAATCAAGGCTGTGAAAAAAGTTCGTGGCGGAGTTAAGGTTGCTCACCACAAGAACACGGCAGAGCTTGAAGTTGTTCGTATGCCGGAACCTAAACAGGTTATTTTACCTATGCAGCAACATATCGGTGCACCTTGTACACCGACAGTTAAGGTTGGCGACACAGTTGCCGTCGGTCAGGTTATCGGCGACAGCGACAAGCCTGTAAGCGCACCAATCCACGCTTCCGTTTCAGGTACAGTTACCGCAATCGGTAACGTAAAGCTCCCGGGCGGTGCAATGGCTCAGGGTGTCACAATTGAATCAGACGGTGAAATGCGTCTTTACGAGGGAATTAAGCCTCCTCACGTTGAAACGAAAGAAGATTTTATCAAGGCTATCAGAGAATCAGGCCTTGTAGGTCTTGGCGGTGCAGGTTTCCCGACACATATCAAACTCAATGCACCTGCAAAGATAGACACACTCATCATAAATGCGGCTGAGTGTGAGCCTTACATTACTGTTGACTACCGTGAATGTATCGAAAACTCATGGGATATATATTCAGGTATCCGAACAATTATGGAATTTCTTGAGATTCCTAATGTTGTTATCGCTGTTGAGGATAACAAGCCCGAGGCATTCAAAATCCTTGAGCAGATTGTTGACGGTGACAGCAGTGCTAACGGTGCAATCAAGATTATGCAGCTTGAATCACGCTACCCGCAGGGTGCTGAAAAGATGATGATTCAGTCTGCAACAGGACGTCAGCTTCCTCCGGGCAAGCTCCCGTCAGACATCGGCTGTATGGTTATGAACGTTGCATCAACAGCATTCATTTCCCGTTACCTTAAAACAGGTAAGCCTCTTGTCAGCCGTTCGCTTACAGTTGACGGTATGGCAATCAAGGAACCTAAAAACCTTCGTGTTCCTATCGGTACAAGCATCAGCGACATCATCGAATTCTGCGGTGGTTTCAAAGACGAGCCTGTAAAAATCGTTGCAGGCGGTCCGATGATGGGTACCGCTATCACAGACCTTGACCATCCTCTTTCAAAGAGCAACAACGCTTTGCTTGCTTTTTCAAAGGAAGATGCAAAGGTATTCAAAGAAACAGACTGTATCCGTTGCGGACGCTGTGCTTCAGCTTGTCCGATCAGTCTTGTTCCGACACGAATTGTACGTAATGCAAAAGCAAAGGATGCAGATGCCCTTGTTAAGGACGGCGTTATGGTTTGTATGGAGTGCGGAAGCTGTGCTTACTCCTGCCCTGCAAAGAAACCGCTTGTTCAGCATATGCGTCTTGCAAAGGCAATCGTAAGAGAGGCAGGTGCAAAATAATGGCTTTGAACAATAAACTCGTTGTCAGTGCTTCTCCGCACGACCGCACACATAAAACAGTCAGAAACATTATGCTTGACGTAATCATTGCACTTGTTCCTGCACTCATCGCTTCCGTTGTTTTCTTCGGACCCAGAGCATTGCTTATTGAATGTATCGCAGTCGGCACTTGCGTCATTTTTGAATATTTTTCAAGAGTTGTAATGAACCGTGACCAGACTGTCGGTGACCTCAGTGCCGTTATCACGGGACTTTTGCTCGCCTTCAACCTTCCGGTAAGTATTCCTCTCTGGATGGTACCGATCGGTTCTGCAGTTGCGATTGTTGTAACAAAGCAGTTCTTCGGCGGTATCGGACAGAATTTCGTTAACCCTGCAATAGCAGGACGTATCGTCCTTCTTGCTTCCTTCCCCGTTGCGATGTCAACATGGACAGCTCCGCTTACATGGTCAGGCAGCAACCTTGACGGAATGACCTCTGCTTCACCGCTTGCAGACATTCATTCAATGATTTCTTCAGGCGTTGCACCCGAAGCTACGCTGACAGAAATGCTTGTTGGCTGGCGTGCAGGCTGTCTTGGTGAAACCTGTGCAATCGCAATTCTTCTCGGCGGTCTTTACCTTGTTATCCGCAAGGTAATTTCACCGACAATTCCTCTCATTTACATCGGTACAGTTGCACTCTTTATGCTTGTTGCAGGCAAGGGCGACCTCAGCTTCGTTGCTTACGAGCTTCTTGGCGGTGGTCTTCTTCTTGGTGCAATATTTATGGCAACTGACTACACAACATCACCGATTACTTTCAAAGGCAAAATCATCTTCGCAATCGGTTGCGGTGTTATCACATCTCTTATCCGTATTTTCGGTAACCTTCCCGAAGGTGTTTCATACTCAATCATCATTATGAACATCCTTGTTCCGTTGATTGAAAACATCACTCTTCCGAAGCCTTTCGGCACTCCCAAAAAGGAGAAGAAGGAAAAGGAGGCGAAGAAGTCATGAAAAAAGCTATCCTCGTCCCCACAATAGCATTGTTCGTAATCTGTCTTGTTTCAACAGCACTTCTCGCATTCGCTAACCAGGTTACTGCACCCATCATTGATGAGCTTGCAATAAAAACTGAAATTGAAACAAGAAAAACTGTTCTCACAGCTGCAGAAACTTTTGAAGAAAAGACTGAAAACGGTATCAAATACGTAGTTGGTCTTGACAAAGACGGCAACGAGGCAGGCTTTGTTTTCACAACAACAGCCAAGAGCTACGGCGGTGAAATCATCGTTATGACAGGCATTGATAACGATGGTAAAATCACAGGCGTTGAGCTTCTTCAGATTAACGACACTCCGGGTCTCGGAATGAATGCACAGAAGTCTGAATTCAGGAGCAAATTCATCGGAATGAGCGATGAAATAAAAGTTCTTAAGAATTCAGCAAACGCTGCAAACAACGAAATTGATGCTCTTTCAGGTGCAACAATTTCATCAAAAGCAGTTGCAGAAGCAGTCAACACTGCCCTTGCAAACTATAAGACAATTAATGAAGGAAAGGCAGGTGCAAACTGATGGCAGAGAAAAAATCACTCGGTAAAGAGCTTACCAAGGGTATTATTATCGAAAACCCTGTTTTAAGACTTGTTCTCGGTACCTGTCCTACGCTTGCAACCTCAACTTCTGTTACCGGTGCAATCGGTATGGGTCTTTCCGCTTCAATTGTTCTTATCTGCTCTAATATCGTTATTTCAGCATTAAGAAAAGTTATCCCCGCAAAGGTGCGTATCCCTGCTTACATCGTAGTTATCGCATCTTTCGTTACAATCGTTCAGATGCTTGTTAAGGCTTTTGTTCCCGTGCTCGACGAACAGCTTGGTGTTTACCTTCCGCTTATCGTTGTTAACTGTATCATCCTCGGTCGTGCTGAGGCATTTGCAGGCAAAAACGGTGTGTTGGCTTCGGCTGTTGACGGTCTCGGAATGGGCATTGGCTTTACGGTAGCACTTTTCGTTATGGCAACAATCCGTGAAATCCTCGGTGCAGGTACATTCCTCGCAGGCATCAGCGGACTTATCGGTGGTTCTTTTGACGGATTTTCAATTCCGTTCCTCAATGAAAACCCGATGCTTATATTCATCCTTGCTCCCGGCGGTTTCTTCACCTACGGTCTTGTAATGGCTCTTGCAAACAAGCTTGCTGAATCAAAAGGCAAGCCGAAGGCTGAGCTTAAGGGCTGTGAAAACTGTCCGATGGCTAAGTCCTGTGCAATCAGAGCAACCGACGAGTCTTGCGAGAAGAAGGAGGTTGAGGCATAATGGAAATGACAAAAACATTAGTCAGCATCTTCCTTACAATGATTCTTACTCAGAACTTTGTTCTTGCTAAGTTCCTTGGTATCTGCCCGTTCCTCGGTGTTTCAAAGAAGGTGAACACTGCAGTCGGTATGTCACTTGCAGTTATCTTCGTTATGGCTCTTTCCACGGCAGTTACCTACCCTATCAACAAGTATCTTCTTGTTGCAAATAATCTTGAATACCTCCAGACAATCGTATTCATCCTTGTTATCGCAGCGCTTGTTCAGATGGTTGAAATCGTACTTAAAAAGTACATACCTTCACTTTACAATTCACTCGGAATTTACCTTCCGCTTATCACAACAAACTGTGCGGTTCTCGGTGTTGTTACGCTCAACATTGACAACGGTTACAACTTTGCAGAGTCACTCATCTGTGCAATCGGCGGCGGTGTTGGTTTCCTTGTTGCAATGGTTATGTTTGCAGGTGTACGTTCAAGACTTGAATCCTGCGACATTCCGAAGTTCCTTAAAGGACTTCCGATCACACTTATTGCAGCTTCACTCGTTTCACTTTCATTCCTCGGCTTTGCAGGAGTCGTCGAAAACATCTTTGCATAAGGGAGGGCAGAAAATATGAATTCAATTTTATTGGCTGTTCTTATCGTTTCTGCTATCGGTCTTATTGCAGGTGTGGGACTTGCCGTTGCTTCGGTGGTTATGGCTGTTCCCGTTGACGAGAAGGCTGAAGCAATCCGTGAATGTCTTCCCGGCGCAAACTGCGGTGCATGCGGATTTTCAGGCTGCGACGGTTATGCCGCTGCTCTTTCAAAGGGCATTACAAAAAACACTGCACTCTGTGCACCCGGAGGCAACGACGTTTCAGCACAGATTGCTGAAATTGCAGGTCTTTCTGCAGGTAACGTTGCTCCTTCAGCTGCTGTTGTAACATGTCAGGGCTTCTGCGAAAAAGCAAAGACAAAAATGGTTTACAATGGTGTTGAATCCTGCCTGATGGCAAAGCAGCTTTTCGGTGGTCCGAAAGAGTGTATTTACGGCTGTATCGGTCTTGGTGACTGTGCAAAGGCTTGTCCTTATGAAGCAATCAGCATCTGCGACGGTGTTGCACGTGTCAACCCCGCAATATGTAAGGCTTGTAAGATGTGTCTTAAGACTTGCCCCAACGGCATTATCAAGATGATGCCCCTTCACGAGGCAAAGGCCGTTGTTCTTTGCGTTAATAAAGACAAGGGTGCTGTTACACGTAAGGAATGTGAGCTTGGCTGTATCGGCTGTATGAAGTGCGTCAAGGCTTGCGAATTCGATGCTGTTAAGGTTGAGAATTTCTGTGCCAAGGTCGACTTCAGCAAATGTACAGGCTGTGGCAAGTGTACAGAGGTTTGCCCCTCAAAGTGCATTAATCTTATTACACTTGAAGACTGATTTATAAAGAACTAAGACTGTGCTGAAATTCAGCACAGTCTTTTAATTTGCTTTAATTTTTACTGTATGTTATACTATTGGTGAGAGGTGATTTTATGAAATCAAAGTTACTCAAAAAAAGGTTGATTTTTCTTGCAGTGTTTGTCTTTCTGTTTTTCGTTGAAGTGTTAATCGCCTTATATGTACACGATGATTTCATCCGTCCCTATGTAGGAGATATGATTGTCACCGTGGTTGTATGGAGCTTTGCGAGAATTGTTTTTCCTGACAAGTTCAGACTGATGAGTCTTTACGTTATGATTTTCGCAATCCTCGTTGAAATCGGTCAGTATTTTAATTACGTTGATATCCTCGGAATCACCAATCCGATACTTGTAACAATGATGGGTACTTCTTTTGCCTGGGCAGATATAGCGTGCTATGCCGTCGGATGTGTGATCGCAGCAATTTTTGACATTATAAGATTCAGAAAAAAGACATAAAACTATCCCACAGAACAGCTCTGTGGGATTTATTTTATCCGAAAACAATATTCTTTATATCATCGCAGTTTTTGGCAACATACGTTGCACCTGCGACAATCATTTCATCAATACTTCCGAAGCCGAATGTTACGGCAACGCTCGGTACGCCTGCATCGTTTGCACCGAGGATATCGTACTTCGTATCGCCGACCATAAGCGGCTTTTCACAGTTGTGCGGTTTGAGCAAATCGAGTGCTTTTTCGATTATAACTTTTTTACCTGCCTCAAGCACATCTGTTTCCGCACCGACTACAACATCAAAAAGATGCGAGAGATTGCAGGTCTTTACAATATGATCGATAAAAACCTGAGGCTTTGATGTTGCAATTCCGGTTTTGATTCCTGCCTCACGTAAGGAAAGAAGCAAATCCTCCATTCCGTCGTAAAGCTTAAATTTATAATATCCGTCAACGGAATATTTTGCCCTGTAATGGATGATAAGCATTTCAACCTGATCGTCGCTGATATCGGGAAAATGGTTTCTGAAACCGACATTAAGCGGAGGGCCTATAAATGTTTTCATATCCTCAGGACTCGGCTGAGGCAAACCTTCCATTTTTATTCCGTAACGAATTCCTTCAAAAATGCCTTCGCTCGTGTCGGCAATCGTACCGTCAAAATCGAGCAATACACAGTCAAACTTTGCCAAAACTATCACTCCAATCATTAAAAGTATTGTAACACAAATATTTATGATTTACAATCCCGATTAAATGTGTTAAAATAGTCAGCAGTTACACATCGGAGGTATCATTATGGAAAACGTTGAAAAGAAAGCAAGAGTACTCAGTGCAATTCAGCCGACAAGCGTGCCTACGCTCGGCAACTACCTCGGTGCTCTTAAGAACTGGGCATCTATGAGTAAGGATAACGACTGTCTTTACGCTGTCGCTGACCTTCATGCAATAACAGTACGTCAGGAACCCGCAAAGCTTCGCAAGCAGACACTTGAAATGTATGCTTTGCTTCTTGCAATCGGTCTTGACCCTGAAGAAAGCGTTGTTTTTGTTCAGTCACACGTGCCTCAGCACGCTGAGCTTGCATGGATTCTTAACTGCTACACCCAGTTCGGTGAAGCTGCAAGAATGACACAGTTCAAGGATAAATCAGCAAAACACGCTGACAACATCAACGTTGGTCTTTTCTCATATCCGACACTTATGGCGGCAGACATCCTTCTTTATCAGGCTGACTACGTGCCTATCGGTGCCGATCAGAAGCAGCATCTTGAGCTTGCAAGAGATATCGCTGACCGTTTCAACGGCATCTATTCCCCTACTTTCACAATTCCCAATCCGTATATCGGCAAAGCAGGTGCAAGGGTTATGTCGCTTCAGGACCCGACAAAGAAAATGTCAAAATCCGACCCGAACCCGAAGGCTTCAATCGCTCTTCTTGACACACCCGACGATATCCGAAAGAAGTTCAAGTCTGCAGTTACAGACTCTGAGGCTAAGGTAAGATATGCTGACGGTAAAGACGGCATCAACAATCTTATGTCTATCTATTCCTGCTGTACAGGTCTTGATTATGATGCGATTGAGAAAGAATTTGACGGTAAGGGCTACGGCGACTTCAAGCTTGCTGTTGCTGAAAGCGTTATTGAAAGCATCAAACCCGTTCAGGAAAAATATTACGAGCTTATGGCAGATAAGGCTTACCTTGAAAAGTGTGCCGCAGAGGGTGCAATGAAGGCTTCATACATTGCAAACAAGACGCTCACAAAGGTTATGAAGAAAGTCGGCTTCTGGCAGATTAAGAAATAATTGTTTTATAATACACAACACCTGCAGAGATTGTTTATCTTTGCAGGTGTTTTTTGCAATAAAAATATTCGATAAATTTTGGGTTTGTCGAGCAATTTTCAAATTATTATTGTAGGGGCGACCAGTGGTCGTCCGTAAAAAAGTGATTGATTCAGCGGACGCGCAATGCGCGCCCCTACGAACCCTGCTTCAGTCAACTGCGTAGGGACGGGCGTCCTCGACCGTCCGTTAACTCAGCAGAATCTGCGGATGGTCCGGGAGGCCCATCCCTACGCCCACAGAGTAAGATTGTGCGAAATAAATGAACCCGACAAAACCGAATTTGTCGATAACGTTTATTTATAACAACACGGTTAATCACATCAAAGGTGTGTTCTATATTATTCATTAATTTTTAACATTTTTTTATTAATTTGATGTGATTTTATGTAGATTTTTACTGTAATGTATGGTATCATATAATGCAATAATTCTCATGGAGGGTTAAAAATGACGGTAAAAGAAATTGTTGAAATTCTTGAAGGTACTATTGTTTACGGTGAAGACTTCCTTGACCGTGAGGTTCATACTGCTTGCGGCAGCGATATGATGAGTGACGTTCTTGCTTATGTTAAGGAGCAGGCTGTTCTGCTTACGGGACTTGTCAACCCTCAGGTTGTCAGAACTGCTGAAATGATGGATATGAAATGTATTGTTTTTGTAAGAGGCAAATCACCCGACATCGGCATGATTAACCTTGCTGAAGACCGTGATATTGTTCTTATTAAAACAGATCTTGAAATGTTCACTTCCTGCGGTCGCCTTTATGCAAAAGGACTCAGAGGAGGCAGCGGAAAATAATGGAAGAGGTTAAACTTCATTATGACGTCAATGCCTATGACTTCATCTGTGCAGGTGAGGCATCGGGCAAGCTCAAGCGTTCTTTAAAAGACCTTGGCTTTGACGCTACACTTATAAGAAAAGTTGCAATTGCCGTTTACGAAGCAGAAATCAATATGGTTATCCATGCTGAGGGCGGTGTTATCGATGCAACAATTACACCTGAAGATATAACAGTTGTTCTTGCCGATAAAGGACCCGGTATCCCCGATATTGAACTTGCTATGAAGGAAGGTTACTCAACAGCACCTGAAAATGTGCGTTCACTCGGCTTTGGTGCAGGTATGGGTCTTCCGAACATCAAAAAATATACCGACGAAATGGATATTGAAACCGAAATCGGTGTCGGTACAACAATCACGCTTAAAATCTACAATAAATAAACTTTCACAACTAAGAAAAGGAGGAGCAAAATGAGCACTGTGTTTCATTCAGTTAGCCTTAACAAAGACAAGTGTCTTGGCTGTATGAACTGTATCAAACGCTGTCCGACTCAGGCAATACGTGTACGCCGAGGCAAAGCAACAATCATTTCCGAGCGTTGCATTGACTGCGGTGAATGTATCCGAATCTGCCCTCACCATGCAAAAACAGCAATGAGTGATCCTCTTTCAGATATTGAGGCATTCAAATATAAAATTGCTCTGCCTGCGCCGTCGCTTTACGGTCAGTTTAACAACCTTGACGATGTAAACTACGTGCTTACGGCACTGCTTGAGATTGGCTTTGACAGCGTTTTTGAGGTAGCAAAGGGAGCAGAAATTGTTTCCGACGCAACAAGGAAGATTCTTAAAACACAGCAGCTTGTAAAACCCGTTATTTCAACTGCCTGTCCTGCTGTTATAAGACTTATCCGTGTCCGTTACCCTGAGCTTATTGACAATATGATCACGCTCAAAACCCCGATGGACGAATCTGCAAGACTTGCCCGTCAGGAAGCGAGAGAAAAAACAGGACTTTCCGACGAGGATATCGGTGTGTTTTTCATAACACCCTGTCCTGCAAAAATAACGGCTATCAAGTCACCTCTCGCTGCAAACAGTTCTGACGTTAACGGTGCAATTGCAATGAGTGAGGTTTATCCGCTTCTTGTTCAGAAAATGGATAAGCTTAGCAGAGAAAAACTCAAGGAGCTTGAGCAATCAGGCAGAATCGGTGTCGGCTGGGCAGCCAGCGGTGGAGAAGCTTCCGCTTCGCTTTGTGAAAAATACATAGCAGCTGACGGCATTGAAAACGTTATCCAGATTCTTGAAGAGGTTGAGGACGAAAAGCTCAATGATATTGAATTTATCGAGCTTAACGCCTGCACAGGCGGTTGCGTCGGTGGTTGCCTTACGGTTGCAAACACCTTCGTTGCAAAAACCCGTCTTACCACACTAAAAAAATATCTTCCCGTTTCGTGCAATCATATTGAAACGGAAGTTCCGAAAGAGCTTGGTTGGGACTACCCTCTTGAGCCTCTTTCCGTTCTGAAACTTGCTGATAACGTTACCGATTCAATGAAGCTTATGAATCAGGTTTCCGAAATGGTCGAAAACTTCCCCGGTCTTGATTGCGGCACCTGCGGTGCTCCGACCTGCCGTGCCCTTGCGGAAGATATCGTAAGAGGTTATGCAAGCGTTGACGACTGTATTTTCCGAATCCGTAACGAAATGGCTTCAAAGGAAATGGCTGAAAATGAAATCGATAAACTTATACCCGTACCTTTCAGAGGTATTGACGAGGAGAAACTGAAATGGACGTAAAAAATCTTGTTGAAGAGCTCGGCTTAAAAGTGCTTTGCGGAGAAAACCTTGAAAGAGAAATCAGCGGTTGTTACTGCGGAGATTTGCTCAGCTGGGTTATGTCACGTGCCAACGAGGGTGACGTATGGCTTACCGTTATGGGAAATATCAATTCTGTGGGAGTTGCCGTTCTTGCTGACGTTGCTTGCATTGTGCTTACAGAAAATGCCGCACTTGATGAAGATGCACTTAAAAGAGCAATGCAGAATGATGTTATCATCCTGCAGACAGATAAAAATTCATATCAGATGGCAGCTGCCATTTCAAAGCTGATTTAAAATGCAGTTCTATTACGATTTTCATACACATTCGTGTCTTTCGCCCTGCGGTGATAACGATATGACTCCATACAACCTCGTCAACATGGCAAAGCTTCTGGGGCTTGATATCATCGCACTGACAGACCATAACACCTGCGAAAACTGTGCTTCTGCCATAAAGGTCGGAGAAAGTATCGGCATAACCGTAATTCCCGGAATGGAGCTTTGCACTTCAGAAGAAGTTCACGTTGTCTGTCTTTTTGATAACATTGAAAATGCAATGAGGTTTTCGGACCACGTGATTTCCACGATGCCACCCGTTAAAAACCGTCCCGAAATTTTCGGTGAACAGCTGATTATGGACGAGGAAGACAATGTCATCGGAAAGCAGGAAAAGCTTCTTACTCTCGCAAGTGCAATCAGCATCAGCGACGTCTGCAAAACTGTTGAAAATTACGGCGGTGTCTGCTACCCTGCCCATATCGACAGAAGCTCTTACAGCGTGATTTCCAACCTCGGTATGATAACTGATGATATGGGATTTTCTGCAGTTGAAATGACCTCGGAAGCAGACAGAGAAGCTCTTATAAATATGCACCCGATCCTTGACGGTGTTCCGATTTTTGTCGATTCAGACGCACATTACCTTGAAAACATCAAGGATGCAGAAAACACAATTGATCTTCCCGACAAATCTGCAAAGGCTGTTATTGATTACATTAAAAACTTGCCAAAAATGAAAGAACGGATATAAAGCGTTTGCTTTATATCCGTTATCTTTTTAAAAAGAAATCTTCATTATATTCTTGCCAAGTGCTGTTGACTTTGATTCTTTTTCAAACACAGCGTAATATTTTTTAATATCGTCAACCTCAACTGTTGAAAGAAGAAGCTTGAGAACACGCTCCCTGAATCCTTCAATTTTAAGAAGCTCAAGTGCATTTTCAAAGTCACATCTTGTGCTTCGTGTTGTGCCTCTGATTGAAAGTCCGTGTTCAAGCACCATTCTTGTATTAAGCGGAATATTATCGTTAGCAACACCGCAGAGAATGAGCTTTCCGCCCGAATAAAGCTTGTCAATCGCCTGATTTGCAGCAATTCCCGAAGCGTTACCTCCGACAGCCTCAATAGCAACTGTCATTCTCGGCAAATCTTCAATATCATTTGCGTAATAAATATTGGCAAAGTCAAATTCTGCAAGCTTTTCCTTGCTGAGACCGATAACGTCCACATCACATTCAAGGCTGTATTTTGCAACAAGGGCAATGATATAACCCATAATTCCGTCGCCCCATACTGCGATGTTCTTCGGAGCATTTGACTTATCAAGTCCTGCGCGTCTGAGTGCACAGCAACCGACTGAAATAAGCTCCGAGAAAACAGCCTCGGCACCGACTTCGTCAGGAATCGGCACAAGGTAATCTTCGCTGATATCCATAAGTTCCTTGCTGAATCCGTCAAAGTTACTTGAGCAGAATTTTGAATCGGGACAGTAGTTATCAAGAAGATGCGGATTATCTCTTACACATTCGTCACACTTTGTACCGTCGCAATCGTCAGCCTTACGACACGGGAGCATAACAACACGCTGACCCGGTGCAAGCTTTCCGTTTTTATCCTTAACAACAATACCTGTTGCCTCGTGGATAAGGCTCATCGGAAACTTTCTTTTAAGAACGTTAAGGCTTCTGTTTCCGAGGTAATAACGGATATCCGCCTTACAAACAGCAAGGTATTCGGGGCGGACAAGCACATCGTTATTCTGAATGTCCTCAACAAATATTTCAAATCTTTTCGGTTCGGTTATTTTGTAGCTTTTAGCAAACAAAGTGTTTCACCCTTCCTTATCTGCCTGTTCTTACGATTGACTTAACAAGAAGCAAGTCTTCCATTGTTGTAATCTTCATATTGAGCTTGTCACCCATAGCCATTCCGATTTTAACACCTGATGCAAGAACAAGTCCGCAGTCGTCAGTCATTTCGGGACGCTCATTTTCGGGAAGTGCAAAATAATCGTCATAAGCTTTTCTTACGATTGAATACTTGAATGACTGAGGAGTCTGACCCATATAAAGCTCCTTACGAGCAGGAATCGAGTCAAGGCTTTCACCGTCAACACTTCTGATAATTGTATCGTGTGCGGGAACAACAGTATCGCAAGCACCGAACTCGCGCACCTTCATAATGTTTTCATTGATAATCTTCTGTGAAATAAGCGGTCTTGCAGCATCGTGAATGATAACGTAATCATCATCACCGCAGACATCCTTGATTGCATCAAGTGCATTAAGAGAAGACTCCTGTCTTGAAGCACCTGCATTTGCAATCCAACGCACCTTACGGACGTCGTATTCCTTAAGCCAGAGTGTAAGGTCATCCTGCCACTCCTTAACGCATACAACACAGATTGCATCGATTTTTTCATTTATCTCAAAAGCTTCAAGCGTATGAATAATTACGGGTTTTCCGTAAATATCAATAAACTGCTTCGGTCTGTCGACCATACCCATACGGCTTCCTGAACCGCCTGCAAGAACAACAGCTATATTCATAAAACATTACCTCACTTTTTCAAATATACCTTTGAAATTATACTATAACGCAATGTCTTTGTCAATAAAACACATAAGTGTATATTGAAACAGTAAAAACTATGTGCTATAATCGAATCAAATAAATGATTGGGGGATTTAAAATGCAGGAACGTGCAAAACAATCCGTTTTAAGCAAATCAATTATCGTCCTTGTCGGTGCATTACTTATGGGCTTTCTCTGGCGAGTCAGAGGAACTCACGGCTGGGGTTCATCATGGGGACTTCTTAACGCAGGTATCATTTTTATTCTTTTCATCACAGCGGCAATCGGTGACAGAAAAAAACTGAACTTCGCATGGACAGCACTTACATCGCTTTCTTTTATGATTACCGTGCCTGCCTGGGGTACTTTACTTAATCAGATTACAGGTGTTCTGAATCTTGATGAAGGCTTTGCTTACATATCCCCCTGGTCAGGTGTATTTATGATGCTTTGCCTCGGCTTTGGTGTCGCTTCTGTCTTTGGTGTTATGCTCGGAAGAGGCTTCAGCAATAAGCGTTGGAAATTTCACCATATCATAATCCTTGTGGCTGTTTTCTTTGCTGCTTATTACCTTGCAATGGCAACAGTTTCGCATTGGATTCTTAAGCTTGTTCAGCCCGAATCAGTAACAGTTTTTGTCGACGAGCTCAGAAAAGTCGGTATTGACGATAGTGCATACGAAGCGTTTATGAAACACTTTGATAACGATTCCTGGGCAAAGAAATTCACAGTTGAAGCTCTTGGCAGAACAAGTGTTGCAGGCAGAAACTATTTCCAGGAAATTATGACAATTTCTTCTGCGGTAAGTGCGGTTGCAGTTTTACTTACAACAAGATTCATTATCAAGGATAAGCGTGCCGCCCTTACAGGTACAGTTACCTGCGTTGCTTTCGCAATTGCTATCACAGTTTCCGATCTGTTCTTCTATTTCGGCAACGGCGGATACCATATGCTTCAGGGTAATCTCCTTCCCGAAAACTTTGCACCGTGGTCACTCTGGGAGTATTTTACAGGCTTCATTGCAGGCGGAATTATTACCGCTTTCCTTGTAAATCTTAAACCGCAGGATGACTTCTGCGAAATTGCATTCGGCAAGCTGCCCGAGAAAGTTGCAAACATCGGCACCTTCCTTCTCGGCTTTATCGGAATGATCGGTATAACTGTCGTACGTCCCGTACTCGAGCGTTTTGATAACTCAGATAATATGATTATTTATACAGTTATCGCAGTGGTTGCAACAATCGTAATTGTCGCTGTTCTTGCAAAGAAATTCGGCATTGCATTGCAGGAAATCTCTTACGACAAGTTCTGTACATACGCTCTTCCGTGTTTCGTTCTTTACACTTTCACGGCATATATGTTTATCGGCTGTGCTGAATATCAGAACTTTATGGACCTCGGTTCATTCCACAATATTCTTGTAACGGTATCATTTGCACTTATAACAATCTGGAGTGCTGTTAAAATCGTTAAAAGCAGCAAATAATAATTGTAGCGGGGTAGTTTTTCTACCCCGCTGTTTTTTAGAGGTCGTCTGCATCCTGAATCGGTTTTCCGCCATCCTCAGGATTTCCCGTATAGCTGCCTAAAACATCAAAAGTTCCGTCCTCACTCGCAGTTTCCCACTCTTCAATAATAGATTCAACGAGCGGTGAAAGCTTACGTTGCTTCTTTGACTTTTTATCCTTCTTTTCCATCAACTCACCTCCGTGTTTATTATCTGCCGTAAAGACACTTTTATTGACACGAAGCTTAAATTAATGTATTATTGATTTCGGAAAATTTTAAACTGAGGTAAAAACAAATGAAAAAATCTCTCTGCATTCTTCTTTGCTGTATTATGGCGTTGCTTTCGTTCGCTGCCTGCGAAAAAGGTGAGGGTGTGCCCTTTCTTACAACTAAAAGTGCATCCACAACAACCGTAAAAAACACCGCAACAGTAACGTTCCCTGAAGGATTCACTATCATTCAGATTGCTGAAAGACTTGAGGCAAACGGTGTCTGCTCAAAGGAAGATTTTCTTAAGGTCTGCAACGAGCCTTACGAAGGAATAACAATTGATAACCCTGACGAGCGAGTTTTTCTTCTTGAGGGTTATGTTTTCCCCGACACATACGAATTTTACCTTAACTCCGACGCAAAAAGTGTATTGAAAAAATTCATCGATAATTTCAACGATAAAATTACTCCCGAAATGAAACAAAAAGCAGTTGAGCTCGGTATGACAATTGACGAAATCATCACCCTTGCTTCAATCATTCAGAAAGAGTGCGATTTTGACATCAGTGAATGTGCAAATGTTGCTTCAGTTTTTCACAACAGACTTAAAAGCCCCTCTTTCCCGAAGCTTGAAAGTGATGTAACAACATTTTACATCAAGAACAGCCTCGGCGACTATCTCGGCTACCAGAAGGATGCTGAAGGTAACGGACTTGCACTTGAAAAACAGAGCGATGAAATCAAGCGTTATATGAACCTTTACAGCACATATTACTGCAAAGGTCTTTCCGCAGGACCAATCTGCAACCCCGGCTTAAAGGCCATTACCGCAACACTCAACCCTGCAGAAACAAATTATTATTTCTTCCTGACAGACCCGTCAGGCGTTGATTTCTACTATGCATCAACAATTTCCCAGCATCAGAAAAACGGAAGAACAGCCGGATTATTCTAAAATTGAAAGAGGCAGAGCACAAGCTTTGCTTCTTTTTTACATCATAAACAGCAACATACCGTAAAGGGCAATATTTTCTTTGATATTTTTCAAAAAATGTTTAAAATAAAGATTGCTTTTTCCTGAAATTCACGTTATAATTAAATAATTTAAAAAATCGACACAGTTGAGGAGGATTTTGAATGACTTTTGATGAGAAATTTGGTAAAGAAGGTCTTACGTTTGACGACGTGCTTCTTATACCTGCTGAATCGGACATTTTGCCCAAGGATATTGATATTTCGACGAAGCTCACTTCGAAGATTACACTCAATACTCCGATTATGACTGCTGCTATGGATACAGTTACGGAAGCTCCGATGGCTATTGCAATCGCTCGTGAGGGCGGTATCGGTGTTATCCATAAAAATATGCCCATGGAAGTTCAGGCACAGGAAGTTGACAAGGTTAAGCGTTCTGAAAACGGTGTTATTTCTTCACCCTTCAGCCTTACACCTGACCACTACGCTTATGACGCTGAAAACCTTTGCAGAAAGTATAAGATTTCTGGTGTACCTATCTGTGATGAACAGGGTAAGCTTGTTGGTATTCTTACAAACCGTGATATGCGCTTCATGACTGATTTCAATATTAAAATCAGCGAAGTTATGACAAAGGACAACCTTGTTACTGCTCCCGTAGGCACAAACCTTGAGCAGGCAAAGTCAATCCTTATGAAGCACAGAATTGAAAAGCTCCCGTTGGTTGATGACGAAGGCTTCCTTAAGGGTCTTATCACAATCAAGGATATTGAAAAGAGTGTTCAGTACCCCAACTCTGCAAGAGACTCAAGAGGCCGTCTTCTTTGCGCTGCTGCTCTTGGTGCAACAGCTGACGTTCTTGAAAGAGCTGCTTGCCTTGTTGAAGCAGGCGTAGATATGTTTGTTCTCGACTCTGCACACGGTCACAGCAAGAACATTCTTAAGGCTATTGAGAAAGTTAAGGCTGCATATCCCGAAATTTCACTCGTTGGCGGTAACGTTGCTACAGCTGAAGCTACA
The DNA here is from genome assembly GCA_017380575.1 of Clostridia bacterium. Lineage (GTDB taxonomy): Bacteria > Bacillota > Clostridia > Oscillospirales > Acutalibacteraceae > CAG-488. The sequence continues at coordinate 9,293 of JAFODS010000074.1, read as the reverse complement.
GAAGCTCTTATCGCAGCAGGTGCAGACGCTGTTAAGGTTGGTATCGGCCCCGGTTCTATCTGTACAACACGTGTTGTTGCAGGTATCGGTGTTCCGCAGGTTACTGCAGTATTTGACTCTGCAAACGTTGCTGCAAAGCACGGCGTTTCAGTTATCGCAGACGGTGGTATCAAGTACTCAGGTGAAATCGTTAAGGCTATTGCTGCAGGTGCAAGTGCAATCATGGTTGGTTCACTCGTTGCAGGTTGTAAGGAATCACCGGGTGAAACAGAAATCTACCAGGGCAGAAGCTTCAAGGTTTACCGTGGTATGGGTAGCCTTGGTGCTATGGCTAACGGCAGTAAGGACAGATACTTCCAGGAAGACAACAAGAAGCTCGTTCCCGAAGGAGTTGAAGGTCGAGTACCTTACAAGGGACCTGTTGCTGACACAATTTATCAGATGCTCGGCGGTCTTCGTGCAGGTATGGGTTACTGCGGATGCCATAACATTGAAGAGCTCAAGACAAAGACAAAGTTCGTTCGTATCACAAACGCAGGTCTTATCGAAAGCCATCCTCACGATGTTTTCATCACAAAGGAAGCTCCCAACTATTCAAATTCAAAATAAGATATACACTAAAAGCCTTGCCGAACAGCAAGGCTTTTATTTTTGCAAAAGTTAAGCGACAGGACCGAAAAAAATCCTGTCGCTTTAAAATTTTATTAATCACCAAGAAGTCCGTGATATCTGCCCATCCAATACGGAAGAAGGAAAACATACGGCATTGATGCTCTTTTTGCATTTGCACCTGATGTGCCGGGAAGTGTGCTTGTTTTGTTTGTCTGCTTACTGTTGATTGCAACAAACTCCTCTGCACCTGAATCGCAGATAAACTGGTTACCGTCATAGTTTACAAGAAGTCTTGACCAATACTCAACGGGGTACTTAAGCTGTGCAGGAACACCTGAAGCCTCCTGCTCGGTATCCCATACGATATCCTTACGGTAGCTGTTATAAACAGGCCATCTGACAAAGTCAAGATTCATCTCCGAAAGTGACTTAGCTGACTCTTCGATATCGCAGTAATTGTTTGTCAACGCACCGTAAACGATATTGAAGAACGGCGAACGCTCAACTCTTTCGTATGCCCAGTGATGAGTAAGACCCATTTTGAAAATTTCCTTGTGTGCCGCATTATCTGTATAAACAAGAAGCGGATAAATATTTACAAAGTCAAGCTGGTCGTCGATGTGTGCGATATGACCGTCTTCGCACTTGTACTGAATAAGGTTCATTGCATAATGATGCTTCTTGATAAGCATTTCGTAAACCTTTTCGTACTTCTCGTCGCCTGTTACGTGGTATGTTGTCTTAAGGAAGGAAAGAATCTCAAGAGAGTTTGTTCCTCTTTCATAATACCATCTGTCGTCGTTATTAAGAAGGTCGGGTTCCCAGTTTGCCCATGTTGTCGGGATTCCGTCAACATCTGTGAGGTGGAAGTTATGGTCGATAATATGGTCTGTAATCTTCTTTACAACAGAAGCGATCTTTTTCTTTTCTTCATCGTCTGCAACGAGGTCAAAGTAAATACCGTATGCGAAATAGTGACCTGTCATCTCGTCACTTGATGTTTCGCCGAGCCACTCGCAGTCGGGGTTATCCTCGCAGACGTGCCATTCTTCACGGTTTCCGTCACCGAAGTTTTCTTCATGTGAATATCTTGTTGCTCGTGCGGTAAAGCCTTCTCTTCCTGTAACTTCAGTAAGCTTGATCATAGCTTCAACAGCACGCTTTGCATTCTTCTTTGCCTGCTCGTCGCCTGTTACCTGATAACGGAAGCACTGGCTTGCACAATAAAGTCCTGTGAAAAGACCGTCGTTATCTGAATTTGCAAGCCAACCTGAATCAAGGTCACCGTATTTACGGAGAACTCTGTCAACATGGTAGCCTTCGTTTCTTGTGAAATATTTTTCATCAAGCTCGTCAATTAATGCTGCTTTCTCTGCAAGAGTCATCGTCTTTGCTGTAATAAGGCTTACACCTCTCGGAGTCACAGCGGCAATTGTGCCGTTATCCGAAACCGTAATCTTAGTTACTGTCGGATGAAGGAGCCATGCACCGTATGAATAATAAGAAATCTTACCTTCGATAAGAGTGATAATACCTGTGCTTGTTGCAAAATACTTTTTGCCGTCAGCAGCAAAGAACATATCGTTGATTGCTCCGTCAGGAACTGAATAAAAATCGTTGCCGTTGAGCCAATAGCTTCTGCCGTCATAGATATTAAGACCGTCGTCAGAACCAACCCAGAGGTGACCGAGTGCATCAAGAGCGATGCAGTTGATTTTCTTGCTGAGTACGCCTGTGATATCAGGAAGAAGCTCTGCCCAGTGTCGACGCTTGCCCTTCATTGAAAGAAGACCTTCAACCGTTGAGCCTACAAAAACAGTTTCAGCGTACTTTGCCTTGTTATCAAGAGCTGCAAGGCAGATTGACGCTTCAGGTACGTCAACAATTCTTACAAACTCTTCACCGTCAAGTCTGTAAAGAGCTTCCTCTGTTATAAGCCAGAGTGAGCCGTCAAGGGCAACTGAAATATCAACAACAGGAGCATCAAAGTCCTGAATTTTCTTTGCCTTACCCTTTTTGATTTCAGCAAGTGAGTTGCCGATTGCAGCATAAAGCTTGCCTTTTCTTGTAAAAAGATTTGAAGCCTTAACCGGAAGCTTCTTTGTTTTACCGTCTGCATATTCAACAAGACAGTCGGGCTGTGCGATATAAAGTGTTTCGCCTTCAAATGCAATTGCTAAAACATTTTCAACGTCAACACCGTTTTCAGCTGTGATAAAAACTTTATCGCGCTGTGTGAATTCACCAAGATAAAAAGTAGGTTTTTTCATAAACAAGTTCCTTTTCTGAAAATTCGGTAATATTTACCGTGTACGCAAAAATTATAGCATAACAACGATGTTTTGTCGATAGCTGATTTTTTGAATAAAACTTGATTTTATGTGAAGAAGTGCTAAAATATAACTATATTTTAGCAAAGGACTGATTGCAATGAAAAAACTTCTTTCCGCTTCCGTTATGTGTGCGGATTTGCTCAATATTGAAAAATCTGTAAAAGAGCTTGAAAGAGCAGGAATTGACCTGCTTCACCTTGACGTAATGGACGGCAGCTTTGTGCCGAACATCACTCTCGGTTTTGATATGATTAATGCAATCAAGGGTATGACCGACATTCCGCTTGACGTGCATATGATGGTCAACACCCCTGCACAGTTTATCGATATGATGAACCTCGGCAAGGATGACTACCTTTGCATTCACTACGAAGGCGATATCCACGCACAGCGTACACTTGCAAAAATCAAAGATAAAGGAATTAAGGCAGGTCTTGCACTCAATCCGCAAACACCTGTTAACTGCTACGAGCATCTTGTTGACTACCTCGATATGGCACTTATTATGACTGTAAGTCCCGGTTTTGCAGGTCAGAAAATATTTGCAGGGGCAAAAGAAAAGGTTGCAAAAACAAGAGCTTTTCTTGACAGCCTCGGCAGACCTGATATTCCGATTGAAGTTGACGGCAATATCAGTCCTGCAAACGGTGCAATGCTCAGCAAAGTCGGAGCTGAAATTTTTGTCCTCGGCACAAGCAGTCTTTTCATTAAAGACAAGGATATGAAAGAGTCTGCAGAAAGCTTCAGAGCTATTCTTTAATAAAATAAGGTGATTTTATGTATAAGAATATCCGTGCCGCAGTTGTCGGCAGTATCAATATGGATATAATCCTCAATATGGAAAAAGTGCCCGATGTTGGCGAAAACCTGCTCGGTACAAACTACGGTTATGTCTGTGGCGGTAAAGGTGCAAACCAGGCAACGGGACTTGCACGTCTTGGAGCAAAAACGAAGATGATAGGCAAGGTTGCCGACGATACAAACGGCAGAAAGCTCATCGAAAACCTACAAAAAAACGGCATTGATTCCTCTTGTGTCCGCACAGACGGAACACAGACAGGATTGGCAGCAATCATTATTGACGGCGAAGGCAGAAACCGCATCGTTGTTTATGAGAGTGCAAACTCCGAGATTGATCCGAAGGATGCCGCTGATTGCATTGATGACAGCCTCGACCTTCTTCTTGTTCAGTTTGAAACGAACGAGGATGTTGTTGTTGAGTGTGTGAACAAAGCAATCGCACAGGGAATCACAACAGTTATCGACTGCGGTCCCGCAAAAAATTTCAACCTTGAAAGAATGCAGGGTGTTGAAATCATCTCCCCTAACGAGAATGAAACCGAAGCACTTTCAGGAATTTCCCCTGCTGATGAAGCTTCCGTTCTTGAAGCTTCGAAAATAATTATGAAAAGAATCAAAGCGAAGTACGTTGTCCTCAAGCTCGGCTCAAGGGGTTGCAGTGTATGGGACGGAGAAAATCTTAAGATTATTCCGACATACAAAAGCAATGTTGTTGACACTACAGCTGCAGGCGATTGCTTTACTGCGGCACTTGCACTTGAATATAAAAAGTGCGGTGATATTTATACCGCCTGCGATATGGGTAACAAGGCAGGCTCAATTGCCGTCAGCCGTATGGGTGCCGAAAGCTCCATGCCGACGGTTGATGACCTTTTAAATTTCAAAGAAGCTGAATAACATTATAAACAGGAGTGATTCCTTTGACAGATCTTTTGGTCAGACTTTTCGTTAAAGACAGTGACAATATATCAAACCCCAAGGTAAGAGGCAGATACGGTATACTCAGCGGTTGTGCAGGTATTGTTGTGAACGTTATCCTATTCCTTGCAAAGTTTCTGGTAGGTACAGTTACAAACAGTATCGCAATTACTGCGGATGCTGTTAACAACCTTTCCGATGCAGGTTCATGCGCGGTTACCGTTTTCGGCTTCAAAATGTCAAGTAAGCCTGCGGACGAAGACCACCCGTTCGGCCACGGAAGAATTGAATATATCACAGCAATGGTTGTTTCGTTCATCGTCCTTTTTATGGGCTTTGAGCTTCTTACACAGTCTATTGATAAAATCCGTAATCCCGAATACGTAACCTTCAACCTTGTCGGTGCAATTATCATCGCTGTTTCAATTTTCGGTAAGCTCTGGCTTGCTCTTTTCAACCGTAAGCTAGGTAAGAAAATCAACTCCCCTGCTATGACTGCAGTTGTTGCTGACAGCCTGAGCGATATCGCCGCAACAAGCGTTACGCTCATTGCCCTTGTTCTTTCAAACTTCTTCCCGTCGCTTCACATTGACGGCTGGCTCGGCATAATCGTTGCAGGTTTTGTACTCAAGGCAGGCTACGGAATTTTCAAAGAAACACTTAACTCATTAATCGGTGAGCCGCCAACAAAAGAAACTGTTGAAAAGCTTGAAGCGAAAATTTTATCTTACGAACACGTTACGGGTATTCACGACCTGATTTTACATAACTACGGCCCCGATAAATTTTTCGGAAGCGTTCACGTTGAAATGCCGTCCGACTTTGACGTTTTGTATTCACACGACATTATCGACAATATCGAAAGAGATGTTATGGCTGAATTCGGAATTCTTCTGAGCATCCACTACGACCCGGTTGAAGTTAACAATGCACGTGTAAATGAGCTGAAGATTATTGCTGAATCTGCTGTAAAAAGAATCAGCGAAGAACTGTCGATTCACGATTTCAGAGTTGTTGACGGTCCGAGCCACACAAACCTCATTTTTGACGTTGTTGTTCCGAGAAAGTTTTCTCTTTCAAATGACGACCTTATGGCTGAAATTTCGTCAGAAATTTCCAAAAACGGCACAAACTTCTTTGCAGTTATGAATATAGAATATGCTTTTGTGTAATCTCAACAAATAAACCCTTATTTTTTGAAATATATTTTTCGTGAAAAATACCCTCTTTTCACTTTAAAAATTTTGTCAAATATAGTACAATAATGGAGTGATGTCCATTTTCTCGTGGACAAGCCTATAACTATTAATGCGAAGGTGGAACTGATTATGAACAACAAGTCAAATTACGACACAATTCCGGTCGGTCAGCTCGGTATCATTGCTTTACCCGGTTGTGAGGAACTTGCCGCAAAAATTGACCATTATCTCAAAACATGGCGTTACGAAAGAAACAGCGAGCATAAGGACACCCTCGCGTTTGCAGGTTATGAAAAGGACACTTATATCGTAGATATTACTTTCCCTCGTTTCGGTACAGGTGAAAGCAAAGCAGCTCTTAAGCAGACTGTAAGAGGTTATGATATTTTCATCCTCTGCGATTGCTTCAACTACGGTGTAACATATAAAATGTACGGCATGGACGTTCCGATGTCTCCGGACGACCACTTTGCAAACATCAAACGTGCAATCAGCGCAATTGAAGGCAAGGCAAAGAGAATTTCTGTTATTATGCCGATGCTTTATGAAGGCAGACAGCACAAGCGTTCAAGCCGTGAGTCACTTGACTGTGCAATGATGCTTCAGGAGCTTCAGACAATGGGCGTTGAAAACCTTATCACTTTCGATGCTCACGACCCCAGAGTTATGAACGCTATTCCCCTTTGCGGTTTTGAAAGCGTTTCTCCTGCATACCAGATGATCAAGTCAATGGTTCGTAACGTTGAGGATCTTTCACTTGATAAGGACAACCTTATGATCATCTCTCCCGACGAAGGCGGTATGTCACGTTGTATCTTCTATTCAACAGTTCTCGGCGTTGAGCTCGGTATGTTCTACAAGCGCCGTGACTATTCAAGAATCGTTGACGGACGCAACCCGATCATCGCTCACGAGTTCCTTGGTGACAACGTTGCAGGTAAAGACGTTATCATCGTTGACGATATGATTTCTTCAGGCGAATCAATGATCGAGGTTGCTACAAAGCTTAAGGAGCTTAAGGCAAACAGAATCTACATCTTCTCTTCATTCGGTCTTTTCTGTAACGGTCTTGAAAGCTTTGATAAGGCTTACAAAGAAGGTCTTATCTACAGAGTATTCACAACAAACCTTATTTACCGCACACCCGAACTCAGGGAAAGAGAGTGGTATGTAGAGGTTGACCTTTCAAAGTACATTTCATATATGGTTGACACTCTTAACCACGACACTTCAATCGCAGAGCTTCTTGATCCGGCTGATAAGATCAATGCTCTTCTTGAGAAAAAAGGACTTAAATAAGATTAAATTAACAAAGCAGAGCTTCGGCTCTGCTTTTTCTTTTATAAGCGGAAAAAATCTTGCACTAAAAAGTTTCTTCTTTTTTATTCCATAATTCCCAAAACATATTGATTTTCTACAGAATAAGTGCTAACATTTTAAGTGAAGTGTTTGTTTTTAGCACTTCATTCAGCATAGACTAACAATATACCCACGTGCCTACGGAGGTGCAAAACATGACAATTTTTAATTTCATTTCACTTTTCGGCGGTCTTGCCCTTTTCCTTTTCGGTATGAATACGATGTCAGGCAACCTCGAAAAAACAGCCGGCGGTAAGCTTGAAAAAATCCTCAGGGTTATGACGGACAAGCCTGTCAAAGCATTGCTTCTCGGTGCTGCAATCACTGCAACGATTCAGTCTTCATCTGCCGTAACGGTTATGCTCGTCGGTCTTGTTAACTCGGGAATTATGCAACTCAGTCAGGCTGTCGGTGTAATTATGGGTTCAAACATCGGTACGACCGCAACAGCCTGGATTCTCAGCCTTACCGGTATTGACAGTGACAATGTTTTTGTTAATCTGCTCAAGCCTGCTGCTCTTTCCGCAATCGTAGCTTTCATCGGTATTCTGATGACAATGATTTCAAAGAAAAACCGTACGAAAGACATCGGAGGCATCTGCCTTGGCTTCGCTATCCTTATGTTTGGTATGGAAATGATGAGCGATGCGATGGATCCGCTTGCTGAAATGGACGGTTTCCGTAACCTTATGGTAATGTTTGAAAATCCGATTCTGGGTGTTCTTCTCGGTGTTGTTATGACCGCTGTTGTTCAGAGTTCATCCGCTACAGTCGGTATTCTTCAGGCTTTATCGCTGACGGGTGCAATTTCATACGGTATGGCTATTCCGATTATTATGGGTCAGAACATCGGTACTTGCGTAACAGCACTTCTTTCCAGTATCGGCGTTTCCAAAAACGCTAAAAGAGTTGCTGCTGTTCACGTTTATTTCAACCTCATCGGAACAATATTCTGGCTTGCCCTCTTCTACATTGTAAATATGTTTGTTCATTTTGCTTTTGTCGATTCAGCTATTGAGCCTGCAGGCATCGCTGTTATCCACAGTATTTTCAACGTTGCAACAACTGTTTTGCTCTTCCCGTTTTCAAAGCTTCTTGAAACGCTTGCAAGAAAAACCGTTAAGGACAAAAAAGCAACAGGCAAAAGTGCATTCATCGACGACCGTCTTCTCAACTCCCCTTCTCTCGCAGTTTCAGAAAGCAAGAACTATACAGTTCAGATGGGACAGGTTGCAATTGAAGCTTTGCTCGATTCAATCTCTCTTGTAGAAAAGTTTGATACCAAAATCGTTGACAAGATCATTGAAAGCGAACAAAAGCTTGACGATTACGAAGACAAGCTCGGAACTTTCCTTGTTAAGGTTTCCGGCCACGCCCTTACGGATGCGGACAACAATATGGTTTCAACCCTTCTTCACGCCATCGGCGACTTTGAAAGAATCGGTGACCATGCAGTAAACATTGCCAAAGCCGCACAGGAAATCAACGATAAAGAGATTAACTTCTCGGAAAACGCAAAAGCAGAGCTTAAGGTTGCAACGGATGCAATCAAAGAAATACTCGAGCTTACAGAAAAAGCATTTGCAGAAAACGACCTTGCACTTGCGAAGAAGGTTGAACCTCTTGAGCAGGTTATCGACGACCTTCTTGCTGAGATTAAATCAAGACATATTGCACGTCTTACAGGTGGTAAATGCACAATCGAGCTCGGTTTTGTTCTTTCCGATTTGCTCACAAACTACGAAAGAGTTTCCGACCACTGTTCAAACATTGCCGTTTGCCAGATTCAGATAAGCAAGTCTGTTTTTGACACTCACGAATATCTTAATAACTACAAATCATCAGGCAGCGAAACATTCACACACAGCTTTGACGAATACAAAGATAAATACGTTTTGCCCGCTAAATAAAATTAAGAGCTATCTCCGAGGTGAAGTGAACCCCAAAGATTAGACAAAAATAAATATTATATTGTTTGCGAATGAGTTCGGTATTGTACCGGACTCATTCCTTTTAGTTTCAGGGAAATTCTTTCGTTGTTGTAGTAATGAATATATTTCTTTAATTCATC
>JAFODS010000073.1 GCA_017380575.1 Clostridia bacterium | reverse complement strand
TTTGTTACTGATTCTGATGAAAAAAGATGTTTTGCCATTTTAAAAGTCCTCCTTTGTCGAAAAAAACGCTCCCGGCACAAACCGAGAGCTGTAAAGAACTTATCTTTCGGTTGCACCGCAGGATTTAGCACCTTGCTTAACGCAGGTTGCTGAGCTTCATAGGGCCTGTTCCCTCAGCTGCTCTTAATAAGTGTTGAGCGCTATTTAATTTATTGCGTAGAAATTATATACTAATATCAGTCTTAAGTCAAGACTTATTTTGTAAATTCCCCTTAAGAATCGGAGAAAGTTTACGGTAAATAAGGAAAGTTATGATAACGCTGACAAGTCCTTTTGCAAAAGTGAAAGGTACGTTGAAAACGAGAATTGATTTCCAGATTGAATCCATTGAAGGAAGAATAGCCTGATACATTCCCAAGATAACCTGTTCGGGAATAAGAATTTCCATATAAATCGGATAGGTGATGTACAAATTGATAAGGAAACAGGAAACTGCCATTGCGAGGTTACCGACCATTGCACCGATAAATGCAAATTTACGGGTTTTCTTTATTCTGTAAAAAAGACCTGCAACAAAAACGAAGACTGCACCCATAAGGAAGTTGGAAAGTTCACCGACGAACTGGGTTGAGCTTGTCGGCAGATGAAGTGCGTTTTTGATAAAGCAGACAAGCACACCGTACTGGGGACCGAAAGCGAATGATGTTACAAGTGCGGGGAGTTCCGAAACATCAAATTTGATGAACGGAGGCATAAACGGTACGGGAAATTCAATCATCATCAAAGCATAAGATAATGCGGACATAATTGCTGTTACCGTAAGTTTTCTTATCATACTTACACGGTTTCTGTTGTTGAGCGTATTTTTCATAAAAACAACTCCTGAAATGTATTAGCGAGAGTTATCAACGAAAAAGCCCCGCACAAAAAATGTACGGGGCTTGAATTAATAAATAAAATCTTCTTCCATCCGGACTTTGCGGATACCAAAGATAACAACGAATACTTTTTACAGGCATCTTTCCGCTGATACTGCGTTAAAATACTCGTAAATCCGGCAGGATTTACTGTGTTTTTGCCTTGTCTCAACGAAAATCTGCCTTGTAAAAAACAACAATAAAGATTTCAAAATTGAAAACAGAGGCGTATCCGTATTTATCTTTGTTATCCTTAACCGTCGGCTTTGGAATCTCACCAAATCAGCAAATGCTCACGGGCTTATGGGGGTTACCCAAACACCGTCGGTGGGGAATTTCACCCCGCCCCGAAGATAACTGTTCACTTGAGTTAATTATACCACCTGAAACGTTTTTGTCAATACAGTAATAACTTTATTGATTTTTGCTTTTACGTATAGTATAATTTATAATGGTTTGAAAGGTGGCGAAACTGTGCTTAAAAAGAATGATGAAATTCAGCTTACGGTGAAAAGCTGTACGGTACAGGGCAGCGGTGTCTGCGATTACAACGGAATGACGGTTTTTGTACGCGGTGCCGTAACCGGTGACCACGTGATTGCACATATCATAAAGGTAAAAAAAACCTACGCTGTAGGTATAATCAAAAAAATCACTCAGCGCTCACCGATAAGAATTAATTCTCAGTGCGCGGTTTCGGAAAAATGCGGTGGTTGTTGCTTTGCTCATATCAAATACGGTGCCGAGCTTGAAATCAAGCAGACTCAGGTTGAAGATAATTTCAAAAGAATCGGCGGACTTGATGTTCCGATAAAGCCGATTATTCCGTCACCTGAATCTTCCCGTTACAGAAACAAGGCACAGTATCCCGTTGGCTCGGACGGCACCTTTGCTTCAATCGGATTTTATGCACCGATGACACACAGAATCATTGACTGTGCAGACTGCTTGCTCCAACCCGAGGACTTCAGAAGAATTGTAGATGTTTTCCGCGATTGGATAAGAGAAAAGAAAATAAGTGTTTACAATGAATTCACAGGAGAGGGTCTTGTTCGACATATTTATGTAAGAAAAGGCTTTGCAACAGGCGAGGTTATGGTCTGCCTTGTTGCCAATGGAAGAAAAATTCCTTTCGCAGATGAGCTTGTTGAATTGCTCAGGTCTGAAATTGACGGGCTTAAAAGCGTGATTCTCAACATAAATACGAAAAAAACAAACGTTGTGCTCGGAAGCGAATGCATCACACTTTACGGCTCGGATTACATAACGGACGAGCTTTGCGGTCTGAAGTTCAATATTTCACCGCTGTCGTTCTATCAGGTCAACCACGACGGTGCAGAAATTCTTTACAATAAAGCTAAAGAATATGCGGGTCTTACGGGCAACGAAACTCTCATTGACCTTTATTGCGGTACGGGTACAATCGGTCTTACAATGGCAAGGGATGCAAAGCAGCTCGTCGGTGTTGAAATTGTTGAACAGGCGATTGAGAATGCAAAGAAAAATGCTGAGTTCAACGGAATCGATAACGCTCGTTTCATCTGCGGAGATGCATCAAAGGCGGCAGAAATACTTCTTGAAGAAGGTATTAAGCCTGATGTCGTAATTCTTGACCCGCCGAGGAAAGGCTGTGACGGTGCACTTGTTGAAACCGTTTCAAAGATGTCTCCCAAAAGAATAGTTTATGTTTCTTGCGACAGTGCAACTCTTGCACGTGATTGTGCACGTTTCCTTGAAGTCGGTTACGAAGTCAGCGAGGCAACACCCGTAGACATGTTCCCGCGCACGGGAAATGTAGAAGTTGTCGCAAAGCTTGAGCGTATAAAATAAAATCACAGGGGTAGGTTTTATGAAAAAACAGAGAGTGGTTTATTATGATTATCTGCGTGTTTTTGCCATAATTGCGGTTATAGTCATCCACGTGTCTGCTCAGGAATGGTCGGATTTCAGCGGCAGAAGTTATGAATGGCAGGTTTTCAATGTCTACAATGCGATTGCAAGATGGGGTGTGTCCGTTTTTCTTATGATAAGCGGCTCACTATTCCTTTCAAGAGATATTGAAATTAAAACAATATACAAAAAATACATTCCCCGAATGGTGGCTTCGTACTTTGTGTGGTCAGCCATGCATGCTGTTTTTGCACCGGGAAATGTTTACAACCCCGATTTCATAGAATCTTTTTCATTTATTGATTTTATTCAGAAAACGTTTATAGGGCCTGTCCACCTGTGGTTCATTCCTATGATTGTCGGAATTTATATGTGTTTGCCGATTGTAAGACAGTTTGTTGTGTCACCGAAGCTTCTGAAATATTATCTTTTGCTCGGTTTTATTTTCGGCTATGCAGTCCCGCAGGTAGTTTATATGGCAAAAGATTTCACATCGGGAAATATACAGAAAACGCTTCTTGCTGTAAATACGCTTATTTCGGATATGAATGTACGTGTTGTGGTCGGGTTTGCGTATATTTTTGTTCTCGGTTATTTTCTCGCAAATACCGAGTTTACAAAGAAACAGAGAAAATTTATTTACCTGCTCGGAGCAGGCGGATTTTTGGTATCAGTATTATTTAATGCTGCTGCAGGATGGAAACTGAACACAAACAGCACAAACTATTTGCAGACATTTACTGTAAATGTTCTTCTTGAAGCTGTTTCAGTTTTTGTTTTCTTCAAACACAGAAAATTTGACAAAGAGAAGCTGAATGAGGTGATGTCAAAGCTTTCGCAGTACAGCTTCGGTGCATACCTTGTACATATACTTGTTATGTCTGTTTATAAATTCTGGGGATTCAATGCGGTCGCGTTTAACCCGATTGCCTGCATCCCTGTCCTGACATTGGCAACGGTTACAGTAGCATTTTTGATATCGTTTATTCTTAATAAAATACCGATTGTCAACAAATGGATTACCTGAGTTTTTCAGGGTGCTATTTGCAAATAAATTTCAATTAGCACTTGATTTAATTTTTTGAATGGTATACAATCTACGTATAATGCTTTGGAGGTAGACCCATGGACGAATTTAAAAATATGAACGAAAATTCTGTTGAGGATAATAAAGTCAAGATAGACTTTTCAAATATCGAATCAACTGAAAGCGGATTTGCATCGGACGATCGTTTCGGTGTTGCTGAGGAGGTAGCAGAAGCTCCTGTTGAAACAGTTCCGCAGTATGTTGAACAGTTCCCTGTTACACAGATGCCGGTTCAACCGCAGATTCCTGCAGAACCTGAAAAGGATAACGTAGAGGCTGTTGAAACTGAAGCTGCAAACGAAAAGAAGGATAAGACAATAAAAAAATTAGAAACATTTATCCGTGTGTTTGTAATTGCTCTTCTTTCTGTTGTAACACTCTGGACGGTTATGTATACGGTTGATCATTCTCTTGCTGCACAGGGAATCGCACCGCTTTTCTCAGTGTCTTCAACGGAGTATACCGTTTCTTATCTTGAAACAGACAAGCCTGCTGCATTCAGCTACAAGTGCTTGGGTTATAAGGTTCAGTTCCTTACTAACGAAAATTATCAGCTTACACAGGATTGTGTATGGGCTTGGGAAGAGGGTCCGAACGATATTCTTTTACAGAGAGGTCAGCTTTTCCCTGTTGGTGCAGAACAGTAAAAATTGAGGGATGCTCAGGCATCCCTTTTTGCTTTTAAAGGCAAAATGCCCTAAAAAGTGATATTATTTTTGAAAATATTTACAAATAGGTCTTGATAAATCTTTCACATATTGATATAATAATTAGGATATAAAGATTTAAACGCAGTATGGTTTTGGAAGAAAAATTCCCGTTTCTGCTGCAGAAAAATCTTCTTGCAATACGACAGTATTACTGCAAAGTTTTTCTTTGCATAAACAAAAATTTTTGTCTTACAAAACTGCTTCGCACCTGAAATTCTAAAAATTTTGGTACAGCAAGCTGTTTTGAATCGCAGTCATACGCGCGTATTTCAAGATGAAAAACAGTTTGATGTGCCGAAAGTTTTAAATTTCAGGCATACGGGGTTCAAATCTTTATATCCTAAAGAATGGCGAAAGCCACAAAAGATGTATATAAGGGCGAGGTCAAAGACCGGACCTATATAAACCGAAAGGAGATTTACAACATGATCAACTATTCACGTGAAGTAGAGGAAATGTGCTGTGTAGCTAAGGGCCCGAATCACGGTCCTGCTCCGATCCCCGAAGAGGGTAAGTGGGTTAAGGCTTACGATGTTAAGGATATTTCCGCTTTCACACACGGTGTGGGCTGGTGTGCACCTCAGCAGGGCGCTTGTAAGCTTTCACTTAACGTTAAAGAAGGTATTATCGAAGAGGCACTCGTTGAGACAATCGGTTGCTCAGGTATGACTCACTCAGCTGCTATGGCATCTGAAATTCTTCCCGGCAAGACAATCCTTGAAGCTCTCAACACAGACCTCGTTTGTGACGCTATCAACACTGCTATGCGCGAGCTCTTCCTTCAGATCGTTTACGGCCGTTCACAGTCTGCATTCTCAGATGACGGTCTTTCAGTAGGCGCAGGTCTTGAAGACCTTGGTAAGGGCCTCCGTTCACAGGTTGGTACAATGTACGGTACAAAGGTTAAGGGTGTTCGTTACCTCGAAATGGCTGAGGGTTACGTTACACGTATGGCTCTTGACGAAGACAATCAGGTTATCGGTTACGAGTTCGTTTCACTCGGCAAGATGACAGACTTCATCAAGAAGGGCGACACACCGAACGACGCATACAACAAGGCAATCGGTACTTACGGCAGATTTGCTGACGCTGCTAAGTACATCGACCCGAGAAAAGAATAAGTAAGAGGAGGAAATTACAATGGCATTATTTGAAAGCTACGAAAGACGTATTGATAATATCAATGCTGTTCTTGCTGAATACGGTATTTCTTCAGTTGAAGAATGTAAGGAAATCACTCTTGCAAAGGGTATCGATTGCGACAAGATCGTAAGAGAAACACAGCCGATCTGCTTCGAAAACGCAGTATGGGCTTACACAGTAGGTTGCGCTATCGCAATCAAGATGGGTTGCACAAAGGCTGCTGATGCAGCTGCAGCTATCGGTATCGGCCTCCAGGCATTCTGCATCAAGGGTTCAGTTGCTGACAACCGTAAGGTTGGTCTTGGCCACGGTAACCTTGGTAAGATGCTCCTTTCAGACGAAACAGAGTGCTTCTGCTTCCTCGCTGGTCACGAATCATTCGCTGCTGCTGAAGGTGCTATCAAAATCGCTCTTAACGCTAACAAGGTTAGAACAAAGCCTCTCCGCGTTATCCTCAACGGTCTTGGCAAGGACGCAGCTATGATCATTTCAAGAATCAACGGCTTCACATACTGCAAGACAGAGTTTGATCCTTACTCAGAAACAGTTAAGGTTGTTGAAGAGAAGGCATACTCAAACGGCCCGAGAGCTGACGTTAGATGCTACGGTGCAGATAACGTTCCCGAAGGCGTTGCAATCATGAAGCTTGAAAACGTTGGTGTTTCAATCACAGGTAACTCAACAAACCCGACTCGATTCCAGCATCCTGTTGCAGGCACATACAAGAAGTGGTGTGTTGAGAACGGTGTTAACTACTTCTCAGTTGCATCAGGTGGCGGCACAGGCCGTACACTTCATCCGGATAACATGGCTGCTGGCCCTGCTTCATACGGTATGACAGATACAATGGGTCGTATGCACTCAGACGCACAGTTCGCAGGTTCTTCATCAGTTCCCGCACACGTAGAGATGATGGGTCTCATCGGTGCAGGTAACAACCCGATGGTTGGTATGACAGTTGCCTGCGCAGTGGCAGTGGAAGAGGCTTCTAAGTAAGCTCAAACCCTTATATATCAATAAAAATGAGCTCTATCTCATGTGAGATAGGGCTCTTTCTTCTTGCCTGCGATAGTTTTAAAAATTATACTTTAATTACTAACAACACATAAGTCTGAAACGCAACATATTACGCACATTCGTGCAGTTTTCACTTTGACATAC
>JAFODS010000001.1 GCA_017380575.1 Clostridia bacterium | reverse complement strand
GCGAAGGAGACCAGCTGCTTCTGGCCGGTGGAGAGGCGGTTGCCGCCCTCGCCGACATTGGCGTCAAAGCCGTCCTTCATGGCGAGGATGAAGTCCTCCGCGCCGACCATGCGGGCAGCCGTCTGCACTTCCTCGTCAGTGGCATCCGGACGACCGTAGCGGATGTTGTCCGCCACCGTGCCGGAGAACAGGTGGGGCGACTGCAGCACATAGCCCAGGTTGGACTGGAGCCACAGCTGGCTGCGGGTGCGATAATCCGCGCCGTCGATCAAAATCCGACCGGATGTCGGTTCGTAGAATCGGCAGATCAGGTTGACGATGGTGGACTTGCCGGAGCCGGTCTCACCCACCAGGGCGATGGTCTGGCCGTGGTCAACGTGGAGGTTGAAGTTCTCCAGCACCTGCTCGCCATCCTTGTAGCGGAAAGTCACGTCCTCAAAGTCGATGTCGCCGATGAGGGCGGGCCAGTTCTCGCGCTTGGGATGGAAGTTGTCGCCAAAGACGGCCTCCACCTCAGGGCTGTCAACGATATCCGGCTCGGTCTCCAGCAGGGACACGACGCGTTCCGCCGCCGCCTGGGCAGACTGCATTTCAGCAAAAATGCGGGCAATGTCACGCACGGGCTGGAAGAAGGAAACGGTGTAGTTCACGAACACCTGCAGGGTGCCGATGGTCATCACCGTGCCCATGATCTCCACGCCGTTGATGATGGAGGAACCGCCCTGCCACAGCGCCCAGGCGGTACCGATGGAGCCGATGGACACCACGATGGGCAGGAACAGCGCGCTCAGTGTCGCCGCGCGGACAGAAGCCTTCTTCATGTCGGCGGAAACGGCGTTGAATTCCTCAATGTTCAGCTCCTCGCGCACAAGGGTCTTGGTGGTTTTGGCGCCGTTGATGCCCTCGTTGAAGCCGGCGGTGATCTGAGAATTGCGCTTGCGCACCTGGCGGTAGGATTCAAGGATGCCCTTCTGGAACTTCCACGAGATCACAGCCAGCGGCGGCAGCACCAGAAGGAGGATCAGCGTCAGCTGCCAGTTGAGCAGCAGCATCTGCACCGTGCAGGAAACCAGGAACACCGCGCCCCAGCACAGATCCAGGATGGACCAGCCGATGGTATCGCCCAGGCGCTGGGTGTCGTTGGTGAGTCGGGACATCAGGTAACCCACGGGCATGCGGTCATAGTAGGAAAAGGGCAGCTCCTGGAGCTTCTGGAAGCCCATCTTGCGGATGGTGTAGCAGGTGCCGGTCTCCACCTTGCCGCTGTGAATCTGGAATTTGTAGATCGCAAACACCTGCACCACCGCGATGCCAAGGCAGGCCACAGCGAACCACACAAGGCCCTGCGTGTTGCCGTCCTTGATAAAGGTATCCATGGCGATGCCGGTCATCCGGGGCCAGACCACGTCCATCACGGCGCAGATGGCCATGTACATCATCGTCAGCAGCAGGTTCTTGTGGTAGGGCTTGGCCAGACGGATAATCTTCTTCCACAGGGACAGGTCAAACCGTTTGGTATAATCTTCTTCCTGAAAGGACTGCATATATTTTCACCTTCTTTGCAGGTCGGGAATTACTGAGCATTTTCCGCCGCAATGGCGTGGTTCAGCTCTTCTTCAAGGGTATTCTGAATGGCGTTGATGCGGGCGTACAGGCCTTCCTGCCGGCAGAGTTCCTCATGAGTGCCCTGCTGGCTGATGCGGCCGTCCTCCAGCACGAGGATCATGTCCGCCTGGGGAAGAGTCGTCACGCGGTGGGAGATGATCAGCGTAGTCACGCCGGACTTCTCCCCCTTGAGGGCGGCGCGGATCTGCGCGTCGGTCTCGGTGTCCACAGCGGAGAGGGAGTCGTCGAAGATCAGGACGTGGTTGTCCTTGAGCAGCGTGCGGGCGATGGCAATGCGCTGCTTCTGACCGCCGGAGAGGGTCACGCCGCGCTCGCCGACAAGGGTCTCCCAGCCCTTGTCCGCCTTGGCGATAAAGCCCGAGGCGCGAGCCACGTCCGCGGCATGATGGATGTCCTTGTCGTCGCGGCTGCCGATAATGCCCACGTTCTCATAAATGGTCTTGGAATACAGGAAGGGCTCCTGCAGGATCAGGCCCACATGGCTGCGCAGATGGCTGCGGTCGATGGTCTTGATGTCCACGCCGCCGATGGTGATCCGACCGGCAGTCGGTTCGTACAGCCGCTGGAGCAGGTACATCATGGTGGACTTGCCGCTGCCCGTGCCGCCCAGGACGGCCGCTGTGGAGCCTGCCGGGATGGTGAAGCTCACGTCCTTGAGGACGGGCACGCCGTCGTCCGGGTAGGCGAAGGACACGTGGTCAAAGACGATATCGCCGTGCAGGTCGGGCTTGACGGCGTCGGGCTCGTCGGGTTCGGGCTCGGCATGGAGGATCTCCTGGATGCGGCCCATGGAGACCATCGACTTGCCCGCATCGCTCAGCGTGCGGCCCAGAGAGCGCACCGGCCACAGCAGCATGCCAATGTAGCTGGTGAAGATGATCAGCTCACCCGCGGTGATGTCGCCGCGCACCGCAAAGACGATGCACACCAGCAGTGTGATCAGACTTTGAAGCATGGACATGGCGTCGCCGCCGGACCAGTAAATGGCGCTGAGCACATTCAGCTTCAGCCAGCGCTTGCGGAGGGTGGCGTTCTTCTCGTCGAACTTCTCCACCTCTCGTTGCTGCTGACCGAAGGCCCGCACCACGCGCACGCCGGAGAGGTTCTCCTGCAGCGCGGCGGACATCTTGCCCTCGCACTCGTCCGCTTCCTTGAAGGACTTGTGCACCATCTTGAAGAACCAGGTGGCGAAGATGAACAGCGGCGGCACGAGGACCATGGAAATCAGCGTGATCTGCGCATTTTTCTGGAGCAGGATGACCAGCGCGATCACGATCATCAGCACCGAATTGACCACCTCCATCACCTGGACAGAGAGGAAGCGGCGGATGGTATCCACGTCGGAGGTGCAGCGCTGGATGAGGTCGCCGGTCTCCGCCTTGACGTGGTAGGCGAAGGGCAGCCGCTGCAGATGCGCGTAGAGGCGCTCGCGCAGGCTTTGGGAAATGTTTTCGCTCGCCACCGCGGACAGCCGGCCCTTCACGTAGGTGAATACGCCGTTGACCACGTTGAGGATGATCAGCGCAAGGCCCATCACCCACAGATTGGCGCGCAGGAAGTCACGTCCGCCCAGCTTTTCAATGGGCGCAAGGACAAAATCCGGGAGGGTCGAGGGCTTCGTGTCCAGCACGAAGTCGATGGTTTCCGCCAGCACCAGGGGCGTGATAAAGCCGATGATGACGATCAGCACCGTGGCGATCATGGCGCCCACATAGCTGGGCCAGTTCTCGCCGATCAGCGCCAGCATGGCGGAGAAAGGTTTCTGCTTGGTTTTCTTCTGCTGCATGGGAATCTCCTTTTCCCCTTCTCACGGGGATAAACAGAGGGTCGGTCGGTTTTGCTCTCTTCTGCCTTCTGTGCATGAACGTCTGCTGCGGATGATAACAAAATAGCACCGCGCCATCTTCGCAGACGGCCGGTGCACATATTGCGTCATGATGCGGTTGGTCAGGTTAATCCCTTTACCGCAGGCGCACAAAGGCAGAAGGAGCCGTCATCAGGGTCATGTGAACACGATTGATCATGAACATCGATTTGGCCTCCTTTCTGCAAAATTTTGTTTGTGATGGTCACAACGCTGTCAAGTATATACCCTTGTCATTGTTTCGTCAAGGGGTATTGACCTGTTTTTTCATATTTTGCGAATTTTTCTTCCGGTTTCTTTCCAAACGTCCGTTATTTTACCACTCTGCGCCATACGACAAGCCCCTGACCGGGCTTCGGTTCTCCTGTCAGTTCCGGATTCAGCGCCCGCAGCTCCTCCAGCGGAATCCGGTACCGACGCGCAATCTCCCATGCCCCTTCTCCCGGCTGGGGGAAATAGAGGACAATATCCTTCGTCGTCTCCGCAGCAGCAGCCGGCACCGCCTCTGTCACCATTGTTGCCTGGGTCGTCTGCACTCCATCGATCTCTGCGTGAAGGACGTACCGCAGCTCCGCCCGGTCGGACGTCAGCGGAACGGCTTCCACGTGATCCACCGTGAGCAGCACAATATCCTCCGGGTCAGCAGACGCCGCAAAGGCTGCCTTGAAGGGAGTATCCACCCGCACCGAGGCAGGCAGCGCGCCTTCACCGGTCATGTAGACCAGCGTGGTTTCCAGCACGCCTTCTGCGATCATCCTGTTTCCCTGCTGGGTAAATCCGGACATCACCGGCGTTGCAAAGGCTGCCAGCATCGTTCGGATAGGGCCGGCGCCTTCCGGCAGCAGCAGGGACGCCTTGCCGGATTCTGCCGCCTGCATCCGGCGGACGCCGGTACGGAAGGACACAGGCTTTCCGGTCAGATGCACATCGTCACCGGAGGTAGTATAGGCATCGGTGAGGACAGTGATCTCCTCCTCTTTGTCCATCCATGCAGATAATCCCAGCAGCACCTCGGCGCGCATCATCCTTTCGCCGTCCCCCATGTCCTGACTGGCTACAGCCACATCCTTGATGATAATCCGACCGTCCAGCCTTTCGCCTTGCTCTCCGGCAACCTCCACCGACTGGCTGACCGGCAGCGTATGCCGCGTGATCACCAGCGGCTTTCCCGGCAGATCCGATGCGTGCAGGGCTTCAATGATCACTTCGCCGGCCAGACCGATCCTCCCCTGTCCGCCTGCGGCGTCATGGAAGGAAGCCTTCGCCCGGGCACCTGCCAAATTCGGGTTTGTCGGGTTCTTCAGTGGTGCAGTTTTCAGGCCCCCTTGCCCTAAAGGGGGGCTGGCACGACGAAGTCGTGACTGGGGGATATTTTCAGAGAAAATTATGAAATTTCAATATTTTTCTGCAAAGTATCCCTCCGTCTTTTGCTTCGCAAAATCCACCTCCCTTTAGGCAAGGGAGGCTTTACTTGATTTCATAATTGTGCTAAAACATCCCGACAAACCCGAATTTGCCGGTATGATTGGATGTCAAAAAATATTCGCAACAACACAAGTTTCTTCGTTAGAGTGAGACGATTCAAAAAAATTGCTTTATAGTAAAACGAAGTCATAAATAAAGAAGGAGCTGTTTTTTTACAGCCCCTTTTAAAATGCACATACATAAAAAGTTTTATGAAATAATGTAGGAAATAGTGTTTTATGCCGCCTTTTTCGCGAATTCCTCTTCTTCCTTTTTGCCGATGTTGTATATAAACTTCATCGCAAGGAAGGAAATAACTGAAGCGACCATAAGAAGGATAATGTAAAGCATCTTTACCTTATCGCCGAAGCCTGCTTCCTGAATAGCGTTGTCGCCTTCCTTAAAGTTGATAGCAACAAGACCCCAGGAAACAACAGCCTGACCGATACCCTGAGCAAGCTTGCGGAAGAATGAATAAAGAGCGTAAAGTGAGCCTTCCTCGCTCTTGCCTGTCTTTCTTGCACTGACCTCGATACAGTCAGCAACGATTGCCCAAACGGAAATCTGGAAAACAGCATTACCGACGTTAAGACCCATAAGGCAGATGATATAAACAATCATACCCTTGCTGTCGGGAGTGATCGGAGCGAAGAGTGAAACGACACCCGAAATCGCACCGATGAGCATAGCAGTAACAAGCACGTTCTTTTTACCGAACTTTTTGGTAAGCTTGCCGATAAGCACCATAACGATAATCATCGGAGCGTAGCTGCCGATCATTGCGATACCTGTCTTGCTTGCATCGTTAAAGAAATACTGGAAAACCATATTGTTGAGCGACATTGTTGAGTTGATAAGACCAACAGATGCAACCGTCGCGATTGTTGCACCAACCATTGCACGGTTTGTGAAATATGATTTTGCGGATGAAATAATCGCCTTAAATCCGGTCACATTCTCTGTACCTTCGCGGTGAACACGCTCCTTGACGAGCTTTGTTGTTCCCCAGAGAACAAAGAAGGCAAATACGGACATTACCAACGCAACAGGAAGGAGTGTTTCGCCCTTGAGGACGTCAATCTCTTCGCCTGCCGCATTAGTCTGCTTTGAATAAACGATACCCGGAAGAGCAACCATAACAATGATTGCAGGAAGAGCAGCACCTATGCTGCGGAAAGTTGAAAGTGTAACTCTCTGCTGAGGATCATCTGTAATTACAGAATGGAGTGAGCCGTAGGGCACGTTTACCATTGTGTAAGCGATTGACCACAGGCAGTAGGAAACAAGACACCAGGCATACTTACCTGCATAAGGGAAGTTTTTGACGGGTGCAAAGAGCATAACGTTAAAGATAACAAGTGTTACCGCACCGAGGATAATCCACGGCATATACTTGCTCTTCTTGCCGATTTTCTTCGTGTCAACAAGGTTACCGATAACAATATCGTTAACGGCGTCGAATGCCTTTGAAATAAGGATGATTGTTGCATAGTGGCCTGATTCAATACCGATATACTGCAGATAGAAAAGCTGCATAAAGGTTGAAACAAGCTGGAAAGAGAAGTTGCAGCCCATATCGCCCATTGAATAACCGAGCTTATCCTGCCAGCCGAAGGGGCGGACTGCGTTCTGCGGTGCTTTGCTCATTTTTTTCATCTCCTAAAAAATAATTGTGAATCCGTCAAGGATTGTTCTTGTTAATAGTTTAACTGATATCTGTAATAAAATCAAGCAAAAAAACAAACCGTCAGTAATTACCGACGGTTTGTTGAAATTTTTAAATTATGCAGCGGGAGCTTCCTCAACGGGCCAGATGATTTCATAGTTTGCTGTTGAATTGTATTCGAAAGACATCGGAACTGTGCCAACGCTTGCGAGTGTGCCCTGACCTGTGATCTCTGTTTCGATAGCTACTGAACGGCTGAGCTCAAGCTTTGTAACGTGGTCTGTCTTCTTATCAACTACCATCTTGATTGTGCCGATACCGTAAGTTGCACTGTACTCTTCAGCGGTAACAAAATCCTTAACGCTGTCAAAGTTAGCAAGGATATCTTCGTCCTTAGAAATCTTGTAAAGCTTACCGTAAACGCTGTCTTCCTGCTCAGGGTTTGTTTCGGGGTTGATCTTAAGGATGATTGTGTAGTGTGAATCGCCCTTGTTGTCAGAAATAAGAGCTGAACGGACATCAGCAAGGCTGAGTGCACCTGCATCGTCCGAACCCATTACAGGGAAGCAATCCTTCGGTGTTGACGGATTCTCTTCATCTGCTGTTGAAAGGCCGAAGCTTTCGTTTGTCATTTTGTCTGCAACTGTCTTGAATGCAGCCTTAACATATGCGTTTTCACATTCGCAGCCACGTGCACTCTGATCAAGCCAGTATTTCATTTCTTCATAATCTGTTGCATTCTTTGTGTCAGCCATAAGCTTGTTGAATCTTTCAACAATTTCTGCCTTGCCTTCAGGAGATTCTGAAGCGTAAGGAATTTCAGTTGTTGTTTCTTCCTCTACAGGACTTGTTGAACAAGAGCAAAGAGAGAACACCATAAGTGCCGCCAATGCAAGAGAAATCAATCTGATAAGTTTTTTGTTCACGAACAATCCACTCCTTGTTAGTTTCTGTATGGTACGATTATAACACATATATCGGATAAATCCAATAGTTTTTAGAAAATTTATGAAATTCCCTGCTCATCGAACATAAATGCTGTTTCAAGAGCAATTTTAAGTCCTGTTTCAAGCATTTTCGGATCAAGATTCTCTTCTGTATCAAGACGTGTATGGTAATATCTTGCGGGAGAGGGATCCATTGCTGTGAATGCAGAAGCGGGAATACCTGCCTGAGACATTGCTGCAGCATCGGTTGAACCGAGCTCAATTGCCTTAACGGGAACATCGTGACCGACTTCCTTTGCAGCCTTTTGAAGAAGTGCCGCAACACGCTTGTCGTTCTTGACCATACCTGTCATATCCTTGTCGTAAATCGCCATAAAGTCGATTTCGCGGATTGTGTCAAGAGAGATGAAGATTGTTTCAACACCGTCGTTTTTCATTTCGTCAGCGTGAGCCTTTGCCCAAGCCTTTGAACCGCGGAGACCTGCTTCTTCACCGCCTGCCATAAGAGCAACAACTTCTGTGTTTTCGAAACGGATGTTGTTTGCATCCATAAACTTGATAACTGCCGCTGAAACCATACAACCTGAAAGGTCGTCGTTTGCACCTGTTACGGGGCGCTTATAATTGCAGAAGAAAATTGCCGCACCGAGAACGGGAACTGTTACATACATCACAACTGAAATAATCTTCATTGTAAGGTCGTCACCCATCCAGACAATTCCGAAGCCTTCGCCTGCGATAATGCCGTAAATACCGCCACCGATATTAAGAAGGATAGCGATTACAGCAGTTACAATAATTCCTGCAACGGCAGGTCTGCCGCCATGGTATGTGTAAGTCCACTCAAATGCTGAGTCAACGTGACCTGAGAAGATAATTCTTCTTTTTGTTTCGCCCGAAGCCTTGCGGATACCTGTTACGTTCATTGAAGTTTTCTTCGGGAAGAAGATATCAAGCACAGGCTTATAGAAAATGAACTCTGCAAGGACAAGGAAAAGTGTAAGGCAACCGATTACAAGAGATGCAATTGAAATGCCGAAAGTATAAAGTGCAGCAGAGAGAATAAGAAGCACCGCACCGATGGGCACCCAGGACATAAAAGCCTTGTCTGAACACTTGTATTCTTCTTTCAGAACTGTATCGCAGGTTGTTTCAAGCTCTTTTGCAAGATACTCCTGAGTTTTCAATTCTGCCTCGCTTCCCACGGGACGCGGACCAAAATTTTTACACATTGTTTTAATATGCTTGATAGCATAGTTTGTGTAAAGTCTTACTTCGGATTTATAGTTTCCGACGCTCTCTGTTGATTTCATTTTCAACATTCCTTTCAATGGGTTTTATTGCTAAGCCAAAGGCTGAGAAAATAATCCGTTTTCCTTGACAATGGCTCAAAATATGAATAGAATATAGTATAGTTAAAAGACACTTAAATCAAAGGATGATTTTATGAATAAAAAAATTACTCCGCGCGTTATACGCATAATAGCGCTTCAATCCGTTATGGTAATTCTTGCCGTAACCGCACTCGGAGGTGCTGTTATAACACATCAGAAATACAAGGGTATGCTTGAAAATCCCGGTTCGGAATCCGTCAGCACTCAGGACGGTACTACACTTCCCGTTTCGGACGAAAAAACTCCTGACGAAACAACATCGTCTTCAACATCAGGCACCGAAGCTCCGACTCAGGGCACATCGGCTCCCGACCCGAATCAGTATCCTTACGCTTATGCAGGATTTCTTCCGAAAGTTACAGATGTAAATGTTGATGTTTCAAAAATTATTGTCAACGGTAAATATTCTTTGCCTGCTAACTATAAGCCACAGCTTGCAGAAGCTGTTAAAGGCTCGGGCGTTTACCTTGATTACCGTGTTGCCCCGTACTATCAGCAGATGTACGATGCTGCACTCAAGGACGGTATAACACTTACACCGATTTCGGGTTACCGTTCATATGACCGTCAGAAAAACAATTTTGAAAACCGAATCAAAGAGCATATGAACAGCGGTATGGATAAGGTTGAGGCTACAAAAAAAGCCGCAACAGTTATTATGGTTCCGGGTTCAAGCGAACACAACGCGGGCCTTGCAATGGATATCTGCTCGCTCGCAGAAAGCTTTGAAAACTACAAGGAGTTTCAGTGGCTCGACGAACACGCTCACGAATACGGCTTCATTCTCCGTTATCCCAAGGACGAACGCTCAAGGGAAATAACAGGCGTTGTTTATGAGCCGTGGCATTACAGATACGTCGGTGTTGATACCGCCAAGGAAATCAAATCAAAAGGTATAACCTTAGAAGAATACGTTGGTGTTGCATAATATCAAAGAGTGGAGAAATCCACTCTTTTTTATTTATCTTTTATATCAGCACGTTTAAGCACCTTGGTAAATGTTTTAAAAATAATCTCGATGTCAAAAAGCAGACTCTGTCTTTCAACATATTCTTTGTCGAGCAATGCTTTTGTTTCGTCGTCGATGTTGTCCCTGCCGTTAATCTGTGCATAACCCGTAATACCGGGACGCACGCTGTAAACTCCGTACTTTTCGCGAAGCTCGCGGATTTCCTTTTCAGCAGGAATAAGAGGACGCGGACCGACAAGGCTCATCGTGCCGTTAAGAATATTAAAAAGCTGAGGAAGCTCGTCGATGCTTGTAAGCCTGAGGAACTTTCCTGTTTTTGTAATTTTGTCATCAGCATTGTTAAGCTCTGCGGTCGCTATATCACCGACTCCGTTTCGCATTGTGCGGAATTTATATACCGTAAAAAGCTTGTTATCCTTGCCGACTCTTTCCTGCCTGAAAAGCACGGGACTCCCGTCTGTCAGGAGTATCATAACCGCAACAACAAGGAAAAGCGGAGAAAGAAATATCAACGCAAATATGCTTACTGTCAGATCAAAAACACGTTTCAAAAAACGCACCTCCGATTCCGTATGAATCAGTTCAGTTTATTCCAGAGAATATAGTCATCAATCAGCACGGCTCTTACGGGAGCACCATCGATTGCACCCATTTTAACGGGCAGAGCGATAAGGTAATAATCGCCCGGCTCAACCTCAGAAAGATCAAGGTTTTCAAGGATAGCTACACCGTTCTGCAGAAAAGCCTTGTGCGGTTTAAGCTGGTCGTTACCCTTGCCGATTGAGTTTGCATCTGTTCCGATAAGGCAGATACCTGTATCAACAGCTTCGTATGCGGCACTTTCCATAAAGAAGGACTGTGCGTCGCCCTTGATAAGAAGCCTTGTGCATTTTTTCGGAAAATATCTGTTGACGTATTCGCCCGTTATAATTCCGGGAGGAACTTCAATAACCGTGCACTGACCGATGAATTTGCCAAGGTCAGCTTCTTCAATTGTTTCTCCGCCTTCAAGGAAGTGGTACGGAGCGTCAACGTGAGTTGCCGTATGCACGCAGGCGTAAACAGCCGAAAGGTTGCAGATGTCGCCGTTTTCGATTCGCTGAACGGCATCAAGCCTTGTTTCGGGGTCGCCCGGATATTCAATTGTTGTAAGTAACGGTCTTGAAATATCAACAATATTCATTTTTGTAAATCCTTAATCTTTATTAAGCTCAGAAAGTGAAGCCTGCTTGAGGAAAGCATTGATGAAACCGTCAATCTCGCCGTCCATAACAGCGTTGATGTTACCGATTTCGTAGCCTGTTCTGTGGTCCTTAGCAAGTGTGTACGGCATAAAGACGTAAGAACGGATCTGGCTGCCCCAGCCGATTTCCTTCTGCTCACCCTTGATATCTTCAATCTTGTCAAGGTGTTCTCTTTCCTTGATTTCGATAAGCTTTGACTTAAGCATTCTCATCGCAACTTCGCGGTTCTGATGCTGGCTTCGCTCAACCTGGCAGGAAACAACGATGTTTGTCGGGATGTGGATAAGACGGACTGCAGATGAAGTTTTGTTAACCTTCTGTCCGCCTGCACCTGATGCTCGGTAAACTTCCATTTTGATATCATCGGGGCTGATGTTTACTTCGATTGTATCGTCGATTTCGGGCATAACTTCCAAAGAAGCGAAAGAAGTGTGTCTTCTTCCTGAAGAGTCGAACGGAGAAACACGGACAAGACGGTGAACGCCTGCTTCACTCTTCATATAACCGTAAGCGTTTTCACCCTCGATGCGGAGAACTGCAGATTTAAGACCTGCTTCGTCACCGTCAAGGAAGTCGATCATACTTACCTTGAAGCCGTGCTGTTCGCCCCAACGTGTATACATTCTTACAAGCATCTGGTTCCAGTCCTGAGCCTCAGTACCGCCTGCACCTGCGTGGAATGTGAGAATAGCATTCTTCATATCGTATTCGCCCGAAAGAAGAGTGCTGAGTGTCTGCTTGTCAAGCTCTTTTTCAAACTCGTCAACGCTTGACTTGCATTCGTCAAACATATCAAGGTCTTCCTCTTCGTCAGAAAGCTCAATCATTGTGAGTGTATCTTCAAAAGAAGCCTTGAGGTTTTCGTATTTTGAAATTTTATTTTTCAGACCTGCGATTTTCTGAAGAACAACCTGAGTGTTTGCAATGTCGTCCCAGAATCCGTCCTGAGCTGTTTTCTCTTCAAGAGAAACAACTTCTTCTTTCATAGCATTTAATCCGAGAGCTTCACCCAACTCGTTGAGTTTTTCCTCAAAGCTGAGCAGATAAAGTCTCAATTCTTCAAATTGTACCATTAGTTTATACCTCTCATGCCGTAGTGCATATTTTTACTAAATAATTATACAGTAAAAATCCCTCTATGTAAAGCAAAAGATTTTAATATTATTTTAAAAATATTCAAATTTAGTCTACACTATTGTAAAACATTGTGATATAATATAAATGTAAAAATTTACAATCCGGTGAGAAAGAATGTTTTATGACAACAAAGTGTGCGACGGTTGTTCCGAGGTTATGCTTGAGGGAGACGACATCGTTGTCTGTCCCGAATGCGGAACCCCACAGCACAGAGAATGTTACAAAAAGAATAATCAGTGTGTAAATGCACATCTCCACGCCGAAGGCTTTGACTGGCAGAAGGCAAATGCCGAGCCCGAAAAAGAACCCGAGCCGACGGTTGAAAACTCAACCACACAGGAGGATGAACAGGCTCCGCAAAGAATAATGCCTGACTTTACCGCTGACGGAGAAATACCCGAAATTCCGTTGCCTGAATTCAATATTGAAGGCGTTTACGTAAACGGACAGACCTTCGGTGCTGACGAGGATATCGGAGGTGCAACGGTAAGGGAAGTCATAACCTACACCCAGGTCAATTCAAGGCACTACCTTAAAAAATTTATCAAGAACAAAAACAGAAAGAGTTTCATTTCGTGGAACTGGGGTGCATTCTTCTTCGGTCCTGCATGGTTCTTTTACCGTAAGCTTTACAAGGCGGGTGCTGTCCTTCTTGCTCTTGCAATTTCTGCAACAATCGCGGTTATGCCGCTTATGCCTGAAATTGACACTGCGGCAGCAAAGCTTGAACCTCTTTACAATCAGTTTGTTGAAAAGCTTGAGGCAGGAGTTGACGAAACCGACGAGGCTGCACAGGCGGAACTTAAAAAGCTTTCCGAAGAGATTACGGTAACCTTAAAAAATGCTCTGCCGTATTCACTCACGGTTCTTGGAGCAACGTATGTTGTTTCGCAGATTATTCCGGCACTTATCGCCAACAGCTTTTACCGCAAAAAGATGTTGGATGATATAAAGTTTGCAAAAAAAGCAACTTCTGACCCGAAGGTGCTGAAATTTTCCCTGATCCGCCGTGGCGGCGTATCATTCGTTGCAGGACTTTTTGCAACACTTGCAGCAAGCTACCTGCCAAACATTATTATGTCTTTTGTTAGTTATTTTTAACCAATATAGGAGGAGTTAACAATGAAAATTAAAAAAGCCATTATTCCTGCAGCTGGTCTCGGTACAAGAGTTTTGCCCGCATCAAAGGCAGTTCCGAAGGAAATGCTCAACATCGTTGACAAGCCGGCTATCCAGTACATCGTAGAAGAGGCTGCAGCAGCAGGCATCGAAGACATCCTTATCATCACAAACCGCGGCAAGGGCGTTATCGAGGATCATTTTGACCACAGCTATGAGCTTGAGGACAAGCTTTCAAAGAATCCTTCAAAGAAGGATCTTTACGAAGATGTTCTTGCTTGTTCAAATATTGCAAACGTTTATTTCATCCGTCAGAAGGAAACAAAGGGTCTCGGCCACGCTATCATGTGTGCAAAGAGCTTTGTAGGCAACGAGCCGTTCGCTATCCTTTACGGTGACGATGTTATCATCAACAACGAATATCCTGTAACAAAGCAGCTTGTTGACATTTACGAGCAGACAGGCAAGGGTGTTGTAGGCGTTAAGGAAGTGCCGAGAAAGGACGTTTCAAAGTACTGTTCACTTGACATCACACACCACGAAGATAACGAAAAGGTTATGGATGTTCACAACATCATCGAGAAGCCGACAGACGATCAGATTATGTCTTGCTACTCAATCCTCGGCCGTGTTGTTGCTCCTCCGCAGGTATTTGATTACCTTGCAGAAGACCTTGCAAACACACCCGAAGGCGAAGAGCTTTACTTCACAGATACACTCACACGTCTTGGTAAGGAAGGCAACCTTCTTGCTCTTGATTTCGACGGTATCCGTTACGATATGGGTAACAAGCTCGGCATCATGAAGGCTAACTGCGAAGTTGCTCTTGACCACGATGAAATCGGTGAAGACTTCAAGGCTTATATCAAGGACCTTGCAGCAAAGCTTTAATATTTAAACATAAAAAAAGGACGGGATAACCCGTCCTTTTTTTATATTCTCAGAAGTTGCTTTTTAAGCTTTTCGACAAAATTCAATCTTCTGAAAAAGACTTCTGCAAAAACGAGTTCAACAAAAATCATTACAAGAACCTGCCACACTCTCGTCGCGAGAAGAGCCGCAAACGAAGAATGATACAATATCGAAAGCCATAATGTATTAAGAAGCAAACCGCACACAATCTGCTCTATAATAACGCTTACAGCAATCTTTGCTGTTGTGCATTTCTCTCCCAAGGCTATACCGTAAATAAAGCCTGAAAGAGCAGCCGTTACGGTGAATCCGGGGAAAAACGCACCCGAAGGGAAAAGTGTTGCACCAATCAGGTCGCTCACCACCGCAACGATAACACCGCCCGAGGCCCCGTAGAGGTAACCTGCAAACATCAGCGGAACGAAAGAAAATCCGATTTTCAGGAATTGCAGATTAATCGAAAGAAATCTTGAAAGCACAACCTGCAGGGCAATCAGCAATGCCAGCGTCGCAAGCTTTACGGTGTTATTTTTAAATCTTTTTGTTTTTTCGTTTCTGTTCAAAAAATATACCTCCCATCATCCGTAATGAATAATAGAGAGGTATTTATACTCGGTACTATTCAGCGGGATGCAACTGTTGCACTTCCTTCCGACGGACAACTCCCCGTCCCGTCGGCATCAAACGCACAACCGTCTACTCTGAAATTATTTTGTGAAATTATTATATATCAAATTTTCAAAAAGTAAAGACTATTTTTCTGAAAATCCTTCAACTTTCATATAATCCTTTGATTTTGACTTGATATAAACCGTAAGAGCAACACCGAACGGAATTGCAAGAACGGTCATAAGCTTTTTCGGCGACTCCTGAATAAACCTGCTGTTTCGGCTTATGATTGAGCTTGAAACGTAGTGAATGCAGTTTCGGAAAACATCCTTTACGTCGTTGCTTTCTTTCATACTCTCCTTGCGGACAAAAGCAAAACCCTTCGGATTTCTGAGATACTGCCTGAACATATTTGTGCTTGAGCCGTCCTGCTGATATTCAACAACACAAACAGGCTCGTTAAGAATAACGAGGGTGTATTCCTTATCCGCTTTTTCATATTTGTATGCAAGGGAAACATATTTTTCTCCCTCAAAAGTCGGATAGGGAGGGTATTTATTCATAACATCGTTGCGGTAAATAAGCTTCTTGTCGCCTTTGCCACCCCTCTGATAAAAACCGCCGAGAGTTGTGTCGATACGGTCTGTTTCAAGCTCCGTACCGATTACTTTTCCATTCTCAAGAATGTCGAGGGCGATTATTCCTGCATACTTTTCGTCGCGGTGCTTTTCCCAGCATGCAACGATTTTTTCAACGGCATCGTCCGTCATATAATCGTCAGAATCAATGCAGACTGAAAGCTCCGTGTCCATATTTTCATATGCACAGTTGTGTGCCGTATGCATACCGCCGTTTTCTTTGTAAACATATTTTATTTCAAAGCCGTTGTCTTTTTTCTGCCATTCTTTGATAAGCTGTGCGGTATTGTCCGTTGAGCCGTCGTCAACAACAAGCCAGACAAAATCCTTGCTTGTCTGACGAACAAGACTTTCATAACAAAGATGAATTGAATAATCTCTGTTATATGCAGGGGTAAACACCGTCAGGGTTTTATTTTTTGTGTTCATTTAAGTAAAACTCCTCAAGCCATTCGGCATTTTCTTTAATGTCAAACTTTGCCGCAGAAATTTCTTTGAGTGTATTTTTTCTCTCGTAGCCGTTCGCATATTTCAGCACCTGCTCTGCCCAGAATCCTGCAGGTTTTTCAAGAGAAACCGTTTCAACATTTTCGGTAATTTTACAGTCATCGGGAATTGATTCGGAAATTATGCACTTGATTCCCGAGGACTGTGCCTCAACGAGAGTAACAGGCAAACCTTCATAAAGCGACGGGAAAAGAAAAACATCGGAAGCAAGAAGGATGTCGTTAACATCATCGCGCAATCCCATAAATCTTACGTTTTCGTCGAGATTGAGTGAAGCAACCTTCTGCCTGATTTTTTCTTCAAGCTCGCCTGCACCGACAAGTAGCAGGACAGAGTTGCTGTTTTTTTCTTTTATTTCCTTGAAAATGTCGATTAAGAATGTATGGTTTTTCTGCGAATTGAATCTGCCGACGTGGCAGACAACAAATTTGCCTTCAAGGTTAAGTTTTGTTCGCATTTCTTCCGACCTTTGCTTGTTCCACGAAAATCTATCGGCATCAACGGCATTGTTCATCATAACGAACTTATCGCTGTTTTTCTCACCGAAAAGCCAGTTGCCTGCTTCAATTCCGCAGATAAACATATGGTCGGTATATTTTCTTATTCTGTGTTTGAAATAGTTGCGCACAAAGTCTTTTATCTTTTCAATAAGGGTTTCGTCGCTGAAATGAGGTGCATTATGAGCATGGCAGACAGTACATTTTATTCCTCTTGACTTCGCTTCTTTAAAAACAAAGTAACCAAGCTCGGACATATGGGAATGAATCACGGAATATTCCTTATGCTCGTCAAAAAACTCGGCAACCTTCGCCTTATACTCTTTGAAATGACCCGGTTGTACGGGAGGCATACGGTAAATTCTTCCGCCGAGACCTTCAATTTCATCGTCGTAAGCACCCTTTTCTTCGCGGTGCACCATAAAATCGAACTGTACCTTTGTGCGGTCGACGTTACGGTAATAATTCATTACCATTGTTTCCGCACCGCCGCGGTTCATAATCGTAAAAAGATTAAGTATTCTTACAGGCTCGCTCATAAACACCCTCCTCTCGGCTATATTTGTTTTATTATACATTTTTTAGCTTGCTTTGTAAAGTAGTCACACAGACAAACACAACGGCAGAGGATTTCTCCCCTGCCGTTTAGCTTTATTGAAAAATAATTACATAAGGCTGTTGTAAAGAGCTGTGATTTCTTCAACGCTTGTGTCACGCGGGTTACCCGGACGGCAAGCATCGTCAAATGCTGACTGTGCAAGGAACGGGATATCCTCTGCCTTAACGATTTCCTTAAGGTCTGCAGGAATACCAACGTCTGCTGAAAGCTTCTTAACAGCGTCAACAGCTGCCTTGCGGTACTCTTCAACACTCATATTTTCTGTGCCTTCAACACCCATTGCCTTTGCGATATCTCTGTACTTCTCGCCTGTTTCGGGAGCGTTATACTCCATAATTGTCGGAAGAAGGATAGCGTTAGCAACACCGTGAGGTGTATCGTAAAGTGCACCGAGAGGATGAGCCATTGAGTGAACGATACCAAGACCTACGTTTGAGAAGCCCATACCTGCAACGTACTGACCGAGAGCCATACCCTCTCTGCCTTCGTCTGTGTTTTCAACTGCACCGCGGAGGCTCTTTGCGATGATTTCGATAGCCTTGATGTGGAACATATCTGAAAGCTCCCAAGCACCCTTTGTGATGTAGCCTTCGATTGCGTGTGTAAGAGCGTCCATACCTGTTGCTGCTGTAAGACCCTTGGGCATTGAAGCCATCATATCGGGGTCAACAACTGCTACAACGGGGATATCGTGAACGTCTACGCAAACCATCTTGCGGTTCTTTTCAGCGTCTGTGATAACGTAGTTGATTGTAACCTCAGCTGCTGTACCTGCTGTTGTGGGAACTGCGATGATGGGAACGCACTTATTCTTTGTGGGAGCAACGCCTTCAAGTGAACGAACATCTGCAAACTCGGGGTTTGCGATGATGATACCGATAGCCTTAGCTGTGTCCATTGAAGAACCGCCGCCGATTGCTATGATGCAGTCTGCGTCCGCTGCCTTGTAAGCTTCAACGCCTGCCTGAACGTTTTCGATTGTCGGGTTCGGCTTGATTTCGCTGAACATTACATAATCGATGCCTGCTGCTTCAAGAACGTCAGTTACCTTCTTTGAAACGCCGAACTTGATAAGGTCGGGGTCAGAAGCAACAAAAGCCTTTTTAAAACCACGAGCCTTGATTTCGTCGGGGATAGCGTTGATAGCACCCTTGCCGTGGTATGATGTTTCGTTAAGTACAAATCTGTTCATTGGTTATCATTCTCCTTAATGCCATTCGGCTAATTTGCAAGTATATTATAATACTTCCCGAGCGAAAATTCCATTGACAAATTGTTAACAATCCGTATAAATTTTATGGTTATTTTGCCGATTTTTCACAAGGTGTTTTTTGTGCCACCACATCTTGTATTTCCGCAAAATTTCAGCAACTAAATTGAATTTATTTTAATTAAAAAGATGCCGAAAACGCTTGACTTTATTCACTTTTATATGTATAATATCAAGGCTGTGAAATTTTGAACACAGCATCCTTGCCACTTCGGTGGCCAAAAGACCAGAAGGAGGTGCTTTTAGAATGGCAGTAGGTAACTATGAGGCAATGCTCGTTTTCTCTGTAAAAGAGAGTGAGGACGCTGCAAAGGCTTTGGTAGAAAAGTTCAAGGCTCTTATGGAGAAGAACGGTGCTGTTGAAAGCGTTGACGAGTGGGGCAAGAGAAAGCTTGCTTACGCAATCAACTATGAGACAGAAGGCTACTATGCTCTTTACAACTTCAGCTCTGAGCCGGAATTCCCCGCAGAGCTCGGCCGTGTTCTCAACATTACAGACGGCGTGCTTCGTTCACTTATAATCAAGAAATAAGGGAGGAAGCGACATGATTAACAATGTAGTTTTAATGGGTAGACTTGTCGCAACTCCTGAGTTGCGAAATACCCAAACAGGTGTTGCCGTAACGTCTTTCACAATCGCAGTTGAGCGTTCATTCGCTCGTGCAGGTGAGCAGAGACAGGCTGACTTCATCGACTGTGTTGCATGGAGAAATTCCGCTGAATTTATCTCAAGATATTTCCAGAAGGGTTCTATGATTGCAATTACAGGTTCAATTCAGACCCGTACTTATGACGACAAAAACGGTAACAAGAGAAAGGCAACGGAAATTGTTGTTGACCAGGCAAGCTTCTGCGGCTCAAAAGCAGAAACAGGCACATCAGGTTATTCAGCACCGTCTGCTATGCCTGCAGCTCCGTCATTTGCTACAGCAACCGAGAGTGATTTCGAGGAGATCGCAGGTGACGATGATTTACCGTTCTGAGTAAATCATCTTTCTAAATAATTTAGGAGGTATTTCGAAATGGCTTATGATAAGAACAACGGCCGTCCGAACAGAAAGGGCCGTAAAAAGGTTTGTTCATTCTGCGTTGATAAGGTAGAAGCTATCGACTACAAGGATATCAACAAGCTCAACAAGTACACTTCAGACAGAGGCAAGATCCTTCCCCGTCGTGTTACAGGTACTTGCGCTAAGCATCAGAGAGAGCTTACAACAGCTATCAAGCGTGCACGTCACGTAGCTCTTATGCCTTACACAGCAGACTGATTGAATTAACAATCATCACACCGCAGTTTCTTCGGATTCTGCGGTGTTTTTATTTTTTCTCCCTCCCCTTTCACGTTGACTTTTATGCTCGTTTTTTGTATAATTTACTCGTATTTGTTTTGTTTATAAACCCCTTTGTCACTCCGTGACATTTCCCCTTTCAGGGGAAATAAAAAAGAGAAGAACCATCAAAGTTTTAGTCTTCTGCAAGAAACAATCCGTTAACTTGTTGTTCCGCTAAAATGAACTTATTGGTTGCCTTCTGTTCCGCAGAATCTGACCTTCTGTATTTCCCCTGAAAGGGGAAATGTCGCATGGCGACAAAGGGGTGCCGAAGGCAAGATTAAAAACAAGGGAGTTTTCTTAGTGGCTAAAGATTTCAGGTACACCGGGTACAATAAAAATCTAAGAGCAAAATCGCGGACATTAAGAAAAGAAATGACACCGGAAGAAAAGCAACTATGGTTTCATTTCTTGAAAAACTATCCGATAAGATTCAACCGACAGCGTCCTATAGGCAATTACATTGTTGATTTTTATTCATCAAAAGCAAAAATCGCTGTCGAAATCGATGGCTGTCAGCATTACGAAGAAACTAACCTTATTGCAGATACAGAGCGAACAAGATTTATCAATAGCCTTGGAATTGATGTTATCCGTTTTTCAAACCACGACATAAAAACAAATTTCGAAGGAGTTTGTCTGCAAATTGATAAATTCATATGTGATAAGTTAGGCTTGGAAAGTCAGGCTTTCAGTGATTAAAGTCGCTACCCGACACCCACCCCGTCGGTCACCTTCCCTTTCAGAGAAGATTGCATAAAACAAAAACGTTCAACAAAAAAGAAACCAACCCTTACTCTTGGCAACTTTCCCCTAAAAGGGGCTTCGCAAAGTGACAAAGGGGTTACAAAAATCTAAATCAGGAGAGGTATTATATGACAGAAAATATCAAAGCAAGTTTATCTGCGGTGTTGGAAGGTTTTTCAGCTGCTGTTGACTTTACCAACGACGCACTTTACACTTACATACTTATCATCCTTCTCGTTCTTGCAGGACTTTACTTCACGGTAAGAACGCGTTTTGCTCCGTTCCGTCTTTTCGGCGAACAGATCCGTTCCGTTATGGAAAAGCCATCTGACGGAAAGAATGTTTCTTCTTTCCAGGCGTTGATGGTTTCAACCGCTTCGCGTGTCGGCACGGGCAACATTATCGGTGTTTCAACCGCAATCTGCCTTGGCGGTTTCGGTTCGGTTTTCTGGATGTGGGTTATCGCAATCATCGGAAGTGCTTCCGCTTTTGTTGAAAGCACACTCGCACAGATTTACAAAAAGAAAGGACCCGACGGCTGTTACGGCGGCCCTGCATATTACATTCAGAGTGCACTTAAAAACCGTCCGCTTGCAATAATCTTTTCCGTTCTACTCATTGCCACTTACGGTGTCGGCTTCAATATGCTCGCGTCGTACAATCTGCAATCAACTTTCTCTGCATACAGCTTCTATGATGCATCGACAACTCCTTGGATTATCGGTGCTGTTGTTGCAGGGCTTGTTGCGGTCTGCCTTTTCGGCGGCGGTAAGCGAATTGTTAAAATCACAAGCTTCCTTGTGCCGATTATGGGTGTTGCATACATTCTTGTAGCTCTGGCTGTTACAGCAATTAATTTCAAGATGCTTCCGTCAGTTTTCTCGCGTATATTCACAGAAGCTTTTGATTTCAATTCAATCTTCGGAGGCTTCACGGGTTCATGTGTAATGTTCGGCATCAAGCGCGGTCTTTTCAGTAACGAAGCAGGTGTAGGCTCCGCCCCCAATGCTTCGGCATCTGCAGACGTAAGCCATCCTGCAAAACAGGGTCTTGTTCAGGTGCTTTCCGTTTTCATTGACACAATTCTTGTTTGTTCCGCAACAGCTTTCCTTTGTATGTGTTCAGGCGTTGAGCCTACAGCAGAAATTTCGGGTGCACCGTTTGTGCAAGCGGCACTCAGCACAACACTCGGCAAAGCAGGTCCGATTTTTATAACGGTTGCAATGATTCTTTTCGCGTTCACTACCCTTCTCGGCAACCTTTACTATGTTGACCAGGGCATTGCCTTCATCAACGGCAAAATTCCCGGCAAGAAATTCACAACATTTTACAGAATCGTCGCTTCGCTCCTCATCTTTATCGGTGCAGGACTTAACGCAGGTCTTCTCTGGAACGTTTCGGACGTGCTTATGGGTGCAATGACAATCATCAACATTCCTGTTATCATAATCCTCGGCAAATATGCAATCCGCACACTTAAGGATTACGAGTTGCAGAAAAAAGCAGGAAAAGACCCTGTATTTAAAGCAAAAAATATCGATCTCCCACACGAGGTTGATTATTGGAAATAAAATTCGAAGGGATTACTATGAGTAAGAAAAAAACAACAAAAGTTTTAACTTCTGAAGAAAAGCGGCGTTCAAGGAAATATCGTTTCTTATTAGGCTTTTTCATTGCTCTGAATTTAACTTTTTTCATATTTTATGACAGTTTAGCAGCCCTTCTTGTTACTTCTTTTTATAAAACAGAATACTTGTACATCTATTTCGACCTTTCTGCACCGTTCGTTCTGTTTTGTATCTTTTTTCTACTTAACTTTCTTTTCTCGGTTCAGCTGTTCGAAAGTGCAGGTAAAAGCGCTTCATCCTTTATTGATTTTATTTCTCAGAAAAATCACAAAAATCTGATTCGAATTATCTGTATTTTTGTAACTTCTTTTTGCATACTTGTAAGTTTTATCTGCATTTTACATTGCAGAGTTGTCGCAGATGACACGAGCATTACAGAAAGCTTTTTGATCAAAAAAGATGTGACGCTTTTTACTTATGATTCTGCTGACCGCGTCAGGGTTTATGTTGTTGAAGAATCCCTTCGCTATGGAGGTCTGCACCACGTTTACGTTGACGTCTCTGACGGTGGCGAAACTCACACCTTCCTTTCTGAGGGTTTTGGTCGGGATCACAAAAGAATTCTGGAGTTTTTGGAAAACTTCGATAGGGAAATAATCACAGCCGACAACACAGATATGGAAGAAATTTTAACGACGAGCGAAGAACAACAACGTCTTCTCAAACAAATCTTCAATGAATACAGCTAAACGAAAGCAGGGAGAAATCTCTGCTTTCATTTATTCACAAATAACTCTTTTATTTTTCATAAATATGGTGTATAATGCAGATATAATCTTTTAAGGAGATTTGTGTATGGCTAAAAATATTCTCGTGACCGGTGGTGCCGGTTTTATCGGAAGTAATTTCATTTATTATATGCAGCGCAAGCATCCTGACTACCGTCTTGTGTGCCTTGATGCTCTTACTTATGCTGGAAATCTCTACACTCTTGACGATGCAAGAGGTGACAATTTCCGCTTTGTGCTTGGCGATATCTGCGACCGTAAGCTTGTTTTCGCCCTCTGCGAGGAAGAAAATTTTGATGTAATTATCAACTTTGCGGCAGAAAGCCACGTTGACCGTTCAATTGAAAACCCCGAGGTTTTCCTTAAAACAAACATTCTCGGCACCCAGGTGCTTCTTGACGCTTGTAACAAGTTCGGTATCCCCCGCTATCATCAGGTTTCAACAGACGAGGTTTACGGCGACCTTCCCCTTGACCGTCCCGACCTCTTCTTTACCGAGGATACACCGATTCATACATCGTCACCTTACTCTGCAAGTAAGGCTTCTGCAGACCTTCTTGTTATGGCATATCACCGTACATTCGGCACACCCGTAACAATTTCACGTTGTTCAAACAACTACGGTCCGTATCAGTTCCCTGAAAAGCTTATCCCCGTTATGATTGCAAAGGCACTCGCAGACGAGAAGCTTCCCGTTTACGGTGAAGGTCTTAACGTCCGTGACTGGCTTTATGTTGACGACCACTGTAAGGCAATCGACATGATTGTTGAAAACGGTAAAATCGGTGAGGTTTATAACATCGGCGGACACAACGAAAAGGCTAACATCGACGTTGTTAAGACAATTCTCAAGGCAGTCGGCAAGGACGAAAGCCTTATCACATTTGTTAAGGACCGTCCGGGTCACGATATGCGTTATGCTATTGACCCTGCAAAAATCCACGCTGAGCTCGGTTGGGAGCCTGAAACACTCTTCAACGAGGGTATTCAGAAAACTATCGAATGGTATCTCAACAACCGCGAATGGTGGGAGAAAATCCTCAGCGGTGAATACATTAACTACAGAGGTTGATTTTATGAAAAAAATAATTTCAATTCTGATTCTTGTTGCGGTTTGCTTCACTTTCTTCGCTTGCGGTCATAAGGACGGCGACCTCGGCAAACAGACAACAGTTGACGAGCAGAACGGATACACAATCACTAACGAAGTCAAGAATTTTCAATTCAAGTTTGAAGAAGATGAGCTTGAAAAAAAAGAAACTCTCCGTAAGGACGGCTTCAAGGTTCCTGCCGAAAGTGCAAAAGGTCAGATTATGTCCAAGACAGGTGCATTTGACATCGCTCTTCAGGAGGTTACTGTTGAATTCAACACCGTAACAGCATACTTCGACAGAACAAGAGGTATCTGGAAGGTTGTTTTCTCCGACGTTACAGAAACAACCGCTGAAGACGGAAGCATTTCACGCGAAAGCGTAACAAAAGAGTCCGTTTACATTGATGAAGAAGGATACACACTTTTCGCTTATACTGAATAAATGAAAGAATCGCTCGATTTTATCGGGCGATTTGATTTAGGGTGACAATATGAAAACTATTGCAAAAATAAGAACTGACTTCCCTACGAAATTCGGAATACCGCGTCAGAGCGGACTCGTTGACGAACTGAAGGGAACTGTCGTATTTGAACCTGAATACAGAAACGCTGATGCAATCCGCGGACTTGAGGATTTTTCGCACATATGGCTGTTATGGAAGTTTTCAACAGGTGAAGGAGAATCCTGGTCGCCCACAGTGCGTCCGCCGAAGCTTGGCGGAAACACAAGAATGGGAGTTTTCGCAACACGTTCGCCCTTCCGTCCGAATTCAATCGGTCTTTCCTGTGTCAGACTTAAAAAAATCGAGTTTAACGAAGCAACGGG
Organism: Clostridia bacterium; assembly: GCA_017380575.1. Taxonomy (GTDB): domain Bacteria; phylum Bacillota; class Clostridia; order Oscillospirales; family Acutalibacteraceae; genus CAG-488. The sequence goes on along the minus strand of JAFODS010000001.1, from coordinate 106,523 downwards.
TGCTGTACTTCACGTTTCAGGTGCAGACCTTATGGACAAAACCGAAATCGTTGATATCAAGCCGTATATTCCGTATGCGGATTGTCACCCGGATGCAACAGGCGGTTTTTCCAAAGATTCAAGCAGTCCTCAGCTGAATGTTCATATCCCTGAAGAATTATTATCTTTAATTCCTGCAGACAAGCTTACAGCTCTTAAGAAAGTGCTTGCACTTGACCCTCGCCCTGCATACCACAACGACGAAAACCGGGTTTACGGCTTCGGCTTTGCGGGAATTGAAGTTAAATTCACCGTCAGCGGAAGCTTTTTGCACGTCTGTAAAATTGAATAAGCAAAAGAAAAGACCGTTGGAAAACCAACGGTCTTTAAAAATTCCATTTGAGAGAGATTACTTAATCTCGATCTGTGCGCCAACTTCTTCGAGCTTAGCCTTGATTTCCTCAGCCTCGTCCTTAGAAACGCCTTCCTTAACAGCCTTCGGAGCGCCATCAACAAGAGCCTTAGCTTCTGCAAGACCAAGACCTGTGATATCCTTAACAGCCTTAACAACCTTAATCTTCTGGTCGCCAGCGCCTGCAAGAATTACGTCGAACTCTGTCTTCTCTTCTGCTGCCGGGCCTGCTGCTGCCGGACCTGCTACAACTGCTGCTGCAGCTGATACGCCGAATTCATCCTCTACTGCGTGTACGAGCTCTGAAAGCTCAAGAACTGAAAGAGTCTTCAACTCTTCAACAATTGCCATAATTTTCTCTGATGCCATGGTGATTTACCTCCATAAAATTTTGTAAATAATTTTTAAATTAAGTTTGCTGAATTAAGCCTCAGCGGGAGCCTCTGCCTTATCGGCAATAGCCTGTACAGCTCTTGCAAATCCAGCGATAGGTGCGCTGAATACATTTGCAACCATAGAGAGCAATGTCTCTCTTGACGGAAGTGTTGCGAGTTCCATGAGCTTTTCCATGCTGATAACTTCACCGTCAATGTAACCTGTCTTGAGGTTGAAGTTTTCGTGATCCTCTGCATACTTGTTGAGGATACGAGCTGCTGCTACGTAGTCATCCTTACATGTTGCGATAGCTGAAGTACCGTCGAGAACATCGCTCATTGATTCAAGAGCTGTGCCCTTGATTGCGAGCTTGATAAGTGTGTTCTTAACAACAGTGTACTCAACGCCTGCTTCACGAAGCTCTCTACGAAGAGCTGTATCATCAGCAACAGAGATACCCTTGTAATCTACGATTACACCTGCGCATGAATTGCTGATTCTGTCAGCAACCTCTGCAACTATCTGCTTCTTCTGTTCCAATACGCTTGCACTTGGCATTTTTTTCACCTCTCAAAAATGGGATATGGTGCTATAACGAAAATAATCCCTGCCCACAAACCGTGGACAGGGAACAAACATACAAATATAGATTGGCAGACTTTCGTCTGAATCCTGTATGTTCCTATCCTCGGCAGGTGGTTAAAAACCGTTACGCATAAAGCACCTGCTGTCTTTGAATAAAGAACAGCTTAGATATAATACCACACGATTTGCACCGTGTCAAGTATTAACGAAAAATAAATTAGTCTGTGATAACAGCCTTAGCGGGGTTGATACGTACGCCGGGGCCCATTGTTGAAGCAACAACGCAAGACTTGATGTACTGACCCTTTGCTGCTGCCGGCTTAGCCTTTTCGATTGCGCCAAGAAGAACCTTATAGTTCTCGCCGAGCTTTTCAGCACCGAAAGAAACCTTACCGATCGGGCAGTGGATGATGTTTGTCTTGTCAAGACGGTACTCAATCTTACCAGCCTTAGCTTCTTCAACAGCCTTAGCTACGTCAGGAGTAACTGTACCAGCCTTCGGTGACGGCATAAGACCACGGGGACCAAGAACCTTACCGAGACGACCAACAAGACCCATCATGTTCGGAGCTGCGATTGCAACGTCGAAATCAAGGAAGCCTTCGCCCTGAATCTTAGCAACGAGGTCTTCTGCACCTACGATTTCAGCACCTGCTGCTGCAGCTGCGTCTGCAGCTTCGCCCTTAGCAAAAACTGCAACACGTACTTTCTTACCTGTACCGTTGGGAAGTACAACAGCGCCTCTAACCTGCTGGTCAGCGTGACGTGAGTCAACACCAAGACGAACATGTACTTCTACTGTTTCATCAAATTTAGCTGATGAAGTCTTGACTGCAAGATCAAGAGCTTCCATCGGCTCATAGAGTGCTGCTCTGTCAACGAGTTTTGCACTCTCTAAATATTTCTTACCGTGTTTCATTAGTTAATTCCTCCCTACAAAGTGGTTAATCGGATGTTTCCTCCCACGCGGGAGATTAGTCTACTACAGTAACACCCATGCTGCGTGCAGTACCAGCGATCATAGACATAGCTGTCTCGATGTTTGCTGCATTCAAGTCGGGCATTTTCTGTTCAGCGATTTTCCTAACCTGCTCGCTTGTGATTGTTGCTACCTTTGTCTTGTTCGGTACACCTGAACCGCTTTCGATGCCACAAGCCTTCTTGATAAGAACAGCTGCGGGCGGTGTCTTTGTAACGAATGTGAATGAACGGTCTGCATAAACTGTGATTACAACGGGGATGATAAGACCTACGTCGTTCTTTGTACGCTCGTTGAATTCCTTAGTGAATGCCATGATGTTAACACCATGCTGACCTAAAGCAGGACCAACCGGGGGAGCCGGTGTTGCCTTACCTGCAGGGATCTGAAGCTTAATAAAGCCTACTACCTTCTGAGCCATTTTTTGCACCTCCAAAATATGTGGTTCGGCGGAGCAATTGAAAAGTTTTTTGCTCCTCCCACGGGGAGCCGGAGCTCCATACCCAAAGGGGTATATAATTAAAGCGAAAACGCTTAATTATCACGTAAAACTGATTTTCGATTAATCGGTAACAACTTCAACCTGATCAAGCTCAAGCTCAACCAATGTTTCCTTACCGAACAAAGCAGAAACTGTAACCTTAACCTTATTGTTATCAAGGTCGATTTCTTCAACAGTTCCTGAGAAACCTTCAAAGATTTCGTCAATGATGTTGACTGTGTCGCCAACTTCGTACTTGACTTCGACAACCTTCTTTTCAACACCGAGTCTGTAAACTTCCTCTTCTGTAAGGGGAACGGGCTTACCCTCGGGACCGACAAAACCTGTTGCACCGCGTGTTCCGCGGATTACAAGCCAAGCTTCATCGCTGATTTTCGGCATATCGTTTTCGTCAAGGAATGTTGCGATTTTAACCATAACATAGCCGGGGAAGATTTTACGCTCAACCTCACGGGTCTTGCCGTCCTCACGAACCTCAACAACTGTTTCGGTCGGGATTTTGACTTCGAAAATCTCATCCTGCATCTTACGGTTTTCCGCAGCCTTCAAGATGTTTGTTGCTACTTTATTCTCGTAGCCTGAGTAGGTATGCACAACATACCATCTGGAGTCATTAGACATTGCCTTTCCTCCGTATACTCTTAATTATTCAGCAGCTGTAGGTGCTGCTGTGCTTGTTGCAGGCGCTGTTGTCGGCGCTGTTGTTGCAACTGTTGTCTGAGCTGTTGTAGAAGCAGTTGTTCTGTTCTCTGCTGCTTCACGAAGAGCATCGATACCGCTTGTAAGACCAAGGTCTACAAGGAAAACTGCAACACCGATTACTGCGATACAAGCAAGTGTGATCAATGTTCCCTTAACAACTTCTTTGCCTGCGGGCCAAGTGATCTTCTTAACTTCGCCCTTAAGGTCTTTGAAGAAGCGAGCGATTGCCTTGAAGATATTCTTCTTATTCTTCTTGGGCTTCTTGGAAGTCTTTTCCTTTTCAGCGTTAGCAATCTTCTTTGCTGCTTCTGAGCTTTCTTTGTTAGCCATAGCAGTTATCCTCCCAGCTTACTTCGTTTCTTTGTGGAGAGTATGCTTTTTGCAGAATCTGCAATACTTGTTCATCTCCAACCTGTCGGGTGTGTTCTTCTTGTTCTTCATTGTGTCATAATTGCGCTGTTTGCATTCTGTGCATGCAAGTGTAACTTTGACTCTCATTTCTTCGGCACCTCCATTTTACCGGTTAATCCGGACCTTTAAAGCCTCCCTCGTAACGGACCTTACACCCTGTAAGTTCCTAAAAGAGGGCACAAAAAAAGAACCCTCTACAAGAGGTACAGATATTTTAGCAGATGTATCAATGTTTGTCAATAGTTTTTGTGCATTTTTTCACACAAAACGCTTGATATCAAAGGCTTTGCGGTTTTTCCCAAGCGATAGTGGATAAGCCCTCACAATAACACTAAATGTGCGAATTGACTTTAGCTGTCTGTTTTGTTAAAATATGATGTAATATTAAATTTTTTATAAGTGGCGATAAAATTATGATAAGAATCAACGAAATAAAACTCCCTCTCGAAGCAACTCAGGAAGATGTCCTTGCTGCTGCTGCAAAGGCATTGCGTTGCCCGAAGAGAAAAATCAGAACACTTGAAATCGCAAGGAAATCGCTTGACTCAAGAAAGAAGGATAATCTTTTCTTCGTTTACAGCGTCGACGTTACCGTTGACGGTGACGAAACCGAGCTTCTTGAAAGAAGCGGTTGCAAGAAAGCGATGATAACCGAGCCGTTTTCATACACCTTGCCCGAAAGCAAAAGAAAGAGCAATCTCCGCCCTGTTATTGCAGGCTTCGGTCCCGGAGGAATGTGGGCAGCATTGACACTCGCCCGTGCGGGACTGCGTCCGATTGTTCTTGAAAGAGGCCGCGACATTGACAGACGTACAGCCGACGTTAACAAATTCTGGACAACAAAGGTTATCGACGAAACCTCAAATGTACAGTTCGGTGAAGGCGGTGCAGGCACATTCTCTGACGGCAAGCTGACAACAGGAATCAAGGACAAGCTTTGCAGAAAGGTTTTCCTTGACTTCGTTGAGTTCGGTGCACCCGAAGAAATTCTTTACTCATGGCGTCCGCACATCGGCACAGACAAGCTCGTTCAGGTTGTAAAGAATATGCGAGAAGAAATCAAAGCTCTCGGTGGTGACGTGTTTTTCTCGTGTCAGCTTACGAATGTGATTATCGCAAACGGAGTTATTCACGGTGTGACATTTATAAATGAAAATGGCGAAACCGTTGATCTTGAAACAGACAGTCTTATTCTTGCAATCGGACACTCTGCAAAGGATACCGTTGAAATGTTATATAATAAAGGTATAGATATTATGCAGAAGCCATTCTCTGTCGGTGCAAGAATCGAGCATCCCAGAGAGATGATCAACCGTTCACAGTACGGCAAGTTCGCAGGACATCCTGCACTCGGTGCGGCAGACTACAAGCTCGCCTGCCACCCGCCCCACGGCAGAGGTGCATATACATTCTGTATGTGTCCGGGCGGTACGGTTGTTGCCGCAGCAAGTGAAAACGGCGGTGTTGTTGTAAACGGTATGAGTAACTTTGCCCGTGACGAGGAAAATTCGAACTCCGCACTTCTTGTCGGAATCGAACCTGAGGATTTCGGAAGCGACCATCCGCTCGCAGGCTTTAAGCTTCAGCGTGAAATCGAAGAAAAAGCCTTCCGTTGCGGCGGCGGTGATTTCACTGCACCTGCACAACTTGTCGGAGACTTCCTGCAGAATGTCAAATCCACTCAGCTCGGAAGCGTTAATCCATCCTGCCCGACGGGAGTTAAGATGGGTGATATCCGTGAGGTGCTTCCCAAGAAGGTTGCAGACACAATGGCTGATGCAATTGTTAAGATGGGACAACAGCTCAAGGGGTTTGACCTTCCCGACGCTGTGCTTACAGCACCCGAAACACGTTCATCCTCACCCGTAAGAATCGTCCGCGATGAATTTTATCAGGCACTTAAAGTAAGAGGTCTTTACCCCTGCGGTGAAGGTGCAGGATATGCAGGCGGAATCGTTTCCGCAGCAGTTGACGGCATCCGCTGTGCACATGCGGTATTGAGTGATGAGTTTTAATATTTATATTATATAATGTATAGCGAACCGGACTGCCTCGTTGAAGCAGTCCGGTTTTAAATCACTTCCTTGACACTTATAATAGTATACAATTGTTTCCTCTTCATTAAGTAACTTTTAATATGCACCTCTGCACTTGAAAAATTGGACAAAACATAGTAAAATAATTGTATATTTTGATTTGGCGAGGATTTATTATGCTTTCTGAAAAAATACAGAAAATTTTACTTGAAGTGCAGAAGCCGGGACGTTACGTCGGTGGCGAGCTTAACAGCGTTATCAAAAACAAGGTTGACGTTGCAGTCCGCTACGCTTTCTGCTTCCCCGATACTTACGAAATCGGAATGTCGCACCTCGGAATGAAAATTCTTTATTCCGTTGTCAACAACCGTGACGATGCCTGGTGCGAGCGTGTTTTTGCACCCGATAACGATATGGAAGAAAAGATGAGAGAGAACCACATCCCTCTCTGGGCACTCGAAAGCGGTGACAGTGTTAAGGATTTTGATCTCATCGGTTTCACTCTTCAGTACGAGCTGAGCTTTTCAAATGTTCTTAATATGCTTGACCTTGCAGGTGTGCCGATTTATTCGAAGGACAGACCTGACCTCACACCGATTGTTGTTGCGGGCGGTCCGTGTGCTTGTAACGCGGAGCCGATGGCAGATTTTATCGACGTGTTTATGCTCGGTGACGGTGAGGAAACAACAGACCTTCTTATCTCTCTTGTTAAAAAGCACAAGGAGCTCGGCTCTTCTAAGCTTGATTTCCTTCGTGATGTTGCAACTCATAAAGGATTTTACGTTCCGGCTTTCTACGACGTTGAATACAATGCTGACGGCACAATCGCAAGCGTAACAGCAAAGGAAACAGCACCCGAAAAGGCTGAAAAAGCGATTGTTTCCGATATGAACAAGGCAGTTTACCCTGAAAAGTTCATCGTGCCGTCAATCGAGGTTGTTCACGACAGAGTTACAGCAGAAATCTTCCGCGGATGTATCCGTGGCTGCCGATTCTGTCAGGCAGGCTTCCTTTACAGACCTATCCGTGAAAAATCACCCGAGGTTGTTGAAGCACAGTGCAAAAAGCTTTGCGAAACATCGGGCTATGACGAAATCTCACTCTGTTCACTCAGCACAAGCGATTATACGGGACTTCAGCCGCTTCTTAATTCAATGCTTGACTGGACAATCAAAGAGAAAATCAATGTAGCCCTTCCCTCTCTTCGTGTTGATAACTTCTCTGACGAGCTTATGGAAAAGCTTGCCGTTGTCCGCAGAAGCTCACTCACATTCGCACCCGAGGCAGGTACACAGCGTCTTCGCGATGCAATCAACAAAAACGTTACCGAAGAGGACGTTATGTCTACCGTTGACAAGGCATTCGCAGGCGGATGGACAGCCGTTAAGCTTTACTTTATGATCGGTCTTCCGACAGAAACTCTCGACGACGTTGCAGGAATTGCACAGCTCGGACAGAGAGTTGTTGACGAATATTACCGCAATCCCGACAGACCGAAGGGAAAAGGCGTTCAGGTCAGCATAAGTGCTTCTTCATTCGTTCCGAAGCCGTTCACACCTTTCCAGTGGGAGCCTCAGGATACACAGGAAATGCTTGCTGAAAAGCAGGAGCACCTTATGCAAAGCGTTACAACAAAGAAAATAAAGATTTCAACCCATACAACCCAGACGAGCTTTATGGAAGGCGTTCTTGCCCGCGGTGACAGACGTCTTTCAAAGGTTATTGAGCTCGCTTGGAAAAAAGGTTGCAAATTTGACAGCTGGGATGACCAGTTTAAATACGATATGTGGATGGAAGCTTTCGAAGAAGCAGAGCTTGACCCGAAATTCTACGCTAACCGCCGCCGTGATTTTGAAGAAATTCTTCCGTGGGATCACCTTGACTACGGCATAAGCAAGAAGTTCCTTATCAACGAAAACAAAAAGGCTCATGAAAGCATAACTACTCCGCACTGCAGAATTCAGTGTGCAGGCTGCGGCTCAAATAAACTTAACGGAGGTAAATGCGATGCGCTCAGTAAGGCTTAATTTTTCAAAAACAGGCAGAGCGATTTACATCTCTCACCTCGACGTTAACAGAATGATGACACGTGCCGTAAGACGTGCACAGCTTCCGATGTGGTACACAGAGGGTTTCAACCCTCATCCGTATATCGCTTTTGCGCTTCCTCTTTCACTCGGTCAGTCAAGCGACTGCGAATATATGGACATCCGCATTGAAGGCGATATGACAGATGAAGAAATCAAAACAAGGCTCAACGAAACTCTGCCCGAGGGGTTGAAAATTCTTTCTGTCGGTGCTCCTGTACACGATGCAAAGCTTATTGAAAAGGCTCAGTATTTCGTAAAAATCGTTTTTGCAACAAGCGAAGAAGCTTCCGCTTTCTGCAGTAAGGCCGACGAGCTTATGAAGGGTGACGAGCTTATGGCTGAAAAGCCGGGCAAAAAGGGTCACCGCAAGATTATGAAGCAGGTTAACCTTATCGATATGATTTTTGATGCAAAAATCACTTCATCCGATAACATAGTTAACCTTCAGTGTGTCCTTGCGGCAGGAAATACACACAACCTTAACCCCTCTTTACTTGTTGAAACAATTGAAAATTGTGTTTCCCTCAAACATGCTCAACTACATATAGTACGCAAAAAACTTATCACAAAAAATAATGAAAATTTCCGCTGAAATTTTAAAAAAACACTTGCATTTATGTACAGTTTGTGATAACATATCTAAGCATTTCTGACCACTGCAGGGATAAGTATGCCTTGTAGCGGGGTTTAATGCCCAACATTAAAGCGGACGGTCCTCTGGAGAGTAATCTCGTACGAACGCCTGAAATTCTATGGGAGGTGTCTGTAATGGACGCACTTAAGTTAATCGCACAGGACAGCCTCAAGGCTGAGGTTTCCGAAGCAATCAAAGTCGGTAACACAATCAAGATCTGGGTTAAGATCCGTGAAGGCGAAAGAGAAAGACTCCAGGCTTTCGAGGGTACAGTAATCGCTCGTAAGGGCAGCGGTGTTTCCGAAACATTTACTGTTCGCCGTGTATCATACGGTGTTGGTGTTGAGAGAGTCTTCCCGATTCACTCCCCCAACGTTGATAAGATCGAGCTTATCAGAACAGGTAAAGTACGCAGAAGCAAGCTCTACTATCTGCGTGACAGAGTCGGTAAGGCAGCTAAAGTTAAGCAGCAGATCGGCTAATCAACCAAGAGCTGAAGGTACGCAGTGCCGTACCGTTGAGGGTATGGGAGGCTTACGCTTCGCCATGCCCTTTTTTCAATTTATAATTATACTTTACAATATATGCTCTCACGTATCGGAGGTAACGCTATGTTTTTAAGCAAGCGTAAGGTTCAGGTTGAACGCACCGAGTATCTTACAGACGGAATGACACCTGAACAGGCAAAGAAACACAGAAAAAAATGGCTCAGGATTTTTGACCTTGGCGGTTCAATCGTAACAGCTATTGTTATAATATTCATTCTCTTCACGTTCGTTTTCCGTCCTGCAAGCGTTGTCGGCGAATCAATGCTTCCCACACTTCAGAACGGCGACTGGCTTATCACAATGCCGCAGAGTGAATACGAATACGGCGACATCGTTGTTTTCACTCCTGACGAAAATATGGTAAACCACGAGGGCGAACCGCAGAACGGCGAACCTTACATCAAGAGAGTTATCGCAACCGCAGGCCAGACAGTTGACATCAACTTTGTTTCAGGTCAGGTTATGGTAAACGGTGAAACACTTGATGAAAAGTATATTCTTGAAATTACAAGAGAATCCTCTGACGTGAGCTTCCCCGTAACAGTGCCCGAAGGCAAGGTTTTCGTTCTTGGCGACAACCGCAACAACTCACGTGACAGCCGTACAAGCGGCGTCGGCTTCGTTGACGAAGAAACCATCCTCGGCAAGGCTGTTTTCAGGCTTCTTCCTTTGGGTAGCTTCGATGTTTATGAAAATTTCAATCCCGGTGAATAATTATGGAAAACTTTCCCTCTGTAGAAAATACAGTTGAAAATACAAGCGAAAAGAAAAAATACGGTCCCGTCGGACTTGTTTATGACGTTGTTTCAATCTTCACAACAGCTCTTGTGATTATCGCATTGCTTTTCACTTTCGTCATACGTTTTGTCGGTGTTGACGGAACCTCGATGGAACCGACTCTCAATCACGGTGACTGGCTTGTTGTTTCCGCGATAAACAACAACATTCAGGTCGGCGATATCGTAATCAGCACACAGCCGAACTCTTTCAACGAGCCTCTTGTTAAAAGAGTTATCGCAAAGGGCGGACAGACGGTTGATATCAACTTCGAATCAGGCGACGTCATTGTTGACGGCAAAAAGCTTGACGAGCCGTACATCAAGGAACTGACCCATACTTCCGAGGGTGTTTCATTCCCCCTCACCGTCCCCGAAGGAACGCTTTTCCTTATGGGCGATAACCGTAACGGTTCAACGGACAGCCGTTCAGACCTCGTCGGCTGTGTTGACGAAAGATACGTGCTCGGTGTTGTCAGATTCCGTCTTACACCCGAATTTACAAAATTTAACTAAAACTTTGCAGGGGGCTTAATTTTCAAGCTCCCGTTTTTGCAATACAGGAGAAAATTATGAGCGATTCACAAAAACAGGTAGTACAGTGGTTTCCCGGTCATATGGCAAAAACCCGCAGACTTATCAAAGAAAGTCTTTCTATGGTCGATTGCGTAACAGAAATTCTTGACGCAAGAATCCCGCTTGCAAGCCGTAACCCCGAAATCGAAGAAATTACTGCATCAAAGCCGCGCATTATCCTTCTTAACAAATGCGATATGGCGGATGAAAAAATCACTGCAGACTGGATAAAATATTTCAAGGCACAGGGTGCCGAGGCAATTGCCGTTGACTGCCGTACGGGCAAGGGACTCAACGCTTTTCACCCTCTTGTTAAAAAAGTTCTTGCCGATAAAATCAAGGCAAACAACGAAAGAGGTATGGTTGGCAAATCCCTTCGTGTAATGGTTGTCGGCATTCCGAACACGGGTAAATCATCGTTCATCAACAAAATGGCAGGCCGTGTCCGTGCAAAGGTTGCGGACAAGCCGGGTGTTACAACAAGCAACCAGTGGTTCAATATCGGCAACGGAATTGAGCTTCTTGACACTCCGGGTGTTCTCTGGCCAAAATTTGACGACCCCGTTGTCGGCGACAAAATCGCCTTCATCGGTTCAATCAAGGATGCTGTTATCGACATTGAAACAATGGCTGTACGTCTTATTGACACTCTTCGCGACGGTTATCCCGAAATGCTTGCTGAAAGATATAAGATTTCTGATTTTGAAGACCTGCAGTCATGGGAAATCCTTGAAATGATAGGCAGAAAAAGAGGAATGCTCATTTCGGGCGGTGAAGTTAATACGGAAAGAGCTTCCGTAATGCTTCTTGACGAATACCGTGGCGGTAAACTCGGAAGAATTTCAATGGAATTCCCCGATAATTTTTAAATTTATTTTTGATTAGTTCACAAATTATACAAATTAAGGCTTATAATAGAAATTGAACAAAGGAATTGGAGGGAACTACTATGGCAACAGAAAAAATTCTTGTAGTCGATGATGACACCAATATCTGCGAATTACTCCGTCTTTATCTTGAAAAGGAAGGCTATTCCGTTACAATCGCAAACACAGGTATGCAGGCTGTTCGTTCGTTTGCCGAGCAGCAGCCCGACCTTATGCTTCTTGACATTATGCTTCCTGAGCTTGACGGCTGGCAGGTTTGCAGAGAAATAAGAAAATATTCAAACAAGCCGATAATTATGCTCACCGCAAAGGGCGAAACCTTTGACAAGGTTCTCGGTCTTGAGCTTGGTGCAGACGATTATATCACAAAGCCTTTTGATGCAAAGGAAGTTCTTGCACGAATCAAGGCTGTTCTTCGCCGTTCAAACGGCAGCTCAATTGTTGAGCACACAGAGGAAATCAAGCAGGTTTCTTACGATAACCTTGTAATCAATCTTACAAATTACGAGCTCAAGGTAAAAGGAAACCGCGTTGAGGCTCCGCCGAAGGAAATGGAGCTTCTTTATCACCTTGCAAGCAATCCGAACCGCGTTTTTACACGTGACCAGCTTCTTGACGAGGTATGGGGATTTGATTATTACGGTGACAGCCGTACGGTTGACGTTCACGTTAAAAGAATCCGTGAAAAGCTCGAGGGAGTTTCCGACAAGTGGGAGCTCAAAACTGTATGGAGCGTCGGCTACAAATTTGAAACCAAGGACTGATAGTCTATGGGCAAAAAAACAAAACAAAGAAACACCAGGCTGTTCCGTAAATATCTGTTTATCATAACCTCGGTCATCCTTATGAGTGTCATTCTTCTTTGCTCGTCTTATCTTTTCCTTGCTTCACAGCATTGGAACACAGAGCAGCTGAATACACTTCAGCACAATTCAGATATTATTGCACAGAATGCAGAACAGATTCTTGTCCGATACAACCACACGGATATGAACGGCAAGACGGACACTTCACCGCTTGCTATGATCTGTAACACGATGGCAATAATGTCAAAGGCGATCGAAGCGGACATTTTTATTACGGATATGAACGGAAAGGTTGTCGTTTGTAAGGATATGATTGACGACAACATCGGCTTTTCAAATAAATACCGCTGTCCTGTTCACGGCAGATACCGCATCGACCAAAAAATCATCCTTGAAGCAGGAAAAGGAAACTATTCCGAAACTTCAACCCTTGGCGGAACATTTGCCGACAAACAGATTACAACAGCTTCACCGATTGCCGTAAACGGAGAAACCGTCGCAATCGTTTTCGCAACCGAGCCGATTCAGATAAGCTGGTACAATTACGCTGAAAGAGTTGTTGAGGTTTTCCTCACCGCAGCTGTGCTTGCACTTATTGTTTCGTTCCTTACGGTTTATTACCTTTCATACAGGCTGACACGTCCGCTCAAGCAGATGTCCGATGCAATCAGGCACTATGCGGCAGGCGACTTCAGCTACAAGGTCAAGGTTAAGGGTTACGACGAGCTTGCTGAGCTTGCGGATTCATTCAACGCGTTGGCGATGTCGCTTTCCTCGCAGGAAAGCTCACGACGAAGCTTTGTTGCAAACGTTTCGCACGAGCTGAAAACACCGATGACTTCAATCGGAGGCTTCATTGACGGAATTCTTGACGGCACAATCAGCCATGACAGGCAGGATTATTACCTACAGCTTGTTTCCGACGAAGTAAAACGTCTTTCAAGGCTTGTTACGGGTATGCTGAATATGTCCAAAATTGAAGCAGGCGAAATGCAGATTAACCTGAAAAACTTCGATATCAGCGCAACTATTTTTAAAACACTTCTTAATTTCGAGAAGAAAATCAACGATAAAAACATTGAAATCGTCGGTCTTGACACGATGCAGAGCGTAACCGTAAATGCCGACGAAGATATGATACAGCAGGTTGTTTACAACCTTATCGACAATGCCGTAAAATTCACCCCCGACAACGGTTACATCTTTATAAAGGACTATAAAGACAGCGAAAAAACCTTTGTCAGCATAAGAAACAGCGGTGACGGCATTGAACGCGACGAGCTTAACAAAGTCTTTGAGCGTTTTTATAAAGTTGACCGTTCGCGAAGCTACGACGTAAAGGGTGCGGGACTCGGACTTTTCCTTGTCAAAAGCATTGTTGAGCTTCACGGCGGTGAAATCAGAGTAGACAGCAAGGTCGGCGAATACACCGAATTTGCTTTCTGGATACCAAATCAAATTTAACTCCCAAGAGAGGCAGGATGAACTACCATGAACGAAAACGGTAACGGATTCATTCCAAACAACGAACCCACACCGACATACGAGCCTGTAAACGAACCCACTACTCCGACAGCTGAACCGATTAATGAACCTGTAAGTGAGCCTGTACAGCCGACACAGCCCGAGGAAGCTCCGCAGCAGACTTCTTATTACACAGACACTCAGCGTGTTGAAAGCCCTTACTCCGCACAGTATTCTTCGCAGGGTAATTTCAGCAACGACCCGAGCTCATTCTATTCTCAGTTCCAGAGCAGTGCTCCTGCAGAAGAACCGAAAAAAAAGAAAAAGAATAAAGGCTTTGTCGCTTTCGTCATAGTTGCAGTTGTTCTTGCTTTTATTGCTCTCGGTTTGTGCCTGTTAATAGGACTCTTTTCTTATGACGGTAAGACTGAGGCAAATCCGCCTGCATCTTCAGGCTCAGAAATCACGATTATGGAATCTCCGACACCTTCGAAGGATTCGGAAAGCCTTGCAACAATTCAGATTGCAGAAAATGCAGAAAAAATTAACGTCGGAATTATGATTTACGGCAAAACCCAATCCTTCCTTACCGGTACAAGCGACTCACTTGTCGGCGAAGGCTCGGGAATCCTTATGAGTGTTGACAAAACAAACACCTACACTTATATCCTCACCTGTGCTCACGTTATCAAAGCCGCTAAGGACAGCAAGTACACAATAACCGTTCAGGATTCCGAAGGAAATACCTACGACGGAATTATGGTAGGTTGTGACGAGAAAACAGACATCGGCGTTATTAAAATCAAAGCAACGGGACTTCCGCTTGCACAGTTTGGTGATTCTTCCTCACTCAAAAAGGGTCAGAAGGTTTATGCAATCGGCAACCCGGGCGGTATGGAATTTTTCGGCTCATTCACAGACGGAATGATCTCTTCAATCGACCGTCCGATAAGCAGCGAAAGCGGATACGAAATGAAGTGTATCCAGCATTCAACACCTATCAACTCAGGTAACTCAGGCGGTGCTCTCCTTAACGAATTCGGCCAGGTTATCGGCATCAACTCTTCAAAAATCGTAAGCACAGGTTACGAGGGAATGGCTTTTTCAATTCCGATCACTGATGCAAAGCCGATTATTGACGACCTTATTGCAAACGGTATGGTTACAAACAGACCGAAGCTCGGTATTTCATACACAGCTGCAATGCAGTATCAGCAGTATGCAATGATCATTCAGCTTAAGGAGCTCCCTGCAGGTTCGCTCATCATCCGCGATATCAACCCCGACAGCTCACTTGCTTCAACAAAGGCTGAGGTTTATGACCTTATTATCGCTGTTGACGGCAAGGACCTTGACACTCCCGATGTTCTTCTTGATAAGATTGAAAACGGCAAGGTCGGCGACAAGCTTACACTTACACTCTGCCGAATCGGAAATGATTACTCAATCTCTGAATTTGACGTAACGGTTGAGCTTGTTGAGGACAAGGGCACAACAAGCCCGACAACAAGTCAGGAACAGCTTCCCAACAGCTACTGGGAACAGTTCTTCGGTAACTAAAAAAAATCAGGCACTCACTCCGCAGACGGGTGGGTGCCGTTTGATATGAGGGAAAAATATGACAGACATTATAACTCTCGGTGAGCTTCTGATTGACTTCACAGCTTGCGGAAAAAATGAGCAGGGACAGCGACTTTTTGCACAGAATCCGGGCGGAGCACCCGCAAACGTTGCGGTTGCCGTTGCAAGGCTTGGCGGAAAATCCGCATTTGTCGGCAAGGTCGGCGACGATATGCACGGCAGATTCCTTGCAGATACGCTTAAGGAAAACAAGGTCAACTGCGATTCACTGATTTTTGATAAAGATTTTTTCACAACACTTGCTTTTGTTGACGTCAACGAAGACGGTGAAAGAGAATTTTCTTTTGCAAGAAAGCACGGAGCGGACAAAATGCTCTGCACAGACGACATACCCGTTGAAAAAATTACGGAAAGTAAAATATTTCATTTCGGCTCGGTTTCGCTGACGGACGAGCCGTCACGAAGTGCAACACTTTTTGCCGCCGGAACAGCAAAAGAAAACGGCATAACCGTTGCCTATGACCCGAATTACAGAGCATCACTTTGGGCGAATGAAGAAGACGCTGTTCTTAATATGCGAAATGCACTTGACTTTGCAGACCTTGTAAAAATTTCTGACGAGGAAACATTACTTCTGACAAATGAGAGTGATTTTGAAAAAGCGGCAGAAAAGCTCGTCCGAAACGGAGCAAAAATTGCCGTTGTGACCCTCGGCAAGGAAGGAGCTTACGTCTGCACAAAGGAAGGCGGAGCCAAGGTTGAAGGCTTCAACGTTTGTGCGGTTGACTGCACAGGTGCAGGCGATTCGTTCTGGGGTGCATTCCTCTTAAAAATCGCACAGTCGGGCAAGAACCCCGACGAGCTGACACTGAACGAATTAAAAGACTTTGCGCTTTTTGCAAATGCAGCGGCAAGCTTCTGCGTTGAACACCACGGAGCAATCCCGTCCCTGCCCACAATCGAAGATATAAAAACAAGGCTGTGAGTTTGCCCAAGTGTTTCAAAGGACACTTGGGCAGTTTTATTCGCCTTGCGGCGAGTTCTATTGCTACGCAGTGATATTTGGACAAAAGTCCAAGTGATATTGCCTTCGGCAGTTTATGGCGAATAAAATAACACTGAAATCGCAAGATTTCAATATCACTTCCCGAAAGGGAAATATCACTCTGTGCTTGGCACAGAATATCACTACAAAAAATTACTACCCGAAAAAGAGTCTTTCAATCCTCTTCGACGGGTAGTTTTATCTTTTCCTGTTACAAGCAGGGGATTTGTGTGTCAATTTCCGCTTCCTTATAGAAAATGCCCTTAGGAAACCTGTTCATTTCTCACAGCCTTAATTCTTATTTTACCAGCATTTACTGCACGGACCTTCCGTTTTTCTTTTTGCTTCTGCAAGAGAAACTTTGTATGCAGTTTTTGTGTTTCCACAGTTCGGTATACTATGATATTTTTTTCCTGTCTTTGTTATGTAAACATAATTACTCTGATCATCGTCATATGAATCATACGATTCTGTAGTAGTTTTCTTTGTTGTTGTAACTCTTTTCGTTGTTGTTTCTTTCTTTACTGTCGTACCTGAAGAAGATGAACTGCTACCGTCAGCATAATTAATTGTTATATTCGGTTGGATGTTGAAACAATAAACATTGAAACAAATACCGTCACCGTTATCTTCAACAGAATATGCTTCAATCTGCACACCTGAGCAAACGAGGTTATTACCTTTAAAAATAGGTGTTACACGGTAGGCAACATGGTTTCCTGTTTCTTTTATGTAGTCTGCTACCATATTTTCAAACGGTAACATACCAGATACATTCATATACCTTGTGCCTGTGATAAGATTTTGTCTGTTTGCGTTTTCTGCAGAAAGCTGCCAACCAATTAAGTGGCATCTGTTCCAAAGATAACCGCCTGATACTCCGTCATACTTTGCCTGATTCCAACCTGACGGTTTTATCGAACTTATGCTTCCTCTTTCCTCGTTTGTTCCAGGCATAATTTCTTTACCGCAGGAAGCAATTGCAACTCCGCATCTGCCAAGGCTGTCAAGCGGACTGTATTTTTCGTATGCTTTTGTTGTAAGTTCAGCAGAGCTGAAATTGGGTACATTGTTGTTTAACGCAACATATGGTCTGCCTGTATAAGCAGGTGTTTCCGAGGGTTTGACCGGATTTGCACTTCCTGAACCTACAGGAGAATGAGGTGCTGAAGTTGTTGTGCTTGTCGTTGTTGTATTTGTTGTCGAGATTGTTTCTTTATTGTCGAAATGATTCTCTGTTGTTTGTTCAGGGTCTTCTTCACCGTAATCTTCTGTATAAGCAGAATTGTTTTCATCGGACGGAGTATCGTTTGTCGGTGTGCAAGCTATTCCTGTAAAAAGGATAACTACCGAAAGTAATACGGCAACACCGCTTTTAATTTTTACTTTTTTTAATGCTTCGCGGATTGGTTTGATAGGCATCATCAAAAGTGCGGCTAATAAAATAAAAATACTTGAAAAATGAAACCCGCTTGCAAAAGCACTAAAAGCAAACAAAATTCCGATTAACCATTGAACCAGATTCAATATTTTTTTCATTTCGTTTTCTCCTTTACTTTTTAATATAAATTTCTTCTGTTATCTTTTCGTGTGAGCTACCAGCAAAGTCGTTCGAGCTTATCTTTTTAAATCCGTTTTTCTTTAAATCAAAATCAAAAAACACATCCGCAGGATAAGTTCGGTTCCACTTATAGAGAATTATTTCTTCAATACTTTCTGTAGGTATTTCTGAATTTTCAATAAAACAGAACTCTCCTACACCAGCCTGCTGAATAAAAGTGTCCGAAACTTGAATTTCAGGTGAACTATCAAACTGTTTTGCCGAATAATTATTCATCCAAAGTTTTGAGCTTTTACTCAATTCAAGAATTCGTTCTCTTAATAAACTATCCTGACTTTGACGACGCGAATTGAAAAGCATACCGTTTTTCTTGTCAACACAGACAATGATTTTCAAAACTAAAACCTCCCCTGTAATACATCATACGATGTATCAAGAATACAACGTTTGATGTATTTTGTCAATGTAGTGTATTGTAATATGGCATAATAAATTCAGGTGATGATTATGCGGTATTATCCTCGTTTAAGAGACCTGAGAGAAGATATGGATTTAACTCAGGACGAACTTGTAAAAATTCTAAATATGCATAAAACAACATATACAAATTACGAGCAAGGAAAACGCGAACCGCCTTTTGAACTGATAATAAGGTTGGCAAAGTTATATAACGTTTCAATAGACTATATCGCAGGATTCACCGACACAAAAAAAACTTTGAAATAAAAAAAGCAGTAACTTTGTTGTTACCGCTTTTAAATATAGAATTAAGGCTGTGAGTTTCCTCACAGCCTTGTTTTTTATTTTGCTTTGTAAACGATGATAACCGCTTTCGGTGTGTCGTTGATTGTAAGCTCTGTGCCCTCTTCCATAAGAGCTTTGCCCGTCAACTCAAATGTTGTTTCTGGACTGTCGTAATCGTGAAGCACATAAGTCTTATTCGGGTCAAGTCCGTTGAGCTTCAGCGTGTATTTGTTTTCTTCAACATTTTCACGCTTGTAAATAAGAGCCATACCCTCTTCTGCGTTCTCGTCAAACTGCATTGCGAGGTATTTTGTTGTGTCCACTCCACCGTAGGTAAGCGGATAATAATTGCCGACCATATAAGGTCTTATATCCTGATATCCGAGCTTCTGTGAACAGGAAATGATGTTCGTTCTGTCCGCATATTCACCCTCAACATATGCACAAGTGCCGTTGTACGGAAGCCAGAATGAAATTCCGTAAGTCTGTGCCTGAGTTGCCTGAAGGATATCGGGCTGAACTTCGCCGTCACCCCACATACAGTTGTAATCCGTTCTCCAGAGAGGAATGCTACGCTTTGACATTTCGATATCAAGACGTTTACCGCCTGAACAGCAGTTGTCAATCATAAGTCCCGGATTGTCCTGCTTAAGGGTATCAAGCATTCTGTAAAGATTTGTGACATAATGGTTTTCAATGAAGCCTTTTCTGCCGTCCGACCACATATCGTCGCCCTTCTCCCAGAAAACGAGAGGTGCAGGGATGCTGTCTATTCTTAAATAATCAACACCGTTTTCGGTAATTGAACGTTGCATAATTCCTGTTATGTATCTGAGGCACTCCTCGTTTGCGAGGTTTACCATATTTCTCTCTTCATCCTGCTCAATGAGCCAGCCTTCGTGCTTTATGCATTCGTTATAAACTTCTGTTCCTGCACAGCAACGCTCAGGCTCGTGCCAGAGAAGAAAACCGATTCCCTTTTCGTTTGCCGCGTCGGAAACCTCCTTGAACGGGCGGTCAAATTTATTCGGGTCAACGTACCAGTTGCCGATGCTGTCGCCCCAGTTTGTTTTGATTGGATACCATCCTGCATCAACCCAATAATAATCAACCGCTTCCGCAAACCAATCGGGAATTGAATTGATGTTTTCAACAAGGCTGTCGATTGTTGATTCGGGGAATTCAACTCCGACTCCTGATGTTGTAATCTGCTTTGTACCCTCGGGATAAATGCAGTCGATTGTATAATTTCTGAAAGAGTTGAAGCCCTTGAGTGCATTTTCAGAATCGTAGAATGTAAGTGAAACAAGCGGAGAACGCACTTCCTCACCCGGATCGAGATAACCCTTGAGCGTTTCCTGCGAAACCTTTATGTTTGTATCTTTAATACCCTGTGAAATTTTTGCAAGCCACTGACCTGACCAGCCGACAGCAAGAACAACACCGCCATTCTGACCGTTAAGGTTGAAATAAGGCAGGCAGGATTCCGTTCTTCCACCGTTTGCATTGAAGCGTAACGGTGTTGCAAAAACTCCTGACTGAAGAAGCTCAAAGTCGTCGTTTGCAGGTTCTGAACCTTTGCTGTAAAAAATCTCGGTTTTTCTGCCTGTCGGAATTGTACAATCAGCCGCGAACAGCTTTGAAATTACGGGGGATTTTTCCTCTGCCGTATTCTTTATGAAAACAGTCCATTCGCAGGATGCACTTTCTTCGTAAATTGTTGCCTCAACAGTTGCAACAAGTCCGTTATCCTTATGAGTAAGAGTGATTTCCGTTGTCTTTCCGCCTCGGCAGACCGCACCCACTTCGCTTTCCTTGCCGATTTCGAAAGTCCATTCGTCTTCGTTGTTTCTGAAAGACTTCATACCGTATTTGAAGTTATAAGCAGGGTCTTCTGCACAAAGAATATTTTCTTCGAACCAATTACGGCAAGCTTCTTTTTCTGCTGTTGTTACCTGCATTTCTTCTGCCGTCATCGAATCAAAGGAAACATCTGCCGTTGACGTAATGTCATAAGCGGCACGGTCAACCATAAATTTGAAGTTCGAATCCGCAACAGCGAACGAAGAAATCACAAACAAAAAAGCCTGAATAAGAGCAAGAAATCTCATAAAAATACCTCCGTCAGAGTTTGTGCTGATGCTATGATATTATCACAGTATTCAAAATTTTTCAACATCAAACTATATTTGTAAAAAGATTGCTGTATTTTTTGACTTTTCAGAAGCAAAGTGGTAAAATATATCATTAAAAATTTTTACGGAGGAAATCATGAAAAAAGTTTTAGCTGTTTTTATGAGTATGCTGATGTTTATGCAACTTGGAACAATGTCACAAGCCACAGAGAATTCAAACAAGCTCACAGAAAGCGAATGGGAGACTCTTTACAGCTCTCTCGTTGATGAAAACACACTTCCCGCCCTTAACGTCGGTGCGGACGAAACACAGGTTAACCTTTGCTGGCACGCGGATAAATCAACCGCAAAGGCTCAGGTTAAGGTTTCAAAAAATGCGGATATGTCCGATGCGAAAATTTTCGAGGGTGAAACAACACCTGCAGAAAACGACCTTCAGCTCGTTTGCCGTGTAACAGTTACAGGCCTTGAGGAAAAGACGAAGTATTACTATCAGTGGAACATCGGCGGAAGCTGGAGCGACACAAAGTTATACGAAACAAAGTCATTCGGAAGACACAAGGCAATGGTTGTCGGCGACATTCAGATTACGGAAAGCTTCTACGACGGCGGTACAGAACAGAAAGCCGACGGTTTACGTTGGAACAATCTTCTTGCAGAAGCTGTTGAAAAAAATCCCGATATCGCTTATCTTGTTTCTCCCGGTGACAACACATCAACAGGTGAAACTGCTGCAGAGTGGCAGACCCTTCTTATGCCCGAAACTCTTCGTTCGCTTCCGATGGGTCTTGCAATCGGCAACCACGACAAAAAGGGTATGACATACGAATACTATACAAATATGCCCAACGAATATTACGGCAGAAACTTCAGAATGCTTGACCGTGATTTCTGGTTCCGTTACGGTGATGTGCTTTATATGTTCTACGATTCAACTTCGGGCAACGCACCTGACCACAGAGCGTTTACAAAAGAGGCTATAAAGCTCAATCCCGATGCAAAGTGGCGAATCGGTGTTGTTCACCACGGTATTTACGGTGCAGGCGACTGTATCGGTGATATGGAAACAGAGATTCTTCTTAAAACAATCTTTGCACCGATTTTCGAAAGCTTCGACCTTGACCTTGTTATTACGGGACACACCCATTCACAGGGACGTTCACATTTTATGAACAACAACAAAATTGTTGAGAAAGCACCGAGTGGCGGAACATTCACAGACCCGAAGGGCGTTCTTTACATCAACGCTAACTCAAACTGCGGAAGACCGACAGACGAAAGCTACGAGGCTGACTGGCTTGCTTACAGCTTCCTTAAAAACGACACTCCGACATACACAACGCTTGATTTCAACGGAGACACAATGACACTTGAAACCTTCCGCGGTGACAACAGCGAGCTTCTTGACTCTGTTACAATCAAGCACTCAGAAGAATTCAAAGATAAATCTTTCGGTAACGTTCTTAAAAGAGTTCTTTACAAGGTTGTTGAGGTTATCGGCTGGGTTTACACAAAAATCGATTATCTCGTAAGAGATATTCAGAACCTGAAAGAAGATGGCGGTTTGTTTGGTAAAAAAAAACTGAAATTTTAATTGAAAACAGAGCAGATCCTTATATAACAAAGGGCAGCGACGGTTGGTATTACTTCACGGCATCTTACCCGATGTGCGGAGGTGCAGACCCCGAGGGATACGACAGAATTATTCTTCGCAGGTCAAGGACGGTTGAAGGTCTTGCAGAGGCTGAAGAAATTACAATCTGGGACGAAAAAGATACACCGTCAGCTCACCGTTATATCTGGGCACCCGAGATTCACGAAATTGACGGCAAATGGTACGTTTTCTTTGCCGCAAGCGACAGTGCAGACAACGTATGGGATATCCGATGCCACGTTATTGCGTGCGAAGGCGATGACCCTTACACCGACAAGTGGATTGACAAGGGACGTTTTCAGGCTTGCGAGGGCGACGAATTTTCCTTCCGTTGGTTTTCGCTTGATATGACTTATTTTGAATCGGGCGGTAAATCCTACGTTGCGTGGGCACAAACGGACGGAAATTCCAACGTTTACATTGCAACGGTTGACCCGAAGGAGCCTTGGAAAACAACCTCCCCTGCCGTGCTTCTTACAAAGCCCGAATACGATTGGGAAAAGGTGCGTATCCCCGTTAACGAAGGCCCTGCGGTTATGATTGAAAACGGAAAGGTTTATCTTGCTTTTTCCGCTTCGGCAACAGGACCCGAATACTGTATCGGAATGATGTATGCAGACGAAGGAGCAGACCTTCTTGATATTTCAAACTGGACAAAGCTTGACCGACCGTTACTGACATCCGACGACCTTTACGAAGAATACGGACCGGGACACAACTGTTTTGTCAAGGATGAATACGGTAACTGGGTTTTCGTTTACCATTCACGCGACAAGAAGTGCTTTGACGGCAAGTGCGGATATTCACACGAAGATTCACTCTATGACCCATGCAGAAGTGCAAGAAAAAGAAACGTCCGTTGGGATGAAAACGGACTTCCGATTTTAAACGGATAAAAACAAGGGGATGCCAAAAAAGTGCAGACCGCATAAAACAAGCAAAGAAAGGGTTTCTTCAAAGTTTTAATACCTGAAGAAACCCTTAAAAACATAATAAACAAAAAAATATTTTTTTAATAACGTTTTATGCTATAAACAAACTTCGCCACTCGACGTACCTTTGTACGCCTTCGGGTACCCAAAACAAAACAAAAGTTTTGTTTTGGCTCAGTTTGTTCATTCTGCGCATTTTTTTCTATCCCCTAAAAAGAGACAGACTGTAAAAAACAAATCGTTTTTACAGTCTCTTTTCATTTTATTATTCTGCAAGTTCCTTTTGGATAAGGTCGGTTACGCTCGGTGTTACAAAATCCGCAAGCTCTTTGATTGAATCCACCGCGTTTTCCATCGCATAAGAACGGAACTCCGCAATCATATGTGTATCGTTGATATTGTCGCCGACGGCGATGATATCTTCTTTTTTTGCCGAAAGAATTTCCGCAAGCTTATACAGTCCCACAGCCTTGTTGATGTCCTTGCGGACAATATCAAGGCATTCACCGTTCTGCAACGGGTTCAGCTCTTCTCCGAAAGCCTCATTTACAGAAGCCGTCACCTTTGCAGACTCTTCAAAGGTCGGAAGCTGAGTGTTAATCTGTGAAAAATACGGAACGTCGGGCATTGTTTCAAGGGTATATTCGCCCTTCTTTGTGCAGTTCTTTTCGTCCGCAAAAACTCTGCAGTAAAAGTTAGTCTGCACGTGTGCCCATTCGCATCCGTTTTCAAAAAGATGCTTCACAAGAGGCTTTGCAATTTTCGGGTCGCACTTTGCAACGTAAATTTCTTCCCCGTCAGGCTTAAGGATTACCGCACCGTTGTTCGCAACAAGATAATCACAGCCGAATTTCTTTTCCTCATAAAGCTCAAGAACACCGTCGGGACCTCTTCCGCTGACGAGTGCAAAAAAATTTCCAGCATTACGCCATTTTTCAATTGCGGCAAGCTTCACTTCGTCAATACCGCCGTAATTCAGCGTTCCGTCATAGTCACTGCCGATAATTTTCATTTAAAACACCTCATTCCGATTGGTAAGCGCCCCTTGCCCACAAAATCCATTTTGAACGGTCAAGCGGATTTACACCGCGTCTTGGGTTGATATGCTCTTCTGAGTCACGGCATTCGCGGTAACCGTAAAAATTCTGTGAAAGAACAGCCTTTCCCGAAGAAAGTGTTGCAAGCCTTTCAGGGAAATTCATCGAGGTTGCAACGGGCACAATCGCCTCAAGCGTTGCAATTCCCGAACGAATAACAGGCGTGTCATATTCACCGCCCATTTTAATTATCTCTGAGAAAATCTTTCCCGAAAGCTCTTCGGGTGCCGTTACTCTTATTTTAAGAAGCGGTTCAAGAATTGTTGAACCGATTTCCGAAAGTCCGTTCATAAACGCCATCGGTGTGCAGACAAAGAAATCCAGCGGATGAGTATGTATTGTGTGATGCTCACCGCCGACAAGCGTGCATTTGAAGTCCGTCACTTCCCAGCCGTAAAGACCCTGTTCAAGGCAGGAGTTGAACGACGTTCGGATGTGTGACTGATACCGATAGAAGCATTGATTTGACGGCAGTCTGCCGTGGTATGAAACACCATAACCGCGAGGCATCGGCTCAAACAGAAAATCAACCACAGCCCAGCAGGGCTTCGGCATCGTATACCTTGCACGTGCAAAGCCTTTTCCTGACGGAGTTTCCTTGTAAATGACCGTTGGCGGTGAAAACTCTGCCGAAAGGTCGTAGCGTTCCTTTAAAAGATTCGAAAGCACCTCAAGCTGAATTTTGCCCGTCGTGCTGATTGTAATTTCCTTCTGTCCGTTTTCCCATTTTGCATCGATGTACGGCTCTTCGTCCGAAAGCTCACCGAGAGCTGCCGCAAGTGCAGGGATTTTCAAAGGGTCGGAATCCGACGGTGTTACCTTTACACGCAGAAACGGATTAACGAGCTTTGCAGCTTCGCTGACGGCAACCGAGCCGACGAAATGTCCCGTCTTCGCACTCGGCAGACCGCAGACAGCGGCAACGTCACCGCTTTTAATAATTCCCGTGTCCGTACTTTTTGCACCGCAGAATTTTTTAATCTGCGAAACCTTTTCTTTTACGGGAGGCTTTGCCTCAATTTCAACAGCATCGGACTGAACGGTTATTTTTTCTTCGGGAGCGAAAAGCTCAACCTCGTCACGGTTTGCGATTTCTCCGCCGAAAAGTCTTATATGTGAAATCTTTCCAAGGGATTTGTCGTGCTCAATTTTAAAAATTATTCCGCACAAATCCTCGGTTTTTCTTCTTTCCGAATCGGGCATAAACTTAACAAGTGCATCCGCAAGCTCTTCAATACCGATTGAATATTTCGCACTTCCGAAAACTACGGGAGTCAGGTTGCAGGCAGAAATTTCGCTCTTAACAAGCTCGTTTGCACGTTCGGTTGAAAGTAACTCTTCGCATAAAAAAGCATCTGCCGCTTCGTCGCAGATGTCGGCAAGTGCTTCGGTTGCATTCTGCCTGAAGGCATCGCCGTCAACCGCTGTTACCCTTGTGTTTTCTTCGCCCTCATTTTCAATCTGCGAAAGCACAAGATGCGACTGAGAAGAAATTCCCTTAAGCTCGTCAAGAACCTTAGAAGTATCTGCACCTGTGCGGTCGATTTTATTGATAAAAATTATACGCGGAAGCTTTGCCGCATCAAGTGATTTAAGAATATTTTCAGTATGTGCACGGACTCCCTCAACCGCAGAAACAATCACAACAGCGTAATCAAGGGCAGAAATTGCACGTTCAACCTCACCCGCAAAGTCAATATGACCCGGGGTGTCTATTATGTTGACCGTAACGCCCTTCCACTGAGCTGAAGCCGTTGCCGTGCGCACGGAAATACCCCTCTGCTTTTCAACAGAAAGGCTGTCCGTTGCCGTTGTACCTGCGTCAACGCTGCCTGCATTACGGATTGCACCCGTGAGATACAGAAGCTGCTCGGTAAGAGTTGTTTTTCCCGAGTCAACGTGTGCAAGTATTCCTATGTTGTGAAAAATTTCAGACATCAGGCTCTCCTTATAAATCTGTTTCGTAGCGTTCATCAATCAAAATGCAGTTCACGTTTCGCCCTTTTGCAAACTCTGCAAAATAAGCGTTATCTTCCAGCACGCTCTGCTTTGTGCAGTCATCGTCAAGGCGTTTTTCGATAACATCAGCATATCCGATTATATCGTCAAAATGATTTTCAATATATTTTTCGCTCATCACAAGGCAGTAGCACTTGATTTCGCAAAGATACTCTTCCGTGAAATCCTCTGCCCAGTCGGGCGGTATATAGCAACCCTCGACAATTAAATCCTGCTCGTTTTCAACTGCGGTTTTAATCATCTCACGGACAATCGGCCAAAGATATGCGGTCAACTTCCTGTCATCACTCAGGGGTGTAAGACTTGTATTACCGCTTCGTATCAGACCCATTTTCAGGTGGTCGATTGAAAGATACGGGTATTTATATTTTTCAAGCATTTTCTGTGCAAGTAAGGTTTTGCCTGTGTGCGATGCACCTGTAATTAAAATAACCATAATTAAAGTCCGTTAATTTCTCTGTATTTCTTTTCAAAAACTTTTCTGTCCTGCAAAAGGAAATTTATATATTTTCTGAAGTTTTCGTATTCCTCATCAGCGACATAGTGCTTCGCATAGCCTTTGCTTCCGTACTTTTCAAGCGTATGGCTGTATCCGCGTCCGATAACTTCGTCTTCTGAAATCCCTTTAAAATACCTGAGCGTATAAGCATGGGTACGGCGAAGAAATTCTTCCGCGTCAGTTGAACGGTCAGCCGAGGAAATAATTTTTCCGTAATCGCTCCGAGGCTCACCTTCAAGGGAAGCTCGGTGGTCTTCAATCGCTTCTTTGATTATCGCTCTCTGCTCTTCGGAGAAAAACTTTTTCATTCTTTCATCGGAATAAAAAATATCTGCAGAAAGCTTTTCGTGATTCTTTTTATCGATGTGATGTGCGATATCGTGAAAAGCCGCAACGGCATAAACAACATCCGCATCTATCCCCTCAAACTGCTCTGCGAATTTCAGGCTTCTTCGGATTACATAATCAATATGTGCAATCGAATGACCTGCATCGTTTTTGCTGTATTCGGGAAAAATATTCTCTTTGACAAAAAACATCAGTTCAGGGTTTACGGTAAGCATCAGGCTCTCCTTATTTTCCGAAAAATTTTGTTGCTGTGCAAAAACAAAGCTCAGACTGCATAAAGAATGTTAAGGTTTCTGATTTCGCCATCCTTTATTCTATCGTTGACGGAATACGCGTGCGGTTCAAGGTTCGGCGAGCTGATTTTTGTCAGCTCCTGAGCCTTCAGTTCATCAATTACGCGGGCGGAAATTTTTTCGATTATCTCCTGCTTTTTTTCAGCCTCAGTGTTGTCGCTTGAAATAAGATATTCAAGGTCACCGTACAAATCGCTGAGCTTTCCGAGGTCTTTCAGGGCACGGAAAGTCCATTTATAATACGGTATATATTTTTTGTTGAGAAGGAAAATCACCTTCAGTGCGGTATTCACAAATTCACCGACGGCAAGCTGTGCGGCTGCGGTTTCGCCACGTTTAATACAACGCGGATAATTGTACTGTCCCGATTGTGCCATAAGAAGGATGTTTCCTGCAAGCTTTTTCAGGCGTACGTCCTCAGGCATATAGGCAATTTTTTCACGGAGCTGTGTCATCATCCCGAAATTATCGCAGAATATTTTTCCGTTTGTCGCTTCCGCAGGAAATTGCTCTGCAATGCAGAACCATCCGACAGTGGGGATATCCGCAGTTTTGCTTCCTGTTTTTTCTTCAAAGAATCTGCTGATTTTAATAACACCGTGACGGTTACCGCCAACGGGATTCAGCGGACTTCGCTTGTAACCCATAAACTCTTTCGGGAGCTTTGCATAAGCTCTTTCAAGCTGAAATTCCGTTTTTGAATCAATTTCGTCGGGGATAAAAATGCAGAATCCCGGCTCAAAATCGTGATCCTGAGAAATTTCGTCGTCAAAGCCAAAGCATTCCGAACCGCTTCCTGCAAGACCGACGGCAAGATATTTTTCAACATCGGCAAAGTTTTCTTTAATCATCTTTTCGCCGTATTCATAATAAAACTTTTCAGAAAGTTCAAGACCTTTCATAAATTTCCCTTGCTCTCTTTTCTAACTCTTTTTCGTAAATAAAATAACCGAAATATCCGAAAACAGATGCACATTTTTCGCAGACAAAAGCATAATAGCCGTCCCTGTTTTCGTGTTCATCGAAGATTTTCATTGCCTTTTCAACGTAATCCCTGATTTGTGCTTCGCTCTCTTCCGCACCAAGCTCGGCTTCTTTCGCACTTGCGATGTTGAGGTATGTTATTGCAACCTCAAGGTCACCGTCGTCGGCATTTGCCATAACGGAAATTGCTTTTTCGTAAAGCTCGTAAGCTTCGCTGAATCGCTCAAGGTCAACGAGTGCAAGAGCCATATTGTTATAAAGTCCGCCAAATCGCTTGTCGTCCGACGGAAGATTTTTTTCATAAACGTCTTTTGCTTTTTCAAAAAGAGGAAGAGCTTCTTCTGCTTTTCCGAATGCTTTGTATACAGTTGCACAGTTGATATACGTTGTGCCTGCACCGACGTTGTTTTCGATTCCCATTTTTGCAATCAGGTCAAGAAGGGAAGAAACGGTTTCAATCGCTTTTTCTTCCTTTGAAAGTTTGCGGTAAAGGCCTGCAAGCTCGTTGAGAAAAAGAAGTGCACTTCTTTTGTCATCAATCAAATTTGCTTCGCCGAGCCAATATAAAAGATGTTTTTCTGCTGAATCGTAATCGTTTCGGCTGAAGTGTTCGTCAAGCTTGTCGAGCACTCGCTCGGTAGGAATCCGTCCCATATCGCAACCTCCTTTTATTCGCTTAAATCTTTTGCTGTTTTTATTACATTTATAATACAGAATATTGCATAACCGCAGACTGCAACCGAAACGGCAGTCAGTCCCGATGCCCACGGAAGAGTGAACAGCGTACCGCCGAGGTTGATCGGCTTACCTGCAATCGCACAGGCAAGAGAAACAACTGCAAGCAACAGAACAATTATTCCGCAGACTCCCGTCGGAAAAAGTGTGTTTTTAATGCCGTGCGAAACGAAGCTTTTCTTCACCGCGGAATTTGCAAAACATTTGTGTCCGTTTTCAACCTTTGCACCCGTTGCCGTTACGGAATATGAGGCAAAAATAACGTCAAGACCCTTGCCTTCCTTTGCTGTGATGTCTGATCTGACGGTAACAACAGCCTTTGACGAATTAAGGTCAACTTCCGTTATATAATCAAGCGGAGTGTGAAGACTTCTGTTGTTGCCTTCCATCTGCTCCTGAAATGATTTTTCCTGTTCACTCTGTAATGTTGCGGTTTCAAGCGGCACTCTTGTTCGGTGAATGCGAAGAGTGTGCACACCCTTTTCAAGCGAGTCGAACGTAACTCTGCCGTCTTCTTCAACCGTCTGTTGCTTTTCATCAAGCAAAACCGTTACGGTATCGCCCGAAAGATTATCAATTCTTATATTCGCCAAAAAATCACCGCCTTCTTTTTTAAATTTTACCACAGACAGCTTAATTTTCAAGTGTTTAATATAATCATCTGTTAAGTTAATGTAAAATTTTCCGAAACTGTTGAGTTTGTTTGCTTTTCCGTGTTATAATTACTCTATATCGGTTTGTTAAACGGAAGGAGGCGCATTATGGACAACGAAAAACTCAACAAACGTTTTAACTGGAATCTTATGATGATTCTAGTCACGGTTTTTCAGATAATTACGGCAACACCTGTTATAACAAACGAATCGGTCAATATGAAACTGCTTATCATCTTTGCAGGTTACATAGCTGTTGAATGGATTTATTTTTTCATCGCTTCCGTATTCTGCGGTCAGAATAATTTCGAGCTTGAAATTCTCGGCTTCCTTTTTTCGGGAATCGGACTGACCGTTTGTGCAAGCGTTTATGATGACTATGCAATCAAGCAGGTTTTTTCAATCCTTCTCGGTCTGTGCGTTTTTATCGCTTTGATTATTATTCTGCGTCGTACAGACATCGTTATGAAACTGCGAATGCCGATTGCCGTTGTTGCCGTCGGTCTTCTTGCGGTCAATCTCCTTCTTGCGGAAACAAAGAACGGTGCACTCAACTGGATTACGATTGCAGGCTTTTCAATCCAGCCTTCCGAGCTTGTTAAGCTGGCATTCATTTTTGTTGGTGCGGCTTCGCTCGATAAGCTTCAGCGCACAACGAGCCTTACAAAATACCTGATTTTCTCTGTCGGCTGTGTAGGTGCCCTTTTCCTTATGCGAGACTTCGGAACAGCACTCATTTTCTTCTTTACATTTATTATTATCGCGTTTATGCGTTCGGGCGATATGCGAACAATTGCACTTGTCTGCGTTGTTGCGGCTCTCGGTGCGGTTATGATTATCCTTTTCCGTCCGACGGTTGCCGCAAGATTTTCAACCTACCGCCACATCTGGGAACAGATGAACGAAGCGGGTATGCAACAGACGCGAGTGCTGATTTATTCCGTCAGCGGCGGTCTTTTCGGACTGGGTATCGGCAACGGAAACCTGAAGCATATTTTTGCTTCAACAACCGACCTTGTTTTCGGAATGGTTTGTGAAGAGTGGGGAATGATTGTTGCTCTGCTCATCGTCCTTTCGTATGTTTTTATTCTTCTTTATGCAATCAAGGTTGCAAGAACAACGCGTTCCGCATTTTATGCAATTGCCGCCTGTGCCGCCGCAGGACTTATGCTTTTCCAGACGGCACTTAATATTTTCGGTGTAACGGACATTCTTCCGCTTACGGGCGTTACGCTTCCGTTTATCAGCCGAGGCGGTTCAAGTATGATTTGTTCGTGGGGACTTATCGCATTTATCAAGGCGGCGGATATACGAACTTATCCGAAGCTTTCGAAGACGATTCTTCCCGATCATCCGCTTTATCCGCCCGATATCCGTATCGGCAGAGCTCCGCAGAGAAGAGCAAGAAACATCTCAGGCGAAGCAACACGTACCCGCCAGAGGCAACAGGCTCAACAACCCGTCGAAAACACAAGAGTTCAGCGTGCTTCAGTAAGCTCAAAAAATGACATTCCCATTTCACGTCAGCCTCAGCGACAGAGTCAGCCAAGGCAGACAGTACAGCGACAGGCAACACCGCGTCAAACGACACCGAGGCAGACCTCTTCACGTCAGGCTTCACCGCAACGTCAGACAACACAGCGGCAGTCACAGCGACAGACAACGTCACGAAGAACTCCGGAAAACAGGAGGACACCGCGATGAACAATACGACAAAACGAGCTTATGTTCTTTATATTTTTATCCTTGCCTTTATCGTGGGGCTCGGATTTATGGTTTTCTCTTTCTATGCAAACGGTGACGAATGGGCGGCAAAAACAGTTAACCGCCACGTATATTCATCGGGTCAGATCGCCAATGCAGGTTCGATTTATGACCGCAACGGAACTCCGCTTGCATACAGCGAGGACGGAAAACGTAAATATAACGAGAGCAAATCCATCCGCAAATCAACCCTTCACGCGGTCGGCGATACGTCATCGTTTATCGCGACGGGCGTTCAGTCAATTTATAGCTCCGAGCTTTCGGGTTACGACTTCGTAAACGGTGTTTATAACCTGAAAAAATTCGGCAAAGGAAACGATATTACACTCACCCTTGATGCAAATGTCTGCAAGGTTGCATACGAAGCACTCGGAAGCAGAAAGGGCACCGTCGGAGTTTACAATTACCGCACGGGCGAAATTATCTGTATGGTTTCAACACCGACCTATGACCCGAACAACAAGCCGACGAATATGGCGGATAATCCTGAATATGAAGGTGTCTACCTTAACCGTTTTATTTCGGGTGTTTACACTCCGGGTTCTACATTCAAGGCTGTTACGGCTATTTGTGCTTTACAGAATATTCCCGACCTCAGCTCAAGAAAATTCAATTGCACAGGTAAATATCATACGGATACAGGCGACGTTATCTGCAACGATGTTCACGGCACGGTTAATTTTGAACAGGCTTTCAACCGTTCGTGCAACAGTGCATTTGCCGAGCTTTCAATCGAGCTTGGCAAAAACAAGCTGACTCAGACAGCTGAACAGCTCGGCTTCAACATCAAGGAAAGCCTCGGACAGACTCCCGTTGCGAAGAGCACGTTTGATGTAAGTAAAACTGCTTCCGTTGACCTCGGATGGGCAGGTATCGGCCAATACACAACGCTCGCTAATCCGTGCCATATGATGACGATTATGGGTGCAATCGCTAACGGAGGAACTGCAATCAAACCTTATTACGTTGCTTCAATCACATCCCCCGCAGGCAAAGTTACACAGCTCGGGCAGACTGTGCAAACCGAATCAATTACCCTTGACAACACCGTTGCAAACCGTATGAGAGAGTATATGCGTTCAAATGTTGTCAATTATTACGGTGATTCAACCTTCCCGGGACTGAAAATGTGCGGAAAAACAGGAACAGCACAGATTGATAACGGAGAGTCACATTCCTGGTTTGTAGGCTTCTCCGCAAACCTTGAAACACCATATGCTGTGGTATGTGTTGCGGAAAATTCAGGATATGGACTTGCAACCGCAGGTAAGATTTCCAACAAGGTTATGCAGGCTGTTTGCGACAAAAAATAAGTTTTGAAAAAGTTTATTATTTTTCTTTTTTAGAATTATAAATCAAAAACCTTGTGCTAATATATAGAAAATACGTTACTCTCGCTGTGAAATCAGTAAAAAGTGACGTAAAATAAGAAGCGTGAAAAACGCAAAAAATGAAAAGGAGAAATCTACTATGAAAAAGATTTTAGCAATCCTTCTCGCAGCAATGATGGTTTTCACACTCGGTCTTACAGCTTTTGCTGAGGGCGAAGATGAAGGCGCAGATACAGGCATCCTTCTTCCCGAGTTCCCGGCACAGACAGAGAACGAAATCTACTTTGTAAGTGAGAACACATACGTTGAAGCAGGCGGCATCTACGAGATCCCTGTTTACATCGTATCAAACTACACACCGTCAATTGAAGGTTATGCTATTATTGGTATGAACTTCGCTATTGAAGGCGCTGCAGCTGACTACATGACAATCACAGGCATCAAGGCTTCTGCTGAAGCTGAAGCTCTTGCAGGTTACAGCCTCATCGGTGCTGACGTAGCTATCTACGAAGATCCGACAATGAATATGTTCGGCTTCAAGACAGACGATATGTCAGTTTTCCAGCAGGAATCAATGGTTCTCGCTTATGTAACAGTTGAAGTTTCACCTGAGTACACAGGTTATGACGAAGATGGCGCTGCTATGGACTGCCAGCTTACAATCACTGATCCTCAGTGGTTCCTCTATTTCGAAAATGAGTACGCTATGTATGCAATGGGCGCACCGATCGAAATCATGAATCTTGAAACA
Source organism: Clostridia bacterium (assembly GCA_017380575.1). Taxonomy (GTDB): domain Bacteria; phylum Bacillota; class Clostridia; order Oscillospirales; family Acutalibacteraceae; genus CAG-488. Next base: position 72,635 of record JAFODS010000001.1, on the reverse strand, counting down.
TTTGAGCAGGAAGTACTTTGGGCTAACGACGGTGTTCTTTACGTTGTTTCAGGTCACCTCATCGTAGCTCCTCCGGTACCCACATGGGAAGAGAGACTTAAGGCTTGGGCTATCGAGCAGGCTATTAAGATCATCACATTCTTCCAGGGTCTTAACGAGGTTCTTCTTGGACTTCTCCCGACTCTTTAATCCTTAAGAGCTAACTAATTACATAAAGGCTGAGCTTCGGCTCAGCCTTTTCTTTTTCCCCGACAAATTCAGGTTTGTCGGGGTGCTTGGGTTTTGCAGAATCCAATACCTCCATCTGATGAGTGAGGTGGCAAAACCGCAGGTTTTGACGGAGGGAGAGATAATACGAGCTTAACTACCCCTCAGTCTCACTTTGTTCGACAGCTCCCCTGACAAGTGGAGCTACGCACTTTTTTAGCTTGAAAAACAAGAAGAGCTCTACAAACCCGAATTTGTATGGATGTCGAGGATGTTATCCTTTACACACAGAACTGATTTTTCGGATAGAAAAAGGACTGCAGTTCACTAACTCTGCAGTCCTTTTAGTTTTAATATGAAATCGTGTAATCTTTTTCGAAGGTGAAGCCGACTGCGGCGTCGTGTGTGCCGAAGAGGTTTACCGTGAGGTCAAGCACAAGCGGTGTGCGGTAGGTTGCGTGAGTTACCCTGCCTGTTTCCTTGTCGATTGTTGCTCTTATCTCGCAGTTATAATAATGTGTATCAAACCGCTTGATGAAAGAAACCTTTTCGGAAACCTCGTGAACTTCAATAACGTCACAACAAGCACCGATGCCGTTACCTGCGCGCGGATTTTTCTGATCCTTAAGCTTGAAATAAACCTCATAGGTTGAGCCTTTGTCAACACAAAGGGCTTTCACAACTGTTGAAGGCTGAAGCTTACTTACATAATCCTGCTCAGGCACGATGTATTCGTTACGAATGTCTTCACGTGTTGAATAAACAATGGGGTCTGTGTCGTCACCCATATATTTTTTCAGAAGGTCTTCTGCTGTGTCTTCGAGTCCCTTTGGAAGCACCGTCTTATCATCATTGACCTGACGCTTTTCGTAGTTTTTAACAACCTTTGTTGCCTCGGTCTTGATTCGGTTTGCACTCTGATTGAAAAACGCAACAATTTCTTCAGTTGTTTTCGGCACCGTGTTCACAGCTGTTGTTGTGGATGTATCATCCTGTGAAACAGCGGATGTGCTTTCATCGGGAAGAGTTGTTGAACTTTGGCTTTCGGTTTCTTCGGGTGCAGGAGTGTCTGCATTGTCTGTCAGGTCCTCCTGCAAAAAAGCTTCGGTTGTTGTGGGGTCATCAGGATTTTCTCCCTTTTTGCCGCATCCTGTTGAGAAGAGCAAAGAAAAAATGAGAAGTGCGGATAGAGTTGCGGTGATTTTTGTTTTCATGGCAAAAGCTCCCTTCGCTTTTTATTTATTTTTCTTTTGGGTATTGCGTCTGAGTTCGTTGTATTTAACCATCTTGATTTCACGCTGTTTCTTGCGTTTGTTGTTTGAAAGAATAAAGAGCGTAACGTATGCACCGACACAAAGAACGATAACAACAACTATGAGTGTTATAAACGTTTTTGAGTTGGTAATGACACTCTTGACATAAAGGAAAAGGTCGTATGAAGCATCCTCTGCAACGACGAGGTCAACCGTAGCGATAACCTGTCCTGCAAAAAGAATTTCAGCCTTGCCGACAGCATCGCCTTTTTTCAGCGGAGCCGCAAGACTTTCAGGCACGTCAACGGGTCTGAAGCTTACGCTTTCAGAATCGTTTCCCTGAGGAACAAGTGCAAGCACTTCACTTTTTGCAACAAGCTTTGCAGATTCGGAATCGGCACAGTATTCAAGCGGTACGGAGCAGACAAACTGTCCCTGCTGAGTAACGATTTCGTACTTAAGGTTTTTGAAAGCCCATTTGTACATATGGTTGGTATCCATAAATGCCTGGTTTTCTTCAACTCCGTCTGCATCGGAATCAAGCTGTCCGCCACCCATAGCGACAGCCATATAATTGTAACCGTCTTTCGATGCGTAAGAAATAAGGCATCTTCCTGCGGCATCGGTTGTTCCTGTTTTGATACCCTTTACATTTTTATTGTAATAAGTTGTACGGTAAGGATTGATAACGTAATTTGAATTAACAACGTTGCGTTCCTCGTTCATGTTCGTTGCGGGAAGCTTGTGAATATATTCGCTGACGATTGTTTCAAAAGCGGTGTATTCAAGAGCCGCTTTTGCCATCAGCACCATATCCTTTGCCGTTGTTTTATGATTCGGTGAATCAAGTCCGTGCGGATTTTCAAAATGTGTGTTTTTACAGCCGAGTGCAAGAGCCGTGCTGTTCATCATTTCAACAAAGCCTGCAGCGGTTCCGCCGTACTCAATTGCAAGAGCCATTGCGGCATCGTTTCCGCTCGGAATAAGAAGGCATACAAGAAGGTCGTAAACGCTGATTTCTTCGCCTGCTTTGATACCCGAGGATGAACTGCCTGTTCCGTAAAGGCTTGTGATTGCCTCTTCGCTGACAACCATTTTTCTATCAAGGTTTTTTTCGTTTTTAAGAACGACAAGAGCCGTCATAACCTTCGTGAGTGAAGCGGGAGCGACAGGTGTATCGGCATTTTTTTCAATAATAACTGAGCCGTCATCCAGGCTTACGAGCAGGTCAACCTTACAGTTGAGCTTAACCTTTTCGTTCTGTACACTGTTGATATAATTCTGTGCCGAAACGGGAGTTATGAGCGAAGTTATAATTATTGCAAGAGAGCATATAAAAAATATCAATTTTTTCATAGACAAGACCCTCATATTTGTAGTATTATATATGTTAGATTATAGCAGAACTTTTTTCAAAAATAAACATAGATTTTGAAAAAAATGTCATTTTTGAGGAGTTGTTTAAAAATGATTTATGTTACGGGCGATACCCACGGCGATTATAAAATATTTTCGCAGAGAAAATTCAAAAACATCAAGGACGGAGATACTCTTATTATCTGCGGTGATTTCGGTTTTATCTGGGACGGCGACGCAAAAGAGAAAAAAACGCTTGATAAACTTGCGAAGAAGAAATATAACATCTGCTTTGTGGACGGTACTCACGAAAACTTCGGCCTGCTCGAAAAATATCCCGTTGTAAGCTTTGCGGGCGGACTTGCCCACAAGATAAGGGACAACATTTTCCACCTTATGCGCGGACAGATTTTTGAAATCGAGGGTGAAAAGATTTTTGCGATGGGTGGCGGCGAAAGCCCGGATATCGACATCCGTATGGACAACCCGAACTGGTCAAACGCTGAAATTCCGAACCGCGAAGAAATGCGCGAGGGTGCAAACAACCTTGAAAAGCATAAGTTCACGGTTGATTATATTATAACCCACGAGCCTGCACAGAAAATCAAAAATTTCCTCAAGCTTAAGGATAACGAGCCTCTCCTTGTAAGCGGTCTTAACGCTTATTTTCAGGAGCTCAGCTCAAGCTGTGATTATACACGCTGGTTTTTCGGCAGTCTTCACGAGGATAAATTTGTTTCCGCTTCTCAGGTTGCAGTTTTCAGAAATCTTGTTAACCTGCGTACAGGCGAAGTTATGAAATAAGGAGTTTTTATGGATATTAAAGAGATTTTATCAAAGGTTGACCACACTCTGCTTTCGCAGTCTGCAACGTGGGAAGAAATCAAAGCAATCTGTGACGACGGAATGAAGTGCGGCTGTGCTTCTGTCTGCATCCCTGCTTCATATGTTAAGCAGGCGGTGGAATACGTTGACGGCAAGCTTCCGATTTGTACAGTTATCGGTTTCCCGAACGGTTACTCAACAACTGCTGCAAAGTGCTTTGAAGCAAACGATGCAGTAAAAAACGGTGCCGAAGAAATTGATATGGTTATCAACATCGGTGCACTCAAGGATAAAAAATACGACTTCCTTCTTGAAGAGATCAAGTCTGTCAAGGAAGCCTGCGAAGGAAAGCTTCTTAAGGTTATAATCGAAACCTGCCTTCTTACAGACGAAGAAAAAATTAAAATGTGCGAAATAGTTTCTGCATCGGGTGCTGATTACATCAAGACATCAACGGGCTTTTCAACGGGCGGTGCAACACGCGAGGACGTTAAGATTTTTGCTGAAAACGTTGCTCCTCACCTTAAGATAAAAGCGGCGGGCGGTATCGCTTCCCTTGAAGATGCAGAGGATTTCATAAAGCTCGGTGCATCAAGACTCGGCACAAGCCGAATTGTAAAAATCATCAAAAAAGAAGAAGCACAGGGATATTGATATGAACAAAAACGAGCTTGTTTCTCTTGCACTCAGCGCAAGAGAGAATTCATATTCACCGTATTCGGGTTTTAAAGTCGGTGCGGCTTTGCTTACAAAAAACGGAAAGGTCTACAAAGGCTGTAATATAGAAAACGGAGCGTTTTCGCCAACAAACTGTGCCGAAAGAACAGCAGTTTTTACGGCAATCGCAGACGGAGAAAAAGAATTCAAGGCAATCGCTGTTGTAGGCGGTGCGGATGAAATCAAAAACTTCTGTCCTCCCTGCGGTGTATGCCGTCAGGTGCTCAGCGAATTTTGTAAAGAAGATTTTGAAATTCATCTTTTTAACGGTGAAGAAATAAAAACATTCACTTTGGGAGAACTTCTTCCCGAAAGCTTTAATTTATAAGGAGACTACTATGGACGAGAAACTTTACTACGGCAGAGGCAAGGACTGCGACAACAAAAAGCTTATCGCTTTCCTTGATGAAGTATTTTTTATTGATGATGAACCCGAAACAAAAAGGGATTTCATTTCAATCCTTCCGAAGATTTATCACGACGAGTACAGACCTGCTTACAACAATTTTGTTGTTCAGGATGAAAACGGTGAATTCAGAGCAGCAGTCGGCAATTTCAACATTGACCTCGACGTATGCGGTGAAAAAATCAAGGCTTGCTGTATCGGCAACGTTGCGGTAGGTCTTAAATACCGTTCAATGGGTTATATGGTTGACCTTATGGAAATGAGCGTTGAAGAGATGATGAACAACGGCACAGACCTTGCTTACCTTGGCGGTCAGCGTCAGCGTTACGGTTATTTCGGCTTTGAGGCTTCGGGCGTTTCATATAACTTCGAATTCAACAAGAAAACTGCAAAGCACATCTTCGGCGGAAGAAAATCCAACCTTCGTGTTGAAAAGCTTCAGGAAAATGACACCGAATCAATCGAAAAAATCGACGAGCTTTATCAGAAAAACGTAATCAAAGCAAGCAGACCGCACAAGGATTACTACAGAATTGTAACATCATGGCGTCACAATCCCTACGTTGTTTACGACGGCAACGAGTTTGCAGGTTACTTCTTTATCGACTATGGTTGCAGCTGGGTTTCCGAGTGTGCCGTAACAAAGCCTGAATATTACGGCGACCTTGCTCTTGCAGCTCTTGAAATCAGCGGAAAGGACAGCATCCGCTTCAATGCATCTCCCTTTGATAAAGAGAAGCACGGATTCTTTACAGTTAATTCTGAAAATATTTCTGTCGGCGGTTGTGAATCGCTTCTTGTTCTTAATTATGAAAAGGTGCTTAAGGCTTATCTTAAGACAAGGGCAAGCTACACAAGCCTTGCAGACGGAGAGCTCAAGGTTCTTATCCACGGCAAAAAGGCGGACGAAAGGCTTCGCATCACAGTTAAAAATAACGAAGTCAGCGTTGAAAAGTTTGACGGTGAGGTTGAAATTGAATTCTCTCACACCGAGGCAACAAGAGCCTTCCTTTCAAACTTCAGCTTTGAACGCGAAAAGCTTAACAGTGCTGCACAGCAGTGGTTCCCGTTGCCCGCATTTATTTTCAGCGTAGACCAGATGTAAGGGTAACGGTAATAATCCGAACCTGCCCGAAAGCAATTCTTTTCAGCGCTTTTCGGTGTTTCGGCTTTGAAAGGCGTCAGCCTGTCGGCACCCTCAACAGCCAAAAATCATCTGAAAATCCTCAGCCTTCGGGTCGAAGATTTTTTATCGAGAGGATTTTTGGCAGTTCAAGGCAAAACACAGCCCATCCTTGCGGATTGGCGAGTATTTTAACAAATAAATGGCGGAAATCATTCGATAAAAAACAAGTTCGGATTATTACCGCCACCCTACGGAGGATTTCTATGGCAATCAATGTTTCACATTACGGCTTTATGCCCGACGGCAAAGAGGTAAAGCTTTATTCAATTTCAAATAACGAAGACGTGACTCTTCAGCTTATCAACCTTGGTGCAACTCTTCAGTCACTCTACACTCCCGACAAGTACGGCAGAGTGAACGATATCACAATCGGATTTGACAGCCTTTACGGTCATCTTAATTTTACAGATTATCAGGGCAAGGTTGTCGGCAGATATGCAAACCGAATCTGTAACGGCAGATTTTCTTTGAACGGCAAGACTTATCAGCTTACTCAGAACGAGAAGGACAAAACCTGCCTTCACAGCGCAGGCGAATTTTCAGATGCAGTGTGGAACGCAATCATCGTTGACGACAATGCAGTTGAGTTTTCATACACAAGCCCCGACGGAACAAGTGGTTTCGAGGGCAACCTCACAGCAAAGGTGAAGTACACTCTTACAGAGGACAGCAAGGTTGTTATTGATTACTCAGCTGTTTGCGATAAGGATACCGTAATGAACTTCACAAACCACGTTTATTTTAACCTTAACGGTTCTGCAATGAGTGACGTGCTTGACCACGAGATGCAGATGAACGCTTCTCACTACACTCCGATTGATGCCGACTCAATCCCGACAGGCGAAATCAGAGCGGTTGAAGGAACAGCATTTGACTTCAACACACCCTGTACAATCGGAAAGAGAATTTACGATAACGACGAACAGCTCACTCTTGCAAGAGGCTATGACCACAACTTCTGCCTTTGCCATAAGGACGGCGAGGCTGACGTAACGGTAAAAGAAGCTGTAAGCGGCAGAGTTCTTAAGATGTACACAGACCTCCCGGGCGTTCAGCTTTACACAGGAAACTTCCTTGACGGTACGGTTATCGGCAAGGGCGGAATGCCGATTGTCAAGCACGCAGGCTTCTGCCTTGAAACACAGTTCTATCCCGATTCTCCGAATCAGCCGGATTTCCCGACCTGCACATTCAAAGCAGGCGAAGAATTCAAATCAACAACCGTCTTCGCAGTTTCAGTTGAAGAATAATTAAAGCGATAGATTTCCTTTTCGGATTTCTATCGCTTTATCTTTAAATTTTTCAACAAACTCGCTTTTGTTTAAATTGCAATCTTATAAAAACTAAGCAGTAACTCTCGTGTGAAAGTTACTGCTTTATTTTATGCTTCTTTCTTTTTGCCTTTGTGTTCAACCAACGGAGCTTCGTTTTCGTTGACACAGTTTTCTGTTATCTGAACGCTGACGATTGTTTTGTCGCTCGGCACAGCGTACATAATCGGCATAAGGAGGGTTTCCATAACTGCACGAAGACCGCGGGCACCCGTTTTTCTTTCGAGTGTCTTTTTCGCAATTGCAGTAAGTGCTTCGGGAGTGAACTCAAGCTTTACGCCGTCCATTTCAAGAAGTGACTGATACTGCTTCACTATTGCGTTCTTCGGCTCTGTAAGAATCTTGACAAGTGCTTGCTCATCAAGCTCCTTAAGAGTTGTTATAACCGGAAGTCTGCCGACAAGCTCGGGGATAAGACCGAACTTTGTGATATCCTGCGGAATAACCTTTGAAACTGCGTTTTCGATTGAAAACTCTTCTTTGCTCTTTACGTCCGCACCGAAACCGAGTGCTGAACCGCCGATTCGCTTTTCAACCGTTTTTTCAATTCCGTCAAATGCTCCGCCGCAGATGAAAAGAATATTTGAAGTGTTGACCTGAATGCATTCCTGCTGAGGATGCTTTCTTCCACCCTGGGGAGGAACATTCGCAACAGTTCCTTCAATAATCTTGAGAAGTGCCTGCTGAACACCCTCACCGCTTACGTCGCGGGTGATTGACGGATTTTCAGACTTACGTGCAATCTTATCGATTTCATCAACGTAGATAATACCCTGCTCTGCCTTTTCAATATCGAAATCGGCAGCCTGAATAAGACGGAGAAGAATGTTTTCAACGTCTTCGCCAACGTAACCTGCTTCAGTAAGCGTTGTTGCATCCGCAATTGCAAAAGGAACGTTGAGGATTTTTGCAAGAGTCTGTGCAAGCATCGTCTTGCCGACACCCGTAGGGCCAAGAAGAAGAATGTTACTCTTCTGGATTTCGACATCAGTTTCAGAAGCCTTGAACACACGTTTATAATGGTTATAAACGGCAACGCTCAAAGCGACCTTAGCCTCATCCTGACCGATGACATATTCGTCAAGACCTTTTTTAATTTCCATCGGAGAAGGAAGAACAATATCCTTCTGCTTCTTTTTGCGGGAATTACGTCCTGCTGTTTCCTCTTCAATAATAGCCTGACAAAGCTCAACACATTCGTTACAGATGTAAACACCGTCACCGGCAATTATTCTGTCGACCTGAGCCTGAGTTTTGTGGCAGAAGGAACAGCGGACATTTTTTTCGCGTCTTTCGTCATCTCTCGGCATCGTTACACCTCTGATTTATCTTTTGTAGAGAACCTTATCAACAAGGCCGTAATCCATAGCCTCCTGAGCTGAAAGGTAATTGTCTCTTTCTGTGTCAAGAGCAATCTGCTCAATGCTCTTGCCTGTGTTTTCAGCAAGGATTTTGTTGAGCTTTTCTCTTGTCTTAAGAATGTGGTCAGCAACAATTTTGATTTCAGTTGCCTGACCTCTTGCACCGCCGAGCGGCTGGTGAATCATAATTTCGCTGTTGGGAAGAGCGAATCTCTTGCCCTTTGCACCTGATGAGAGAAGGAATGCACCCATTGATGCAGCCATACCCATACAAATTGTTGAAACATCACATTTGATGTACTGCATTGTGTCGTAAATCGCCATACCTGCAGTTACGGAGCCGCCGGGGCTGTTGATGTAAAGGCTGATGTCCTTATCAGGGTCCTGACCTTCAAGGAAAAGCATCTGTGCAACAACAAGGCTTGCAGTTGCATCGTTAACCTCATCTGAAAGAACGATAATTCTGTCGTTGAGAAGTCTTGAAAAAATATCGTACTGTCTTTCACCTCTGTTGGTCTGTTCAATAACATAAGGTACTAAAGCCATATTTGTATCCTCCGTTTCAAAAAATAGTTTCAAGAATGGCAAATGAATGGCAAAAGCCATCCATTTGCATTAATATTGACAATTAAACGTCTGATTATTCAGCTGCTTCTTCTGTCTTCTTTGCAGCCTTCTTTGCGGGAGCCTTCTTCGGCTTCTCTGCTACGATTGCCTTTGCCTTTGATACAAGGAAGTCAACTGTCTTCTGACCTACAACGTCCTTCTTAACGTCTTCGATACGGATGAACTTCTTGATCTGCTCAGCTTCCATCTGATACATATCAGCCATTTCCTTGATCTTTGCTTCAGCGTCATCATCTGTAGCTTCAATCTTCTCAAGCTCTGCAATCTTATCGATAGCAAGCTGAAGCTTAACCTGCTTAACAGCGTTAGCTCTCATGCTCTCTTTGAAAGCATCCTTGTCCATACCCATATACTGAAGGTACATATCAAGGCCGATGCCCTGCTGTGCAAGTCTCTGCTCATATTCCTTAACGTCGTCCTCAAGCTTGTTGTCGTACATAACTTCAGGAATTTCACCTTCAACAAGTTCAACAACCTTTTCAAGAACTGCGCTTTCGAACTCTCTGTCGATCTGCTCTGTCTTTGTCTTTACAAGGTCAGCCTTGATGCTCTTCTTAAGCTCAGCGAGTGTATCGAATTCGCTTACGTCCTTTGCAAACTCATCATCAAGTGCGGGAAGCTCCTTAACCTTGAGCTCGTGGATTTTAACCTTGAATGTAGCATCCTTACCTGCAAGCTCGGGAGCGTACTCTGTGGGGAATGTAACGTTAACGTCAAATTCCTCGCCTGCCTTCTTGCCGATAACCTGATCTTCAAAGCCGGGGATGAACTGGCCTGAGCCGAGTGTAAGGTCAAAGTTTTCGCCCTTGCCGCCGTCAAATGCTACGCCGTCAACAAAGCCTTCGAAATCGATAACTGCGATGTCGTTCTTCTTTGCCTTTCTTGCATCCTCAACTGTGATTGTGCGAGAATTTCTTTCCTGCATTGAAGCAAGCTCTTTCTTAACGTCGTCTGCAGTAACAGAAGCGTCGCCCTTGTTTGCTTCGATGCCCTTATAGCCGTCGATTGTGATTTCAGGCATAACTGTGATTTTAAGTGTCATTTCAACGCCTGTTTCGTCCATCTTAGTAACCTCAACGTCGTGCGGAGGTGCAACAGGATTGATGCCTGCTTCTTCGATAGCTGCGCCTACTGTTTCGGGATATACTATATCAAGTGCATCCTCGTAAAATACCTCTTTGCCGTAGAACTTTTCAATCATTGCAAGAGGTGCCTTGCCCTTACGGAAGCCGGGAAGCTGAATCTTATTCTTCTGCTTGTTGTAAGCCTTAAGAATTGCAGCCTTAAAGTCCTCTGCGCTTACCGCAACTTCAAGTGTGTAAATGTTTGTTTCTGTTTTGTTAGCTGATTTTAACATTAAAAACTTCCTCCTGTTTGGCATTACGCTGTGAGCGATACTCCCACAAATACCTATTAACCCGATTATTATAACAGATAGTTATTTGGATTTCCATACCTTTTTTATATATTTTTGACTTTTTATCAAAATTTTGCAATTAATTTGGGACAAAATTCAAGAAAATCCGCGGACACAAGGTCAAAATCAACTCCGTCACGCTCTCCCCTGAAAGCCCAGTTGACCGAATGTCCGTGAAGATGACCGTAATAACAGCGCTTCGCAGGCGATGAAACAACGATATCGTAAATCTCCTGACAGGTCTGTGTCATACTTACGGGCGGATAGTGCAGGAAAATTATCGGCTCACCGCCAAGCTTTGCGGCTTCTTCGAGCGACATTTTAAGCCTGCCCGCTTCTCGAAGAAGAACTTTTTCATCTTCCTTTTTTTCGCAGTCAAAAAACCAGCCTCTTGTGCCGCAGACGGTGTAATCACCCATTCTGTAAGCGTTATTGAAAAGCACTTTTACTGTTTTTATATCGTTCCCGGCAAAAAACTTTTCCGTCTTGCTTTTTGTTGACCACCAGTAATCGTGGTTACCCTTCATTATGATTTTCGTTCCGTTGAGCGAATCAAGAAAACGGAAATCTTCAAGCGTTTCGTCCATATTCATTCCCCACGAAACATCACCGGGAATGATAACAAAATCGTCCTCACCGACAACGGAATTCCAGTTTTTTTCGAGTCTTTTTTCAAAATTCTGCCAACCGCGGAAAATATCCATCGGCTTGTCACAGGAAAAGGAAAGATGTGTATCAGCAATCGCAAACAAGGACAAAGTTTTTCACCTCTTTTCAGTATATTCAAAAAATTAAAAAGAATAATAACAATGTGACGTTTTGTCACTCAAAAAAACTCAAGGAGTAAATGATTTATGAAAAAGGAAATCAAAGAAATCAAGTGTAATGCTCACAACTGCGTTTACAACGAAGACGGCTGCAAGTGTGTTGCAGGTCATATCGAAGTCGGTCCTTCAAGCGCATGCACCTGTGCAGAAACAATCTGTGCAACATTTGAGCCGAACAGCAACGTGAGCAAGTAATTGTTTCAAAATAAAGGCGTACTTCAGAAGTACGCCTTTGTTTTTATTTAAGCATATCGAAAACAACCTGCTCCATATCTTCCTTCTTGCAGCAGCCTGTGAATCTTGGTGTTTTACCCTTGAGGTCTGCAAGCTGCGGAGGACAATCTTCGCCTGTTTCAACCTTGAGGCCAAGAACCATATCGAATTCGTCCATACCCTCGCTCATACCCGGACGGACTGCATCAAGAACAGCCTTGCCGAACTTGAACGGGTTTGCCGTTGAAGCGATAACTGTCGGTGTTTCGTCACCTGTAACAGCCTTGTAATCCTCATAAACTGCAACCGCAACAGCTGTGTGTGTATCGCAAAGATATGAATTTTCTTCGAAAGTTCTTGCGATGCAAGCCTTTGTGCCCTCATCGTCGCAGCAGCCTGCATCAAAGAGCTCCTGAAGCTTTGCAAAAACTTCGTCGTTTACGTCATAAGCACCGTCGTTTGAAAGTGAACCCATCCACTCGCGTACAAGAGCGTCATCCATACCTGAAAGAAGGAAAAGAAGTCTTTCAAGGTTTGATGAAATAAGGATATCCATTGACGGAGAAATTGTTGTGTAGAAATCTCTCTTGCGGTTGTAATGACCTGTCTTGAGGAAATCTGTAAGAACGTTGTTTGCGTTTGAAGCACAGATGAGCTTCTTCATCGGCACGCCCATTTCCTTTGCATAGTAAGCAGCAAGGATGTTACCGAAGTTACCTGTCGGAACAACAACGTTGATTTCGTCGCCTGCATTGATTGCACCCTTTTCGAGCATATCGCAATAAGCAGAAACATAATAAACAATCTGCGGAACAAGACGTCCCCAGTTGATTGAGTTAGCTGAAGAGAACATCATTCCCTTTTCTTCGAGCTTTGCTGCAACAGCCTTGTCTGTGAAAATCTTCTTAACACCTGACTGTGCATCGTCAAAGTTACCTTCAATTGCACATACGCCGACGTTTGAGCCTTCCTGAGTTGTCATCTGAAGCTTCTGCATCGGGCTTACACCGTCGTTGGGATAGAACACAAGAATTCTTGTATTCTTAACATCCTTGAAGCCTTCAAGTGCAGCCTTACCTGTGTCGCCTGATGTTGCAACGAGGATAACAATTTCCTTATCGGGAGTTGACTTTGAAGAAGCAACCGTAAGAAGGTGCGGAAGAAGCTGAAGCGCCATATCCTTGAATGCGCATGTCGGTCCCTTCCAGAGCTCGAGGATTTCAGTACCCTTTGTGAGTGTGTGAAGCGGAGCAACCTTTTCGCTTGAGAAGCCTTCTTCGTAAGCTCCTCTTACGCAGGAATCAATTTCCTCTGCAGTAAAATCTGTGAGATAAAGAGAAAGAATTTCCTTTGCTCTGCCGATATAGTCGAGCTTGGAAATACGGACGATGTCGTCCATTGAAATCTGCGGAATTGACTCGGGCACGAAAAGACCGCCCTCGGCAGAAATACCGTGAGCAATAGCTTCCGACGAGCTGACTTTTATACTCTTGTCACGAGTGCTTGTATATAACATATTCATTCTCCTCTGAATGTGATTTACTTACCACTATATTTTTCAATCCACCTTTGCGGATTAGTATCAATGTAGTACCATATATCTTCAAAATCCTGTTTATTCCTGACGACATGATCAAAAAACGAACGTTGCCAGAATTTTCTGCCTGCCGTATTTCTGTACCGATTAATCTCTTTCGTCGTTTGATATTTGAACCACGCAATTACCGTATTGGTTGTAGGGGACGGGTTTCCCGTCCCATCATTTTCGATTGAAATCAAAAAGTGAATATGGTCAGGCATTATAACATATTTATCGATGGTTACGATCGGATATTTTTCAGATATTTTTTCTGTATACCCCTGAATAAACTTACCGAAATATGTAAGCTTCGGGACGGGAGACCCGTCCCCTACGGGCACAATTTCAGATAACACTTTCAATCGGTTCTGAGTGCAAAGTGTTATAAAATATGCACCGTTCCGGGAGTAATCAAAATCTTCAAGGCGTATCCGCTTTCTTTCAGAAAAATCCATAGCAACCTCAAATTTGTTTTTATCCGAAATATTATATCACAACTTGTCAAGATACTCAACCGTTGAATGCATTTTCGATATAATTGATTTTAACCGCCTGTCTTTTTTCGTTAAGAAAAACCTCGCAAACGTCAAACCGCATCTGTTCTGTGTAGGGATAAACCTGACTGAATGCCTGTGCGGCGGCAATTATCCTTGCCTGCTTATCTGAACCGACGGCTTCTTTCGGCTCATAAATTGCATTTTCGCTTCTTGTTTTAACTTCGACAAAACAGATGTAGCCGTCCTTTTTGCCGATAATATCAATTTCACCGAAACGGCAACGGTAATTTGAAAAAACGAGCATATATCCGTTATCCCTCATATGTCTTGCCGCAAAAAGCTCACCCGAAACGCCCTCTTTATTTATCTGCATAAAAGCTCTTTAAGAAGGTTTTTCTGTGGATTTCAGAAGCACCGTACTCCGTAAGCATTTCATAATGGAGCTTAGTGCCGTAGCCTTTATGCTTTGCGAACTGATATTCGGGATATTTTTCGTCCATCTCAAGCATAAACCTGTCCCTTGTGACCTTTGCAAGAATTGATGCCGCGGCAATAGACATCGAATTCGCATCGCCTTTTACAATTGTTCTTGTTGCAACACCAAGACCGGGGTCACGGTTTCCGTCAACGAGTGCCATGTCCGGCTTTATATCAAGCCCGTCAAACGCACGTCGCATTGCAAGATAAGTTGCCTGAAGAATGTTGATTTCGTCAATCTCCTTCTCGTCGGCAACAGCTATACTGTAAGCAAGAGCCTTTTCTTTGATAACATCAAAAAGAGCCTCGCGTTTTTTCTCTGTTAATTTTTTCGAATCGTTAACGCCTTCAATCACGCATCCTTCGGGAAGGATAACAGCGGCGGCACATACGGGACCTGCGAGCGGTCCCCTGCCTGCTTCGTCAATTCCGCAGACAATCCGGAAGCCCTCTGCCTTGGCTTCATTTTCATATCTGAACCAATCAACGGGTTCCTTGATAACTTCTTTTTTCATTTTATCACCTGATAAAAAACAAGGGGCTGAAACGCCAGCCCCTTAGATTTAAAAATTAGTCAACGATAACTGTACCGTCTTCCTTGATTGTGATCTTATCGCCGTCTTTAACAGCGTTAAGGAAATCTTCGCCGAGGCTGTCAACAGCAACGATTGAGTTGTCTGTCCAAACGTCTGCAAGAATAACACCTGCAGCTGCGAGTGAGTCGATCGGCTGTGAGAAGAGCATTGCGCTCGGAGCAAGCTTAAGAGCTGCAACAGTATAGATAACCATACCGCCTGTTGTTGAACCGATTGTCTGAGGAAGGCAGAGAACCTTACCTGTAAGGTTTTTGCCGAAAACATCGGGATTGTTCTGGTCAGAACCGATAACGTAATCCTTACCGAGAACAGGGATATCGTGAAGAAGAGCTGTCTTCTGGAAAGTTGCAAGAGTGTTAACACCGTTGTGAGAAACTACTGCTTCGCCCTTGTTAATATTACCTGCAACGACAGGACGGCCTTTAAATGTTTTACTCATAATCAATAACCTCCCTTTACAACGATCTTTGTAATATCATCTGTTGTGAAGTAACGTGCTGTTGTATATGTACGAAGCTTGTTTGAGCAAGTGATAACGTTGCTGCTGTCGCCGCCGCAAAGCGGATTGTTCATATACATAAGCGGACAGATATATGAAAGATTTACGCCGCGGAGAAGGAACTTGTTGTAAGCTGCCTTGTTCTCCTTCTTGAATCTTTCAAGAACGTCGGGTGCACTTGTAACAACTGTGCGGATCTGAACTGTCTTCTTACCCTGCTTCTTGCATTCTTCGTCAATTCTTTCTGCCCATTCGCCAAGCTGCTCGAATGAAAGGTGCGGACAACCGATGAAGCAAAGCTTCGGAGTTGCGTTCTTATCCTTCCAGATAACGGGATAGTTCTTATATACTCTTTCAAGCTCAGCATCGTCAATAACGTATGTCTTAGCGTTTTCGATGATGAGGTCTTCGCCCATTTCAACTGCTTCGGGAGTGAGGTTTTCAATATGATAAAGACCAACTGCACCGTTTGAAGCTGTTGCAGCACCGAAATCCTTAAGGTATGCCTTAGTTGCATCGTTAAGCTCTGTGCCGATCCACTTGTCAAGACCCTTAACATAAGGAACGTCTTCCATAACCTTCATACCGATAGCTGAACCGAGAACCTGAGCTTCAGGAATCTTAGTTGTCTTAACTTCGATAATCCACTTTGCCTTACGGCCCTTATCTGTGAGAAGGTCAAACTCGGGAACCTTGCCGAGGATTGAACCGAAGAGCTCGATGATACCTGAGTTACGGTTACATCTTGCACCGAGAACTGAGTTAGCGTAAACAACAGCTGAACTCTCTGCCCATGAAAGGATATCGCCCTTCTTCGGTGTGTTGCCTACTTCGTCAAGGTAGCAAGCGCAAGTGAAAGCCTTGCTGTCCTTAAGACCGAGCTTTTTGAGCTGAGCTTCATAAGAATCCTGCATACCGTAGAGAATCTTATTGAAGATAAGCTTCTGAAGCGGATTACACTTAACATTTGCATAATCGATAGGTCTGGGGTCAACAGAAAATGTTTCATCAACCTTAAGGCCGGCATCGATAAGCTCCTGTGTGATATTGAAAACAGGCTTGAGAACAGAGATACCGAAGCTTGTAACAAGGTGACCCTTATTTCCTGCAACAGAAACAAACTTTTCTGCGCCGAAAGCGTCGCCGTAGAGAACGAGAGTTTTCATAACCTTTGCCAATGTTTCGCCTTTTGAACCGTGAAGAATGGCAACCTCGTCATCTGTAAGCTTCATTTTGTAAGTGAAGTTTTCATTCATAATGATTTTTCCTCCTCTTGATTTGATTATCAAGTGCAAGTTTAACTTGCCTATATCTTTTTTATTATATAATAAAGGAAACTGTATTTCAAGACAATATTATAATTTTTGTCATTTTTTTGACAATGTTTTTGTCCTTACACATATTGAATATTACGGAAAATTGTTGTAGAATAACTTCATAAGTTTTTAAAGGAGATACATAATTATGGAAAAGAAATTACAGGTTGCCAATATCGGTATGAAATTCGGTATGAGCCACGTTGAAGGCGCATTGAATTACCCGGGTGCAGAAGTTGCTATAATCTGCGACTGTGACGAAGAAAACCTTCGCTTCGCAGGCGAAAGATATAATATCCCTGAAGAAAAATGGGTAACAGACTATATGGATATTGTAAACAACCCTGATATTGACGTTGTTTCAGTTGCAATTCCCGACCAGCAGCACAAGCAGGTTTGCTGCGACCTTCTCCGTGCAGGCAAGCACGTTCTTTGCGAAAAGCCCCTCGCTCTTACAAGAGAGGACATTGCAGAAATCGTTAAAGCTGCAGAAGAATCAAATGCAAAATTTATGGTTGGTCAGATCTGCCGTTTCACTCCTGCTTTTGAAAAGGCAAAGGAAATTATCGAATCAGGCACAATCGGCGAGCTTTACTTCGTTGAATCAGAATACGCTCACGACTATATACACATTGTTGAAAACAAGGACGGTTCTGCTCACTGGAGAGCTGACCCGAAGCGTCACGGTGTTGTTGGCGGCGGCTGCCACGCAGTTGACCTTCTCCGTTGGCTTGCAGGCGACCCGATTGAGGTTTTCGCTTACGGTACACACAAGCTTCTTCCGACAGTAAGCTACGACGATGCAACAATCGCAATTATGAAATTTGACGACAACCTTGCAGGCAAGGTGTTCGTTTCAACAGGCTGTAAGCGTGACTACACAATGCGTACAGTTATCTACGGCACAAAGGGCACAATCATCTGCGACAACACATCGCCGACAATGACTCTCTTCACAGTTGACGAAAACGGTGACACTCAGGACCCGCAGACAATTGAAATCGAGCTCAACAACCACAATGCCGTTAAGGAATTTGAAGTTTTCGCTGACGAAATCCTCAACGACAAGCCCGTTGCAACAAGTGCAATCGAGGGTGCAAAGACTGTTGAAGTCTGCCTCGCAATTGTTGAATCTGCAGAAACAGGCAAAATTGTTAAGCCGAACTACAATTTCTGATAGCAGACAAACAAAAACCGCGGAGAAAAATCTCTGCGGTTTCTTTTTATCAATCAAAATCGGTCTGTGTGATTCTTTCAACAACAAGTGTCTTCGTGTCGAATTCTTTTGAATCTTCGTGAAGGACAATGAGCCTTCCGCCTCTTTCTTTTCCGTAGGTGTGGTAGCCTGCACCGAGAGTCTGGATAAGCTTTATTCCGTCAACCTCTGCGATAAATGTGTTAACGTGGTCGTGGCCGAAGAATGCCGCAACGATATCGCCCGTCTTCTTCCAGCTTTCAAACTGTGAACGCTCCGTTTCGGGTGGGCACGGTGCTTCGCGTACAAGGCCTTCGCTTATTGCTCCCTCTTTAGCAACCAAATATTTTCCGTTCTTTTCAACAGCACCCTCAACCTTTTCGTCAAGGAAGTCAAAAAGGTCAAATTCCTGATGCACGGGGATGTGTTGGAAAAGAATTGACGGCACGGGATTTCCGCCGTTTTCTTCGCGGAGCTTTGCGGATTTTTTCTCGTACCAAGCAATCTGGTCAGGGTGGACGATTCCGAATCCTTTGCCCTCAATCACTCGGTGGTTTTCGTCGCGGATATAATCGTTTGAATCCATACACCAGACATTCCAGGAAACCTTTCTGCCGTCTGCACTCATAATCGGCAGGCTGTAATTACCGCAACCCGATACGTCCTCTTCGTTATAGCATCCGCGGAAATTTTCATATTCAGCGTAAATATTGATATGATTTTCACGGCGGATAAACGGTCTTTTTTCCTCACCCTCGGAATCGTGGTTTCCGAAAACAACGGCAAGCGGAATGTTTCTTTTCTTTATCGGGGCAACGATTTTTTCAATCGTTTCGTGAAGGTAATCGTATGTATATTCTTCCCAGTATCCGCTGATGTTGTCACCGCCGAAAACAACGAGGTCAGGCTCTGCCATCCCGATGCATTTTTCGATTACGTTGACGGTTTCAATCGACTTGTTTACGGGAATATCGCGGTTTTCGTCGTCATCCATTTCGGGCGAAACTTCGTGAATATCCGAAAGGTGTAAAATTCTGAATGTGCCGTCGTCCCTGAAGCGAAGCGGTGACTGACGGAGCTTTGAATGTTTTAATGAGGTAGGATAACCTGCAGCCATAATAAGCATCTCCTGAAGTTTTTCTTAAATTTTAACCTCATTGAAACAGCTCGTCAAGTTAAAAATATATATTTTGTTAATTTTTATAATTGAATTGAAATTATAACTTTTTTATGTTATTATCTAATTTACAGTATATTAAAAGGAGGAATAGCTTTGTCTGACGAGAACAAAGAAAAGATAATTCCGGAAACTCCTGAAGATGAAAAGGAAAAGGTTGAAGGCGATTGGAAATGGGACGCTGCGGTGCCCGAAACCAAAACCGACGACATCACTCTTGACGACCTTGCTCCCATAATGGATAAAGAGGAGGCACCTGCCGAGGAAGAAAAGGCTCAGGAAGAGCCTGCTGAAGAGGCAGAGGAAGCTCCCGCAGAAGAGGAGAAAAAGGAAGAAAAGAACGAAACGGAAGAAAAGGCTGAAAAGAAGGCTGACGGACAATGTGTTATCTGCGGCAATTCAACAAAGAACAGCCCGAACGACCTTTACTGTGAGGACTGTGCAAGAAAGTTCCTTCGTACCCACTTCGGTATTCCGCAGGTTGTTCTTGCTTTTGTAATGGTATTCTTTGCAGCATTCAGCTGGTTTGTTTGCGTTTCAACGGTTGATTTTTCAGCCCAGCTTATGAAGGTTGAAAGCCTTATTTCAGAAAAGCGTTATACAGACGCAATCGGTGCAGTTGAAAAGCTCAGCACAGACGTTGCAACGGTTGACCAGGGCTTCAACGCTACTCTTGCAACCTTCAACAAGAATCAGAATGTTGTTGATTTCTTTGTTGACGGTGAACGTTCAATGAGAATCCTTCTTGATGCATATGTGGATTCACTTCCGTTCAGTCAGGAGCAGATTGCTCAGTTCGTAAACATCGTAAGTGTTGAGGTTGACAAGGATAAGCTTGAAACACGCAAGTATGAAAAAATCAAAAAGATGTATGATTACTGCGTTGAAGTTAATTCTTACAGCAACGAAATCGGCCCGACATGGTACACATTCATGTACACGGACGAAAAAACATCCGAGCAGAAAATCAAGTATGACGAGGCTATCGCATTCCTTGAAACCTGCCCGAACGACACTCCCGCACAGAAGAGCCTTAACGGTTACTACAGATACATCGCTGCATACTTTGCAGAAAAGGATAAGGAAGTTGTTTTTGAAATTTTCGACAATCTCCTTGAGGACCTCGGTGAGTATTCATACCTCTTCGATTTCATCTATCTCCAGGTAGCATGGACTTACGAGGATTACGACAGAGTTGAGGTTATTGCTGACCGTCTTTACGAAGCAAACATCAACGCAACAGATGCTTACTATTACTCAATCAAGGCAAACATCCTTCAGGGCGATTTCACAAAGGCTGACGAGCGTTGCGAAAGAATGTTCAAGGACAACCCCGAAGCTATTGATTACTATGCTGTCAAGGCAGAAATCCTTCGCCGTATGGGCAAATATCAGGAGTCAATTGACATCTGTAAGAAGGGTGTTGCTGTTGAGCAGGATGCATCAATTTACAATCAGCAGGCAATTTCCTGCATGCTTCTTGACGATAAAGCAGGCGCACTTGACGCAGCCAAGACAGCTTACGAAATTATTACCGTAAGCACACAGGGTCAGGCTTCTTACGAAATCCTTAATACAATCGCTTTGATCGGTAAGCTTTGCGACGACGAAGAAACTTACGAAAATGTCAAAGCATTGTTTGAAGCAGGTCAGGAGCCGACAGAGCTTGACGAAAAGGTTAAGAAGTGTATCGAAGGCGAAATCACTTTCGAAGAAATCTTTATGGAAGGATACGGTGATATCTGATGACAATTGTATACGTAATTTCAAAGTATCTCACAATCATCGGTGCTTCCCTTAAGGCTCTCTGGGAGCAGGTTTTCTGCCGCATCCTCGGCATTCCCGTACAGGATGCAAGCTACCTTAACTCGACTGAGCTTTGCGGTCACATTGAACACGATTTTACAGAAAGCAAGCTTAAGAGCTTCCTCATCTGTTACCTTCCCGGTCTGATGAACCGTTTCTTCGGCTACGGTATGCTCATCGGCGGTTACCTCGGTCTTTTCTATCTTGAAGTAAGCTCCGAAGATACAATTTTCTGGGTTTACCTTGCAATGCTTTACGTCGGCATTTCTCTTATGTGCAATAACGCTCCGCTTTATGAGGATGCGCTTTACAACTGGGATATGCTTTACGGCAAAGAGCAGAAAACAAACATCATTGTGAAGATTCTTGCATTTATTCCGTCTGTTTACTTCATCGTTTCAGCATTTATGGAAAAATATGCAATCAGCCTTCTTGTTTACATGGTGGCTGTTCTTCTCGGAATTTTTGTAATTTAAAGTTCACACATTAATAAACGGGAGCTTTTCAGTTCCCGTTTATTCTTTATTGACATCTTTCTTCATGAGGTGATTTTATGAAATTTATGTCCTTTAATATTCAGCACGCAACGGATTATGTCCGTCAGGTTATCGACCTTGATTTTTTTGCAAAGGAGCTTGGCAGACTTAACCCCGATTTTCTCGGTCTTAACGAGGTTATGAACGAAGGCGACGACGAAGAATATACAGATCAGGTTAAGTTTTTCAGCGAAAAGCTCGGCTGGAATGGTTACTTCGGACTCGGTGCATTGATTGACGGCAACAACCCTTTCGGAAATGCAATTCTTACAAAGTATCCGATTAAATCTGCCGAAACCGTTGCAATTCCCGACCCCGAGGATAAAAGCGAACCTACTTATTACGAATCCCGCTGTGTTATCAAGGCGATTGTTGAGGTTGAAGGCGTTGACGTTTGCTGGCTTGTCTGCCATATGGGTCTTGCGAAGCTTGAAAGAGCAAATGCGGTCGAGGTTATCTGCCGACTGATTGACGAAACGGATATGCCCATCATCCTTATGGGCGATTTCAATGTTGAGCCTGACGGTGAGGTGCTTGGGCCGATCCGTGACAGACTTCTTGACACCGCAGATATTTCAGACAGTGCAAAGGAACTCACCTACCCGTCAATTAATCCGAAAAAGAAGATTGACTACATCTTCTACCGCGGACTTAACTGCAACGGTGCAGAAACTCTTCACGATGTTATTGCTGACCATCTTCCCGTGGTCGCAGACTTCACAATATAAAAACAAGCGGAGGAAACTGAAAAGTTTCTTCCGCTTTATTTATTGGTGCCTTCAGGTGTGAAAAAAACGGTTCTGCCGAGGAAAAAAGCGGAGCAAGTCCTTACCTCCACTTGTCAGGGGAGGTGGATTTCGGCGAAGCCGAAAGACGGAGGGGTAGTTAAAATTTTCTCTCCCTCAGTCAAAACCTACGGTTTTGCCAGCTCCCTCATCAGAGGGAGCCACGAACAATCGGAATTGTTTACCTCTTTTAGAGGCTGTGCCAGCCAATAGTTTGCTATTGGTTATGATTATTCACTATACGATAAACACGTCGCGAAACCGTTGACGCGAGGATAATTTTAAGAACATCGGGAACGATGAACGGCAGCACACAGACAAAAAATGCACTCTTAAGGTTTCCGCCGCCGTAAACAAAAACATACCAAAGCAATCCCGAAACGTAACAGATAACAAGTCCCGGTAGACAGCAGACAGCAGAGGACAAAAAGCTTTTTGCGAACTTACGTGCCAAAAGGCTGACGATAATCACCGACGGGATAAAACCGAGAACGAAACCGCCCGTTGCACCGAGCAACGCTCCGATACCGCCCTGAAAGCCTGAGAAAACAGGCAAACCCACAGCACCGAGAAGAATATATATAACTGTTGACGTAAGTGCTTTCTTTGTGCCGAATGTCAGCGCAATGAAAAACACCGCAAAGGTCTGCAGGGTAAAAGGCACCGCAGACGGGAACTGAATCCACGAACAGACACACATAAGAGCCGAACAAAGCGACACCGTGGCAAGATCTTTTGTTTTTGATTTATTCATTGAATCACCCTATAAAAAAGAGGACACAAACAGTGTCCTCTTTTCAGCTAAAACGATGGTGTAAATTCCTTAATACCCGAACGGACAATTTCCGCGTTTTTCTGTCTTACAGGCACAGGTGTTATAACCTCCATACATATGCTGTCCTTTGAGGCTTCCGCCTTTGTAACAACCTTTGCCTTTGTTGCGGTTACGGCTGAAAAATCGCTTCGTGTTCGATCATTACCGTTTTCTGCAACAACCTTATAATAATAAGTCTGTCCCGAAAGAACATCGTGGTCGATAAACTTTTCCGAATAAGCCTTACCGATATTTGTATAAAGTCCGTTTTCCGAAGTTGACCTGAAAACAAGATAGCTCTTTGCTTTTTCAACCGCAGACCATTCAACGTTAATCCATACACCGTTTTTTGAAGAAGTAACTTTTTCAGGTGCAGGAAGCTTCGCTGTTGTATAAATAACTTCCGAAATGTCGCTGTTATATTCGTCCTTGTCCGCAAGTGTCATAATGCGGTAATAATACTTTTCTCCGGCCTTGACGGAAGTGTCCCTGAACTCCGTTTCGTCCGCATCAAGCTCAGCAAGCTTCTGCGGTTCGGAATCAATATCCGAATTACGGTAAAGAACATAACCCTTTGCTCCGTGAACAGCATCCCATTTTACGGTGATGTTTTCCTCGTCAACGTCTGCAAACTGCAGGTTTGAGGGTGTAGGAATAAGCACCTCGATAACGCATTCAGCCGTTGCAGAACCGTAATTTGTCTTTCCCGAAACCTTAACTCTGCCGTAGTTGATACCCATAACAAGTCCGTTGCCCGTAACTGTTGCAATTCGCTTGTCCTCAGAAACCCAGGTAACGCCCTTATCCGTTGAACCTAAAGGAAGCTGTGACCAGAAAATTTCCGAAGTCTGACCGACACCGACGTGAACCGTGCTGTCCTGAAGAACAATCTCCTTGGGAATATCGTCAACCGTAACAAGTGCATAAGTCGGTCCGATGTAATCCACACCGTCGATCGTTACGTAGGTGCGGTAATAATAAGTTGATTTCGGTTTAAGCTCACCGACGTTTGAAGCAACGTCCATTTCGAGCTTTATTTCAGGATAAGTCAGGGCTTTGTACACCTGATACTTATCAAGCTTAAGCTTGTCCGTACCGAAGAGGAAGCCTGCCGATGCAACATAGAGCCTGCCCTTGTTTGTAACGGAGCCGTGAAGCATCGCATTTGTTGCAGTAATCTCCGTTGCGGAGGTTGTTACAACCGCAAGCTGAGAGGATGAATAGCTGATTGAATCCGAGTATGAACCGCCCGTACCCACTCCGACGAATGAATGTGATCCACCGTAGGATGATGAATCATTATAAGCAGGCACACCGTAACCGACAATGTATCCTGCCGAACGGCTTCTCTGCTTTGCCATGCAGCGATTGCCTCTGCCGGGACCTGTATTTCCTTCAATTGTGAAAACGCTGTTACCGCTGACGCCTGTAACAATACCGACGTGCTTTGCCGTTGAACCGCCTGACCAGTTAAAGAAAACAATATCACCCGCCTTAGGCACATAGCCCGAGCTTGCAGGGTAGTACACCGAATTCTTTTTATACCACGAAACGGAAGCCGCACAGTTACCAAGACGCGGAAGGACAGAAGTAGGTATACCTGCTTTTCGTCCGCACCACGAAACAAAATATGCACACCATTCGCCTGTAGAATATCCGAAGGACTCGCCGTATTTCGTGTAACCTGCAACCTGTGATGTTTCAGAGAGAGGTACACCCGTTGAAGGATTGAGCTCAGCGTAACCTATCTGCGTTCTTGCAACGGCAATAAGGTCAGCAATATTTCTGCCCGTATTGCGGTGGGTGTTCGGATAATTATCAGGATAAGCCGCAAGGGCAACAACCGACATACCTGCAAGCATAACCGCTACCAGCATCAGTGAAAAAATTCTTTTTAATTTTACTGCCATACGACTCACCTGCCTTTCTGTGAATATATCTTAAAAGAAAATTGATGTTACTGCTCCGAATACCGCACCGAAAAAGAGAAGTCCCGCGAGGACGAGAGCAACGATTCTTACTGCTTTACTGCTCATTTTTATTCTTACCTTTCCTGTTCTTACTGAACGCTGTTACAAACATACTGAGAAGACAGCCTGCCGAGCCGACGATGAGGTCAATCATTGTGTCGATAAGACCTGCTTCCGTGTCAAATGCTGTTCGCTGAAGATTAAGTCCGTAAAGCCTGTCCATTGTGTATTCGTAAAATTCCCAACCGACAAGCAAAGCCACACCGAAGCCGAAAGCAAACATTGCCGCAAGTGCAGGGCTGAGTGTTTTATCCTTCGGTCGTTTAGCCTGAAGAATGACTGCAAGCTCGTAGCTTCCTGCCGTTGCGATATAGCCCGACATAAAGTGCTCGGGAATATCGATAATATCAAGCGTTGTGAATTTATTTATCGTCGTGCCGACAACAATCGCAAAGCAAAGAAGCAGATTGAGCATTGTCTGCAGACGGTAAGGCACCTGAGTTATGAATGTTTTACCGCCAAGCCACTGGAAAAGATCCCAGAGGTGAGTAAAAATTATACCGAAAACGGCTTCAAGAAACTCTGTCGTGTAGCCTGAAAAGAGCATCACGATACCCCAGATAAGTATAAGCCCTCTGCAGACCCACCACGTAACCTGATGAAGCTTCGGCAGGGACGGAATTTTATTAAACGTTTTTTTCATCGCAAACTTCCTCATAATACATATATAATAAATATACATTATAAACGAGTTAAAATCAATAGTGCAGGATAATGTTTTGCTGCCACATTACGACAATTTACAAACCGTTCAAATTTTTGGCAATATCTTCTTTTTATTGTGTACATTCAGAATGTTTTGTGATATGCTTAGGGAAACAGTATAAATCCGAACTCGCCCAAAAGCGAAAGAATTTCGGGGTGGATTATGAAAAAAGATAAAGTTCTTAATATAATAAAAATTCTTCTTGCCGTAACGCTGATAACTGTTGCTGCCGTGAACTACAAAACGCTTTCAACTCTCGACATCCGCGAGCTGATTTCCTCGGCAACAAGCATTTACATAGCGGCAGGAATTATTCTCGGTGTTTATTTTGTGAAGGCAATTCTCCTCGTCCTTCCCGCTTCGCTGATTTATATTTCCGTCGGTCTTGCACTCGATTGGAAAACAGCACTTCTGATAAATATGCTCGGCATTGTTATTGAAGTCACGGCAACATACTTCCTCGGCAAATTTCTCGGCAAGGATGCAGTTGAAAAAAGGCTCAGCGGCACAAAGGGCGGCGACAAGCTCCTTGCGATGAAGGATAAAAACAAAAACATTGCAACGTTTATCATCCGCCTTGCTCCCGTTTTTCCGATTGATTTTTCATCGCTTTTTATGGGCGCATTCGATTTTAAATTCCTTCCGTATTTCATCTTTTCCGTGCTCGGTCTTGCACCGAGAGTTATCGGATTCACAATCCTCGGCGACGGGCTTTACGACGTTCTTAAAATAATTCCGCCGAAGTATATCGCAATCCTCATCGCCGTTGCTGTTCCGATTGCTGTTGCAGTGGTGATTTATAAAAAGAGGAAGAAGAAAGCATGAAAAAAGCACTTGAATTGAACATTCAAGTGCTTTTTTGGCGTCCTCGGCGGGATTCGCTACGCGGCTGCCGCCGCTACACGCCCACGGACTAAACGACCGTCCACCGGACGCTCGTTTCCGGCTCTGCCGTCGTCCTTTTCGAATCCCTTGAACAAAAAAAACAAAACCCACTTACGTGGATTTTGCTTTTTTGGCGTCCTCGGCGGGATTCGAACCCACGGCCTTTCGCTTAGGAGTTCGCCCCCTAGGCGTTGCTTGAATCTCTTGAAGTCCCTTAAAATCGTTGATATATCAAGGTTTTCAAGGTTTATTGTGTTAATATTTTCCCTTGAAAAATCGTCTAATATTCGCTAATATTTTTCGTTCATGTTAGCAAAATGTTAGCAAAATGGCGTTTTGGGGTGGCAGTTAATGTGTTATTTTATTCTTATGTATTCAATACCAAGATGCTATCGTTATAACAATCTAATAACTAGTTGTCAAACGATACTTTTTTTGCTAAAATAAGCAATACAGATTATATAGCAAGGTGATAATGTGAAAAGCACTGGATATTTTCCCTGCATTAGGAATTTCTGTAGACGTTTTAGGTACTGCAACAACGGTAGCAACGGAATATTTCGTTAATAAAAATAATTGGGTTAATGCTGTTAGATAGTAATTAAAGGTCTAATTTATTGATTTTACGGACATATAAAAAGGGGAGTTAAAAATGAGTAATAAAGAGAACAAAAGCATAATTAAAACTATTTGGAATTTCATGAACAAATCTCCAATATTATCGGCTATCATAATCAGTTTTGCTGCAATTTTGGGCACTCAAGGATATAAATTATATACATACATATACTGGCTACCTTATTTTAAATTATTTGAAGTACCTACATATTATTTTGAAGATGTAGTTTTTGACAAGTACGAGTTATTTTTAGAAGTGACTCCAAAAATTATACTAGTAATTCTTCTTTTTATCCTTTTTAATTTCTTGGAAAAGAAAAGTAAACTAGAAACAAAACTAGGATTCTTCCCTTTGCTTTTATTAAATTTAACTGAAACGATGATGTTGTTTTTTCTCTCCATAATACTTGTCACCCAAACTTCTCTGCCAATCTTCCTGAGCCATCACTTACTCTCATATATTTGTCTTGCTATTTGGGTTTTGATATTTAAAAAATCCCTATCTAAAATATTAACAAAAAAATTGATAAAACCTACGGTTTCTTTACTTGCTATTTTTACATCATTGTTTTTGGTTGTTTCATGCAGTATTGTATACATAAATGGGTATAACCATAATGTGGTTAATGCTATGTATAGCGAGTCAAGAGTTGTTGATAACAAATTTATTGTTTTTGAAACCTCAGAGCATTATTATGTTATTGCATGCGAAGAGAAAGACGAGAATTCAGTAAAAGTTTATAGAGATTCGTATGCATTTATAGAAAAGGAAAAACAGAATGTGATGAAAAAACATTACAAAACAATATATAATGAGTATGATTGGAGTTTATCTGATGCTCCAACTAAATTTACAACCGTATATTGGTAAACGAAAGGACACAAAGCATAAAAGTTTTGTGTCCTTTCGCTATTATATTGTGTTAGCCAACATCTTCAAAAGAGCAGCGGCTTCGGGATTAGCAAGGATTTTTGCGATGAGCGCAACATTATCTTCGGTTTCCGACTTTGTTTCGGTTGTGCTTTCGCTTTCTGTTTTTGCCATCGGGTCAAGAATTGAAATATCTTTATCAAACCTCGGCATAGGTGCTATCTTGCCTTCTTCGCAGTTCCTTAAACCTTTGGTGTTGTAAAATTGCTCGTCAAATTTTTGAGCATTAAATCGTCTGTCCTCATCAATAATATGGCTATATACGTCCACTACCATATCCATTCGTGCGTGACCGGAATCGCCCTGTACCGACTTCATATCACCGCCGTTCCATTTGAGTTTGTATGTGATACTTGCGTGTCGGAAACTATGAAATACAATAGGTGGCAAGTTATTATCCGTAATGAGTTTCTTTAAGGCTCTATTTATAACTTGTGCTTCCATCGGTCTGCCTGAGGAGTGACAAAAAACCAAGTTGTAATCAGCATATTCATCACCGTAAAGGTCTTGCATATCTTCTATCTGCCGTTTTCGTTCTAACAGCATTAAAGCTACTGTTTTAGGAAGAAATATCTTTCTTACGCTTGTCTTTGTCTTGGGTGCTTTAAGAACTAACGATGTGTTCTGGTTACATAAAATATGTGGAAAGACCCTGACAACATCTTTTTTATCAAGAAGCTCCATAGTATCCTTATTTACCCTTTGGAGTTCTTTGTTTACATAAATGAAAGCGTCATTTTCGGCTATCCTTGATTCTGAAATCTCAACACAATCCCAAGTCAAGCCGAGCAGCTCCCCCATTCTTAAAGAACACGAAAAGGCTAAATTTATTGCTAACGACAAAATATCATCTTCACATAATTCAAGAGCTTTAAGCAGGGTTTCTGCAGTCCAAATTTCTCTCTTTTGGCTCTCGTGCTTAGGAAGTGTAGCATTGAGAACAGGATTTCTCGACATAAGCTCCCATTTAACTGCCTGACCAAAAGCACTCCGCAACAACTTATGGATTTCTCTTATGGTATGTGCAGTAAGACACGGGGTTTTAGCTTTTCGATTGTTTGTTGTTTTGGATTTAACTTTTGATAAACTTTGATAAAAGTTATCCATCATCAAAGGCGTTATATCGGTCAATTTATAATCTCCGATAAGAGGAATTATATAATTATATATCAAACCTTTACGAGAGTTATATGTACTCATAGCCCAATTCGCAACACCATATATGGAGCAATACTTCTCTAACAGCTCTGCAACTGTTGTAACTGTCGGAATAACGAAAATACCGTTATCCTGCTGATGTTCAATTTCATTTTTTCGTCTCTTGGCTTCTGCGTTGGTTGAAAACGTTTCCCATTTCTGTTTTCTTTTGCCATCTTTATCAACAACATCATAAATTACCGAATATTTATTGTTTTTTCTTTTCTGTATCGATGCCATTTTATACTACCCCTTCCGTACCGTTTAACCAATCATCAAAGCTCTTCTTAACAATTCGATAGCCTTTTTCAACTTTTACTGCCCGAAAACAACCGTTTTTTATTAGTTTGTAAACAGATTGTCTTGTTGTATCAAGGATTCTCATTACTTCAGGTACTGTGTAACTCTTTTTCTCAAATGCCACATTACCACAAAATGATTTAGATTCAAATTTAGTTGACAAATCTTTCAACCTCCTCTATCTCAGCTACTTTTTTATAATGGGTTTGAGAAGCATACCACTTTTCAAAGCTTTCCTGCTTTACTCGTCTTGTGCCGTCAACCCATATCATATCCATATCATACTTATCAATCAGTTCTCTTGCTGATGGTCTTGAAATACCTAAAACCTTTGCAATCGTTGTAGATGTAATTGTTTTTCCATAGTTTTTTCCGGGTCTTTCACCATTTACCTTTCGATAGTGAAATTGATTTGCATACCATTCTTCAAAACTTTCGACATCTACTCTCATTTTCCCAAACACCACAAAAGTTTTAAAATACTGATGATTGACCAACCGATACACTGCTGTTTTTCCAAGTCCTAAAATTCTTCTCAAATCAGGAATCGATATGGTCTTTTTTTCTCGATAATTAAGCATTGTTTTAACAATATGTTGATTTTCCTCAACGCTTTTTTTCGAAGCTCTATACTCATTGCCTGGTCTGTAAACTTTAAATAATCCTGATTTCAACAATTTAAGCGCTTCATCTTCGGTTAATGAAAACATCTTTTGAATTTGCTCAGATGAATAGGATTCCCATAATTCTTCCTCCTTTTCACTATCATTTCTTAATATTTCCTCAAGATACCTAGTATCACTTTCAGCATTAAATAACAGTATTCTTTCATCAAGAGACATTTGTTTATCCATAATCAGCACTCCCCTTTTCTTTTGTTTAGCCATTCATCAAAACTGATTTTAGAAATCCTATAGGTATCACCTATTTTTACACTGTGAAATTCTTGCCTTTTAACAAGAGCATATGCACTGGATTTACAAATACCTAAAAAGTCTTGTATTTCATTAACCGAGTAGATTTTTTTGCTTTCTTCTATCATAACAATTCCTCCCATAAAGTGTGTAATATCATATAGCCAAGTAGCTTGACTATATGATATCAACATATAAGAGAAACAACAAATGTGCGATTTTTATTCTATAGTTTCAGCCTCGAGCCAATTATCAAAACTCTTTTTTGATACTCGATAGTGGCCACCAATTTTGACATAGCGGAACACGCCTGAATTAACAAGCGTATATGCCGCGTTTTTACTGATGTTAAGTATGTTCATAATTTCTTCGACAGTATATACTCGCTTTTCATAAACGGCTCCTTTTTTAGTTTTTTCTTCAATCAAAGCTTTTTCACCTCCCGGTTTTCTGTGTGTTTATACTTTTTTGTAATAAGATAGTCATATCCATAATTGGTTTGGCATTTATCACAAAGATCTTTCTCTCTCTGCCAAGGATCAATTCTTCTTATCATATTGTCAGGATTCTTCATTAACTCTTTTTGACAATTAATACATAACGTTGATATTCGTCCAACACGTTCTCTTCTTGGTTTACGAAGAATCCCTACCAAATGTTTGAGACCTTGCTTTATTTCGTTTCTCTTAATTTCATCTGAAATTGTACCTATGTATCTTCCGAGCTCTTCCACTCTATCTATTGTTCGCAGTTGTTCTAAAACAATCATCGAAGGTTCACTCAAACCACAATTATCATCAAGAATAATATGTGTTGTCATAGATTGGTTTTTCCGAACAGATGTAATTACAGCTACCACGATTGTAGGACTGGACTTGTTCAAGGAGTTTGCCTGAACAACAACGACAGGTCGATATCCGGACTGTACCGAACCGTTCGCTTTGCCTAAATTACAATAAAAAATATCTCCCCATTTTACTTTTTGGATTTTTTCATTCTGCACAAATATCTACCTTTCAAAAAAATTTTTCTGAAGAGAAAAACACCCTTCATTATGTTTGCACTGGGAACACCTCAATTCGGCATCTTTTCATAAAAAGTTTTCAATTTCTTAACAGAGTTTTCAATTGAACGTCTTATCGACGACTCACAGAGACCTTCATCCCGGGCTATTTCAGAATAGTTCATTCCAAGAAAGAAAAACTTATAAACCCTTTCCCGGTTTGATTTTGACAAAGTGTTCAGTGCAGTTTGTACGGTTTTCACTTCATCTTTTCGTGTTAGCGTGTCTTCTGTATCGGTCACAATTAATTCAGGATGATAATTTTCCAAATCATCATCGGTAATATCAAAAATGTGTCCGCATCTCTTCTCTCTCATTCTGTATTTGTTTTCATTCCTTTTACTATCTTCAAACACTTCGCCCTGAGAAACCGAAAGTCTGATAAACGGAATGTACTGTTTGATTTCTTCAGGATACTTTTGAAGAATTTCTTCTTCTGAAAGCTCAGTTACTATCGCCCACTGAACATCATTTGTATATCCTGTGTATTCATATCTAAGATTTATCAATTTACACTCACGGTTAAATTGTTGCAACTTTTTATTGTTTTTCATTATGTAATCTCCTTAATTTTTGAATTTTCTAAATCTCAAAAAATTGGAGACTACGGATATTTAGCAATATACGTTTGCCACTTCTTTTGCATTTTGACCTTTCTGTTTCCATCAAGTCAAAAAATATAGGAGCCTGACGAAAACTCGTCAGGCTCCTATTACTATGGTGCACTGTACATATAATTCAATCTATTTTATAAATCTGTTGTTACAATATTAAACTTTCTTCTACATTTATAACACTTAATAATAATACCGCTCGAATTATTTTTGTAAAAAAACCCTTCACTAATCTTCTGATTTTTCTTAACATCACATAATCTTGCTCCACACACCGGACAATGTACTTTTTTTACGCTATCGGCTATTGAAACAAATTCTGTAATTATAATCATTTATGTTCACCATTGGTTACCAAAATTACCAAAAAATATATCCCAATCAATGGGACATATTTTTAAGTTTTTGTAATATTTCATTCCAAAACTCATCAGAACAACCACATTTATCTGCTTCCCGAATCAAAAGTTTTAACGATTCCTTTTCATCAATATATTTTGAAATATCAGCGGAAAGACAAAAATCGTTACTATTAATACTTTTAACTTCAGAAGCAATATCAAACAATAATAATTTCGAATTGTAATCCATAGATAATATAGAGGCTATTTTAATTAACATAGCATCACTCGGAGGTGGTTTCTTACCGTTTTCAATACAGGACAAATATGAATGTGATAAATTCAATTCATTTGCTAGTGTTCTTAACGACATACCCTGCTGCCGTCTTTTTTCTTTAAGAAACGCACCAAACACACAATTATTCAACATTTTTGTTACTATGTTCTCTTTTAATTTTCCCAGCAACCAAGAAAACGCTCTCTAATATTATGCTAAAACATATTGGATACGCAATCGTCAACTTTATAACAATTGAAATAATGATAATAGATAACATTATTGCCAAAACTATTAGGGAAATCTTACGAAAATATCGTAGTTCTTCTTTTGTAAGTGGTTTTTCTGGTGTGTCAAGCGGGCAAAGAATAAATATGACAATAGAAGCAAAGAGGGTTAAAATCAATGTCGGAATTTGTATGTTGAACATTACACTTGATTTAACACACAAAAGGCAGATAAAAATTGATGTTGTACTTATAATCTCACATTTCAATTCACTTGAAGCATGTATTCCACCGGCATATCTTCTAATAAACTGAAAGGAGATATAAAAAACTATACTTAAAGAAACTATATCCAACAAAATTCCCATAATAATTGTTATAATGAAATATAATATCTGTGAGATTAATATAAAGAATCCGTATAGATATAGTTCCTTTTCAGTATCACTAATAGTTGTACTATCAGTAAGTTTTTCAACAACACCGGATGCTATACGCCCTATCATCCTTTATTGATTTTGCTGAATTTCTTAAGTGTTGCCGGTACCTTAGGCTGATAAACCCAAAGACTTGTAAGATTATTTGCGTCTACTCTCAAAGAATGTTCTGCAATTCTTTTGATAAAATTAGCAGTCTTTTTCTGCATATTCTCTTTTACAGACATAAATTCACCCCCTTTAAACTACAATATACTTTCTAATAAATAACTTTTCAATAACGTAAACTAAAATATCAAAAATCAGTATAAAAAAATAACAAATCCTATTGTCAGGTATTTTTTTCTATTATCAAGCGTAAAAATCAATCTAATAATGGATTTTCCTATTATTAGTTGGTGTTATTTAACTCTTTTTAATGATAAAATTACTGTGGTGGTTTTATGGAGTTAAATTTCAAAATGCTTGGATACAGAATCAGTAACAGAAGAAGAAAACTTAATATGACACAAGAGGAGCTAGCCGAAAAAGTAAATGTTACCTCTAAGCATATCTCTGCTATTGAAACAGGAAGAAGCAAAACCTCGGTTGAATTACTATATGATATTGCCACATGCTTAGATGTTACCCTTGACTACTTCGCTTTTGGGGTTGTAAAGAAAACCAAAATAGAAGAAATATCAGAATATCTCCGCGAATGTTCTGATGATGAAATTGAGCTCATCAAGGTAATGATTAAAGCAATCGCTGATAATCACAATAAAACAAAATAAAAATTATATTTGACAATTAAATTTTAATGCCGTAAACTGTAAGCAGTTTACGGCATTTGTTATTGGAGGATAAAACAATGAAAATAGCCATTTGTGATGATGAACCTAAAAGAATAACCGAGGTCAAAGATGCATTAATAAACTATTTT
Organism: Clostridia bacterium; assembly: GCA_017380575.1. GTDB lineage: Bacteria > Bacillota > Clostridia > Oscillospirales > Acutalibacteraceae > CAG-488. Next base: position 38,170 of record JAFODS010000001.1, on the reverse strand, counting down.
TCCGAGAAGGTTATAGCTACCGAGATATTTTGCTTTGAGGACGGAAATAAATTGCTAAATAGCAGTGTATACTTTGATATGGCTTTTCTAGATATTGAGATGCCTAGTATTAATGGTGTTGAAGTGGGGAAAAAGCTAAAGCAAAAATCCAACAACATAGTTATCTTTATGATAACCGCATATTCAGACTATCTTGACGATGCATTTGATCTGGGTGCTTACAGATTTTTGCAAAAGCCTTTGGATGTAACTCGTCTATATCGTTCGCTGGATGCCGCATTATTGTCGATGTCTAGTAAAGATATTAAAATAATTTGTCCAAACAATGAATCTGTAATAATCCCAACCAACTCTATAATCTTTTGTGAATCATACAAGCGAAAAACAAAAATTGTAACTACACAAGGTGAATACATATCCAAAGAACATATTGACTTTTGGAAAGAAAAATTAAGTGAATTGAATTTTTATTCTCCGCACACAAGCTACATCATAAATTTCAACTTTGTCAAAAGTTTCACTCGTAAAACACTCACTCTTACCTTTGAAGAAAAAAGCTTTATAGTTTCTGTTGCTCCAAAAAGGCAACAGGAATTTCGCACTAAAATGTTTCTGTTTGCTGAAAGGGGAATGTAAATGAGCCAAACAATGTTTGCAATAACTATGTTTATCGTTTATGTATTAGGAACATATATTGTTTTTTGGTACGGCGGTAGAATGTTTAATTATAAACACAATCCTAAACAATCCTTATTAATTTGTTTCGTTGCTAATGTGGTATTGTGGTTGTTGATGATTTTCTTCTCGAATCCATACATTAATATTCCAACCACTCTTATACTTTATTGGATTATTTTCTATACTGCTTTTGAGTGTGATTGGAAATTATCAAGTTTTCATTCGTTGTTACTTGTGGCAATAATGAACATTGCTGAATTCATTATTTTCTTTCTCACCTCATTCTTCTTTGATGTATCCGTCAATCAACACGAAAACGACTCCATTCTTTTTGTGGAAGAAGCGTTTGCATCTAAATTTATCTACTTCGCTTTATTGGCAATCATATCATCCTTTTCCAAAAAAACGAAGACAAAAGACGGCTATATGTCTTCAATCATTTTAACAACCCTACCTGCGATGACGTTTTTTATAACAGTTGTTTTTCGCTATCAAAACATCTATTATAAATCAAATACAGAAACAAATCTTCTATTCATATTGAGCGAAGTGTTTATGTTCATTGCCATAATTGTTGTATTTTTTGTTCACGAACGAGCCATAGACAATCAGAAAAAACTTCACGATATAGAAATGCTCGAACAAAAGCAAATCATTAATCTCGAATATCTAGATATTTTGGAAAAGAAAGATGAAGAAACAAGAATTCTTGTTCACGACATCAAAAACAATCTTATCAACATTAGCAATCTGACAACAGAAGAGAATGTTAAGCAATATATTAAAAATATATACGATAAAGCCAATGAAATCTCAATTAAGGCTAAAACCAAGAACAAATTGTTGGATGTAATAATTAACAAGTATTCACTGTTGTGTAAGGATAAACATATAAAGTTTTCCATTCTTGCATTAAGCGAAAACCTATCGTTTATTAATGACTATGATTTATCTGCTATACTTGACAACCTATTAAGTAATGCGATTGAGCGAGCTGAAAAAGAAACGCATCCTTATATTGAACTAACTTTAGAGTGCGACAACAAGTTCCATAAAATCATTCTCAAGAATAGTTGTTCAACTGCTCCTTTGGCAAAAAACGATACTTTAATCTCTACTAAAGAGAACAAGAATATTCATGGTTACGGAATGAAAAGTGTTTATCAAGCTTTAAAAAACTATAATGGTGAACTTGAATGGATGTTTGAACAGAAAGAGTTTAAAATAGTGATATTGATACCTATAAAATAAACGGTCAACACTGACCGTTTATTTTTTTGTCGTTTTTTTTAATTTTTTTGCATAGGTAGTTTCTTTTTAGTTTTGGTTTAGATAGAATTGAAGCACACACACAGCAAAATCTTACATAGAGGTGATTCCTTTGTGCCAGTTAGATTCCCAAAGCTAAAACAAAATTATATATGGAGGTATATTTATGAGAAAATTTAAGAAGTTACTATCTGTGTTCGTTACTTTATGCATTTTAGCAACATTTACATGTATTCCAGTTGCACACGCAGAAAACTCAGAGGAACCAGATCCTATTATTGAACTTGGATATGTTGAGAACGAACTTCTTATAAGAATTAACGACGAAGATTATGCGACTTCTACGCTTGCTTCAAGCGATATTTGTTCTGTTGTTGAGTCTAATCTTGCTTCTTCTCTTAATGCAACAGTTTCTGCAGATTACACATGTCCAGTTAATGACTCGACCAGTGTTTATGTTGTATCCATAGAAGATATAGGTAGTGCCAATCTTTCAATTCCTGACTTATGTGCAGATATCAATGCGGACAATGTTGGAATGTATGCTGAACCTAATTATCTTTGTGAGTTAACAGAAACTTCATTGGATACAGGTGTAGATTTACAGGAATTTGAACCATTGTTTTCGCTAAGCGGTGTTTATAATGACTGGCACCTAAGAGAAACATTTGCTACAGAGGCACTCAGTTTTTGTGAAAAAAAGGGTGATAATGTCGTTGTGGCAGTTCTTGACACAGGATGTAACTTTGAACACGAGCACCTTAAAAATAGTATGATCACTTTTGAATTATGGCCATATACATATCATGGATTCAATGTTGTTGATGACGATTATTTGAATGATATAACAGATAATCATGGTCATGGAACTGCCGTGGCATCGGTTATATCAGGAAGTAATACAACCAATAGGGTTAATGGAATTTCTTGCAATTCGAAGATTCTTCCAATAAAAATTACTGAAGATGGAACTTTCCCAATTATTAAAATTATTGAAGCTGTAGAAATGATTAAAGAGTATAACCACGAAACTGTCCCAAATAGTGCCGGAGCATTACAGCCGGTTTCGGTAATTAATATGTCGTTTAGATACTTGCGAAATATAACATATACTTCTTACAGTACTTCTGTGAGGCTTTCGTTAGAGTCTATTGCTGATGAGTGCGTTTTAGTTGCTGGAGCAGGAAATGATGAACTTAACACGAATAAACAAGCTGCCTATCCAGCAGGCTTTCAAAATGTAATCGGTGTTATGGCTTACGATTCAACAAGAACTATGGCAGATTACTCGAACTATGATAAAATGGGATATCACTACAATATCGCTGCACCAGGTAGTTCAATAACCGTTGCATCACATTCAACAAATAATGGATATAATTTGGCATCGGGTACATCTTTTGCCTCACCAATTGTTGCTGGTGCAGTTGCACTGTATATGTCAAACTGCCCGAACGCTACAATTGGACAAGTAAAAGAACATTTGCTAGAAAGTGCGACAGATAGAGTTAAACCATATCATCAAGCTGATAATATTGAGGGACATTTAAAACTTAATATAGTAAATTATCTCAACAAAGGTCTACTAAATAATAATAGTGTTTTTAGCGGTACTTGTGGATATGATGCTACTTGGATTTACACTCATAGTGATCGTAGTCTTGTTATTTCTGGAACCGATATGATTAACGATTACACTCGAGGCGATGCACCTTGGTATAGATTCAGAAATCTAATTACTACTTGTGAGATATCGGATGATATTACTTATATTGGTAATTACAGTTTTATTGATTTATCTGCACTTAATAGCCTTGATATGGGCTCTGGCATAGAATATATTGGCGATTTATCTTTTGCGTATTGCAAGAAACTCCCAACATTAAATATGCCTAATAATGAAATTGAGATAGCGCTAGGCTCGTTTTTAGGATGTAGTTTACTCACCAATATAACTCTTCCACCGAGTCTTTATTCTCCAAGTAATTGTAGTTATCTCTTTCAAAATTGCACCTCTTTGAGTTCTGTAACAATACCAACAGGGTGGACTATTTTACCCGACGGTATGTTCTTTGGATGCACATCATTAAGCTCTGTAACTTTGCCCAATTCGATCCAAAGAATTGACGCCGTTGCTTTTAAAAACTGTTGCAATTTAGCGAACTTAAATTTACCCCAAAATCTTATAGAAATAAGGCCACGAGCTTTTGAGAATTGTACGGGATTCACTTCAATTGAACTGCCTCGTAGTCTAACAAAAATCAAGTCTCGTGCGTTTTCAGGTTGTACTAATCTTAGAAACATTACTTTTTATGATAATCTAACTATGATGCAATCGAACATTTTTGAAAACTGTCCAAATTTAACAGTAAGCGTTTATTATAATTCAATGGCATTAGATTATGCTCAGAATAAAAACATAAACTGTTTAATAAGATATCGCCTAAACCCTGCTGAAAATAGTGGCATAACTTTTGACAGAACAAATAACAGTATTTCCAACTTGCCAACGGGAATTTCAACAGATATTTTCTCGGAACAATATGTTGATTTGGATGACGGATTCACTTTAGAATATGAAACGCCGACTACGGGCGTGATCTCAACTGGAACTGTGATTAATGTATTAAATGAGGATATCATTCTCGAAACATACACCGTTGTATAATAAGTTTACTATTATGTAATAAAGGAGCTATATTTATTATGAAAAAACTTTTTTCAATTATTTTGGCGTTTAGCATAATTCTTTCAGTCGGCACAGTTGGAGTATCAGCAGCGGATTTCCGCATTACTGTCGCACCGACGGTAAAACATGTTCGTCAGGATGATATCGCATATTATCCCGTCAAATTTGACGTAAGTAAGATAAACGGTACGTATGCCGAGTTGTGTGAATCAAACGGTTTTGCAGTAGGAACAACGCACATTGAGTTAGGATATTCGTACAGAAGTGATACTTTAAGTTTCATTGATGCGATTCCGGAAGAAGCGTTATATAATCTTGGCGGAACCGTTAAGGTGACCGAACACGGAACTGAAGACAGTGAGTTTAACTATTTCTTCATTGAAATTGATTTTTCTGGTTCAGAAGGTTTGGCAAATGAATATTTCTTTAATCTGAAATTTGAGGTCTTGCAGGAAAAATTCTTGAATTCACTTGGTATTTCACGCACTTTGATTTATAACAACCCGATTTATGCTGATTATGAAAATATGATAGTTGAAGAATTAGTGTGGGAAGTTAGCGACAGTAACGGAACGGTACACGATTTAAGCTCAAAAATCGACTTAAGCTATGCATCATTCGGTGACGGTTATACAAGCTATGACCAACTTCTGATTAAAGATTATGAACCGTTTATTCCTCCCGTATGTGATATAACTGAAGTAACCTATATTCAGCAGGAAGACACGCACAAAGATTTTACGGTAACTGCAAACGGCAGAAAATCAATGATTCAGTTTATGGAACCTGATGGTGGCACAAGAACGTATGACAGATACCATAAGAATGCTAAAATTACAAGCTATAACTCAGACGGCGAAGTTGTAAACTCAATGGCTCGTGACCTCGCTTATGAAGTATGGGAAATCTATTCAAATATGAGCGTAGGCAACGAAATCAAAGTCCGTGGCAAAGAAAACGGCAAATGGGATGCTGAAAAATATAGCTTCACAATCGAACCGTACAACCCGATAATTTCAATGGAGCTTTCTGCAACATCAGGCAAGAAAGGCCCCGTACCCGCAACAGTTGTCGCTGATGACAAGACAGAAAAAGTAATGTTCAAAATGCCTGACAACACAACCGTCACAGTTGCATCAAAAGCAACCGACGAAAATGGAAACAAAATCTTCACAGGCAAGGCTTGGATGAACAAAGACGGCCTCAACGAAATCCGCATCCTCATCTACCGCAATAATGTATGGAGACAGGTGGGTACACTTGAGTATAATGTTGAGTAATTCGTTGAAATATTAATATTTCCTAAAAAAATCCCGTGGTTTCCACGGGATTTTTCTTTGTGCTATCTTTTCTTAATAAGCATTAACATCAATTTCCATATCAAACAAATATACGTCTTCTAAGTCTCAAAAAGGATATAAAAGTAGTATGTCGTTAATTTTTTTGTCGCTTTTTTTAATAATTTTGCATTCCACCTTACTTTTTATTTGAAAGTTTTATAGGATATAGTTGAAATATAATATCTGTCCTTAGGAGGCGATATTCTCAAATTTTTCAAACCACAAAAACTGCAACTAAAATTAAGGAGGAAAATTTATGAAAACAAAGTTTTCAAAGACATTGTCAATAATCCTTGCGATGTTAATGTTAGTATCAGGATTAAAAGTTACAGGTTTTGCTTCTAATTTATCAAACAACGCAGAAGTTTCTTTCGATAACATTGAAAGTGAAAAACCTAACATTGAAAATGAAATAATTTCAAAACGAACCGCGTATTCTAAAGTCTTTTCTACAGATGACGGCGGTTATTACTCAGTCGTTTCAGCCACACCAATTCATATTAAAGATGAAAACGGCGAATTTCAAAACATTGAAGAACCGTTAGTAGAATTGTCAACCGAAGAAGCTATTACCGAATTCGTTGTATCCGAAGCAGAACTTCTAAACGAAACAAATCAATTCGCCACATTAAGTCATGTTATAACCGATGAAGATAAATATGCTGAACCCATTTTTATTATTAAATGCATCGGTTCATCATTTGCTTCGTCAACTGAATATTTTGTTCAAGGTACAGGTAAGGGCAGCAAAAATGTTTATATTAAACCTAATATCGCTCAAGAGAATGTATTGGTGACATCTGCAAAGATTAATGCCAATGCATTAGGAATAGGCACTACCTCAAACAATTATGTTCTTGCCCATGAAATTACATCTTCATGGGATGAAAATTCCACATCACAACCAACAAAACATGTCAACTATTTTGACTGTGTATCAGTCGTTAAATCTACCGTAACAAATGCAGTAGAATGGGACATTACGCACCTGATGAATTCCTGGTTGTTAGGTTTAAAAGAAAACAATGGTGTTGTTTTAACTACCAAGAAAAAGAATTGTGATGTTTCTCTGTCACAAATAACATTGAACTATTACTATCGCGAAATCGATGAAGTTGATAACAGATTTACATATGAAACTGTCGATATAGGAAACGCTGGAACCGTTTATATCAATAATTTTTCGTGTATTCCTATTTTAAAATTTGATGACATAGGAATAGATGGAGAAAAATCACCAGTACAAATCTCTCATACTTATGATCCTATGGGAGATTATTCTCAAAGCTCATGTGGCGATAATTTTAGAATTAATTATAGTAGCATTCTAAGATATACCGGAAATCTCACGTATAATTGGTCTACTATAGACGGCAAATCCATTGATTTTGTTCTTTCTAATACTACTGATACTGTCAAAAGTTTTACAAGTATAAGTTCCAACCCAACATATACTTTGAATTTACAAAAGAATTCAGAAAGTGAAAATTTTGAATATAGATTGTTTGAAAATATAACAATTCAAAACGATTTTTCAAACGAAACATTCACATTCGAATCACATTCTGATGTTGGATATTTGAATTCGATTAATGACAATTCAGAAAACAACAATACCACTACTATTTATTATACAACTACAGAAAATGATGAAGAAAATGATACAGATTATATTGTGTTGAGTAATAGCATTACATCAATAGTCGATGGAAGCGGTAGAAGATATGTATTCAATTACTCAACGGCAGATGGAACTTCATATTTAGAAAGTATCGATGTCCTAAATGATGATGATAGCCCTATATATGTTGGATCTAATGGTGATGCCGAACCATATAGAATCGAATACTCATATCAAATACGAAACAATACAGCATATCTTGAAAGTGTTACTCGTGTGGGCGAGGCAAACAGTTCTTCATATTCATATGATAGTCAAAACAGATTGTCAACTATATCAAACGGGCACAAAACCCTTACATTAACTTATTCTGACACATCCAATAAACTTACATCTTATACAATCACTAATAGTGCTGGCGTAACGGGTGAACATGTGTCAATCGACAGTTCAAAAGTCTATAGACGTGTTTTTACAAATGATGAAAATCAAACACGTATTATTCATTTTGATGAAAACTATGAGATTGTTTATTATAAAGATTATGATGGTACAATTACATATCAGAACAGCGCCCTTACTTTCTCCCCAGATTTAAACAACAATAGTAATTTAATTTCAAACGGAGATTTTGAAGTCTTGGATGATGATGACTTTGCCCAAGGCTGGATAATCGACAATACAGAGGCTGAGATTCATGTAGACGAAAGAAACGAAATTAACAACAATACTTTAGAAATCGAAGGAATTTATACAGACTCTGCACGTATATATCAACAAATCAGTGCTCCTGATGAGATAAGCTTTAAACGGAACACTTCATATGTTTATGGTGGAACAGCATTAGCAGATAATGCCATTGCAACTAAAGGGAACCATACTTTCGGAATATTCATATATGATGCTGTGCAAAGCGGTGATACGATTGTTCCTAACGAATGTATTTCATATTTTAATTTTAATTATACACTTAATGGTATAGAACAACAACAGATGTCACATTTCGTTTTGGAAGAAGATACCCCCGCGTTGTTTGTCTATGTTTGTTTTGATTACAACTACTCTGACTCTGCTTTTTTTGATGATATTCAACTATATGAATTCAAAGAAAGCAAAAAGGAAAATGTTGTTCTTTACGAATATGAACACGATAACGAAAACAATAGTGTTACTTCAGCCAAACTAAACAGCAAGATTGATAATAGCAAATTCATGGGTTATGGATATGTATATAATGAAATTTGCGATTATAACTATCTTTCTGAAATTGAGGATGAAAGAGGCATTACAACTTATTATACATATAATCCAGATAACGGTAGACTGGTTTCTATTGCAACCGGCGTGGAAGCAAACACCAAAAACTTCCAGTACACTGCAGCAGGATTGCTCTCATCTGTACAGCAGACCGTAACAAATACAATTACCGGTAATACGGTTAATATGAAAATAGATTATGGCTATACCGACGGAATGCTTTCTTCTGTGACACACAATGGTTATGGTTATAGTTATACATATGATGATTACGGTAACGTTACTTCAATAAGTGTAAGCACCGAAGAAACACCCTTGGCATCAACAACATATGAAAACGAAGCTAAACATCGCATAGATAGAATTGATTATGCAAATGGTGATTGTATTGCATATGGTTATAATGATAATAACCCGTCATTAATTACTGACATTTATATTAATCCGAGTTTTGTTGATGGAGAAGATAATTCTTGGAAAACTATACATTATAGCTATGATAGTACAGGTAATTTGACATCTATGATAGACTACCGTGCCAACATAAAAATCGAGTGCTCTGACAACTCGTATACATTTACAACTTTAGATAATAATACAACAATATATCAAGCAGTAATCGACAATAATTCAGGTAATACGGTTGAAAATTTCAATCAGTTCGAAAGTAAAATAGACAACACAATAAGCCCTAGCGTACAAACCGCTAACGATCTATGGGGAACAACCATCTCATCATCACAAACACTGAACAAAGTGGTAGCTGTGTATGATGACTTTGGCATTCCTGAAACTGATGAGAACGGTGTGCCTAAAACAAGGGTTTCAGAAACCTATACTTATGAAAAAGGTATTAAATATGATGAATTTATGCGACCAACATCAAACAGTATTCTCGCTCAGTATATAACTGATTCAGACAATGTTGTTATCAATTCAGAGGAAAACTACACTTATTGTTCGGACGGCAACAAGGAAACAACGCTGATTAGTTCGTATAGAACTATAAAATCTGTTGGAAGAACTAATTCTGACGGTAAAATTGAATATGATAGCAACGGAAATGTAATTGATGATGCGTTTATCGACTTAACTTACACTTATGCATATGATGATGCAGGTAATATTAAGAAGATTGAATTGGACGATAATATTTCAAACACTCATATTGTTTATAATGTTTTCAAATATGATAATGCAAACCAGTTGATTTTCGAATACTCAGCAGTTAAAAATAGTTGCATCTGTTATTCATACGATTCTGCCGGCAATATTACAGAGAAAAGAGTGTATGGTTTGTCTGCATATGATCTAACAAACGAAACTATATACCCTGATGCCGTATGTGAACATTATATTTTCACATATGATGAAACATATCGGGATAGATTGGTATCAATTTCAAGCAGTGATTCTACAGAGATCAGTCTTATAGAATATGACGACCTAGGAAATCCGCTTACATATGATGTAGCAGATGGAACTTTCGAATGGAAAGGGTATTTACTCGCCGCCTTCGAAACAAATGGTGAAGGAAACCGTTATGAGTATGAATACGACGCAAACGGATTGAGAACAAGAAAAATCTTGTATGATAAAGAACTGGTTAACGAAAGTTCTACTGAATATACATATACACAAACAGGAACAATAGAGTACGTTTGGGTAAATGGAATTCTTAAAGGCGTTTCAATTACAAATACGGTACAAAACACCAACTTTTTCATGAACATAATTTATGATGAAAGTGGAAATGCACAAGGTTATGTTGGTATCACCGGTACACCATATTATTTCATCAGAGATCCTCTCGGAAATATCACTTCTATCATCGCTGCTACTGACGACGTGAACATAGAAGTTAAATACGATGCTTGGGGAAATCCCACATTCCCGCAGTACAACGATGACTTCCTTCTTGGTGTTGTTGCAACTTTTGTTTGCTCTCTTAATCCGTCAACATATAAAGGATATATATATGACTTTGAAACAGGTTTATATTACTGTGGAAGCAGATATTACTCATCAGAATGGAGCAGATTCATTAGTATGGATGCTGCAACAACTATGAATTTATCTAAAGGAAATATCATAGCAACAAATCCTTACACATACTGTAACAATAATCCAGTGCAGTTTGCTTGTAGAAGTGGTTATATGTGTGAGCAAGTGCCTTTAGAAAATTCTAATGTCACAAATAATATTGATTTGTATGCAACACATACAAGTTACAATAAACTTTTATTTATTCCTAGTAAAAAGCTCCAATATCTCAAATAATAACTGTTACATAAAAATCGAAGGGCATAATGACCAACCGCACTTTAAGGCAACAAATAATTTTACATTAATATCTTGATAGCGGAATGGATATAAAACAAGTATTCTTTTGGAAATACATCTATTGATAAAAAATGCTGTTTATTAAGCTTTAGTTAATATCCATATCCTTCCGTTAAAAAATCAACTTTGGAGGAAGAATTATGAGAAAAGTGATTTTGCTTTTATTGTCTTTTTCAATGCTTATAATGTCCATATCACCATGTTTTTCAGTATTGGCTAAAGATATTGAAGAGTATCAGTATAACAAAGCAAGTGCTGAACTGCAAAACTTTGCAAAAGAGGTTTTATCTTTTACAAGTAAATATGACTCAGATTTAAACGATTCTCATAATTCTTCCAACACATCCGAAACTGTAAGCTTTTCAACGATGTCTTCGGGAGAATCAGAAGTTAATTATGAAATTTTTGAAACTAAAAGATTGATTGTCTACTCAGACGAAATTTTTGACACATATAATGCTGTAGAACACATCTCAGGTTATAAAGACTGGCATTTGCTTCAATATGATAGTATTGAAGCTACGTTTGAGGCATATGAGTATTATTGTGATAACAAAAAAATTGATTCTGTCAAACCCGATTTCATTGTTACCTTACAAGGTTTTGAAGAAACGCTTGAAACCGAATCGTCAAATGATTTCGATTATCCACATGACACCACACTAAAATCATCTTGGGGATATGAACAAATTCGTACTTTTGATGCTTTTAAATATATTTTACAGCACAAAGAACTGAAAGAATTACCTGAAATCGTCGTTGGTATCGTAGATGACGGTGTTTGGACAGGTAATAAATATTTTGACGAAAGGTTAATTGGTGCATATTCGTTTGTTAACTATGACCCGTATAAATCCGTCGATGGTCATGGTGCATTGGTTGCAGGCGTTATTTTAGAAAACACTTTACCAAATGTTAAAATAATTTCATATCAAGCGTTTGGTCCTAAAGTTAATGGTGTCACTACCGTGATACGTACTGACTTAGCCGAAGAACAAGCTCGGTTAGATGGTGTTGATATCATAAACAGTAGTTACGGGTCTATAGATATTGGAAATGCAACTTCTAATGCTAACAATACAAGTATTAAAAATGATACGCCATTACAGATCGCTGCTGCCGGTAATGAGGGCAATAGAATTTTACACTATCCTGCAGCACTAAAAAATGTTATTAGTGTTGCTGCGTCTAACAAAAACAACCGCCTTGCGAGCTTTTCAACTTATGGTACTTGGGTTGATGTCGCTGCCCCAGGTGCAGAAATATTCTCTGCATGGCCCGCTTATGAAGGAAAATCTTATCGATTTGATGGAACTTCATGTGCTGCACCGTTTACAACTTCTGTCTGTGCAATGATTATGACGCAGTATCCTACGTTTTCAAACTCACTGGTTGCTGATATTTTATTTAAATCTTGTACCAATAATACGAATGTCTCTGTTTGCCACGGAATTGTTAATATGTTTAATGCTGTTACTTATTATGACGGCGATGCTCGGCAGACTGCAACACCACAATTCAATTTAAGTTCACAGCCCGCAGAAAATCAGTTTTATTCAGAAAAACAGTATATCGAATTAACTTGTCCTGACGACAATTCTGAAATTTATTATACTTTAGACAAAACTGTTCCGAGCAGAACAAACGGCATATTATATACAGAACCAATTGAAATATCAACCACCACTACAATATCAGCAATTGCATACACGAATGAATACTTCACAAGCGAAGTGTCAGAAAGAACCTTTTATGTGAGAATTCCTCTTGCGGATTATCCTAATGAAAATGGTTGGCATATACGTGATAACGGAATGATATGGGGTTACAGCGGTCCGGATATGGATTTAGTTATTCCTGAAACAGTATTCGGCATTAAAGTTTTAGGTATTGAAAACGGAGCATTTTCCGAGCAAGCCTATATAAATTCAATTTCTATGCCCAAGAGCTTAAAAACTATTGAAGAAAAGGCTTTTTATAAATGTAATTCATTAAAATCAATCGTTGCACCCGGTGTAATAGATATTGGTAAATCTGCTTTTTTAGGGTGTCGAGAGCTTAACAGTGTATATTTACCTGAAATTCAGACTATTGAAGATTATGCTTTTCGTGATTCAGGTTCATTGAATGGTTTTCCATTTGAAAATTTGAAAAAAGTTCCTAAGTTTGCTTTTGCCGAATCGGACATATTAAAAGTTAATCTTGAAAAGGCTACATCTGTACGTGAAAGTGCATTTCAAAAGTGTAATTCTTTGACTGAAGTTTCTATGACTCATGTTGATACAGAAAATATGGGGCAAGCTGTTTTCCGTGGATGTACTATGCTTAAGTTCGTAGAATTTGGTAAAAAGGCATATAGCCTTCCGGATCGAACTTTTGAAAATTGCAATTTTTCTTCTTTGGATTGTTTTGACACTATTGAATATATCGGGTTTAACGCTTTTGCAAATAACCAGGCATTGATAAACATCTCAATGGAAAATCTCGTCTATGCTGAAGATGGTGCATTTGAAGATTGCACCAATTTAGTTTCTGCAAACCTTCCGAGTCTTATAGCAATTGATTCCGAAACATTCAAGGGCTGTTCATCACTAACAACACTCATATTGTCCAATAATGTTGATTTGTTGGAGTACAATGCTTTTGATGGTTGTGAAAACTTAAAATATATTTTGATAAATGGTGACCTTTGGATTGATTCTGCTGCATTTGAAGGTAGTAGTGTTGAAAGACTTGAAATGAATGGTGTAAGTATTGCTGACAGTTTACCTGAAATAGAAAACAGTATAATAGCATTACCATCAACATTCAAAGAGTGCAGAGAAGATACCACCGGTAGAAATTACAGGATTTACGGTACTAAAGGAACAATAGCAGAAAGTTTTGCAATCAAAAACGGACATACTTTTATTGAAGTGTCACAGGACACTGCAATCCTTGAGGATATACCCGAGGAATACAATGGTAACGGTCAGATTCTTTCTCCGGATGTCATTGGATTTAACCGCACATATCAGTGGTATAGTAATACTACCGATAAAAATACGACAGGTAAAGCTATTGAAGGTGCAACAAGCAAAACCTTTAATCCTGCAGATTATCCGGCCGCTGCATACTACTATTGTGAAGTAACAAGCAAGGATGGGGACTTTGAAAAAATCATCATTAGAACAAGAACTTGTGAAAACAGGTCGATAATATCTGATATAACAAAAGTTGAATATATTCAGCAGGAAGACACGCACAAAGACTTTACTGTAACCGCCAACGGAAGAAAATCAATGATTCAGTTTATCGAGCCTGACGGTGGCACAAGAACCTATGATAGATACCATAAATATGTATCAATCACAAGCTATAATTCTGATGGTGAAGTTGTTAATGATTTAAGCCGTGACCTTGCATATGAAGTATGGGAAATCTATTCCAATATGAGCGTAGGCAACGAAATCAAAGTTCGTGGCAAAGTAAACGGTAAATGGGATATTGGTAAATATAAGTTTACGATTGAACATTATAATCCAATTATTTCAATGGAACTTTCCTCTACATCAGGTAAGCTGGGACCCGTACCTGCAACGGTTGTTGCTGATGACAAGACCGAAAAGGTTATGTTCAAAATGCCTGATAACACAACCGTCACAGTTGCATCAAAAGCAACAGACGAAAATGGGAATAAGATTTTCACTGGTAAGGCTTGGATGAATAAAAAAGGTCTCAATGAAATCCGCATTCTCATCTACCGTAATAGCGTGTGGAGACAAGTAGGTACACTTGAGTATACGGTTGAATAATCCCTTTTAAGAATATTTACTCCTAACTAAGAAATCCCGTGGAAAATTCCATGGGATTTAGATTTGTCTGTTACAAAGCAAATCACCCTGCTAGTTTAATCCCTGCAGGGTGATATAGTTTTGTCCAAAGAAGTAAAAAGCAATCTGCATATATCATACAGACTGCTTTTGAGGTAACTATCAATTAGTATTAGTTTTAACAGATTTATTAATAACGTCATTCAAGTATTCTTCATTTGCTTTTTGAATACTTGAAAACATTTCAGCAGAATCTTCAAAATCAAAAATTGATTTTGATAGTTTAATTAAATCTGTTCTATCCTTATTTATTTCATCATCCGAAAAACTTTTTCTTGTCTCAGCTACCACCTCAATTAAATATCTTGTTATGGAATAGGTAACGTAAGGATTCTTAGTTCTTTCCACATCTTTTAATTTTTTATCTGAAAAATCTTTTATAATGCTTTCCAAATCCACTATTTCATCACACAGCGACATATCACTTTTAATCGGCATCTGTATATATTGTGCTATAATATCCTTTTGTATTTGTTCTATAATCAGGTTAAACTGTGAACCTTCTTCATGCAGACACTCATCTGAAGGGAATTTCCATATGCCCAATTCAACTAAAGTATAGACTACTGGAAACACTTTGTAATATACAATATCATTCATAAAGTGATTATAATTCATTTGTTCATGGAACACTAAATTCTTAATATAATCTTCCAACGATAAATTCAAAATAAGTATCATCTGCATATCCGCATAAGATTCTTTATATACGTGCAACAATGTTTTATACGTACTATAAAAAACTTTAACGTACGATAAATCTGTATCTATACTAATCTGATTGTTTACAGGCACAAATTCATCTAATATTAAAATTGCTTTTTTGAACCGATTTTTCAAATCAAACACATTTAAGTTAGAATACTTGTCCCAAAAAAATGCATTTAAAATTTTATCAATATCTTCATTTATATATATTAGTTTAAAGATATGGTGTATTACTTGGTTGATATTTTCAGAATACCCTTCATGTTCAATATAATTTTTATCTCTTTTTACCACTTCAAAAATCTGATATATCAATTTTGCGATCGAACTATATAAAGTTTTATCATATTTGATATCAGTCAAATACGACAAAACCAGTTCAAAAGAACAAAACAAAACACTCTTCGTCCAACAATCTTTTCGTATTGGTCTACAACGTTTAGTTTTTCCTACAAAATGTGATGCTTCATGGCACAAAACTTTTAAAACCTTCGTCGGATGATACAAACTTTCTTCATTTATGGATACCGCTAATAATCTGTCCGTTGGAGGTGCTTGATTGTAGGAATAGGGAAACACGGATATATTTCTGTTTAAACTAGGCTTAAATATAAATGAATACTTATGGTCATCATTATTATACCCATTGATTCTATTAATTTTATTTGTCAGCACGGTATAAAATGCCATAAGTTTAGGCGGCACATCAAAGAAAACCGGATTAAATGATGGTGTTTGAATAAATTGTCTATCACTGTGCATTGCACTATTAACTAAAGATGTAACAATTTCGAAAAAACGATTAATAACATTGTCAAACTCTTTTAAACTTTCTTCATCGTTATCAACATCATAGTTAAATATTTTTTTTTCTAAATAATCTAGCAATGCAACGAACGGTTCGTACAAACATATAACAAAATCGTCCGCAAAACCATTTTTCAATGTGCTTTCTATAGATTTATATAAGGAAAATAATGACGTTTTTTGCACTAAACTGATAGGATTTCTCCAACAATTATCATTTGAATTTGTAATACGTCTGATTTTAAGGTTAATAAAATCTCTTGCCAACTCATATCTGCTCGATTTATATTCATTAGAACGACTACTAGAGTCGAATGGAACTTTAAATGACTTTGGAAAATCTATATTAATGCGTATAAAAGATTCACAATTAAATAACAAACTATCCTTCTCTTTTGGATTACTTGTAAAGCAAGTCGTATATTTATCAACATAGTAAAGTAAAATAATAAACCACACTATATCAGCGTCTGATTTATTAATTGTTACATCATGCCTTCCTAACATAGCAAATTTTTCAAAGCTCATTCCAATGGCACTAAGCTCTTCAATAAAGCTGTCGAAAAGTTCAAACTTTTGAACACCTATATTATAAACTATATTCAGTTTTTCTTGTGCGTACTGATAGTCCGTTTTCTCTATTTCATTCTTTATTAATTGTTCAATCTCTTTATATTTTAAATTTGTATTGTTTCTGATAATTGCAAATATATCTTCTAAAAAAACTCTATTAAATGATATTATTGAAAATGAATCCCTTATGCAGTAACTATAATTTTCTGCTGAATATTCTTTTGATTGACAATAATTTACATAAAACAATTTTTCAGTAAATTTTTCAATACTCATATTTTTAGCACACACTATTATATCACTGTAATCAAACGTGAAATAAAATACTGCTTTATATTTATTAGACAAAGAATCATTAAAAACAAAATTCAACCAATTAATAACACCATATATTTCCTGTTTTGTAGAACAGTCAATGTGCATCAACGAAAAAAATCTATTAAAGGTGTTCGTTTCTTCCCAAAAATCATTTAATTTCTCTTCAGAAAAAGAATAGCCATCCAAAGAAAAAAATTCTTGTTTTGATTTGTTAGTAAATGCAAACAAACTTTGTTTTGATATCCCTCTTATGTTATCTATTTCACTGTGTGTTTGATTTAAAAATCCCATCAAAAGTTGATCTAATACACTATCATAGTATACATTGGGTTTGACTTCTTTTACATCTACTAAGTCGAAATATCCTATGGTACAATCTTGTTTCTCATTAACTAACGAATTAGTTTTAGGTAATGAATACTTGCCAAATGAAAAATTCCTGCCATCTATCATGAATAACCTCTCCTTTAAGAAAAAAGCAGATAGAAATATTTCCATCTGCTTTAAAAAATAGTTATAGGTTCTTGTTCCACTAAATTATCTATCTTAAAAATATCTTTATTGGCTTCCACAATCTCACTATAGCCCACATTCGGGGGATCCGAACTCAATTTAATCTTCTGAGATTCACTTTTTATCGACAAAAAGTCTATTGAAAATAGCATAAACACATCTCCTAAATAGAGTGTAGTATAAAAAAATAACACCCTATACATATAATATTCAGGCAATCAAATTTTGTCAAGCAATTTTTAAATTTTCAGCGATTTCACCAAAAGTTATTATAAAAAATATAAAGTCGTTATAAATTTTCAAGCTAAATACAAAATCCTTCACCACGTCCATTCTTAGTATAACCTATATTTTTAAAAACAAAGACTTGATTTTTGTCGGTTTTTGCGATACAATTTTAAGTAACTTTCGTGTTTAAAAAGGAGAGATCGTTATGTCAAATGTTACCAGCACCACAAATAATGATTTTCTTCTTTTTTCTGAACTATTTAAAAAATTCGGAGAAAAGAATCATGAATATATCGAAAAAATACTTTCCTCAAATGCCGAGGAGCTTCGCAGGATAGATCCTGATGATTATGACGATATCGTACTCTCTAAATTAATCAATGTTATTCGCAACAAATGTCTGGGTTATTCTCAACTATACAAAGAAACATCATTGTATCATCAAGTCATAACAGAAGTAGATGAATATATGAACTATAGTTGCGATACATCTTCAATTTTGCAAGATATTAACACTTTATCGGAAATGAATTATGAATCTAGTTTGTGCAGAGGAACACTCGCATTAAATCCATCTCCATCAGATAAAGATTCTGAAAAATTCAAAATGTTAATTCAATTTGAAGATAATTGTCGTAATATAATATCTTTTAATAAATCCGGACTTAGATATTTAAGAAAGTTACTACAGATAACTCAAACAGAAGACATTTGTTTGGTCTTAAACAAGGTAAATCCAAATAGTTGGATCCCTATCGGATATGCAGAAACACAAACCTGTCACCTACCAATATTTACAATCAGCGGACCATTAAGTTGGAAGTTTACCGTCGCCAAGCAACACGTTACTTGTTCCAGTGGTCAATTCATTGTAAATAATTCGGTCGATAAAAACATACCTGCGGGATTAATAAAAAACCTTAGCGAAAAATTAAACGGAATAAGTGAATATACCATCGAAACACTTATAACAAATGTGCTTAAAAATAAAGATATTCATGGAGCTCTTTTTGTTTTTGTTGATGACGAACAGAAACAGGTCATCGACAGATTGTGCAAGCACAAGAGAGGAATCAAAATTGCCGCTAGCATTGACACTACACTTAACAATTCCAAATTTTCAGAAGAATATCTTTTAAATATTTGTAAAATTGATGGTGCTGTCGTTTTTGATAAAAACGGACAGTTGTTATCAATTGGCACCATCTTGGATGGTAAAGTTATAGCTGATGGTGATATCGGTCGAGGTTCCAGATATAATTCAACCAAAACTTTTATTGAATTTTATTCGCAATCCGAAAGTAAATGGGCTGAGAATTACAAGAAAACTGAAGTTTCAGAAAAAGATTTCAACTGCATAGGCTTAGTAATATCTGAAGATAAATACGTCAATTTAATTTTCAAAGACGAAATACTAGGTGAAAATTTATGGAAAACTTAAACAGAAAACTTTCACTAACGATCGGCAACTACAGCCAAATGGCAAATCGTTTAGAAAAACGAAACAGCATTTTTCAATTCGTTTTGATATACTATAGCATAATTGGTATAGTTGATGCTCTTCTTCCAAAATATTTTGATTTTACAACAAATGTTTCAGCTACTATGAATAATGTTTTTGACTTTTGGGATATATTAATCGCAATTATTCTGTTGATCTTTTCTTCTCAAATAGCATTATTTAAATATCCTGAAAGAATAAAAAACTGCATGGTAACATTGAACCAGTTAAAAATGCTACAAGGAGCTCTGTTGTCTTCCACTCAAACAGTTGAAAACGCTTACAAGGAATATTATGAAATAACGCAAAACATTAATTTTCTTTTTAGTAGAAGTGATTTTTATTTATCATGTAAAAATTATGATGTTAAAAATCAAGGGTCTGAGGTAAAAACCCATTTTAGCCAAACAGAGGAATTCTTTATATCCACGCGTTTAGTTTTAGAAAATATTCTTTATTTTATATTAATTTTTCTTCCAATGGTTATATATATTTGTTTGCTAGTATTTTAATCTTTTTACAAGTCCTTAAGGCACTAAACTTTAAGGACTTGTATTTTGTTATATAAAATACAATTTGTAACGGCATATAACAAATTCATGCTTTTCCTTTGTTATGCCTGTTAAAAAAACTCAACGCATCAACTCTTACCCCATTCTGAATAACCTCAAAATGGCAATGTGGTCCTGTTGAGTAACCTGTTGAACCGCAATCAGCGATTACCTGTCCTTGTTTTACTGTCTGTCCGGCAGAGACGTGGAGTGCAGAACAATGAGCGTAAAGAGTTGAATAAGTGTCATCGTGTTTAATCTTGACATAATATCCGTAGGAATTATGCCAAGTTGCAGTTACTACTGTTCCGTCAGCCGCCGCAAGAATAGGCGTGCCGAGCGGAGCTGCAATATCTGTACCACCGTGAGTTTTCACTTCACCTGAAATCGGGTCAACACGAGTACCGAAACGAGAAGTGATTGTCTGTGTACTTTCAAACGGCCAAGTGAACATACCTATGCCGACATAAGAACTGCCGCTTTGAATAATCTGTCCGCTTGCTCCGAGAAGATCTCCCCACAAGTCGGAATATTCATCACTCATCAGTTCCTCCAACAATGCTTTTTGCTCATCATTGAAATTGTAAAGAGCAGAGATTTCATCTACACTCAACTGAAGAATTGATACTGTAAGAACCTTCTTTGTGACATAGGTTGTTGTTTTGATTGAGTTACCGTTTTCATCTGTTGTAACGGTAGTTTCCGCAACAACTTTAGGTGTAACAACACCCGTCATTGTGTTCATATCCTTCATAATTTCACGAAGAAGTTCCATTTTAGCATCATCTAACGTCACAACCTCAAGCGGATTGTCGCCTGAGGTTGTTTTTACTGCATATACTGCCAATACATCCTTCCAATTTATCGAGGTGTTACCTTGTACTTCAAGCAAATCATAAGTGTAGGATGCTTTCATAGCAGTAAGATTGGCATAGTGTTCGGATGTGAGTTCAGATATAGCCTGTGACATTGTTTTGTTTGTGCCTGTTGTTTCATCGTTTGCAAGGAATATACCGAAACAAGTACCGCCAATAGCACCAATTAAGCAGATAACGATTACAATCACAATAGCAGGAACTCCGCCTGCCGCAATAGCAGCACCTATGCTTTTAACTCCTGCAACAACAGCCTTACCCGCTTCAACAATTACCTTAGTTGCAACCTTAACGGTTTTAACTGTCGCCTTTGCAGTTGCCTGTGCTGCCTGCTTTGTTCTTCTTGCAACTTCAGCACTTTTCTTTGTCGCAGATGCAGTTTTCTTGGCTACGCTCTTTGCTGTTTTTGCAGTTTTATCTGCTTTCTTAATACCTTTGGCAGTATTGTTAAGACTTCTCTGTGATTGTTTTATCTTGCGTGCTTCGTTATTGACCGTCTTAACTGTTTGTTTTTCGGCACCGAGCTTTTTAATATTGGCTTTACCTTTGGTTTTAGGTGCAGTTTGTTTTCTTTGTCGGGGTTTCTTTATTTCCTCAACTGTTGTTTCAGGCTGTGTCTTTGTTTTAGGCGGTGCCTGAGTTTTTTCTTTGATTACGGGTTTATCTTGCTTTTCTTTAACAACTTTGGCATCGCCTTTGTTTGTTTTAGATTTAGTGGTTTTCTGACTGTTCTGTTGTTTTCCGGTTTCAGATGATTTCTCTTCAGGTGAGGATTTGCTCTCCCCTTTTGGTTTTTCGCCTTCAGGAGCTTCTTCATCAGGGGGATTGTCGGGTTCTTTCTCCATTTCTTTTGCTGCTTTCTTCTCGGCTCTTTTCTCTTTGATTTTATCTTTCGTTTTACTTGCACCCTTGCGGATTGCTTTTTCTGTGCCGACAGCAACACTTTCACTGCCTGTTCGCATTGCTTCAGATACTTTATCTGTTGCATACTGTTCAGGTGTGACATTATCAGCCTGATTGATGTTTTCATTAACGGTATCTTTTGTTTTGACACCGATGTTTTTCATTCTGTCACCGACATTCACAGTAGCATCGTGAACCTTAATGTTTTTGACTACTTCACGAGTCTTAATACCTTTACCCATAGTCACCTCCTAAATTAAATTCAGTTTTGATTAGTTCAGTTGATAGTGTTGTACAGCATTGTCTTATCAATAGGAGCAAGAAGAACCTTGCCTGTACCTCTGTAAACATTTACAAGACCTTCGCCGGATGCGGCAGAACCTACAAGTGTTTTGCCTGAACGCTCAACTGTGAAATCGAGTGACTTACTCCAGGCAAGTGCAAGATTACCGTCAACCTTGAGAACATCGTTATTGAGTTCAATTTCAATGAGTTCTTCTTTCGGACATCTTGATTCAATGGCAACCATACCGTTGCCTGTAAGTCCGAGATTGAAAAGGCCTTCACCACCGAGAGCCGCTGAAGAAATGTTTGTGCGCATTACTGCTTTCTGTTCAAGAGCTGAATCACAAGCAAGGAAAAGACCGTCATCAAGGACAACTGCGCCGTTCCAATCGGCTGTATTCATAAGAATAATGTGCTTATAGGTAGGTTCAAGAACGAGAGTGCCGTTACCCGTATATTCAGGCTTGATTGCACTTTCGCCCGTAACCTTGCCACGGATTGCCTTGCCGAAAAGGTCACCTACACCCTTAATGCCTGTTGTCGCATTCACATTACCGACAGACCACTGCATTGCTCCTGCCTGTACTGTGACATCCGCTTCTGCAAGGTTGCAGATGAGCTGACGTTTTCTTACATTCATCTCGTTACAGAAGAAAGCGAGCATTGCCGTTGAAGGTGTAACACTCAAATCTTTCTTATATTCAATAATAGTAAAGGGTCCTCTTTCATCGAGAACCCTTACGTCGTCGTTGTTCTGAAAATTATTAATCTTATACATAAATAAAAACCTCTACTTTCTTTAATTTAATTCGCCGACCTTTGTGGTCATAAGTTTATACAGTTCCGTATTCTTCGGGAACTTTCTTTCAAAAGGAACAAGAGCAGAACCGACCTTAACAAGACCGTGACCGACTTCAACATTTGTGATGTGGGTCATCTGTGTTTCGCTAATCTGTAAGAGATTTGCAAGGTCTTCTCTGTCAGTACCGCCCTGATTGAGCATTATAATAAACTCGGAGTTTGCGAGCATTGTTCGTGCTGTGTGGCTCTGAAGCAGGTCATCAACATTCTGTGTTATACCGGTACAATAAGCTCCGTATTTTCGTACTCTTTTCCACAAGGTAAAAAGGAAGTTTGCAGAGTATTCGTGTTGGAAAAGAAGATATATCTCGTCAATGAAGATATACGTTTCTCTGCCTTCAGCTCTGTTCTTTGTGATACGGTTCAGAATACTGTCAAGAACCACAAGCATACCGATAGGCATTAACTGACTACCGAGTTCAAGAATGTCATAACAGATAAGTCTGTTTTCAATGTTTACATTGGTTTTCTGTGCAAAGGTACTGTGTGAACCTGATGCAAACAATTCCATAGCAGTTGCAAGCTCAAGAGCTTCCGGTTCAGGCTGCTTTCTCAGATTGTTGCAAAGGTCAACAAGTGTGGGAACCTTTCCGGTATATTCTCTCTTGATATAGCTTGAATACACATTTGTAAGACAACGGTCAACAATGGATTTCTGAATGGCATCAATACCGTCTTTACCCATAACCTGTTCAAAGAGGGAAAGCACAAATTCTGCCTTAAAAGCAATAGGGCTTGCACCTTCTGCATATTCCTTGTTTATATCAAGGCAGTTGATATGATTTTTACTCTTTGCCGAAAGCTCTATAACCTGACCGCCCATTGCTTCAACAAGTGCCGAGTATTCTCTTTCAGGGTCAATAATCATAACGTCAGCATCGGTTGAAAGAAGAAGATTTACCATTTCTTCCTTTGCAGTAAAGGATTTACCTGAACCCGAAACACCGAGAATGAAGCAGTTACCGTTAAGAAGGAACTTACGATTAACAATAATCATATTCTTTGAGATAACATTTACACCTTGGAATACACCGCCATCGTGCTGAATTTCCTGAACCTTAAAGGGCATAAAAACAGCAAGGCTTTCTGTTGTAAGAGTACGCCTTGCTTCAATCTTATTTATACCTATCGGAAGTGTTGCATTAAAGCCATCCAACTGCTGATACTTAAGAACACCGAGCTGACACATGTGCTTTCTGCCTGTTGCCTGAATTGCTTCTGTATCGTTGTTGAGCTCTTCAAGAGTATCGGCTGTGTGCATAACCGTGATAACAACTTTGAACATCTTTTGGTCACGGGTTGTAAGGTCATCAAGGAATTCTCTGACTTCCTTTCTCTGCTGTTCAAGGTCATACGGTATAACAGCCGTATAGTTGTTATTAGCATTCTGCTTTCGCTGATAGTTTGCGATATTGGTTTCAATACCGAGTGCCTGTTTTTCACCGAATTTCTGAGCCTCTTCTGTTGATACCGGGACAATATCAAAGTTAAAAATCATATTTCTGTTTGTATCTGTGAGTTCCCATACAACACTGTCTTTGATATATGAAGGATAATCACGGATAAACAGAACTCTGCCGAACCTGTCACCGATTTTGAAGTAATCTGACATAAATTCAAAACCGTCAGGTGTGATATAGTCTTTGAAATGCTGACCCTTATGCATCGTATCTCTTAAATCAAAGTGATAGTCGGCTGATTCTTTGGGTCTGCAGAAATCGTGAATGATGCGAAGTCTTTCTGTTAAATCAAGGTCGGTACACTTTGAACCGAGTCTTGAAAAGTGTGCGGTTAAATCTGCACCGACACGGTTGAAGTGACTTCGTGCTTCTTCAACCGTCTTTTTCTGAATTGTGAGCGTTACATATTTGTCCTGAACAATAGCATTAGCTCCGTTCGCTATCATTGTGAGCATATCATTGATTTCTTTACGGTATTTATCCTTATCATCATTTGCCTTTTCAAGAAGTGCAATTTCTTTAAGCTCTGCTTTTTTGAGCTTCCTGTTGATAATGGTAATCTGACTTGAAATACCGTTTTCAAGAGAGTTCAGGATTTCACTGTAACGCAGGAAGTTTGCTTCTTTATCTTCCTTACTTGATACCGCATAATTTATATCGGTAAACCTGAATGTTTTGGAATATCTGTCCCTGCCTGTCAAAAAGATACCGTCTGAATACACGGCATCAATTTTAATGACATCCTGAACGGACTTCGGGACTGACATTCCGTCCCCGAACAACTCATCTAGTCCGGATTTCTTTTTTATTGTGCCTATGAGGTCGAACATCGTCACTCTCCCCTTCCATTTTGTCATAATAGTTTACTGCAATAAACTTCAATTCTTTAGGCATAAGAATTTCACTTTTAAGGTAAGCGAACAAAACCTTTTCTGCTGTCATTCCGTGATATTTGAAGAAACCGAGTGCTGCAAAGGGAGCTGCACCTACAATGCACACCCAACTGAGTGTTTCAATACCGAATAACGGTTTTAAAAGAAAGTACAGTCCTACTGCAACACCGCAGGCAAGAATTGAAAAGATGAACTGTCTCAGATTAAGACCGAAATACACAGCTTCACTGTAATCTCGTATTTCTCTGTTGATTTTAACTTCCAAAGTCGTTCACCTCATTCACATCCCCTGTTGTCACATAAACTATGCTTCTTTTAGGTACATAGGTAAATCCGCTTATTTCATCAACGATGCAGAAAACGTGTTCAGACTTACAACTCATAAATTCATTCATAAAAGAGCTTTCACCTGAAGCATCCTGTTCTTCTTTAATTGACACCACACCGCCGTCAATCAAATGCAGGTTATATATCTGTTCAAACATCTGAATCTCCTTTCACAATTAAAGTCCCATAATTTCCTTTTATATAAATTTTTTAAAACTATTATTCCGACGATAATTTCATTAAAATGCATTTATAATATTGTTTTGATAGATTATTATGATAGGTGATAGAATTATGTTAAATAACAACTTAAAAATAATACGAATGCGGGAGTACTTAATGAACAAAAGAGAGTTTTCAAAAATGTTAGATATTGCAGAACAACAATATTCAAGGTATGAAAACGGGCAATCAATCCCTTCTCTTGAAATCGCAATAAAAATATCTAATTCTTTACAAAAAAACATAAATG
Source organism: Clostridia bacterium (assembly GCA_017380575.1). Lineage (GTDB taxonomy): Bacteria > Bacillota > Clostridia > Oscillospirales > Acutalibacteraceae > CAG-488. The sequence continues at coordinate 11,826 of JAFODS010000001.1, read as the reverse complement.
ACATTTGGTTTATCATCGATTAAAAACAAACTATTCAACAAGTTTTTATTATATTAATTTTTTTTACAATTTAAGTAATATGTTTTTTTTGACAACCATATAATAATACAACTAAGTAGTTAATAAACTAGGAGGTATATTATTATGAGCAAAAAAAAGATTCGTTCAAAAACTAAAGCTAAAAAATTGAGTTTTAAAGATTTACTTCTAATCACAAATAAAACTCTAGATATTTTACTATCGTTAGCTAACAAGTTAAGTATGATTACTCAAGCACTATTCCCTGTAGCATTAGCCATCATACAACTCATCAGTTTTATTGCAGATTCATCAAGTATGTAAATTAAAGCACCAGCAAAAAGCTGGTGCTTTAATCATACAAAACAAAAACTTTATTATAACAGTTGTTCTTATTGTTTATATCAAATTCTATTAAAGACCCATCATTTCCTTAACAACTCTATCACTCATTTTTACTGTTCCGACGAGTACAATCATATTGAATATCAATTCACCGACATAACTCCATACCTGATTTACCGCCTCTGCCGTTTCATCAACAACCGGAGGTGAAGCGGCAAACAGCGAGAAGATTATACAACCAAGTACAATAATTGCACCTTCAAGGCAAACCGCCGCATAAGATTTGATAAAGCTCTTACCGACTGAGGATGAAGATTCACCTGCAAATGCGGCTAAAGGCACCGGGGCAATGGCTGTGTATAGATAAATTCTGAAGAAACGTCCATAAACCGTCATAATCATAATGAAGGAAAGAACCGTTATGAACAGACTACCTATAAGGGTGACTGCCCACAAGGGTACGCTTTCCCAAAATCCGCTGTCTTCTATTGCCTGTATGATTGAGTCGGGCAATACTGTTTGTTCAATAGATGCAAGACCTGACGTTGCCATAATCTTTGCAACAATACCTTGCACAATATCAAACAGAGCCATCATCAATTCAAGACCGTAGTCAATGGCTGCTTTAGAAAGTATAAAGCGGATGAACATCTTAACGGCAATTTCGGGTCGCTTCATTTCTGCAAAACTGCCGCAGGTTTTCATTACGCCTACAACGAAAAAGAGCACTAAAAGCGAATAGCCTATCGCTTGAAGTGCTCCGTGGATATTGGTTATGACGTTCCATATCGTACCGTCTTTAAATTCTTCGGGGGATTGAGTGATGAGAAGCCATATTTCACTTAACTTATCGTTCCAAGTGGAAAGTGCATTCTGTAGATTTTGCACTACCCAATTACTTGAATCTTCCATCAAAAACCTCCTTTGAAAAAAATTTTTAAAAAAAGTGTTGCATTTTCGCATTTCGGTTGTTTATATATATAGAAGCAAAAACTTCCAAGGCTTTTTATAAACACTTTTTCTGTTAAATTTGCATTTTTACATTCAAACGCAGGATTCGAATACTCCATAAAACAAAGAGTGTGCGAGTAATCGCACACTCTTATCTTATGGATTTATTTTAATTATTCTTTTATTACGCTCTTTTGCATATAATACCGTTTTTCCGGTTCCTGAAGGAGAACCGTTCCATACCGCTATCACAAAATCGGATTTATCAACCATATAACAATTTCTTTTATGCATACAGTCAGCAGTATAGTTTGTTTGTAGAATAGTTTTTGTATCAGCTAACTCCAGAATACGGTAATATCTGCTCTTATACTTATCACTCCACTTCAAAGGTTGAACTTCACAGGGAATTGCACATTCCAAAGTAATGTCAGAATACTGACTTTTTACTTCAAGTACAACTTCGGCAGCAATCATATCAACACCTATCGCCATACCCGATATAAAGTGTCTGACATCATAGGTTTCAATTAAATATATCACAGCAGATCTGATTCTTTTTCTCAAGTTCAAACTCTGAACAGAATCTTCATCCCACAGATATGTTATAGATTGCGGTCTGTGTCCTGTAAAACATGCAGTCTTATAAGGCAGATCAATCATATTAATTTTTCCTTCCCTTTAGTGAATAAAATTCATTAAGAGTGTAACAAATTTTTAATCAGTTTAGAACCAACTGACAATAGACTTTTCCCACCGCAGAAGTACTTATCCGACAATAAGGTCAAGAATTTCTTTTGCAAAGGTGATTACAATACCACCTGCTACTGTAAGGAAACCGTTAGCTCTCTGTGACGGGTCGTGCGATTTAAGAGAAAGACCGACCTGCACGATACCGAAACCGAGGATAATAAGACCTATTGCTCTGATAAGGCCGAATATGAATGTTGAAAGATTGTTTACCACTGCAACAGGATCATCTGCTGCCAGTGCTGTTACACTGAAAGTGAAAAGCATTACAAGGCAAAGGATAATACCCACATAACTCTTGAAACCTTTTCTTACGTTACCCTTCATCGGGATTTTCTTTGTTTTACTGATTGTTTTCTTGTCCATTTTGTACCTCCATAGCATATAAATATGCTTCTATTTCTTCATTTGAATAAACGATAATATCTGAATCCTCTATATCTTTAGTATCAATATCTTCAGGATTCTTAAAAAGAAGTTCAAAGCTTGAGTAATCATCAAAGCCGTGAACATAATTTTCACCCTTTCCGTCTGTTGTGTCTTTGACGTTGGGGTGTTTTAAAATATCATACTTCAAGTCCTGTACCGGTCTTTCACCGCGAATAAAAAGAAGTGCGTACTTGTTATCAAGCATTCGCACCTCATCCGGAGTAAGCAATTCTCTTCCTGCAATCTGATAGTTAGTTGAGTAACTACCGTTTCTGCCTCTTGACTGTCCGTAAGTGTTTGTATCAATCGTTTCTTTACCCAACAGTTTTGAAACGTATTCGTGTGTTGATTGCTCATTACCGCCAAGATATAAGAACTCATCACAGTTACCGACAATTGATTCCCACTGTTTTTCAAACAATGCTTTAAGCTGTGCCATATTCTGAATGATAATTGAAACAGATATTTCACGGGAACGCATTGTTGAAAGCAACTTATCAAAATCATCGGGCAAGGCAATATTAGCAAACTCGTCCATTACGAAATGAACATGAACGGGAAGCCTGCCTCCGTGTACGAAATCCGCCTGATAATATAACTGTTGGAAAAGCTGTGTGTAGAGCATACCGACAATAAAATTAAAACTTGTATCGTTTTCGGGAATAAGGGCAAACACTGCCGTTTTCTTTTCTCCGATTTGGTCAAGCTCAAGCTCGTCTGTACAGGTCATATTCGCAAGGGAATCAAGATTAAACTTTTCAAGTCTTGCAAGTAAGGTAATCTGAATTGATTTCAAAGTTTTCGCTGAACCGCTGCGATATGAACGGTAATACTTAAGTGCAATATGGTCAGGGTTATCATTTTCCAGTTTGTTGAACACATCATCAAGCTGACTCGTTATAATAGTATCCATCTGTTCATCAGGTATTTCACCTGCACGGATAAGTTCAAGAACCATTGAGAAGTTCTGTTCTTCGGGCGGTGCTTCATAATGAAGATACGATACAAGTGCTTTTAATAGCATACTTGCTGCTTGGTCCCAGAACGGATCATTACTCTGACTTCCTTTCGGAGTAGTATTCTTAAACAGATTGGTAACAAGTCGCTGTATATCATTATCATTATTAATGTATACAAACGGATTATAACAATCACTCTTATCCATATTAATAAGGTCAAGCACCTTAATGTCGTAGCCATGCTTTTCTAACATATTTCCGGTATCACGAAGCAATTCGCCTTTCGGGTCAAGAACTATAAACGAGGTGTTGGCCTGCATAATATTTGGCTTCGCATAAAATCGGGTCTTACCTGAACCCGAACCACCGCATACCAAAACATTAAGATTTCTTCTGTGCTGTCTGCCGTCAAGACCGATTGCAGTATTCTGAGTTAGAACCTTATTTTCGGTAATGTCCTTGTCCATATATTTCTTTTTAATAGTATCCGGCTTTCCCCATTTAGCCGAGCCGTGTTCTTCTCTTCTTCGGTAATTCTTGTCATTAGATATATATATACCGATACCGAGAGCATATCCGACAATAAAAACGAGGACAGTTTTTAAGCTGTCCTCACAAAAAGAAATATTAAAAGGATTACTGAAAGCAACTGACAGATTTTCAATGATATCTACAAGTCCGCCGTCAACATACGGTGCAACCAACAGTCCGAGCCATATAACAGGGATTAGGCCGCAGGAATAAAGTATGAGATTTGTTTTGGAAAGTTTATCTGTCCGCACGATCAAATCTCCTCCTTCGCAGAGGCGGAGCATCAATGATTTTCAAAAGAAGTTTGTCAACATCTTCCGTAGGTTGTTCCTGTTCAAGTAAACTGTTTCTGAATTCATTGAAACCGTTAATCAACAGATTGTGTTCAAAGGAATCAACTGTTATTAATCTTTTTTCATCCTTCATATGAACACCGCCTTATCTGTCACTGTGTTCTCTGTGCTTAGGTTCAAGTGCCTTGGTAATTGTGTTTGCAATACTATTCGCATGGTCACGAATCTGTGAAATCTCAGCTCTCTTTTCTTTTGCTTCAAGAGAAAGGAACTTTTCGCTTACACCGGTAATAGGTTCAGGCTCATAGCCTGCTCTTGATGTTGCAATATATGAAATAGCCTGTGCGGAGAACTCAAGATTTTCTCTGTTGAAATCACCCTTATCAAGTTTTGCAAATGCAATTTCTTTTGAGAGTGCACGGACAATTTCATCACCGTTCATTCCCTGCCTGATAAGAATCTTTTTATTTTCGGGCTGATATACAGCATTCACGTTTTCGGGAAGTTCATTGTTTATTTCAACAGGAACGGGAGATGTGGTAATCATAGCCTTTATTACCACACGGACATCGGGTGTTTTGGTTCTCTGCGGTCTCAGCTTTGCATTGGTCTGTGAAATATCAAAGACCTTCTTTGCGTTATACGGAATGACCTTTTTGCCGTCATCTCTTGTATATTCCTTACCGGGTTCAAGAATAACAATACCTGTTTCACCCTTATTAATAAACACATGATTCTTCTGCCACGTCTTTGAATCGCAAAGTCTTGTTGCATCAGGGTTCTGATATGCGACCAGAAGTGCATTGCTTACCGAGTATCTGTCGAATCGGCTCTGAATATCAAGATACGCCATTACGGTATCGGGATTGTTAAGTTCTTTCGTTGCTGTTTCGAGCATTTCATAAGCTAATGCTCTGTTTTCATTTTTCTGCTTTATCCAATCTTCTTTTGAATAAAGTTCTGTTTCAGTTGTCGGTTCATTACCGATAATCTTATCTGCTTCTGTCATGTTTTTTAGTTCCTTTCGTTTTTGTTGTTTTTGATTTCTGCGGATTTGTCTTTCCGACTGCCGCCTTTTGTTTCTCTTCCTTAAGCCTGTTAAGCTCTGCTCTGACTGAGGGTCTGGAAGAAGCATCATCCCGTGTATAACGTCGGATTTCGTTGATTCCGGAGGTAGGCTCGGACGGACGGGATTTTCCCGCCTTCGCCATAGTGGGGTTTTCGATATGCGAAGTTTCTTTCTGCTGAGGTTTCTCAAAGAGCTCATCAATAAATTTATCCTCCATACTCTTCTCCGGTCTCTGTTTCTCTTTCGGTTGTTTGTTACCGTTCTTGGATCTTTCAAGACTGCTCCGAACATCAGCTTTATCGACATATCCGAGTTTGAATCTTTGGAATATGCGGTTTACCTTTGGTGAGTCTTCAGCACGTATCATAATATCGCACTTATTGTTTTCATTAGATTTATCTTTAAGCACGTGATACATAACACCGTACTTTTTTGCTTCCTTGCAAAACTTATACAAATCCTTCTGATCGATTTCAAAAACCTTAATAGGCTTCTGAGATTTAAGCATTGTATTAAGTGAAGCTCTGCCTTTTGTTCTTGTTGTATCTTTACGAGATGCAAGGATAAGTTTAATAAGACGTTCAGCTCCGTCCATTGACATCTTACCTGCAACTTCAACGCCCTGCAGTGTCATCCTCACGATTTGTTCTGCTGCGTCGCCTGAAGCGTTCATCTGTACTCATCTCCTTTCTTTCTTTATCGTTCATAATTTTATTTATCTTGTTTTCGATTTTAGGTTCATCGTTTTGTATTCTGTCACAGATACGAATATCTTTTCTTAAAGTATTCATCCTCTGACTTAACACCGAAATTGAGTTTTTGATTTCAGCTATTTCTTTTTCATCATTACTTCTAACCGCAACCTTTAACATATTGCGAAGTCGTTTTCTTCCTTCATCACATTCCTGAAGTTCTTTTTCGCAAGACTGTCTGTATTCAGAAAGTTGTTCAGAAGTATTGATATTGTTATCACACAAAAGATTTTGTTGTTCAATCAGTTTATCGAGCTTTCGCATTTCATCAATGAGATATTTATCAAGACCTCTGTTTTTGTTAGGATTTTTCTTTACATACTGAACAACGGTTACAAACGAAACATAAATCTGTTGATAAGTTGGGTCAACGAGAGGAACAAAAAAATCCTCAACAAGATAATCTTGTTGAGGAATATCTATTCTGTATCTCTGCCATTTTGATTTTATTCTGTTGTCTATGCTTTCAATTGTATAATTTTCTCCGAGAGTTTTTAATCTTCTCGGTCTTTCAAAGTTCGGATGTGAAATAGTCGGATACTTTCTACTGAAATTAAAAGTATATCCTAGTCTTTGCATTTCAATAAAGAATGCTTTTCGATTTGTTGTTGTCAGAATACATTCATCAATGTCTCTTCTGATGATTGCATCCTTTGTCCACTCTCCGTTTTTTTCTGCCATATATAAATCATAACTTTTATGACCACGCTTTTTCGGATTGTTAATAACAGACAACCCGTATTCGCGACAAAGGTCATCAGAAATTTCACGAAGGTTATAATAGCTTTCAAGACAATCGTTAAACTTCAATCCTGATTTTGCTTGAACAGAGTTCACTACAAGATGATTGTGCAAACAGTCTGTATTAAGATGTGTTGCAACGACTCCTTCATAACCGTTAAAAGCTCTGTTTAAAAACTCAATTCCCAAATCGTGAATCTTATCCGGTGTTCCTTCATTGGGTGCAAACGATTGAATAATGTGATAACCGAGAATGCCGTCTGTCTTGCGATGACGTTTCTTTGTTCGCATCATTTCCTGAAATGCGTTTTCAACTGATGTCAGGTTTTGAGTCGGAGTAACATAAAACTGTTCTTCTGTTTTTAAATCATTAATACTGTAATCAAGTACACTATGCAAATTCAGAAACATTTTTTCGTAGTTTTCGTTTTCAGTTTTATTTTTGTTACCGACATAAGCAAGTGTTCTGTCAAGATGTGTACGAATAGGAATGATATATACTATTGCCATTTTAATTTTTCCTGTTTATCCTGAAAGCATCATGCATTTCCTGTTCAACATCTTTAAGTTCAGACAAATGCTTTTCCAACTCAACAGGATTTAATATACCATTCGTTCTTGCAATACGAAGAATCTGATTGATGTTATTACCGATACACCTTAACTGATAAATCAAATCATCATATTTAACATGCGGTGCTTCAGGCGGTTCATAACCTAAAACAAGATAGCGTATAACCAAGGATGGTTTCAACCCGGTCTGCCTACAAAGCAAATCAAGTTTTTTCTTTTCTTGATTGTTAAAATATACTTTTACCTGTATCTCTCTGTTTCGCATACAATCAAGCCTTTCTTCTTTAACTTTTCAATCAAGATTGTTGCAGTTATATTTGATATAAAAGCTAAGCCTGCAACTGCAACATAAGCTAATGTGTCCATTGGAATCATCTCCTTTCTGGGGTGTTAGGGGTGAAAAATCCCTTAACAAGCGGATGTGAGTACTCATATCCAATGCTTGTTAAGACTGATGCCACGCATTTTTTCTATTAATACAGCTCATCAATCAGACTTCTTCGTCGTCAGAAACGGTCTGAGTATCATCTGTATCACAGTCCTCTGACTCGCTGTCAGCTTCAAACACCTTATATACCGGAAACATTTTCGTGTTTTCAAGCTGCGAAATTACGTCAGTTGAATTGTCAATATCTTTTATCTTTGCTTCAGCTTCCTCTTTTGAGTTTGCAATTACTTCAACCACATTGGCTAAGCAATGAATTACGACTGCTTTAAATCTTTTCATTATATATTCCTCCATTATCTTTCATGTTCTTTTTTTATCGGGTTATATGGAACTTTAGTTATACGGTCATCGACCTTAAAAAACTTTTCCGGGTACTTAAATCTTTTTAAGTGTTCGGTTATCTGTGTATCAGACAGACTTATAAACTCATCTTCTTTACTGTCGCAGATAAAAAATGTTCCGCAAACAATATCATTAACTCTACATTCACCATCACACAGTCCTCTGTTTAATGGTAAAGAAAGAAGTTTACCTTCACGATTATGAATAATTAAACCGTCTGATAAATAACGAACATCAATATTACCTCCGACAATGTTTTGCATACTCTCAAGAGAAGAATCAATCTCCTGAACTTTTGCAATCTTGCCGGGTTCAACCAAAACAACTTTTATCTTTTCAGGAATACATTCCTTTGCTTCAAAGTTAATTTCGGTAAAGTTATCAGCATCAAGAATATGTTCACCTCTGTACCAATCATCGGTTACAATCTGTTCTGCTTCTTCCTGATTCTGAGCTTCAACCGAAACTTTCTTTGTTAAGATTTCAGTTATGGTCACTTCAAATTTTTTCATTTGCATCAAACCTCCCTTCTTATTTTGTTTGATAAATTTTTTAAAGAGCATAAGTAATCATTAACGTCTTTACCAACCGAAACAAAATCTGTTTCAACGGTGTATTTATCTTTCAGTAATTCACTTATTACTTCTGCTGCTTTACGACCTGTTGTGTCATTATCCAAATGCAGATAAACTGTTTTTATTTGCGGGTTATCATCAAGAGCCTTGCTCAATGAATTCGGTAACCGAACATTATTCATTTTCTTGGAAGGTTGATAAACTCCGGATAAAGAAAAAAGGTTCTGACTTTTAAAATCAGAACCTCGTTCATAAAGAAGTGTGGCGTAGGATAATAAATCTATCGCACCTTCAAAGATATGAATGTTTGTATTATTTTTATTTACCAACCGAAAAGGAAACCTCTTGTCACTACCGTATGCATCACTGATATATCTGTATTCATCCGTACCTCTCATACCTGCATATTTAGGAACACCTTTTTCATCGAACCCAACGAACACAATATTGTTCATCGGTGAACTCTGATATATCATTTCTCTTTCAATGAAATACGAAATGACATCTTCATTGATTCCTCTTTGCTTTAAATACTCAACTGCAATATCATTATTATCAGCTCTCGGTGGAAGGATAAGTTTTCTTTTGGTTTTGTACTGTGGCTTTCTGCACTGTTTACTTAATGTATTCTCGTCTTTCGCAATCAGAGAAATTGCTTCTATGAAAGTCATACCACGTACTTTTACAAGATAATCAACGGCACTTTTTCCGCCTATGCCTCTTGACCACCACATCCACATTCCGTTTGATATTTTCAAACTGTCGTGTGTTTTTGTAGAGTATACGTTGTGTGAAACTCTTACCAGTTCATACGGTTCGTAAATTCTCAGGTATGTAAGCAAGTCCATTTCCTTTGCTTTGTCGATAACATTTTTAGAGTAATATGTCATTCTATCGACTTCCCCTGTCTGCTTTTATTCTTGCAACTTTAATGAGCTCATTAGCTGTGTTTTCAATACAGCATCTTATCTCATTCATATGATCTCCTTCGTGCTTTTCCCAAGCAAGAAACAACTTATTAAGAGGTTTCTTCTCTTTCAACAAAGCTTTACACTGTTTTGCATCAAGATCATTTTCTTCAAGAGATAATAAAATATCTTCACGAATAACAAGCTCGTATGCATTCTGAATTACGATTTCAGGTGTTGAGTTTTTAAGAGACTCAACAAACTCGTGCTGTTCGGCATACATCTTTTCATAAAGTGCGGTGTTTAATTGTTCTAATGTTATAGTATCAACCTCCTTTTTTATTATCTTATAGAATAACAAAAAAGAAGCCATCAAAATGATAGCTTCTTCATGAACACCGTCCAACATTTATCCGTCTTTCGCAAGTTTAGACAATTTATCAAGTATTAATTGACAATCGCTATGAACTTTCCTTTGCTTTCCCGTCACTAAATATCCTATATGTGTAGAATAGATTTTTTTAATTTCATCAGTTTTTCCAGATTGAAAAGCTCGATCAATATCTAACAGCAACCCATAGTATTTATAAACTGTTTGAATTTCGGTTCTGGACAACATATCGTTTAACTGTGCAACATCAGAAATCCAATTCGGACTTAAATGAATTTTTCTACCAACGGCCACTTCACAAAACACATTTGCATCCTCTTCTCCATTTATAGTTTTTAGACCATGCCTTATTTCTGTATCTCTAAATATTTTGATTAAATCTTTAAAAGCCAAATCTAAATCGTTGTAAACAATACAAGCATATTTTTTGCGTCTGTTCGTTTCCGCTTTTTGCTCTTTTCTCCCTTGAAGCCACATAGATCCACATATCGCCATAAAACTACCAATAATAGCACCAATAAATTCAACATAGGCAACTTGATACCCTTCATTGGTTGTAAAAGACAATAAATAAATTATAGTACTCTTTACCAAGGGGATTTTCAAGACTAATGGGAAAATAACCATCGTTAAAAGGAAGATACCAAATGTCAAGAAAATGATGCTTTTGGAGTGATAATAATTTTTGTTCTTCATAAAATTACACCTCTATTTGAATTTTAAATAATTAAATATCTATAAAGAAATTATATCGTTTTATCAAAAAATTGCAACTTTTTGAAATCGATGTAAATATTCACTATTAATATGTTATTTAAAGATAAATGTGAAAATTTTATTAATTTTTAAAACTTCCATGTGACATTTTACATTTTTCGACATATATATTATAAAGATAGATTTTAAGGAGTCCTTAAAATGAAAAATAAACTAGAAATAACAGACAGACTAGCAAATTCGATTCGAGGATTGTGGCACATTGAATCAATGGAAGAAAAGAAAAGGCTAATACGTTATTACGATAACCTATGTTGTCTGTTTTTTCTTGTCAAAAATCATCCTGAGTCTTTTTCACAGGAAGAATTGGAAAAATACAAGCAAAAAACAAGCGCGCTAACTCAAGCAGAAAAAGACTTGATTTCAGAAATATTTCTAACTCTACATATGGGAATAATAAGCGATCCGCTTGAATACACTGTCGAAGAAATGCAAGCATTCTACAGCAAGGGACTTTATTTCACCAAAGAAGAACTTGAAGAAATGATTGATTGGCAATTCTACTCCAAAAAACACAACGCTGAACTTATAGCCTTAATTGAAGAATATTTAGATAAGCACTTATATTTTGACACTCTTGAAGATGCAGATAAAGCATGGAATGAGTATGAAGCATCTCATCCTAATAAAAATCACAACAAACCCCAAGGCTATCTTCCAAAAGTTTTATCCAAAGCGTTATTGCACCGATTTTCTCAGTGACTCTCCTCTTCGACGAATAAACTATACTACATATCAAAAAGTATATTCAACTCAGCGTATTTTGTTATTTTTATTGTATCGCCTTACTATACAAGCATTTTCCATTTATATATTAACTTTTTTGTCGTTTTTTTACTTTTTTTTGCATTTTAATTGAAAATATTTAATAATATTCGTATAATTGTTGTGTGTACTAACATCAGTGTTTTATAGCTTTTTTGCTTGCAATGTTCTACAACAAACAACAAAAATAACAGATAACTAATAATTAT